>NZ_CP095376.1:8332500-8951986 GCF_023008405.1 Amycolatopsis sp. FBCC-B4732
TGGATGCCCCAGTAGGCGTCCACGGCGTTCGAAATGGACACGACCTTGAGGCCCGGGATGTGCGCGAACAGCGACTCCGGGGACTCCGAGTGGTGCTCGACCGCGCCGATCCCGCCGCCGAACGGCACCCGGATCACGACGGGCATCTTGATCTTGCCCTGCGTCCGGTAGTGCAGCTTCGCCAGCTGCGAGGAGATCTGGTCGAAGCCCGGGAAGATGAAGCCCTCGAACTGGATCTCGCAGACCGGCCGGAAGCCGCGCACGGCCAGGCCGACCGCGGTGCCGATGATGCCGGACTCCGCGAGCGGCGTGTCCAGCACGCGCTGCTCGCCGAAGTCCTTCTGCAGGCCGTCGGTGATCCGGAAGACGCCGCCGAGCTTGCCGACGTCCTCGCCCATGATCAGGACCTTGGGGTCTTCTTCCATCGCGCGGCGCAGGCCGAGGTTGAGCGCCTTGCCGATGGTGAGTTTCTGGAGGTCGGTCATCAGTGCTCACCCGCCGAGGCGAAACCGTCGAGGTAGGACAGGAACTCTTCGCGCTGCGACTCCAGCACCGGGTTGCCCTCGGCGTAGACGTTGCTGAAGATCCGGTCCGGCGGCGGTTCCGGCATGTTGAACGTGTACTCGCGCAGGTCGGCCGCGAACGCGTCGGCCTCTTCCTGGACGCTGTCGAAGAACGCCTGGTCGGCGCCGCCACCGCGGGCGAGGAACGCCCGGACGCGCTCGATCGGGTCCTTCAGCTTCCACTCCTCCAGCTCGTCGGAGAGCCGGTAGCGGGTGGGGTCGTCGGTCGTCGTGTGCGCGTCCATCCGGTAGGTGAACGCCTCGATCAAGACGGGTCCGTTGCCGTGGCGGCACTCGTCGAGCGCCCAGCGGGACACCGCGAGGCAGGCCAGGACGTCGTTGCCGTCGACGCGGATGCCGGGGAAGCCGTAGCCGCGGGCGCGCTGGTAGAGCGGCAGGCGCGACTGGCGCTCGGTCGGCTCCGAGATCGCCCACTGGTTGTTCTGGCAGAAGAACACCAGCGGCGCGTCGTAGACCGCGGCCCAGACGAATCCTTCGTGGACGTCACCCTGCGAGGTGGCGCCGTCGCCGAAGTAGCAGATCGTGGCTTCGCCGTCGTCGTCGCCGACCTTGCCCTCGAACTTCTGGCCCATCGCGTAACCGGCGGCGTTGAGCACCTGGTTGCCGATCACGATCGTGTACGGGTGGAAGCCGTGGCGCTGGTAGTCCCAGCCACTGTGGTCGGTGCACCGGAAGATGCCGAGCAGGTCCTTCATGTCGACCCCGCGCGCGAACGCGACGCCGTGTTCGCGGTAGCTGGGGAAGGCCATGTCGTTCGCCCGGAGGGCGCGGCCCGAGCCGATCTGCGCGGCTTCCTGGCCGAGCAGCGGAACCCAGATGCCGAGCTGGCCCTGGCGCTGCATGGCGTTGGCTTCGCGGTCGGCCCGCCGCACCAGCACCATGTCGCGGTACAGGCCGCGCAGGGCTTCGGCGTCGATGTCGTCGACGTACTTGTCGAACTGGGGCGACGGCACCCGTTCGCCTTCGGGGGTGAGCAGCTGAGTCAGCTCAGCGCCACCTTCGCTGGTTGCTCGCAATCCGGCGATGACCTGCTCCGGGGAGGGCTGGGCCGCCACGGCGGCGGGCCCGTCCCCGGGTTCCGGGTGCGTCCACTGTTCGGACGGCATGCGCAGTACTCCTCGTGTCGGTGCCTCTGGCGGCCGCTTGTGGCGACCACAGCGACTGCACCGGCGGGGACCAGCGCATCGGGTCCGAAGCGCTCGGTCGCCGTCGGCGTTGACGGTTCACGCGGACATCCTGGCACGATGGTCCGCCCTTTGGTGAGTCACGGATACTTATTTGTTGCTGAGAAACAGGCGCTGAACAGGGCAAACGTTAGGACGCCCGAGCATCGGACCTGCGAGGGTCGGGCGCCGGTCCGGGCGTTCACCTGGTACGGCGGGGTGATCACTCAGCCGTGCGTGCGCGCTTCCGCACCACCGGTGGCGACGTTGTGACGTGCCGCACGCCGGGACCCCCGTGGCACGATGGCGGCGTGGAGCAGAAATCCGTTCGTGAGTCCGTTGTCACCGCCTGGACCGACGAGGTCACCCCCAGTTTGTCCGGGCTCGTGGCGATCCCCGCCCTGTCGCCGGCCTTCGACGCCGAGTGGGCCAAGACCGGCCACCTCGCCGCCGCCGTCGAGCACGTCCGCGCCTGGATCGCCGGGCGCGACCTGCCCGGCGCCACCATCGAGGTCGTGCAGCTCGAAGACCGCACGCCCCTGCTGCTCGTCGACGTCCCGGCGACCCCGGGCGCGGCGGACAAGGGCACCGTCCTGATGTACGGCCACCTCGACAAGCAGCCCCCGGTCGGCGGCTGGTCCGAGGGCCTCGGCCCGTGGACGCCGGTGATCCGCGACGGCCGCCTGTACGGCCGCGGGTCCGTCGACGACGGCTACTCCGGCTACGCGGCGACGACGGCCCTGGAGGCCGTGCACGCGGCCGGCGGCGAGCACGCCCGCACGGTCGTGCTGCTCGAGACCGGCGAGGAGTCCGGCAGCCCCGACCTGCCCGCCTACGTCGAGCACCTGGCCGAGAAGATCGGCGAGGTCTCGCTGGTCGTCTGCCTGGACGCCGGCGGCAGCGACTACGAGCGGTTGTGGCTGGTCACGAGCCTGCGCGGGATGCTGCACCTCGACGTCACCGTGCAGCTGCTGGCTTCGGCGCAGCACTCCGGCGTCGCTTCGGGCGTGGTCGCCAGCTCGTTCCGCGTGCTGCGGCGCCTGATCGAGCGGCTCGAGGACAGCGAGACCGGCGAGCTGCTGCTCGACGAGCTCAAGGTCGACGTCCCGGCGGACCGGCTGGCCGAGCTCGAAGCCGTGTCGAAGGACTTCCCCGACGCGCTGGCGAAGGCGTTCCCGCTGGTCGAAGGCGGGCGCGTGATCACGGAAGACGCGCTGGAGCTGATGCTCAACAACGCGTGGCGCCCGACGCTGTCGGTGATCGGCGCCGACGGCTTCCCGAAGCCGGCCGACGCGGGCAACGTCCTGCGCGAGAGCACTACGCTCACCCTGAGCTTCCGGCTGCCGCCGACGGCCGACGCCGAGAAGGCGCTCGAAGCCGTGAAGAAGGCCCTGACCACCGACGTCCCGTACGGCGCGAAGGTCTCCTTCGGCGACAACCCGCAGGCGGAGGACGGCTGGAACGCGCCGACCGAAGCGCCGTGGCTGACGTCGGCCCTGCGCACGGTCAGCGACGAGGTCTTCGGCCAGCCGCACCGCGCGACCGGCATGGGCGGGTCGATCCCGTTCATGGGCCTGCTCTCGCGGAAGTACCCGGAGGCGCAGTTCCTGGTCACCGGCGCGTGCGGGTCGGACTCGAACATCCACGTGCCGGACGAGTGGCTGCACCTGGGCTACGCGCAGCAGGTCACCGAGGCCGTCGCGCACATCCTGGACGCCCACGCCCGCGGCTGAAGCGCGCCACTTTCCCTATGAAAGTGATCCGGAGGTCGTCCCTCCAGATCACTTTCACGTGAAAGTGCGGCTTTAGCGGCAGGCTTCGCGCAAGGTTGCGGCGGCCGTCTCCAGGTATGCCGGGAAGTCCTGCTTCCCGGCCGCGTCGATCCACCGGTCGAACGCGTCGCCGAAGACGATCGTCGCGACCTGCGCGGCTGCTTTCGCCTGGTCGGGCGGGGTGCCCCGGCGTTCGAGGGCTTCGCGGAGCGCGGCGGTGATCGCGGCGCCCTTGGTCCGCTCGCGCTCCTGGAGCTCCGCGGTGGCCGCGATGACGGCCCGGCGCTCGGGTGACGGGTCGACCAGTCGCGTGACCTGCGTGCCGACGTCGGCGAGCGCCCCGAGTGCCGTGCGCAGCGGGGACCCGGCGTCGTCGGCGGCGAGGACGGCTTCGGCGATCGCGGGCGGCAACTGCTCGGAGCCCGCGAAGAGGACTTCGCGCTTGTCGGGGAAGTAACGGAAGTACGAGCGGCGGGTGATCCCGGCGCGCTCGGCGATCTGCGTCACGGTCACGGCGTCGTACCCGTGCTCGGCGTAGAGCTCGAGCGCGGCTTTCCGCAGCCGGTCCGCGGTCCCGGGATCCCATCTGGCCACGGCCCCAGCCTACAAGCGATGTCTCAGTGTGTCGTCACGTGCTAGCGTCAGTGATGACACACTGAGACGTCACTGGAGGTCGACATGGAGATCTGGGTACTCGGGGCCTTGGGCCGGACCGGTCGCGGCATCACCGCCGAGCTGGCGGCGCGCGGGGTGCCGGCGGTGCTGGTCGGGCGGAACCGGGAACGGCTGGCGGCGACCGGCTCGAAGTTCGTCGTCGCCGACGGCGCCGAGGCCATCGCGGCGGAGATCCGGCGGCAGCGGCCGGCGGTCGTCGTCAACACGATCGGCGAGTACGCCGCGACGGCCGGGACGATCGCGCGCGCCTGCCTGCCCGGCGGCCACTACGTCGACCTCGCCGCGGACCTGGTCGCCGTCCCGCGGCTGCTGGACCTGCACGAGGCGGCCCTCGCCGGCGGCAGCACGTTCGTGACCGGCGCCGGCTTCGGCGTCCTGGCCACCGAAGCCGTCGTCGCGAAGCTGTGCGAAGGGCGCGCGACGCCGAGTGCGGTGCACGTCGACGCGGTGGCGTCGGTCGCCATCGAAGCGGGAGCGCTGGGCGTCGCGCTGGCCGCCAGCATCGTCGACGCCCTGACCACCGGCGGCCGCGAATACCGGAACGGCCGCCTGGTCCCCGCGCGGCTCGGCGCGAACGCGCGGACGCTGGAGTTCCCGGATGGCGAGACGGCGAAGTCCGCGAGTGTGCCGTCGGGTGAGCTGGTGGCCGCCCAGCGCGCGAGCGGCGCGCCGTCGGTGACCATCACGTCCGGCCTCGCGCCCACCTCGCCCGCGGTCCGGGCGGTGTTGCCCCTGCTCGGCCGGGTGCTGTCCATCCCGGCGCTGCGCCGGTTCGCGATCGGGCGGCTGGCCGGGATCCAGGCAAAGGCGGCCCCGCGCCCGCGTGCGCACTCGTGGGGCCACGCGGTCGTCACCTGGCCCGACGGCACGACGCGCGAAGGCTGGCTCCGCGCGGGCGAGGGCATGGACTTCACGACGTCGGTGGTGGCCGAGGTCGCGGCCCGCCTGGCCCGCGGCGAGGGCAAGCCGGGCGCGCACACGCCGACGTCGGCGCTGGGCGCGGAGGTGGCCGAAGCCGCGGGCGGGACCTTCTTGCTCTAGGCGAGCCGGGTCAGCTGGACCGAGACGTCCAAAGTGGACTGGCCGCCACCCGTGAAGATGCCCTTCAACGGCGCCACGTCCGCGTAGTCCCGGCCCATCGCCACCCACACGTGGCGCGGGCCGACCGGGATCGCGTTCGTCGGGTCGTACGCCCACCAGCCGCCGGTCCAGACGTCGACCCACGCGTGGGATTCGCCTTCGACCACCTCGCCGAGCTTCGCGTCCGGTTTCGTGTGCAGGTAACCGGAGACGTACCGGGCCGGGATGCCGATCGCGCGCAGCATCACCAGCGTCACGTGCGCGAAGTCCTGGCAAACGCCTTCGCGCGCCTGCCAGGCGTCGGTCGCCGTCGAGTGGACGCCCGTCGTGCCCGGTTGGTACTTGAGCTGCTTGTTCACCCACTCGCACACCGCCAGCACCGACTCGGCGGGGTCGAGGCCGGTCCGCAGCGAACGAGCCTCGCGGGCCAACGTGACGTCACGCGGGGTGTAGTCGGTCGGGGTCAGGTACTCGGTGCGGTGGTCGACGACCGTGTCGGAACGCAGGTCGCGCCACGACGCCGTGTGGATCGGCTCGGCCTCGTCCGCCGTCTCGACCACCGACGTCGCGAGCACCGTGAACTCGGTGTGCGGCGCGTGGAGGTCGAACGACGTCACGACCGTGCCCCAGTAGTCCGTGTACCGGTACGCACGCGTCGCCGGCGTCGTCTCGATGCGCGTCGCGACCGTCGTCTGGCGGCGGTCCGAGCGCGGGGTCAGCCGGGCTTCGTTGTAGGACTGCGTCGCCGGGGTCGCGTACCGGTAGCCGGTCCGGTGCGCCACGCGCAGCTGCCACGTCACAGCGAAACCTCCGCACCGCTCCACGCCACCCACGGCGACGTGCTGAAGTACTGCAACGACACCGCTTCGCCGATCTCCCGGATCGACGTCTGCAACGCCCCGAGCCGCCGCGGCAGGTCGGTCAGCAGGTCCGACGGGCGGAGGAACTCCAGCTCACTGCGGGCCCGGCCGAGCTCGCGCAGTGCCTCGGACTTCTCGTTGCTGCGCGCGCCGCCGCCCGGGTCGAGCCGCTGGAGGCAGTCCTCGGCCTGGCGCAGCGCGTGGAACACCGAGCGCGGGAACAGCGTGTCCCGCAACAGGAACTGCACGACGCGGCCGGCGTCGAGCGCGCCCCGGTACGTCCGCAGGTACGTGTCCTGCGCGCCGGCCGAGCGCAGCACCGTGATCCAGCCGGGCGAAGACGCGCGGTCCGCGACCCGGGACAGCAGCAGCCGCACGACCATGTCGGCGCGTTCGATCGAGCGGCCGAGCACCATGAACAGCCAGCCGTCGTCGCGCGACATCGTCGAGTCGGCGAGGCCGGCGAACATCGCCGCGCGCTCCTCCACGAACGACAGGAACGCGTGCGGCCCGGCGCGCCGCGCGTAGCGCTGCCGGTCCGGCACCGCGTTCCACGTCGCGTTCAGGCATTCCCACAGCTCGGTCGAGACGACTTCGCGCGCGCCGCGGGTGTTCTCCCGCGCCGAGTTGATCGAGCCGACGATCGACGCGGGGTTGTCCTTCGCGTACGCCACCAGCTCGGTCAGCTTCCAGACGTCGAGGGGCTCGCCGTCGAGGGTGTCGATGCCCAGCACGGCCAGCAGCTGCCGGCTCGCGTGGTCCGGGTCGACGGTCGCGTCCTCCAGCAGCTGGTGGACCGAGACGTTGAGGATGCGGGAGGTGTCGTCGGCGCGTTCGACGTACCGGCCGATCCAGTACAGCGATTCCGCGTTGCGTGCCAGCATTCGAACCTCCCTAGCTCTGCTGTTGCTGTTGCTGCTGCTGCGATACCGACAGCTCCGGACCCTGCTCGGCGACCAGCCCGTCCACAGTGGACATCGCACCCAGCGCGGGCTGCTCCAGCTCCCGCTCGGCCGTCGACGCGCGGGACGCCAGCACCCACGTGTCCTTCGAGCCGCCGCCCTGGGAGGAGTTGACGACCAGGCTGCCCTCCGGCAGCGCCACCCGCGTCAAGCCGCCGGGCAGCACGAAGATGTCCTTGCCGTCGTTGACCGCGAACGGCCGCAGGTCGACGTGCCGCGGCGCGAGCCGGTCGTCCACCTTGGCCGGCACGGTCGAAAGCTGGACCACCGGTTGCGCGATCCAGCCGCGCCGGTGCGCGCGGACCTTGCGCCGCAGGGTGTCCAGTTCCTTCTTCGTCGCCTCCGGCCCGAACACGATCCCGTAGCCGCCGGAGCCCTCGACCGGCTTGATCACCAGTTCGTCGAGGTGCGCCATGACGTGGTCGAACTCGTCCGGCAGCCAGCACCGGAAGGTGTCCACATTGGGCAGCAGCGGCTTCTCGTTCAGGTAGTACTTCACCATTTCCGGCACGTAGGTGTAGACGAGCTTGTCGTCGCCGACGCCGTTGCCGATGGCGTTCGCGACCACGACGTTGCCCGCGCGCGCCGCGTTCTGGATCCCGGCGACGCCGAGCACCGAGTCCGGCCGGTAGTGCACCGGATCGAGGAACTCGTCGTCGATCCGCCGGTAGACGACGTCGACCTGGCGCTCGCCCTCGGTGGTCCGCAGGTAGACGACGTTGTCACGGCAGAACATGTCCCGGCCTTCGACGAGCTCGACGCCCATCAGCCGGGCCAGCAGCGAGTGCTCGAAGTACGCCGAGTTGTGCACGCCGGGGGTGAGCACGACGACCATCGGGTCGGCGACGTTCGCCGCGGCCGCCGCGCGCAGCGCCCGCAGCAGGTGCGACGCGTAGTCACCGACCGGGCGCACCCGGTGCTGGGCGAACAGGTCCGGGAAGACCCGGGCCATCGTGCGCCGGTTCTCCATCACGTACGACACCCCGGACGGGTTGCGGAGGTTGTCCTCCAGCACCCGGAACGTGCCCTCCTCGTCGCGCACCAGGTCCACACCGGACACGTGGATGCGCACGCCGTTCGGCGGGGTGATGCCGAACGCCTCCCGGTGGAAGTGCTCGCACGACGTGATCAGCCGCCGCGGCAGGACGCCGTCGCGCAGGATCTGCCGGTCGCCGTAGACGTCGGCGAGGAACGCTTCGAGCGCGCGGACGCGCTGGGCCACGCCGCGTTCGAGCTTCGTCCACTCGGCGGCCTGGATCACCCGCGGCACCAGGTCCAGCGGGAACGGCCGCTCCTGCCCGGAGAGGGAAAACGTGATGCCCTGGTCGACCATCGCCCGGTCCAGCGCGGCCGAGCGCGAGTTCAGGTCGTGCGCGTCGAGCGCCGCGATCGACTCGTACAACGCGCGGTACGGACCGCGGACCGTGCCGTCGACGGCGAACATCTCGTCGTACGCGCCCGCGTGCGGCCGTTCCGGGGAGAGGTAGCCCTCGAACCGGGCCCCCGGCCGGGCGATCCGGCTGGTCGTCGCCTTCCTCGCGCGTCGACCGGACGGGGGCAGCCGGGGCGGGGTGGCGTTCATGAACGACATCCTGACGCACGTGCCCCTTCGTGCGCGACACTCGCGCCGGGGTGGACGCGGTGCGAAACGTCGCTGTAACTCGACAGTGCTGTGCTTTGGTATGGATGAGTGGCAATATGCGTGCTCTCACGAACTGAGAACTACGAGGAGTGACGACGTGGCCCGAGGAACCCAACTCAAGGCGCTCGCCCTGTTGCCTGCGTTCGCCCTGGTCGGCTTGACCGTGGCCTGCGGTGCCGGTGGTAGCGGTGCGGGTGGCGTCGCGTCCAGCAGCGCGGCGCCCGGTGCTTCGTCGGGTGACACCGGCGCCGTCGCGAAGGACGACGCGCTCGCCGCGCTGGTGCCCGCCGACGTGAAGACCGACGGCAAGATCGTGGTCGGCCAGGACCAGAGCTACCCGCCGAACGAGTTCCAGGACGGCGGCAAGGCGACCGGCTTCGACGTCGACCTCGGCACCGCCATCGGCCAGGTGCTCGGGGTGCAGATGGAGTTCCAGAACTCCTCGTTCGACGGCATCATCCCCGGCATCAGCGCCAAGAAGTACGAGATGGGGATGTCGTCGTTCAGCATCAACGCCGACCGGCTGCAGTCGGTCGACATGATCTCCTACTACAGCGCGGGCACCTCGCTGGCCGTCCTGAAGGGCAACCCCGACGGCCTGAAGGTCGACGACCTCTGCGGCAAGAAGATCGCCGTCCAGAAGGGCACCACCCAGGTCGAGGACCTCGACAAGAAGAACGCCGCGTGCACCGGCGGCGGCAAGCCGGCCATCGAGGTCACCCAGCTGCAGGCCCAGACCGACGTCAACCTGGCCCTCACCGCCAAGCGCGTCCAGGGCGAGCTGGCCGACTCCCCGGTCATCGACTACGCGGTCAAGCAGACCAACGGCCTGCTCGAGTCCGTCGGCGCGCCCTACGACACGGCGCCCTACGGCATCGTGCTGCCGAAGGGCAGCGGCGACTACGGCAAGGCCGTGCAGGGCGCGATCCAGAAGCTGATCGACAGCGGCGCGTACAAGAAGATCCTGGACAAGTGGGGCCTCAACGCGACCGGCGCGGTCACCAAGTCGGAGATCAACCCGGCCTCCTGAGTTAAGGACTGAGTTCGTGAGCTCCTCCGAAGCGCCTCCTGCCGAGGCGCCGATCGACGCCGAGCCCATCAAGGCCGTCCCGGTGCGCCACTACGGGCGCTGGGTGGCCGGGGTGGTCATCCTCTTCGTCGCGTTCATCGTGGTCCGCAGCGTGATCACGAACGATGCCCTGCAGTGGCCGGTCGTCGGGGACTACCTCTTCGACGACCGGATTCTGCGCGGCCTGCAGAACACCTTGATCCTCACGGTGATCTCGATGGTCATCGGGATCGTCGGCGGCATCCTGCTGGCCGTCATGCGCCTTTCGCCGAACCCGCTGACGTCGGGCGCGGCGGCCATCTACATCTGGCTGTTCCGCGGGACCCCGCTGATCACGCAGCTGATCATCTGGAACTTCCTGGCGCTGGCCTACCCCCGGCTCGGGCTCGGGGTGCCGTTCGGGCCGGAGTTCGTCAGCTGGGACACCAACCAGCTGATCACGCAGTTCACGGCGTCGCTGCTCGGCCTGGGCCTCAACGAAGCCGCGTACATGGCGGAAATCGTGCGCGGTGGCATCCAGTCGGTCGACGACGGCCAGCTGGAGGCGGCGAGCGCGCTCGGCATGAGCCGGACGAAGACGTTGCGGCGGATCATCCTCCCGCAGGCCATGCGGGTGATCATCCCGCCGACCGGCAACGAGACGATCTCCATGCTGAAGACGACGGCGCTGGTCGTCGTCATCGGCTACTACGAGCTGATGGTCGCGGTGCAGACCATCTACGCGCAGAACTACAAGACCGTGCCCCTGCTGCTCACCGCCGGAGCCTGGTACCTGTTCATGACGTCCGTGCTGACGGTCGTCCAGGTCCAGATCGAGAAGCGGTTCTCACGCGGCACTTCGCGTGACGTGGTCCAGCGCCAGGGCTGGGCGTCGAGGTTGTTCAGCCGGGGTGGAGGAAACGTCACATGACCCCCGTGGTGTCCGCGCAGCGGATCTGCAAGAGCTTCGGCAGCGTCGACGTCCTGAAGGGCATCGACCTCGAGGTGCAGGAGCGGGAGGTGCTCTGCCTGATCGGGCCGTCCGGCTCGGGCAAGTCGACCCTCCTGCGCTGCATCAACCACCTCGAGAAGATCGACGCCGGTCGGCTCTACGTCGACGGCGTGCTGGTCGGCTACCGGCAGCGCGGCGACAAGCTGCACGAGCTGCGCGAGAAAGAGGTCGCGTTCCAGCGCAAGGACATCGGCATGGTGTTCCAGCGCTTCAACCTCTTCCCGCACATGACGGCGCTCGAAAACGTCATGGAGGCGCCGATCCAGGTCCGGCGCGAGCCGAAGTCCCAGGTGCGACAGCGCGCGCTGGAGCTGCTGGACCGCGTCGGCCTCGGCGACAAGGCGAAGAACTACCCGGCGCAGCTGTCCGGCGGGCAGCAGCAGCGCGTCGCCATCGCCCGGGCGCTGGCGATGAAGCCGAAGCTGATGCTGTTCGACGAACCGACGTCCGCGCTGGACCCGGAGCTCGTCGGCGACGTCCTGGGCGTGATGAAGCAGCTCGCCAAGGACGGCATGACCATGGTCGTCGTCACGCACGAGATGCAGTTCGCGCGCGAGGTGGCGGACAAGGTCCTGTTCATGGACGGCGGCGTCGTCGTCGAAGAGGGCCCGCCCGACCAGGTCATCGGGAGCCCGCGCGAGGAGCGGACCAAGTCGTTCCTCGCCCGGGTGCTGAACCCGAACGCCTGACGAAAGCGTGCGGATTCGCTATTTTGAAAGCGGGTGATCGAGGGGGGCTGGGCGTTTGACGACCGAAAGCGCGCTGCCCCCTCTCGACCCCTTCGCCGGCATTCCCGATCGCCGGTACGAGGTCAGGGCCGAAGACCTGCTGAAACCCGGCAACGCCGGGCTGCTGCGCTGGCGGCGGCAGGCGACGAACGCCCCGACCGTCTACGTCGAGGACGCCTACATCACCGGCACGCTCGACCTGCGCGCCGCGGACCTCAAGTTCCTGTTCCGGTTCGAGCGCTGCCGGTTCGAGCACCCGCCGGACGTGCGCGAGGCGAACCTGCTCGGCCTGGTGTTCCGCAAGTGCTGGCTGCCCGGCCTCAAGGCCCGCAACATGCGCAGCCGCAACGACGTCCGGCTGATCCGCAGCGTCGTGCAGGTCGACGGCGCCGACCGCGAGATCGAGGAGACGACCGTCCAGCGCGGCGACGACCGCGAACGAGGGATGCCGAACGCCGCCGTCAACTTCACCGACGCGGTGATCGAGGGGTCGATGGTGCTCACCCGCACCGTCATCTCGCACCCGCACGGCAAGGCGATCCACGCCGACCGGCTCGTGCTGACCGGCGCGCTGCTGGCCTACCGGATGGTCGCGAACGGCGAAGTCCGGCTCCCCGGCTTGCGGACCGGCGGCAACGTCAACTTCTCCGGCGCCACGCTGAACAACCCGGACGGCTTCGCGCTCAACGGCAACGGCCTGCACATCGGCGGCAGTCTCCTCTGCGAAGTCGACAACTACGGACCGGCCAGCCAGCGCAAACGCTTCTCCGCGACCGGCATCGTCTACCTGCCGAGCGCCACGGTCGACAGCGACATCGTGCTGCGCGAAGCGAAGCTGACGGTGTCCCAGCACGGGCCGATCGCCGTCGACGCGTGGAAGTCCAACGACCCGTACCTGGACCCGCGGCCCGCGCTGGTCGCCGACCGCCTGCGCGTCGACGGCAACGTCGAGCTCTCGGACGGCCTCCAGGCGCTGGGGACGTTGCGCATGGTCAACGCCCGCATCGGCGGCTCGCTGCGGCTGGCCGGCGCCGAGATCAGGGTCGAGCGCGGCAAGTCGCAGCCGTACTACGACCGCGCGCTGCACCTGGACGGCACCGAGATCGGCGGCGACATCGAGGCGACGAGCCTGCGCGTGCCCGCCGGTCAGCTCCGGCTGGCCGACGTGACGGTCGGCGGCAACTTCCTGGCGTGGAACTCGATGTTCCGCCACCCCGGCCGTGACGTGTTCTCGGCCCGCCGGTCCAAGATCGCGGGCAACTTCCAGCTGACGGACGCCACGATCCACGGCACGCTGCGGCTGCAAGGCGTCGAGGTCGGCGGTTCGATCAACCTGGCGGGCACCCGCCTGACGGAGCCGGGCCTGCGCGCGACCAGCAGTTTCTCGCTCGACGTCCGCACCGGCCGGATCGGCCGCGACCTGACGCTCCGCGACAACAACGGCCGCCCGTTCACCGCCGAGGGCGGCGTCAACCTGGACGGCGCCCAGGTCGCGCGCCGCGTCGACCTGCGGGGTTCGGAGCTACGGTCGCTGCCCCCGTTCCACGTGGCCCTGGACGCGGGCGACGTCGCGGCGGACGAGTTCACGCTGACCCCGAACCTGCCCCCGGAAGGCCGCATCGTCCTGCGTCGCGCGCACTGCGGAACGCTGACCGACAACGACGAGTTCTGGGCCGCGTCCGACGGCATCGAGCTCGAGGACTTCCGCTACGACGCCCTCGGCCGAGGCATCCCCCTCGACGACGACAAGGCCCTCGACCACCGCATCGAGCTCCTGCGAAAAGCGATGCGCGGGTACCGGCCGGGCCCGTACGACCAGCTGGCCCACATGCTGCGCGCGGCGGGCAACGAGGAGCACGCCTCGACGGTGGCGTTGCGCAAACAGCAGTTCCGGTACGAGGCCCTGGCCGGGGGTTTCAAGTTCTTCGGCCCGGGCGTGCGGCTGTGGAGCTGGCTGCAGCGATCGATGGTCGGCTACGGCTACCGCCCGGTCCGCGCCCTCGGCTGGCTGTTCACGCTGCTGGTCCTGGGCAGCCTGTGGTTCGGCCTGGGCACGGACGACTGCATCCACTGGGCGACGTCGGACCCGGCCCACCAGATCATCGCGAACGGCCCGCGGTGCGTGGTGAACCAGCAGGACACGGGCCTGCAGTGGAACCCGGTGATCTACACGGCCGACTTGCTGGTGCCGATCGTGGACTTCGGCAACAAGAGCCGCTGGTACATGCACGGCCCGGACAACTGGGTGGCGGCTGGCTTCACGGCGTCGGGCTGGATCCTGGCGACCACGGTGGCGGCGGGCGTGAGCCGGATGCTGCGCCGGGAGAGCTGAGCCGGCGCTGGTGCCGACGGGCCGGCGTGGCTAGTCGAGGAAGCGGGACCAGAACGGGATGTACCGCGGGCCGTCCGGGGGTGCCGTCGAGATACCGCCCGTCGCGAACTCGCGGTGCAGGTAATCGCGCAGGTCACTGCCGTAGACGACGATGTCCGTCTGGTACACCGACAGCACCGGGTAACCCACCGTGCCCGCCACGCCGGGCAGGTAGCGGTGGCCGCACACCGGCACCAGCTGCGGCACGTCGGTCAGGCGCCGCCGGGCTTCGCGGACCGCGTCCTCCGGGCCGACCGGGCGGGTGCCCCAGTCGGGGAGCCAGAAGCCGTTGTGTTCGACGTCGTACAGCACGCCGTCGACCGGCCACGCCAAACGTTTGCGCAGCTGCTCCGGGTTGCCGCAGCGCCAGTCGGGCCAGCGATCGCCGATGGGGACGCCGGCGGACAGGAACGTGCGGTGGTCCGCGGCGAAGCGGAAGCCGAACCGGTGCTCGACGTCGTCGAGTTCGGCTTCGCTCAGCCCCGGGCGCACGGGTTCCCGGAGGTTCTCCTGCAGGTGCCGTGCCTCCTCGGGGGTGAGGGCACCGGCCGGCTGGACTGGGGTCATGGGGCGAGCCTAAGCGGCGGCTCACCGGCACGCGCGTCCTTTTTCGACCCCACCAGGGGCACCCACAAGGGGTGAGTTTGTTCTCTCATCGGCCGGACCGCGGAACACAGCGTGAGCGCGTGTAGTTCACTCATGCCGTGACTTCCCCACGACCGCAGAGCCGCGTGCGTGCCCCCGAGCTGCGCGGCGACGTCTGGCTGAACACCGGCGGCCGCGCGCTGACCCTCGCCGAGCTGCGCGGGCGCATCGTGCTGCTGGACTTCTGGACCAGTGGCTGCATCAACTGCCTCCACGTGCTCGACGAGCTGCGCCCGCTCGAGGCCGAGTTCGCGGACGTGCTGGTCACGATCGGGGTCCACTCGCCGAAGTTCCTGCACGAGGGCGAGCGCGCGTCGATCGAAGCCGCCGTCCGGCGCTACGACGTGCACCACGCCGTGGTCAACGACCCGAAGATGGAGCTGTGGTCGCAGTACGCGGTCCGCGCGTGGCCGACGCTCGCGGTCGTCGACCCCGAGGGCTACGTCGTGCACGTCGCCGCTGGTGAGGGGCACGAAGAGGCCCTTCGCCGGGTGATCGCCGACCTCGTGGCGAAGCACGAGGCCAAGGGCACGCTCCGCCGCGGCGGCAGCCCGTACGTCCCGGTCGAGGAGCAGCCCGGCGAGCTGCGGTTCCCGAGCAAGGCCGTCGCCACCGCCGAGGGCCGGATCCTCGTCGCGGACACGGGGCACCACTCGATCGTCGAGTTCGCTTCGGACGGCGAGACCGTCATCCGCCGCTTCGGCAGCGGGGCCCGCGGCGGGCAGGACGGCCCGTTCGACGTCGCGACCTTCGCCGAGCCGTCGGGCGTCGCGCTCCTGCCGTACGACGTCGCCGAGCGGGTCGGTTACCACGCCGTCGTCGCCGACACCGCTGGTCACCGGCTGCGCGGTCTCGACCTCATCACCGGCGAGGTGACGACGGTCGCCGGCACCGGCGCCCAGTGGCGCACCGGGCCGGACTCGGGCAAGGGCGCCGACGTCGACCTCACGAGTCCGTGGGACGTCGCCTGGTGGGGACCGGCGGGCGGGGTCGTCGTCGCGATGGCGGGCAATCACACGCTGGGCGTGTTCGACCCGGTGTCGGGCACGATCCGCCGCTTCGCCGGGACGACCGTCGAAGGCCTTCGAGACGGCGACGTCGGCGAAGCGTTCTTCGCGCAGACGTCCGGCCTGGCCGTGGAGGGCGACAAGCTGTGGCTCGTCGACGCGGAGACGTCGGCGCTGCGCTGGATCGAGCCGGACGGCGAGTCCTTCACCGTCCACACGGCCATCGGCGTCGACCTCTTTTCCTTCGGCCACACCGACGGCCCGGCCGACCAGGCGCTGCTGCAGCACCCGCTGGGCCTCGCCGTGCTGGCCGGCGACAAGATCGCGATCGCCGACACCTACAACGGCGCCGTCCGCTCCTTCGACGTCTTCACCCGCGAGGTGACGACGATCGCGACCGGCCTCGCCGAGCCGCAGGGGCTGCTGGTGCACGAGGGTGAGCTGCTGGTCGTCGAGTCCGCGGGCAACCGCGTCGGCCCGCTGCCGGCGAGCGAGGCGACGGTCGTCACCGGCGACGCGCACGCCGTGCGCCGCCCGCCGACGGTGCTCGCGCCGGGCGAGATCGACTTTTCGGTGGTGTTCACGGCCCCGCCCGGCGAGAAGCTGGACGACCGCTTCGGCCCGTCGACGCGTCTGGAGGTCAGCGCGTCGCCGCCCGAGCTGCTGGCCGACGGCACCGGCACCGGCACGAACCTGACCCGTAAGATCCGCCTGGCCGACGGCGTCACCGAGGGCGTTCTGCAGGTCGTGGCCCAGGCCGCGAGCTGCGACGACGGCGGCGAGCACCCGGCGTGCCGGATCACGCGGCAGGACTGGGGCGTCCCGGTCCGGCTCGAGCCGGGCGGCGCGCGGGAACTGAGCCTGGTCATGGCCGGTGCACCGCGGACCGACGGGTAACATGCACGCCGTGTCTGACGGGGCGAAACTCGAGATCCAGATGCTGCACGACCGCGTCCTCGTGCGGCTGTCCCCGGAGGAAGGCGAGCGCCGCAGCAGCGGCGGCATCGTGATCCCCGCGACGGCGCAGGTCGCACGCCGGCTCGCGTGGGGTGATGTACTGGGCGTGGGCAACAGCGTGCGCAACGTGAAGACGGGCGACCGCGTGCTCTTCAACCCGGAGGACCAGCTCGAGGTCGAAATCCAGGGCGAAGGGCACCTCGTGATGCGCGAACGCGACATCCACGCGGTGGCGACGGAGCGAACCGAGCAGGGCACGGGGCTCTACCTGTAGGCGAGATCGGTAGGCGAGTCGGGTCCCGCGGAGGGCGAGGGCGTGGCAGACGAAGAGGTGACCGAGCGCGCGGAAACGCCCGCCGCGGAGCGCGCGACGCCGCCTGCCGAGCCTGCCGAGCCTGCCGAGCCTGCCGAGCCTGCCGAGCCTGCCGAGCCTGCCGAGCCTGCCGAGCCTGCCGAGCCTGCCGAGCCTGCCGAGCCTGCCGAGCCTGCCGAGCCTGCCGAGCCGGAGTCGGTGCCGGCCGAGGTCGCCGAGCCAGGACCGGCCGCGCTGGAGCCGAAGCCGCTCGAAGCCACCGCGCCGGCTGAGCACGAAACCGCGCCGGCCGCCGCGGAGCCTGAACCCGCGGCCGCCGCGGCCGGGGCCGGGCGCGACGAAGCCGCCGTCACCACCGATCTCTTCGCCGATGACCTGCTCGGCGAGCTGCTCGAAACCCCCGTCGTCGCGCCGCCGCCCGAGACGCCTGCGCGGAAGCTGCGCAAGGGGGTCGCGCGGGCCATGATGGCCGTCGGGCTCGCGCTCGGGTTGTTCGTCATCCTCTACGCGATCGACCTGGTCGTCAGCGCCGGTGACGTTCCGCGCGGGGTGACCGTCGCCGGGATCGAGGTCGGCGGCTTGAGCCACGCCGACGCCGAAGCCAAGCTGCGCAGGGAACTCGAGCCGCGGCTGATCCGGCCCGTCGTCGTGCACGGGGGCGACGTCCAGGCCGAACTCGTGCCGTCGCGGTCGGGGCTCGGGCTCGACTGGCCCAACACCCTCGGGCTCGCCGGGCACCAGCCGCTCAGCCCGATCACGCGGATCATGTCCTTCTTCAGCAGCCGCGAGGTCGGCGTCGCCACGCGCACCGACGAACGGCAGATCACCGACGCCGTCCGGCAGCTCGCCCAGGGCAAGCTCGACCACCCGGCCACCGAAGGGGCGGTCGGGTTCCTGGCGATCCCGGGCAGCGACGGCGGCGTCAACCCCTACCCCGTCCTGCCGCGGCAGGGGCAGCAGCTGCTCGACCTGGCCGGCGCCGTGCACACCGTCACCGACCACTGGCTCGACCCCGGCGGCGTCCGGCTCGCCATGGCTGTCACGCCGGTCAAGGCGACCGCGGCCGGGGTGCAGGCGGCCTACCAGCAGATCGTGGTGCCCGCTGTCGCGAAGCCCGTCGTCGTGCACGGCCAGGGTAAGGACGTGCCGCTCAAGCCCGACGCCATCGCCGCGTCCTTCCGGTTCGCCGCGGTCGAGGGCGGGGCCGTCGAGGTGCGCATCGACCAGGGCAAGCTGCAGGGCGCGCTCAAGGACCCCCTGGCGAGCACCGAAACCGACGGCAAGGACGCGCAGATCGTCTTCACCGGCGACCAGCCCGCCGTCGAACCCTCCGAGGACGCCCGGAAGATCAACTGGGAGAAGACCTTCCTGCCGCTCATCGACGTGCTCAAGAAGACCGACGGGCGGGACCTCCCGGTCGTCTACAGCGGGTCGAAGCCCGGCGTGACCACCGACGCCGCCAGCGCGCTCGGCATCAAGGAGGTCATCGGCGAGTTCACCACCGGCGGCCTCGCCGGCCCGGCCGCGACGAACAACCGGACGCTCGCCGACCGCGTCTCCGGCACTATCGTCAAGCCCGGCGAGACGTTCAGCCTCGGCGGCCGCTCCGGCCCGCGCACCGCGGACGCCGGCTACGTGCCCGCGCCGGTCAACGAGGACGGCACCGGCGCCACCGTCGTCGGCGGCGGTGTCTCGCAGCTGGCGTCCACTTTGTACAACGCGGGCTACCTCGCCGGCCTGACCGACGCCGGGCACCTCGAGCACGACCAGTACCTCGACCGCTACCCCGCCGGCCGCGACGCCAAGGCCGTCAACGCCGACGGCAGCGCCGTCGAACTCAAGCTGACCAACGACGCGCCGACCGGCATCGCCATCCAGGCCGTCGTTTCCGGCGACTCGGTGACCGTCCGGATCTGGGGCACCCGGCACTACCGCGTCGAAGGCCAGACCGGCGCCCAGACGCCCGGCGCGCCGCCGCCCGTCCAGTTCGGCGCCGGCGGGACGGCGCCGTGCCTGCCCTCGGTCGGCACGCCCGGCTTCAGCGTCACCGACACGCGCGTGCTCTACGACGCCGCCAGCGGAGCCGAAGTCCGCCGGACGTCGCACACGGCGACCTACGGTCCGCGCCCGACCATCCTCTGTTGAGTTGTCAGCGAAGGACCATGCACCCCGCCTCCTCGAAGTCGCGCAGCCAGGCCGGCTCCCGGAAGTGCTTGTTCCACCGCAGATCCAGCTTGTCCAGTTTGGACAAACGCGCCACCGACGCGGGCAGCGTCGTCAGCGCGTTCTCCCGCAGGTCGAGCTGGCGCAGCTCGCCCAGCGAGCCGATCGACGACGGCAGCGACGTCAACCGGTTGCCCCGCAGGTGCAGCTCCCGCAACGCGCCGAGCGCGCCGATCGACTCCGGCAACGCCGTCAACTCGTTGCGGTAGAGACGGAGTTCGCGCAGGGACGCGAACCCCGAGAGGTCGGCGGGCAGCGACGTGAGCCGGTTGTCCGTGCACCCCAGGTACCGCAAGCGGCCCAGGCGGCACCACGCCGCCGGGAACGCCGTGAGCCGGTTGTCGCTGACGTACAGGTATTCGGTGAGCCCGGCCAGCTCACCCAGCTCGTCGGGCAACGCGTCGAACCGGTTGTGCGCCAGATCGAGCGTGTGCACCGACTTCAACGCCGAAATCCCCGGTGGCAGCGAGGAAATCCGGTTCGCCGCCAGGTTGAGCACCGTCAGCCCGGTCTGCGACCACAGCGACGCGGGCACCTCCGTGAGCGCGTTCCGGTACAGGTCGAGCCGGGTCAACCCCGGCGGCAGCGAAGGCACCGACGTCAGCTCCTGGCCGCTCAGATCGAGTGCCGTCACGACGACCGCCTGGTCGACGGCAACAGCGCCCACGTCGCCGCGTCGTCCGGAGTGGACACCTGGATCCGCAGCCCCGGCGCCTCGGACACCGCCAGCTCGGTCAGCCGCAGGTTCAGCCGCCCGGCCCGCGGGTGGTCCATCCGCCGCAGCCGCGCCCGCGGTTCGGCCACCTCGTGGCGCGCCCACAGCTCGACGAACTCCGGGCTCAGCGCGGAAAGCCGGCGGATGTCCTCCTCCCAGGACGGATCGCCGACGTGCCTGCCGTACTCGGCGCGCATCCGCGCGACCATGTGCGGCACCTCCTCGTCGTAGTTCAGCAGGAACCGCCGCGCGTTGGGCTCGGTCACGCAGCACCACAGCAGGTTCTTGTGCAGGCACGGCATGCTGTGCCACTCCCAGAACATCTCCTCCTGCGCGGCGTTCGACTCCAGGACGTCGAACCGGCCGTTGACCACCGTGGCGGGCAACGGATCCAGCGCGCGCAGCACCTCGCGCACCGCCTCCGGCACCACCTCGGCCGGCGTCGGGAGCCGCGACGGGGTCAGCTCCGCCAGCCGGTACAGGTGCTCCCGCTCGGGGTGGTCCAGCCGCAGGGTGCGCGCCACCGCGTCGAGCACCTGCGAGCTCGCGTTGATCGGCCGCCCCTGTTCGAGCCACGTGTACCAGGTGACGCCGACACCGGCGAGCAGCGCCACCTCCTCGCGGCGCAACCCGCTGAGCCGGCGGCGCGGGCCGGGCGCGAGGCCGACCTCCGCCGGGCCGATCCGCGCCCGGCACGCCTTGAGGAACTGACCGAGTTCCTCTCGGCGGTTCGCGTGGACCTGGGTCTGGGTCATGCGGACATGGTGCCGGAGGGGTACGACAGTTTTGGCAGACTCAGCGGCGAAGCAGGTACTCCCAGCACCAGCACCACCAGGCTCTCTCCGAGGTCAGCCGCCGAAAAGCAGGCTCGGAGCCATGACTCTGACCACCCCTGCCCCGGCCGTGGACCGGGAAGCCCGGCCCGACCGGCGGCCGTGGTTCATGCTGGCCGTCCTGCTGCTCGGCCAGTTCATGGCGCTGCTCGACGTCACCGTCGTGAACGTCGCCATGACCGACATCCGCACCGACCTCGGCGCGTCCGGCGCCGCCCTGCAGCTCGTCGTTTCCGGCTACACCGTGGGCTACGCGATGCTGCTGATCACCGGCGCCCGGCTCGGCGAGCTGTTCGGCAGGCGCCGCCTCTTCGTCACCGGCACGATCGCCTTCACGGTCTGCTCCGCGCTCTGCGGCCTGGCGCCGGGCGAAGCGGTCCTCATCGTCGCGCGGATCGCGCAGGGCGCCGGCGCCGCGCTGATGATGCCGCAGGTCATCAGCCTCATCCAGGCGCGGTTCACCGGCGCCGCCCGGGCCAAGGCGCTCAGCGCGTACACCGCGGTCATTTCGGTCGCCTTCGTGGCCGGTCAGGTGCTCGGCGGCGTCCTCGTCGGCGCGGACCTGTTCGGTGCGGGCTGGCGGCCGATCTTCCTGGTGAACGTCCCGATCGGCGTGGTCGTGGCGGTGTTCGCGGTCAAGCTGGTGCCCGGCGGCGGTGCGAAGACGGGACGGCGGCTCGACCTCGCCGGCCTCGCGATCGCCGTACCCGCCGTGGTGCTCGTCGTGCTGCCGCTGGTGCTCGGGCACGAAACCGGCTGGCCCGCCTGGACGTACGCCTCGATCGCCGCGGGTCTCCTGCTGGCCGTGCTGTTCGTGGTCGTGGAACGCCGGGTGCGCGACCCGCTCGTCGACCTCGCCGTGCTCGAGATCCGCGGCGTCGCGCCGGGTCTGGCCACGCTCGCGGCCGGCGTCGCGTCCTACGGCGGGTTCCTCTTCTGCGTGTCGCTGCACCTGCAGTCGGGCCTCGGCAAGACGGCGATGGCCGCCGGCCTGGCGATGGCGCCCGGCGGGATCGTCTTCGGCCTCTGCGGGTTCTTCTGGAACCGGCTGCCCCAGCGCGTGCACACCTGGCTGACCCCGTGCGGTTACGTGGGATCCGCCATCGCCTATGCGCTGCTCGCGGTGGGCCGGGACGGCGGGACGCTGTTCTTCGCGGCCCTGCTGCTGTTCGGCCTCTCGATGGGGCCCGCGTTCGGCTCCCTGATGGTGAACGCGCTGACGCACGTCCCGCTCGAGCGCGCGGCGGACGTCAGCGGCCTGCTGACCACCACGCTGCAGCTGGGCCAGGTCGTCGGTGTGGCGACGTTCGGCAGCGTGTTCCTGACGCTGGCCGCGACGTCGTCCGCGACCGCCCTCACCACGGCGATGACCTGCGCCGCCGTGCTGCTGCTCGGCGGCGCAGGCCTGGCGCTCAGGCGGTAGTGCGGCTGCCGCCCTTGACCTTGGCGTAGATCGCCGAAGCCGCGATGACGCCGACGACGGCGGCCACGATCTGGAAGATGTGCCGGATCCAGTCGATGCCGGACGTGTCCCGCACGCCGAACACCCCCGCCAGCCAGTTGCCGATGAACGCGGCCACGATGCCGACGACGATGGTCAGCCAGATCGGGATCTTCTGGTCGCCCGGCGCGAACAAGCGCCCGAGCACGCCCAGGATCAGGCCCACGATGATGGTCGAGATGATGCCCCAAAGTCCGCCGAGCACAGGTGCCTCCTCGGGTAGCGCAATAAGCGCCACCGTCGCACCGATCCGGATGGATCGCCCGCGCAGACCCCCGATGGAGTGAGCGCAAAAAGATCCGGCCCGGTTCGCCCCCGACGGCGAACCGGGCCGGATCGGCCTGGGAAGGGGTTACCTGGTCACGCCTCGGCGGCCGTACATCCCGGCGGCGATGCTCACCCCGACGGCGGCGAGGACGACCTGCGTCAGGATCTCCAGCCAGTCGATGCCGTTGGTGTCGGCGTACCCGAGACCGCGCGCGATGGCCGTGCCGATGAAGGCGGCGACGATGCCGATCACGATGGTCAGCCAGATCGGGATGCTCTGCTTGCCGGGCGCGACCAAGCGGCCGAGAACACCGATGATCAGCCCGACGATGAGTGCGCTGACGATGCCGGCAACAGTCATCACTTGCTCCTCTCAAGGATCCGCGAACCCGGCCACTCGGGTCCGTCGGACTCGGTGAGCGGAATGCCCCCATCGAGTGGCTCCGAAACGCGAAAAGGGCCCTCCTCACGCGAGGAGAGCCCTTTTCGTGACCTGTCAGAAGGAAGCTTCGTCCAGCTCCATCAGCGCGTTGTCGGCGGCTTCGACGATGGCGCGGCGGGCCGTGAGCTCCGGCAGCACCTGCTTCGAGAAGAACGACGCCACGGCGATCTTGCCCTCGTAGAACGGGACGTCCTTGGCGGACGCGCCCGCGTCGAGCTTGCCGATCGCGACCTCGGCGTGCTTGAGCAGCTGCCAGCCGATGAGCAGGTCGCCGACCGACATCAGCAGGCGGACCGTGTGCTGGCCGACCTTGTTGATGTTCTGCGGGTCTTCCTGCGACGACGTCAGGTAGCCGATCAGCGAGCCCAGCATGCCCTGGGTGTCCTCGAGGGCCTGCTTGAGCAGCCCGCGCTCGTTCTTGAGCCGGCCGTTGCCCGCCTCGGACTCGATGAACTTGGTGATCTCGCCGGCGACGAAGGCCAGCGACTGGCCCTTGTCGCGGACGATCTTGCGGAAGAAGAAGTCCAGCGACTGGATCGCCGTGGTGCCCTCGTAGAGCGAGTCGATCTTGGCGTCGCGGATGTACTGCTCGATCGGGTAATCCTGCAGGAAGCCGGACCCGCCCAGGGTCTGCAGCGACTGCACGAGCTGCTCGGTGGCGCGCTCGGAGCCGACGCCCTTGACGATCGGCAGCAGCAGGTCGTTCACGCCGTGCGCGACCTTCTGGTCACCCTCGCCGGTCCACAGCTGGTCCTGGAACGACGCCGTGTACAGGTACACCGCGCGCAGGCCCTCGGCGTACGCCTTCTGCAGCATCAGCGAGCGGCGGACGTCCGGGTGGTGCGTGATGGTGACGCGCGGCGCGGCCTTGTTGAGCATGTTCGGCAGGTCGGCGCCCTGGACGCGCTCCTTGGCGTACTCGAGCGCGTTGAGGTAACCGGTCGAGAGCGTCGCGATGGCCTTCGTGCCGACCATCATGCGGGCGTACTCGATGACCTGGAACATCTGCGCGATGCCGTCGTGGACCTCGCCGAGCAGCCAGCCCTTGGCCGGGGTGCCGTGCTGGCCGAAGGTCAGCTCGCAGGTCGTCGAGGCCTTGATGCCCATCTTGTGCTCGACGTTCGTGACGTAGGCGCCGTTGCGCTCGCCCAGCTCACCGGTCTTCGAGTCGAAGTGGAACTTCGGCACGAGGAACAGCGACAGGCCCTTGGTGCCCGGCTTGGTCTCGATGCCGGGACCCTCGGGGCGCGCCAGCACGAGGTGCATGATGTTTTCGCTCATGTCGTGCTCGGCGGAGGTGATGAACCGCTTCACGCCGTCGATGTGCCAGGAGCCGTCCTCCTGCTGGGTGGCCTTGGTGCGGCCCGCGCCGACGTCGGAGCCGGCGTCCGGCTCGGTCAGCACCATCGTCGCGCCCCAGGCGCGGTCGATCATCAGCTGCGCCCAGTGCTTCTGCTCTTCGGTGCCGTTCTTGTCGACGATCATCGCGAAGTTCGGGCCCGCCATGTACATGAACAGCGGGGCGTTCGCGCCGAGGATCAGCTCGGAGGCGGCCCACTGCACCGTCGGGGGCAGACCGAAGCCGCCGAGGTCGTTGGTCAGGCCGAGGCGCCACCACTCGCCCTCGATCAGCTGCTGGTAGCTCTTCTTGAACGACTCCGGGATCTTCACGCTGAACGTCTTCGGGTCGTACACCGGCGGGTTGCGGTCCGCGTCGGCGAACGACTCGGCGAGCGGGCCGGTGGCGAGCTTGTTCAGCTCGGCCAGCACACCGCGCGCGGTCTCTTCGTCGGACTCGGCGAGCACGCCCTTGCCCAGGCGCTCCTGCACGCCGAGTACCTCGAAGAGGTTGAACTCCAGGTCTCGGACGTTGCTCTTGTAGTGGCCCATGTCGTCACTCCAATGTGTTCGGCTCCCCGGCCGGGCACATACTCGCCTTACTCGCCGGTAACTTCAGGATATTACCTGCGGGTAACTGGAGCAAGCAGATCCGCACTACCGAGTACCGGAAATCCCCCCAAAAGTGGCGTTTTCCCTGGGGAACGGCGTCAGCGGTGCCCCGGGATCGCCGTTGTGTCGGCCGTCACCGGGACGTGGCCGTCCTCGGTCCGGGCGATGAGGATCCCGCCGCGGAACGCGATGGTCACCGCGTGTGTCCGGTCCCGTGCGGACAGCTTGCGCAGGATGCTCTTCACGTGCGTCCGGACGGTCTCCACGGAGAGGAACAGCAGCTTCGCGATCGCCGAGTTCTCGAGACCTTCGGCGACCAGCTGGAGCACCTGGTATTCGCGCCTGGACAGCGGCATCGCGCCGCGCCCGGCCGCCGGGCTGTCGTGGGCGAGGTCGCCCTTCGGCACGGTCGCCCGCTTCGGCCGGGCGGTCAGCGCGGCCAGCGCCGGGTCGATGTACCGGCGTTCGGTGTGGGCGCGCCGGATCGCTTCGGCGAGCCGCCGTGAATCGATCGACCGGGGCACGATCGCGTGCGCGCCCGCGGCGATCGCGGCCGCCAGGTACTGCTGGGTGCGATTCGCGTCACGGATGAGCGTGACGAGGATCAGCGCCGGGTCGCCGGCGTTGAGCAGCTTGGTCAGGTGGCAGTTCGGGTCGAGCGCCGAATCGAGCACGACGACGTCCGGTTTGACCTGTTCGCACAGTTGCAACGCAGCGTGGTGGCTGGCCGCCTGCCCGGCCCAGTGCAGCCCCTGGCTGCGGTGGACGAGGGCGGCGAGGCCGTCCCGGTAGATCGGGACGGGATCGACGACCGCCACGCCGAGACTGCGCCCGCCGGGTCCGATCGGCCCCGTGGGCCTGCGGGTGGGCTCGATGCTGTGCATCGCGGGCCTCCGTCTCCTGCGCTGTCGCTCCTGGGACGCCTCCCGGCATCGTCCGGTCCCCCCTGCCGGGACCGGGCCAAAAGTGACTCCTCCTGCTTGGTACGAGTCGCGATTGCGCAGCTCATGACGCCAATTCCCCCTCATGGCCCAACCGGCAGGTCACAGCAAACTCTCGGTAGAAAACGGTGCGACCGAGCTCGTGCGGTGGTTCTCCGGAGGACCCGACGGGGGTGTCGTTGCTACTGAGGGTGGCCCGCACGTCGTTCAACGATTTCGACGATCCCGGGATGCGGTCCGCAGCCGCCCGAACTCCTCCCCGAGCCCGGCGGGCGTCCAGTGCGCGTTGAGCCCGCTCGGGTTGGGCAGCACCCATACGTGGGTGTCCCCGATCCGGTGTTCCTGCGGCCCCACGCGAGCCTTCGGGAAGCCGAACGCGGTCCGGTAGGCGGTGATCCCGACGACGGCGAGCCACTCCGGCCGGTACTTCAGCACCTTGGCTGCGAGGAGCTGGCCGCCTTCACGTAGTTCGTCGTTGGTGAGTTCGTCGGCGCGGGCGGTGGTCCTCGCGACGACGTTGGTGATGCCGAGGCGGAGACCGAGGAGCTGCTCCTGTTCGCTGGGTTTGTAGAGGCGCGGGGTGAAGCCGCCGGCGTGGAGGGCGGGCCAGAAGCGGTTGCCGGGGCGGGCGAAGTGCTGCTTGAGCACGCCGGAGTAGAGGCCGGGGTTGATGCCGCAGAAGAGGACGTCGAGGCCGGGGGCGATGACGTCGGGGATGGTGGTGTCCTGGGCGGCGGCGAGTTGGTCCTTGGTGGGTCGGGTGCTCACGTAGCCAGTTTCGGGCACGGTTGGGTTATGGGGCTCACCGCGGACGGGTGTTCCGTCGATCTCTACCTGGTGCTGCCGCCTCAGGCGGACCGGGCCGGGTCACGCACCCGCTGCTGGAACTCGGCCATCCCGTGGTCGCCGTGGACGACTCGCCGGCGATGCTCGGGCACGTCCGCACCAAGACGGTGTGCGCGCGGATCGGCGACCTGGACCTCGGGCGGTCGTTCGATGCGGTGGTGCTGGGCAGTCATTTGATCGACGCTCCGCGCGAGGCGGACAGGCGCGCGATGCTCGTCGCGGCCCGGCGGCACCTCGCTCCCGCCGGGCGGCTGATCGTCGAATGGCATCCGCCGGGGTGGTTCGACACCGTCGCGTCCGGTCAGAGCGGGGTGATCGGCGAGGTGACGGTCGAGCTGGCCGACGTGGTCCGCGATGGCGATGTTCTGGCGGCGACGGTCCGGTATTCGGCGCGGGGACAACGGTGGGAGCAAGAGTTCACCTGCTGCCGGTTTTCGCTCGACGCGGCCTTGACCTCGGCCGATCTCGTCTTCGATAGCTGGCTCACTGCTGACCGGACTTGGTTCGCCGCGCGGGCTCGCCACCGGGGGTAGCGGATCACGCACAGACCTGCGTACCCTGTGTGATCTCCCGCACAGCGTCGTACCGAGGAGGATTTCGTGCAGCTTCCGCTCATCCTCGGACTGGTCGCGCTCGTCCTGGCCGTGGCCGCGCTCGTCGTCGTCCTCGAGGATCGCCGAGCCGCCAAACGAGCCGCACTCCAGCGGAAAGCCCGGCTAACGCGTCTGGGCGAAGTGGATCCGCTCGCGCCGAGCCGGCTGCACGCTGATCGTTGAACGCCTGCCGCGCAGCAGCGTGAGCAAGAGCGCTCCGAAGACCCAGCCGATGCCGGCGCCGAACGCGTTGTTCATGAGGTCGTCGACGTCGAAGATGCGGTAGACGTGCGGCGCCGTGCCGAAGTTCGCCGTGACCTGCGTGATCTCGATGAGCAGTGAGGCCGCGAAGCCGATCAGGGTCGTGCCGATCAGACCGCGGCGCCACAGGATCCGGGCGAACACCCCCAGCGGCACGAACAGCAGCACGTTCAGGCACGCCTGCTGGAACGTCTGCGTCGTGAACCACTGCGACAGCGGCTCCCCGTGCTTCAGCAGCTCCGTGTGGATGTCAGTGATCCACTGGAACGGGTGCAGCTGCACCGTCTGCGCCAGCCGGCGGGTGCCGGGGCCGGGCAGCGGGAGGAAGACGACCGCCAGAGTCATGCACGTGTAGAACAGCACCGCCGCGGTCGTGGCGATGCCGCGCAGGCGCAGGCCGCCGTAGCGGGCGAGCTGGGTGAGCAGCTGCGGCACCAGCACCACGGTCCACAGCGCCAAGAAGCCGATGAAGCCGTACTGCAGGGCCGTGACCTGTGCGTTCGTCATGCCGTCGACGTTATGGATCTTGACCCTCGCGGCGCTTCGGTCGAAGAGCCGGACGGCCCGGACCGCCATCGGCCACTTGGCCGACCCCGTTACGGGCCGATCGGCCGGGTGTCGGACGTGGCCGAAGTCATTCAGGGATAACCGGATGCGTCTTGCGCCGACCCGGGAATGCCAACGACGCTTCGCACGTCGGAGTGTTGTGCGGGCAACGAAAGGAACGCTCATGGCACCGATCCGGGTCGGCATCGTCGGGCTCAGCGCGAACGGCGGCTGGGCCGCGACCGCGCACGTGCCCGCGCTGGCCGCGGTCGAGGGCTACGAGCTGCGCGCGCTCAGCGGGAGCAGCGCCGAGTCGGCGCGGGTGGCCGGGGAGAAGTACGGCGTGCCGCTGACCTTCGGCGACGCCGGGGAACTCGCCCGGCACCCGGAGGTCGACCTGGTCGTCGTGGCGGTGAAGGTGTCCGAGCACCGGGCGCTCATCGAGCCCGCGCTGGCCGCGGGCAAGCAGGTGCTGAGCGAGTGGCCGCTGGGCGTCGGCCTGGCCGAAACGCGGGCGCTCGCCGAAGCCGCGAAGACCGGGCAGACCGCCGTCGGTCTGCAGGGGCGGTCCGCGCCGGCGTTGCGCTACCTGCGTGACCTCATCAAGGACGGCTACGTCGGCCGCGTGCTTTCGACGTCGCTGATCGCTTCGGGCGCGAACTGGGGGCCGAGCGTCCGCGCCGGGCGGGACTACCAGCTGCACCCCGAGGGTGGGGCCACCATGCTGACCATCCCGTTCGCGCACACCGTCGACGCGCTCGACATGGTGCTCGGCGGCTTCACCGAGCTGTCCGCGACGATGGCGACCGTCCGGTCGCGCGTGCGCGACGAGGTCACCGGCGACTCGGTCGCGATGACCGCGCCGGACCAGATCGCCGTCACCGGGGTGCTGGCCGGCGGCGCGGTCGCGTCGCTGCACCTGCGCGGCGGGACGTCACCCGTCACGGACTTCCACTGGGAGGTCAACGGCACCGAGGGCACGCTGGTCGTCGAGGCCGCCGACCCGCTCTTCTGGATCGCGAAGCTGACGCTGCGGGGCAGCCGGACGGGCACGCTGGAGAAGCTGACCGTGCCGGCGCGCTACGAGCTCCCGCAGCTGGCCGGGCGCAGCGCCGAGCCGTCGTACAACGTCGCGCACGCTTACGCGCGGCACCTCAAGGGCGACCTGCCGGACTTCGCGCACGCCGTGCGCGTGCACCGGGTGCTCGACGCCGTCCAGCGGTCCGCCGACACCGGGACGCGGATTCACCCGGACGCAGAGTAACTGTTACCGGCGGTTGTAGCTTTTCCGCCGGGCTCAACTTACTCTCGGGTAATGGACGACGTTGTCTACGACCGTGAGGGCCGGGGCGAGCCGCTGGTCCTGATCCACGGCATCGGCCACCGCCGTCAGGCCTGGGCGCCGGTGGTCCCGCTGCTCACGCCGCACCGTGACGTCATCGCCGTCGACCTGCCCGGCTTCGGCGAATCGCCCGAGCCGTCCGGCGGTTACGGCGTCGAACCCGCGCTGGTCATGTTCAAGGAGCTCTTCACCGAGCTGGGTCTCGACCGGCCGCACGTCGCCGGCAACTCGCTCGGCGGGCTGCTGTCGCTGGCGCTCGGCCAGGCCGGGCTCGTCCGCAGCGTCACGGCGTTGTCGCCGGCCGGGCTGTGGAACCGGCGTCAGAAGGTGTACGCGATCGCCACGCTCAAAGCGCACCGCGCGCTCGCCCAACGCACCCCGCCGCACGTCGTGCGCCGCATCGCCGCGACGGCCGCCGGGCGCAAGGCGCTGACCGGGATGATCGTCGGGAAGCCGGCGCTGCTGACCCCGGACGCCGTCGTCGAGGACGCCCACGCGCTCGCGTCCGCGCCCGGCTTCGAGCCCACCGCCGCCGAGTCTCGCGGGGACTTCCGCTTCACCGGCCCGGTCACCGGCGTCCCGGTGACGATCGCGTGGGCCGCGCACGACCGGATCCTCGCCCGCCCCCGCGTCGCCGACCTGCGGAAGGTCGCTCCGAACGGGACGTTCCGGTTGCTGCCCGGCTGCGGGCACGTGCCGATGAACGACGACCCGGCACTCGTCGCGAGGGTGCTGCTCGACGGAAGCCGTTAGGTGACATTCGCTTTACGTCCGTCTTTTGACCCTGGTAGCTGACTCTTCCGCGAGGCAGAATCCTCCGCCGTGCGCCCGTTCGGGGACCCTGGGCGCGAATCGGAGGAAGAACACTCATGAGGCTTTCAACCCGGCTCGCGGTGTTCGCCGCGGCCGCGCTGGCGACGACGGCGGTGACCACCGCACCCGCGTCCGCGGGCCAGCGCCCGGACCCCACCACCGACGTCCGGATCATCGGGTTCAACGACCTGCACGGCAACCTCGAGCCGCCGTCCGGCTCCAGCGGCCGGGTCGTGCAGTCGGACGGGACCACAGTGGACGCCGGTGGCGCCGCTTACCTGGCCACGCACGTGAAGCAGCTCCGCGCGCAGGTGCGCAACTCGTTCGTCGTGTCCGCCGGGGACAACATCGGCGCGTCGCCGGTGGTCTCGGCGCTGTTCCACGACGAGCCGACCGTCGACTTCCTCGACATGCTGGGCGTCGACGCGTCCGTCGTCGGCAACCACGAGTTCGACGAAGGCTACAAGGAACTGCAGCGCATGCAGTTCGGCGGCTGCCACCCGACCGACGGGTGCCAGTTCGAGAAGACCTTCAAGGGTGCGAAGTTCCCGTTCCTCGGGTCCAATGTGTACTTCACCAACGGCCTGCCCGCGCTGTTGCCGTTCACCGTCAAGTTCGAGGGCGGCGTGCCGGTCGGCGTCATCGGGGCCACGCTGAAGGACCTGCCGTCCGTCGTCACGCCGGAGGCGATCAAGGGCCTGAAGTTCGGCGACGAGGTCGAGGCGATCAACCGCACCTCGAACCTGCTCGACTTCTTCGGCGTCAAGGCCCAGGTCGTGCTCATGCACCAGGGTGACGGCACCGAGGTCGAGGGCCCGAACGACTGCAAGCTGCGCCCCGGCCCGGCCGCCGCGATCGCGGCCGCGGTGACGCCGAAGGTCGACGCGTTCTTCACCGGGCACAGCCACCAGCAGTACAACTGCGTGATCAACGACCCGGCGGGCCAGCCGCGGCCGGTCATCCAGGGCTCGTCCTTCGGCCGCCTGCTTTCGGTGGTGGACCTGAAGATCAGCACCAAGACGCGGGACGTCGTGCGGTCGCAGACCAAGGCGTTCAACGAGATCGTCACCCGCACGGTCACCCCGGACCCGGCCGTCGCGGCGCTGGTCGCCGACGCCAAGACGAAGTCGGGCCCGATCGCGAACAAGCAGGTCGGCACCATCACCGCGGACCTGCCGGCGGCGGGCAACGCGGCCGGTGAGTCCCCGCTCGGCGACGTCATCGCCGACGCGCAGCTCGCGGGCACGCAGTCGAACAACGCCGTCATCGCGATCACCAACCCGGGCGGCATCCGCGCCGACCTGACCTACAAGTCGTCCCCGAACAACGAGGGCGACGGCGTGGTGACCTACGGCGAGGCGTTCACCGTCCAGCCGTTCGCGAACATCATGCAGACGATCACGCTGACCGGCGCGAACCTGAAGAACGTGCTGGAACAGCAGTGGCAGGGCACGACCACGCGCATCCTGCAGATCTCGAGCTCGGTGCACTACAGCTACTCGGCGTCCGCGCCGCAGGGCTCGCGGGTTTCGAACATCACCGTGAACGGCACGCCGGTCGACCCGGCGGCGACGTTCCGCGTGTCGGTGAACAACTTCCTCGCCGCCGGCGGGGACGGGTTCGCCGAGTTCACCAAGGGCACGAACCTGGCCGGCGGACCGGTGGACCTGGACGCGCTGATCGCGTACCTGGGCGCCCACCCGAACCTGGCCCCGCCCGCGGCGGACCGGATCACCCAGCTGCCGTAGTCCGGTTCTTCCAAGACTCCGGGTCGACAATGGACCCATGACGACTTGGGAAGACGTCGTCCGCCTGGCCTCGGCACTGCCCGAGGTCGAGGCGGCGACCTGGTACCGCACGCCCGCGCTGAAGGTGGCGGGCAAGGGGTTCGCGCGGCTGCGCACCGAGGCCGAGGGCGGCCTGGTCGTGATGTGCGGACTCGACGAGAAGGCCGCGTTGCTGGATTCCGGCGACGCGGCCTTCTTCACGACCCCGCACTACGACGGCTCCGGTTCGATCATCGTCGACCTCGAGCGGGTCGACGTCGATCAGCTGCGTGAGCTGCTCGAAGAAGCGTGGCGGCGGAAGGCACCGCGCCGGCTGCTCACTTGAGTTCGCCGCGCAGCATGCTCATCAGGATCATGTCGTGCCGGGTGCCGTCGGCGGCGACGAACGCTTCGCGGTGGCGGCCGTCTTCGCTGAAGCCGACCTTGCGGTAGACGTGGCGCGCGCGTTCGTTCTCCGCGACCACCCAGAGCGTGATCATGTGCAGCCGCATGTGGTTGAAGCCGTAGCGGCACATCAGGCGCAGCGCCTCGGTGCCGTAGCCGCCGTTGCGGTACTCGGCGTCACCTATGTAGATGTCCAGCTCGGCGTTGCCGACCTCGGGCACGGCGTCCCGGAGGTCGACGATGCCGATCAGCTTGCCGTCGGCCTCGATGCCGAGCACGACGAGTTCGTAGTTGTTGACCGGGCGTTCCGCCGCGTGCTTGCGGAGCTGCGCGAGCGACCGCGGGTAGCCGGTGTTCATCCACCGGCCGACCTCGGGGTCGCTGCCCCACGGATGGATCCGGTCGGCGTCTTCCGGCTCGAGCGCGCGCAGCCGGACCAGGTCACCTTCGAGCATGTCGTTCATGGTGCCGGAACCGGCGGCGGGGTTCGCGCGATTTTCGGGTGACCCCGGATCTGCGCGCCGGGTACCCCGATGGTGGGATATGGCGCATGTCGACCGCATGGCCGTTGCGCCAGGACCCGGAAGCGCCGGTGATCATCGCACTGGCACTGGTCAACGACCCGGACGCGCTGGGGTTCGTCGTCCTGGACGACGAGGACGACTTCTTCATCAGCGACGGCACCGAGCTGTCCGATGACGTCGTCGTCAACCGCGAGAGCTTCGGCAAGATGTCGCTGCGCGAAGCCGTCGAACTGCTGCCGCAGCTGGGCGCGCTCGCGGAGGTGCCGATGGGCATGGCCGCCGACTGGGACCCCGAGCGCCGCACGTGGCTGCTGTCGTCGGTGACCGGTTCCGACGACGAGGACGAGGACATCCGGTTGCTGGCCGAGCGCCGCGCGGCCTGGAAGTTCGAAGGCTCGCCGGACGACGAAGCCCAGATCAGCAGCGGCCTGACCGAGATCCCGACCGGTCCGCAGCAGCCGGCGCGCGCGGTCCGCCAGGTCGTCCGCGAGCAGGACGGCACGTGGCTGTTCGTCGGCTTCGAGGTCCCGGAGGCGGAAGACTTCGAGGTCGAAGGCCTGGAGCTGGAGCACGTCGCGAACCTGTACCCGGACGTCCGGACGGTGCTGAAGGCCGCGCCCGGCCAGGTCTACGACCGCGCCACGCCGGACAGCGAGTGGGAGCTCGTCGAAGGCTGAGAAAAAAGTCCGGCGCGGTTGTCCAGGCGACGTCCGCGCCGTTCGTCCTTACAGTGAGAGCCGGCGATCGGCGCCGGTCAGGACTCTGTGAGGAGCAGTCATGCCCCAGTACGCCGCGATCATCTACGCCTCCGACGTCGACCCGACCAAGCCCGAGTCCGCGGACATGATGAAGGACTACAACGAGTTCCACGAGGGCGCCCAAGCCGTCATCCGCGGCGGCGCGGCGCTGTACCCGACGGCCACCGCGACGACGGTCCGCGTCACCGGCGGCAAGGGCGGCGACATCGTCACGAGCGACGGCCCGTACGCGGAGACGAAGGAAGCCCTGACCGGCTTCTACCTGCTCGAATGCGCCGACCTCGACGAGGCCGTGAAGCGCGCGGCGCAGATCCCGGGCGCGTGGGACGGCGCCATCGAAGTCCGGCCGGTCGTCGACTTCGGCCAGTGACCGGCGCCGGGGACGCGGTCGCGCGGCTGGTCCGGGACGAGGGCACCCGGGTACTGGCCACGCTGGTCCGCGTCACCGGCAGCGTCGACCTGGCCGAAGACGCGGTGCAGGACGCCGTCGTGCGCGCCCTCGAGACGTGGCCGCGCGACGGCGTCCCGGCCAACCCCCGCGGCTGGCTCCTGGTGGCGGCCCGCCGCCGCGCGGTCGACGTCGTCCGCCGCGAAGCGAAGCGCCTCGGGAAGGAGGCGGACGCGATGCCTGCTTTCGACCCGTACCCCGACCCGCTCTCGGTCCGCGACGACCTGCTGCGGCTGGTGTTCACGTGCTGCCACCCGGCGTTGTCGCTGGACGCCCAGGTGGCGCTGGCGCTGCGGACCCTCGGCGGGCTGTCGACCGCGGAGGTGGCCCGCGGGCTGCTGGTCCCCGAAGCGACGATGGCGAAGCGCCTGACGCGCGCGAAGCAGAAGATCGCCACCGCCCGGATCCCGTACCGGGTGCCGTCTCCCGCGGAGTTGCCCCTGCGCCTTTCCGGCGTCGCGGCGACGGTGTACTTGATCTTCAACGAGGGTTACACAGGCCGCGTTTCACTGCTCGACGAAGCCGTCCGGCTGGCGCGCCTGCTGGCTTCCCTGATGCCGGACGAGCCGACGGCGCTGGGGCTGCTGGCCCTGGTACTGCTGCAGGACGCCCGCCGCCCGGCCCGGTTTTCGTCGGGGACGCCGGTGCTGCTGGCCGACCAGGACCGTTCGGCGTGGAACTTCGAGCTGATCAAGGAGGGCGTCGAGCTGGTGGGCACCGGCCTCCGCCGCACGCCGTCGGCGCCCAACCCGTACGTGGTCCAGGCAGCGATCGCGGCCTGCCACGACCTGTCCCGCTCGTACGCGGAGACGAACTGGAACGCGGTGATTTCCTGGTACGACGTGTTGCTGTCGGTCCAGGACACCCCGGTGGTGAAGTTGAACCGCGCGGCGGCGGTGGCGGAACGGGACGGACCGTCGGTGGCACTGGCTTTGGTGGACGGGCTGCCGGATTTGGCGGATTACCCGTGGTGGCACGCTTCGCGCGCGGAGTTGTTGCACCGCATGGGTTCGCCGTCGGCCGTTGCTGCTTGGGAGCGGGCGGTGGAAACGGGATTGCCCGACGCGCACGCGGCTCAATTGCGAAGCCGGATAGAAAGCGAAAACCCCGGACAAAACGTCCGGGGTTTCGGTGAGAGCGGATGACGGGAATCGAACCCGCGTATTCAGCTTGGGAAGCTGATGTTCTACCATTGAACTACATCCGCAGTGCGTCGCCAGCATACACGGCGGCGTGATCCCCTTGTCCAGACCCCTCCTCCTTGACGTCGGCGCCGCAAGTGACAACACTTGTTGTCGACCTCGGAGGTGAGCGGCGTGGAGGATCCCGAACTGTTCCGCCAGGGTGGGTTCCGGCTCGCGTCGCGGCTGTTCGTCGGTGGCGATATCCGCGGGGACGAGCGGCAGGTGGCTCGGCTGCGGGAGTTCGCGCAGGTGCAGGACCGGCTCGCGGACGACGTCGTCGCCTGGATGGCTCGGCAGCCGAAGGGGCAGGGGCGGCGGCTCTTCGAGGACGCGCTCCGCGACAGGGTCGAGGCGCCCGGGCCGCTCAAGGACTTCTTCGACCAGGTGAACGCCAAGCCGTACTGGGTCGATGACGAACGGGTCGAGCGTGGGGCGCGGGCCATCACGCGGGCCGGGTTGCTGGGGCTCTTCCCGCTCGGGGACATGTCGCTGATGGGCGGTTACCTCGCCTCTCGCGCGACGAAAGCGCTGGTCGGGACCGGAGAAATCGAGTACCGGGCCACGCGGCGGCTCGTCGAGACCGCGGCCTGGTGGATCGACGTCACCACGCCCGGGGCGCTCAAGCACGGTGAGCCGGGGTACGCCGCCGCGCTGCGGATCCGCGTTGTGCACGCCCACGTGCGCGCCGCCATGAACGGGCGGGACGACTGGGACTACGCCGCTTGGGATCGGCCCGTCAACCAGGTGCAGACCGCCGGGACGCTGCTGCTCTTCTCGCTCGTCTACGTCTTCGGCACGCAGCTGCTCGGTCTTCGCTACTCCGCTCGCGAGCGCGGCGACATCCTGCACCTCTGGCGGTACATCGGGTGGCTCATGGGCGTCGACGACGAGCTGCTGCCGACCTCCGAAGAGGACGCCTGGCGCCTGTTGTGGCTGCTCGCCGCCACCGAGTTCATCCCGGACGACGACTCCAAGCGGCTCGCCAAGGCGCTCGTCGAGGCCAACGCCGCCGTCGGTGAGGGGCGCGGGGCCGTCGGGAAGGTCCTGTCGCACGTCTCCGTCGCCGTGCACTCCTCGATCAGCCGGCTCGTGCTCGGGAAGACCAACGCCGACTTCCTCGAGCTCCCGAACGATCCCGTCGCGCAGGCCGCGATCGTCGCCGTGGCCGGGGTCAACTTCGCCGCCGAGACCGTGCGGCGGCTCATCCCGGGTGCCACCGCGCTGCAGGAGCGGATCGGGTGTGCCGGGCGCCGCGGGTACGTGAAGCGGCTCGAGAAGATCTTCGCGCCCGATACCTCCTACGCGCAGCACATGCGGGTGGCCTGAGCAGGCTTTCGGGGGTCCGGGTGGCAGAGCCCCCGGCTCGGGGCGGAGCCCCGGATGTCACAGCCCACCGGATAGGCTGCCGGGCGTGCTGCTCAGTGACCGTGACCTCCGCAAAGAGCTCGACGCCGGCCGGCTCGGCATCGACCCCTTCGACGCCGGCATGGTCCAGCCGTCGAGCATCGACGTCCGGCTCGACCGGTTCTTCCGCGTCTTCGACAACAGCAAGTACACCCACATCGACCCGCAGCTGCAGCAGGACGAGCTGACGTCGCTGGTGGAGAAGGAAGGCGACGAGCCCTTCGTGCTGCACCCGGGCGAGTTCGTCCTCGGCTCGACCTACGAGCTCGTCACGCTGGCCGACGACCTGGCCGGCCGCCTCGAGGGCAAGTCCTCGCTCGGCCGGCTCGGGCTGCTCACGCACTCGACCGCCGGGTTCATCGACCCCGGCTTCTCCGGGCACATCACGCTCGAGCTGTCGAACGTGGCGAACCTGCCGATCACGCTCTGGCCGGGCATGAAGATCGGCCAGCTCTGCATCTTCCGCCTGTCCAGCGCGGCCGAGCACCCGTACGGCTCCACCGAAGCCGGGTCCCGCTACCAGGGGCAGCGCGGCCCGACCCCGAGCCGGGCGTACAAGAACTTCCACCGCGTCGACACCTGGCGCTAGACCGCGATCTTCTCGGCCCAGTCGATGCGGTGGTCCCACATGAAGGCGTTCGGGTCCTCGTCGAACGGCTTCGAGAACGCCCGCTTGATGAAGAAGTCGCGCACCACGCGGCCGACCGGGCCGATCACCTTGTCGTCGCCGTTGCGCTTGCCGGCCGCGACTACCGCTTCGACGCGCTCGCGCCGCAGGCCCTCGTAGGTGGCGAGGGCCTGCGAGACGTCCGGCACGTCCCGGAGGCATTTGCCCAGCGTGACGGCGTCTTCGATGGCCATCGACGCGCCCTGGCCCGCCGCCGGTGAGGTCGCGTGCGCCGCGTCGCCGATGATCACCATGCGGCCGCGGTGCCAGACCGGGACCGACGGGAAGTCGTACGTCGGCCACGCGGGGTAGATCTCCCGCGTGGCGCGGATGATCCCGGTGGCCGGCGTCCGGTCGCGGGACACCAGGTGCAGGAGCTCGGCGCGCAGCTTCTCGCCGGCGAGCGCGGCCAGCTCGGACGCGGTCGGCTCGGTCTTGCGGGCCGGGTTGGCGAACCACCAGACGCGGCCGTCCGGGCTGACGACGTGGCAGAAGAACACGCGCTTGCCGAACACCATGTTCAGCACCCCGGGCTCGTCCGGCAGGGACAGGCCTTCGGCGAACCCGCCGGTGTTGAGCAGCGGGACGTACCGCGGCGACGGCGCGGCCGGGTCGATGATCGTGCGGACCCGCGAGCGGAGGCCGTCGGCGCCGATCAGGAGGTCGCCTTCCGCGTGCGAGCCGTCGGAGAAGTCGGCTCTGACGTGCGATTCCGCCTGACCCGCGCCGATCAGCCGCTTGCCGTACTCGGCGTGGATGCCGCGCCGGGCGGCCTCGTCGCGCAGGGCGACGTAGAGCTCGGAACGCAGGACGGTCTGGCTCACCGTGCCGTCCGAAAGCGTGCCGCCGAGCGGGAATTCGGCGAGCCGGGTGCCGTCGCCGAGCCCGATCGACATCCGCGGCGAGTCGAAGCCGGTGCGCCGGACGACGTCCTTCAAGCCGAGCGGGAGCAGCGCGTCCAGGCCGTTCACCGCCAGGGTCAGGAACGCGCCGACGCCCTCCGCGCCCCGGTCGTACGCCTCGAACAGCAGCGGCTCGTGCCCGGCTTCGTGCAGCGCGATGGCCGTGATCGTGCCCGCGATGCCGCCCCCGATGATCAGTGCCCGTGTCATCTCGTTCGTCCCCTCGAATCTCTTAGAAACTAATTCGTTCTGTCGAACTAAAGAGTGCGCTAGGCTGACGGCCGTGTCAAGCGAGCGTGCGCACCTGGTCGAGAAAGTCCTGCTCAGGTCGCGGGAGCTGTCGACCGAGACGGTCATGTTCCACACGGCGATCTCCGAGACCCGCGGGCTGTCGGCGGTGGAGAGCAAGGTCCTCGACTACCTCGCGCGGTTCGGGCCGCAGACGCCGAAGGAGCTCGCGCGCCTGTCCGGGCTCGCGCCCGCGTCCGTGACGGCGATGGTCGACCGGCTGGAGCGCAAGGGCATCGTCGACCGCCGCCCGCACCCCGACGACCGCCGCCGGGTGCTGATCGCGCTGGACGAGCAGGCCATCGCGAGCGGCGTGCACCTGTGGGACCACCTGGTCAAGGGCATGTACGAGCTCTGCGACCGCTACACCGACGACGAACTCCGGACCGTCATCGGCTTCGTCGAGGCGGCGACGACCCTCACCCACGAGTCGACGGCGAAGCTGACGGAATCCACGAACGAGTGAGTTTGAAGGCGTAAACCCGGCGTCCGTGCCAGGCTCCCAAGGTCGTCTCGACCCCGGAGGTGGCGAGGAGTGCCGTTGCCCGAACGACCGCTTCGCCTGGTTGTGGTGCTGGCACTGGTCTTCCTGGCCGCGGCCGTCGTGCCGTCGGCGAGCGCGACCACCGCCCCGCCGTTCGCGGTGGGCTACGACGCCCTCGTGTACGGCGACTTCCTGTACGCGGGCAACGGCGTCCTGCGCTGCCCCGTCGCCGCCGACCACGCGCCGACGTCCGGTCCGGTCGCCACCCCCGCGGCGTGCGCGAACACCGCGGACCGCAAGGACACCCTGCCCAACGACGACTTCTTCCTGCAGTGGGCCGACATCGACGCCGACCCGGGCACCTTCGACTCGGCCAGTGCGTCGGTGAGCATCCCGCCGGGCGCCAAGATCGCCTTCGCCCGCCTGAACTGGGCGGGCAGCACGACGTGCAAGAGCGCGGTGTCCCCGCCCGGTACGCCCGCGAAGCAGAACGTCCGCCTTTCCGTCGGCAGCGCGAAACCCGTCGACCTCGCGCCTTCGGGGTACGCCGAAGACGCGGGCCACTACTCGGCCCACGCCGACGTGACCGACCGGTTCGCGAGCGCCCCGACCGGGACCGCACTCGACCTGACGGTCGGGAACGTCTGGGCCGCCAAGGGTTTCGACTGCGTCGGCGGGTGGTCGATGGCCCTCGTCTACGCCTACCCCGAGCGCAACGCGGACTACGCGCCGAACAAGCGCAAGGTCGTCGTCTACGACGGGCACGTCCAGCAGACGGCGGGCGCCCCGGCCACGGAGACGACGATCACCGGCTTCCGCGCCGCGGCCGCCGACGCCCACCTCGGCGTCACCGCCTACGACGGCGACTGGGGTGCCTCCGGCGACCAGTTCCTCGTCGACGGCACCCCGGCCGCCGAGCCCGCGACCGGCGGGACGTCCAACTTCTTCGTCTCCAACGCCGACAACGCCGCCGCCCCGGCCGCGAAGAACAACTTCAGCGTGGACGCGAAGGCGTTCAACGTCGACCGCATCCCCGCCGGCGCGACCAGCGCGAAGCTCGGCTTCGTCACCAGCGGCGACGCCTACCTCGCGCAGAACCTCGCGTTTTCGGTGCCGGTACCCGAACTCCAGCTCGCCCTGCGCGCGACCCAGCCCAAGGTGCACGCCGGCGAGCCGGTGACGTTCGCCGTCGCCGTGACCAACCCGGGCAGCGTCCCGGCGACCGGCGTGCAGGTGGCCGACGAAGCCGTTCCCGCCTGCGCGAAGCCGCTCGGCACGCTCGCCCCGGGACAAACGGTCAGCTACGCCTGCACCGGAACCGCCCCGCCCGACGACTTCACGAATGCCGCCAAGGCGACCGGCACGAGCGCGCTCGGCGACGCCCTCGACGGCGTCGCCGCCGCCCCCGTCGACGTCCTGCACCCGGCCCTCGGCCTCACGAAGACGGCCGACCGGCCCGCCTACCGCGCCGGCGACACCGCGACGTTCACGGTCAAGGCCGTGAACACCGGCGACACCGGGTTGAGCGGCCTCCAGGTCACCGACCCGAAGACGCCGTCGTGCGCGCAGCCGCCGCCGGGCGCGCCGCTGCTGGGCACGCTCGTGCCCGGCTCGCTCGCGCCCGGCGAGAGCCGCACGTGGCAGTGCACGGCGAAGGCCCCGATCGCCGACGGCGTCACCACCGCGACCGCCACGGCCACCGACGAGCTCGGCAAGCCGGTCACGGCCACCGCCGACGCACCCGCGCCGACGATCGCGCCCGCCGTCGAGCTCACCAAAACCGCGAACCCGCCGGTGGTCCACGCCGGCGACCCCGTGACCTGGACGGTCACCGCGCACAACACCGGCGACAGCCCGCTGGCGCCGGTCACCGTCACCGACGACACGACGACGTCGTGTTCGCGCACCTTGGCCGGCCTGCCCGCAGGCGCGACGCAGACGTACACCTGCACGGCGAACCCGTCCCGCACGACGACGTCCCACGCGACCGCCACCGGCACCGACCTCAGTGGACAGCCGGTGACCGCCACCGCGTCGGCCACCGTCACGGTGATCACCCCCGCGCTGACGCTCACGAAGGACGCCACCCCGGCCGTCGCCCGCGCCGGTGACCCGGTGACCTTCTCGATCACCGTGGCCAACGCCGGTGACGCGCCGCTGACCGACGTCGCCGTCACCGACGACCGGACCCCGGCCTGCGCCAAGGCGATCGGTGCGCTGCCACCGCAGGGCGAGCAGACGTACACGTGCACCGCGCCCGCCCCGGCCGACGACTTCACCAACACGGCCACCGCGACCGGCAAGGACCAGCTCGGCGGCACGGTGAAGGTCACCGACGACGCCGTCGTCGACGTCATCCACCCCGCCGTCACGCTCACCGCGCGGGCCGCGCCCGCGCAGGTCCGCGAAGGCGGCACCGTGACCTGGACGATCACCGCCACCAACACCGGCGACGTGCCGCTCACCGGCGTCGCGGTCGCGGACGACCAGGTCGCCGCCTGCGCGAAGCCGCTCGGCACGCTGCAGCCGAAGGCGACGCAGACGTACGCGTGCACGACCGTCGCGGGCACCGCCGGCTTCACGAACAAGCCGGTGGTGACCGGCACCGATCCGACCGCCCGGCCGGTCACGGCCACCGCCGAAGCCGCGTTCACCGTGCAGCACCCCGCCGTCGCGATCACCGCCGACGTCACCGGTGGCCCGTTCCGCGAGGGCGACACCGTGCCGTTCCGGATCACCGTGCGCAACACCGGCGACGTGCCGCTGACCGGCCTCCACGTCACGGACGCGCAGGCCGCGCGGACCACCGGCTGCACCCAGGCGATCGACGGCGCGCTCGAGCCCGGCGCCACCCGCGAGTTCGGCTGCACCGCCCCGGCTCCGGCCGACGACGTCACCCGCACCGTGCGGGTGAGCGCCACCCCACCGGCCGGCCCGGACGTCACCGCCGCCGCCGTCGCCGCCGTGGACGTGATCCACCCGGCCGTCGCGATCACGAGGTCCGCCGAGCCGACGCTGGTCCGCCACGGCGATACCGTGACGTCGACGATCACCGTCACGAACACCGGTGACAGCCCGCTGCGGGAAGTTTCGGTGGCCGACCAGCTCGCCCCGGACTGCACCAAGTCCTGGGAACGGCTGGAGCCACAGGCGAAGCAGACTTACAGCTGCACCGAGATCGCCGGCGACGCCGATTTCGCCGCCACCGCGAAGGTGACCGCCACCGACGCCACGAACCGTCCGGTGACCGCCACCGCCGGGGTCCCGGTCGAGGTCATCCACCCCGCGGTCACGATCACGAACGACGCGGCGCCCGCGCAGGTCCGGCAAGGCGACACCGTGACGTTCACCCTCGTCGTCGCGAACACCGGTGACGTGCCACTGGCCGACGTGTCCGTTGTGGACAGTCGCACTCCGGCGTGCGCTCACTCCATCGGCACCCTCCTCCCCGGCGCCACCCAGCGCCACTCCTGCAAGGTAGCCGCCGGCACCGACAATTTCGTGAGCTCCGCCACCGCGACCGGCACCGATCCGACGAACCGCCAGGTCAGCGCCACCGACGACGCGGCGTACACCGTGCTGCACCCCGGGCTCGCGCTCACCCAGGACATCCACGGCGGCCCCTTCCGCGCGGGCGACCCCGTGCCGTCGACGATCACCGTCACCAACACCGGCGACGGGCCGCTCACCGCCGTCAAGGTCGACGCGTCCTGCGCGAAGACGTTCGACAAGCTGGAAGCCGGTGCCGCGCAGAAGTTCGACTGCACGACGACCGCCCCGGCCGACGACGTCGTCACCACCGCGAAGGCCACCGCCAACGCCCCCGTCGGCCCGCCGGTGACCGCGGCGGACAGCGACGAGGTCGACGTCATCCACCCGGCCCTGAAGCTGACGAAGGACGCGAAGCCCGAGAAGGTGCGTGCCGGCGACGAGGTCACGTTCACCGTCGTCGTGCGCAACACCGGCGACGTCGCGCTGACCGGCGTGTCCGTTGTGGACGATCAGCCGTGCGCCAGGGAGTTCGACGGTCTCCCGGCCGGCGCGACGCAGACGTACACCTGCACCCGGAAAGCACCGGCCGACGATTTCACCGCTCCCGCGAACGTCACCGGAACAGATCCGACCGGTCGCTCCGTGCAATCGAGGGCCGAAGCGGAAGTCGACGTCGTCCACCCCGAAATCGCGGTGATGAAGGACGCGACGCCGTACGAAGTCCGGGAAGGCGACACCGTCACGTTTTCCGTCCTGGTCAAGAACACCGGTGACGTGCCGCTGACGGCCGTCACTGTCGTCGACGACCACACGCCGTCGTGCGCGCACACCGCGCCGGAGCTGGCCGTGGACGCCGAAATCACCTACACCTGCACGGTGGTCGCGGGCAAGCAGGGCTTCACCGGAAAGGCGACCGCGACCGGGCAGGACCCGACCGGACGCCCGGTGTCGGCGTTCGGCGACGCGACCTTCGTCGTGCGCGGCGGCTGAATGGAGTAACGCGGCAGCGTCCGATTGCCGCGAAATTCCGACCCGTCGGCGACGAGTGCGCTCGAAGAAATGTGATCAGTGCGTTAGCAGGTTCTCGCCGTAATCGTCCCGTGATACGTTCCTGCGCCGTGTCCCCCCTTGGTGAACGTGCTCGCGTGGTGATGGTGTCACTCAGTGTGCTGCTCGGCGTTTTTTCCGCCGCGACCGGCACTTGGATGGCGACCGCGGAAGGAAACACCGCCGAGCTCGGCGCCGCGGCGCTGGTGCTGCCGAACGCGCCCGCCGGGTCCGGTGGCGGCAGCGGCACCGATCTCGCCGGCGGCCAGTCCCGGCCGAGCAAGCCCGCCGAGCCCACGTCCGCCGCCCCGGCTCCGACGACGTCCAGCGCGGCGCCCACGCCGACCGAGACCTCCGCGCCCGCGCAGCCGACGACGTCGGAGGCCCCGCCGCCGACCACCAAGGCCGCGGCCAAAGTCGCGTCGACCGTCGCCGGCCAGGTCCTCGCGCTGGTCAACGACGAGCGCGCGAAGGCGGGCTGCGAAGCGCTGACCGAGGAATCGCACCTGACCAAGGCCGCGCAGGATTACAGCGACCAGATGTCGTCAGGCGACTTCTTCTCGCACACCAGCCCCGACGGCACGACGTTCGACCAGCGCATCAAGGTCGCCGGCTACGCGAAACCCGGTGCGGAGAACATCGCGAAGGGGCAGACGTCCGCGGCGCAGGTCATGGACGCCTGGATGAACTCCGAGGGCCACCGCGCGAACATCCTGAACTGCAGCCTCAAGAAGCTCGGCGTCGGGTTCACCAAGGCCGGCAACTACTGGGTCCAGGACTTCGGGTACTGAGCTACTGGTTCGGGGCGTTCCACCGCTCCGCGATGTCGCCGTAGCGCGCCAGCACCGTCGCGCGCAGGTCGGGATCACTCCGCGGCACCGGCTCGATGAACACCTCGGTCACGTCGTTGAACGACTCGGTCAGCTCACTCGCGAGCCGGACGCACGCGCGTTCGAGGTCGCCGGCGCTCAGGGAGTCGTCGAAGTCGACGCGGGTGCAGACCAGGACCTGGTCGGTGCCCATCAGCATAGTCTGCAGGTCCACCACGGCCTCGATCTCCGGCGCGGCCGAGAGGTGGTCGCGGACGCCGCGGACGATCTCCGGGTTGGCCTGGCGGCCGATGAGCAGGCCGCGGTTCGTCCGCCCGAGCAGGTAGGCGACGAACGCGAGCAGCACGCCGATCACGATCGACGCGACGCCGTCCCAGACCTCCGACCCGGTGAGCTGGTGCAGCCCGATGCCGGCGAACGCGACCAGCAGGCCGATCAGCGCGGCGGAGTCCTCGAACAGGACGGTCTTCGGGGTCGGGTCGTCGATCAGGCGGAGGTACGCCCAGAACGACCGGTTCTCGGCCTTGGACTCCCGCACGGTCTGGCGCACCGCCTGCACCCACGACGTGCCTTCGAGCAGGAACGCCACCGCCAGCACGATGTAGCTGAGGATCGACGTGCTCTGCGGCTCGCCGTGGCCGAACAGCGTCGAGACGCCCTCGTAGAGCGCGAACATCGAGCCCGACGCGAAGATCGACACCGCCGCGAGCAGCGACCAGAAGTAGCGCTCCTTGCCGTAGCCGAAGGGGTGCACGCGGTCGGCCGGGCGGTCGGAACGTTTCAACGCGGTCAGCAGCAGGACTTCGGTGAAGGTGTCGGCCACCGAGTGGGCCGCTTCGGAGAGCATCGCGCCCGAACCGGTGATGATGCCGGCGATCAGCTTCATGATGGCGATCGCCAGGTTCACCCCGCCGGCGAGCAGGACGGTCAGGGTGCTTTCGCCACCAGGGCTCGCGGATTCCTCACTCACCCGGTGAGCGTAATGCTCAGAGGCTGCGCAAGCCGTGCAGAACGCGCTCCATCAGCGCGACCGCCGGGCGGCCTTCGGCGTTGACCCGGTTGTCGTGGATGGTGACCAGGCCCTGCTCGGCCATGTCGTCCAGCAGCACGCGGACGACGCCGAGCGGCACGCTCAGCGTGGCCGCGACCTCGGCGACCGAGCGCGGGCGGGAGCAGAGGGTGCGGACCGAGCGGAACTCGCCGGTCAGCCGGGCGCCGTTCCAGTGGGCGCCGGCCCGCGTCGAGACGAGCGCTTCGATCGCCAGGTGCCGGCGCGACTGCGTGCGGCCGCGGGTCAGGACGTACGGGCGCACGAGGGTCCGCTGGGCGGGCACGGGATCTTGAGCGCCGGCGCCGGGGAACCGGACGTCCATGTCGTCGATGTAGGTGCGGAGAGCGTGTCGCCCGGTCGTGGTGCTCCGGTCCTCGCTCATACCTGGCCGCCCCCTGTTTCCGTGATCGTCGAATGGAAGCCTTCGCTGGCAACGGCGGCGGCGAAGGAAACGTCAGGATACGCCCGCTGTCCAGGGTTCAGGCCTTCGTTTGTCTTCCACCTGATGGGCCATTTCGGTGATTTTCATGAACAACTTTCAAGAAAACGATTGCTGCACCCGAAATCCCAGCTAGTGGACTTGTGACAACGCGTAGTGCGGTGGCTACTTCAATGCGAATAACGCAATGTGAAACGGCCCCGGCCAGGAACTTCCTGACCGGGGCCGTGAACGATTAGCGCGTCACTCTTCTGCGAGCGAAGGCGCTCCAGTCGGTAACGGCTTCGGCGCCGGCGTGCGCTTGACCGACTCCAGCAGCATCTGCGCGACGTCGACGATCTCGACCTTTTCGCTCGCGCTGCCGTCGCTCTGGCGGGCGGTCAGGCCGTCGTTCAGCATCACCTTGCAGAACGGGCAGCCGGTCGCGATCTTCGACGGCGCGGTGCCGAGCGCCTCGTCGACGCGCTCGACGTTGATCCGCTTGCCGATCTTCTCTTCCATCCACATCCGGGCGCCGCCCGCGCCGCAGCACATCGACTTGTCGCCGTGCCGCGGCATCTCGCGCAGCCGCGCGCCGGTCGCGCCGACGAGCTCGCGCGGCGCCTCGTACACCTTGTTGTGGCGGCCGAGGTAGCACGGGTCGTGGTAGGTGACGTCCTCGGCGACCGGCGCCACCGGCACCAGCTGCTTCTCGCGGACCAGGCGGTTCAGCAGCTGCGTGTGGTGCACGACGTCGAACTGGCCGCCCAGCTCCGGGTACTCGTTGGCGAGGGTGTTGAAACAGTGCGCACAGGTCACGACGACCTTGCGCGCCTTGCGCTCACGTCCCTCGAACACCGAGTTCAGGACCTCGACGTTCTGCTGCGCCAGCATCTGGAACAGGAACTCGTTGCCCGCGCGGCGGGCCGGGTCGCCGGTGCACGACTCCTCCGAGCCCAGCACCTTGTACTTGACGTCGGCCATGTGCAGCAGCTCGGCGACCGCCCGCGTCGTCTTCTTCGCGCGGTCCTCGAACGCGCCGGCGCAGCCGACCCAGAACAGGTACTCCGCGTCGCCCATGTCGCCGTCGAACACCGGCACCTCGAAGTCCAGGTCCTCGGTCCAGGCCAGCCGGTCCTTGGCGTTCTGGCCCCACGGGTTGCCCTTGTTCTCCAGGTTCTTGAACATGCCGTTCAGCTCGCTGGGGAACGACGACTCGATCATGACCTGGTAGCGGCGCATGTCGACGATGTGGTCGACGTGCTCGATGTCGACCGGGCACTGCTCGACGCACGCGCCGCAGCTGGTGCAGGACCAGAGGACGTCGGGGTCGATGACGCCGCCGTCGTCGCCGATCAGGGCCTTCTGCGACTCGGCGATCGCGAGGACGTCGATCCCGGCGTACATGTTGTCACCGGACAACCCGACCTCGTCGCCCGCCATGTCGCGCTTGCCGCCGGCCATCAGGTACGGCGCCTTCGCGTAGGCGTGGTCACGCAGCTGAGTGATCAGCAGCTTCGGCGACAGCGGCTTGCCGGTGTTCCACGCGGGGCACTGCTCCTGGCAGCGGCCGCACTCGGTGCACGTCGAGAAGTCCAGCCAGCCCTTCCAGCTGAAGTCCTCGATCTTGCCGACGCCGAAGGTGTCCTCGTCCGGGTCGGCTTCCTCGAGGTCGAGGACCTTGCCGCCGCTCATCATCGGCTTGAGCGCGCCGAGTGCGACACCGCCGTCGGCCTCGCGCTTGAAGTAGATGTTGAAGAACGCGCTGAAGCGGTGCCAGGCGATGCCCATGGTCATCGTCCGCGCGACCACGATCAGCCAGACCGTGGCGCTCATCAGCTTGACGAACGCGAACACCGTGACCAGGTTCGGGCTGGCCGGCAGCAGTTCGCCGATCGGGTTCGAGACGAAGGCGGCCCAGGTCGGCGTCTCGTGCGCGCCGAGCGCGGCCTTCGCGGCGCGGACGCCGATGATGCCGATGCCCTCGATCAGGACGACGGCCTCGATGAAGTAGGCCCACTTGAAGTTGGAGCCCTGGAAGCGCGACTGGCGGTCGGCGCGGCGCGGGTGGTTGCGCTGGCGGATCGCCATCAGCACCAGGATGCCGACGATCGTCCCGACCCCGAGCAGCTCCATGAGCAGCTGGAACGGCGGGAAGTCGTCGAGGATCGGCCAGCCCCAGGTGGGCACGAAGACCTCGCCGTACGCCTCGAACAGCGCCAGTGAGCCGAGCAGGAAGCCCCACATCACGAGCCAGTGCGCCGGCCCGACGCTGCGCTTGCGGTTCATCCGCGTGTGCGCGGCGAACTCCTTGATCAGCGTCTTCATGCGGCCCGCGAAGGGGCCGTTGCGCGTCGAGTCGGGCTGCCCGAGACGGATGATGCGCACGAAGCGCGCGATCGTCGCGGCGAACATTCCCCAGGCGACGACGCCGAGCAGGACCGAGATCCCGCCGAGCGTCAGTTGCAGAGCGCCCATCGTTCGGGTGCCTTTCGTCCGGTTCAAAACTGTGGTGGTGCCGGGAGACTAACCTTCCTTACTGATGAGTAACCCGTTGAGTGGGCCTAAGTCCCACCGATGTGGTGTACGTCGCTCTTTGTTTTGGGACGATCGTTCAGGTAGTTTTCACCCTATGGGTGCGTACCTCCTCCTCGCTTTGGCGATCGCCGCCGAGGTCTCCGCGACGGTCTCGCTGAAGCTCTCCGAGGGCTTCTCGAAGCTCGGGCCGTCGATCGTCGTGGTGATCGGGTACGCCATCGCGTTCGTCGCCCTGTCGTACGTCCTCAAGCTGGGGCTGCCGATCGGCGTCGCCTACGCGATCTGGGCCGCGGCGGGCGTCGCGCTGGTCGCGATCGTCGGCGTCGTGTTCCTCAAGGAGACCGTCAACGCGACCATGGTCGCCGGGCTGGCGCTGGTCATCGGCGGTGTGGTGCTGATCGAACTCGGGAGTGCATCGACGTGAAACTGCAGGTCGACGGCCGCAAGGCGCGGGGGGACAAGCGGCGCGCGGCGATCATCGCGGCCACGCTGCGGATCATCGAGCGCGACGGCGTCGCGGGCGTGACCCACCGGACCGTCGCGGCCGAGGCCGGCGTGCCGACGACGTCCACGACCTACCACTTCACCTCGCTCGACGACCTGCTGATCGCGACCCTCATCTCGTGCGCCCGCGACATGGCGACCGAGGTCTACTGGATGATCGACCGGGCCCGGTCACGCGGTTCGCGGGGCGCCGAGGAGGTCGCGGGCCTGCTGGCCGAGGCGCTGGGGCCGCGGCGCGGGCGCACGATGGCCGAGTACGAGCTGTACCTCCTGGCCGCGCGGAAGCCGGAGCTGCGCCCGGCCGCCCGGCGCTGGCTCGACGTGCTGACGTCGATGGTCCGCCACGACGACGAAGTGGCGTTCCGGGTGTTCCTCGCGGGCATCGACGGGCTGCTGATCCAGGGGCTCATCGACGACGAGCCGCCGTCCGCGGACGAGCTGCGTCCCGTCGTGGACTACCTGCTGAAACCACGTTGACGCCGGTCTTAGTTTCGGATCATGCGGATCTTCGGTGAGTACGAGCTGGACGACGACCGGGCGCGGCTGGACCTCGACGTGGTGTGGAAGTTCCTCTCCACCGAGGCCTACTGGGGCCGCTGGCGCACGCGCGCGCAGGTCGAGGCCGCCGTCGCCGGCTCGTGGCGGATCGTCGCCGCCTACCGCGGCGGCGAGCAGGTCGGCTTCGCGCGCGCCTTCTCCGACGGCGTCGGGTCGGCGTACCTGGCCGACGTGTTCGTCGTCGACTCCGCGCGCGGCACCGGGCTCGGCAAGGAGCTCGTCCGGGAGATGATCGACAACGGGCCCGGCGCCGGGTTCCGCTGGATGCTGCACACCGCCGACGCGCACGGGCTGTACCGCCAGTTCGGCTTCGGCGAGCACACCAAGGGCCGTTACCTGGAACGCGAAGGCGTCAACCAGGAAGCCCTGCGCTGATCCGGCGCCGGTCTTCCCCGGCGCCGGATCAGACCGTGGAACTCAGCCCTTGTTCTCGTACACCGGCGTGAGCACGGCGCGCGCCAGCGTGTGGCCGAACATGTTAAAGCCCAGGAATGCCGGTGTCGCGTCCTCCGGCACCTCGAGTTTGTCGACGTCCAGCGCGTGCACGGCGAAGTAGTACCGGTGCGGGCCGTGCCCGGGCGGGGGCGCGGCGCCGAGGAACTGCTTGACCCCGCCGTCGCCCTTCAGCGTCACCGCGCCTTCGGGGAGGCCGGAGCCGTCGCCCGCGCCGGAGGCCAGCTCCGTCACCGAAGCCGGGACGTTGAACACGGCCCAGTGCCAGAAACCGCTGCCGGTGGGGGCGTCCGGGTCGTAGCAGGTGATCGCGAAGCTCTTCGTCTCGGCCGGGAAGCCCTCCCACGCCAGCTGCGGCGAACGGTCCTCGCCGCCGGCGCCGAAGATGCCGGACAAGTGGGGCGTGGCCAGGGTTTCACCGTCGGCGACGTCGGTGCTCGTGAGGGTGAACGACGGCACGTCGGGCAGGGATTCGTACGGGCCGGGTGCTTGCGGCATGGATCCTCCTGATCACGGAACTGGAGTCTTGCGCCAGGTTAGGCCCCCGGGACGGCCCCCGCGTGTCAGGGACGGATCTCAGGGTCATTCGGGGGGTTACCCCCATGTACTCGATCCCGCCCCGGCCATAACGTTCCTCACGCAGGGGAAACAACACTGAGGGGATCACGACCATGGCGCGCCCGCTCTTGGCTCTGGGTGGCATCGTCCTGATCGGCGTGGGGCTGGCGACCGCGTTCGGCTGGGGCTGGGGATCGGATTTCGAGAACAGCAAGACGCTCTCGGAGACGATCCGCAGCGTGAAGCTGGAAGGCGACTCGGGATCCGTGAAGATCCGCACCGGTTCGGGGCCGTCCACCGTGCACCAGTCGGTCAACTACCACTGGCGGAGCAAGCCGGGCGACACGTTCTACCGCGTCGACGGCGACCAGCTCGTGCTCACCGACTGCGGGAACAACTGCTCGGTCGACTTCGAGGTCGTCGTGCCGGAAGGCGTGCCGGTCAGCGGAAAGCTGGACTCCGGCGGGCTGGACGTCCGCGGGGTGGCCAGTGTGGACGTTCAGGCCGATTCGGGGCACGCCAAGGTCGAAGACGTACCGGGGCTGGTGAAGCTGCGGCTGGAAAGCGGCGGGATCGACCTGGAACACGTCGGTGAGGTCCAGGTGCACGCCAGTTCCGGCAGCATCGAGGGCAAGGGCGTGCGCGGCCCGGTCGACGTGACGTCCGAAAGCGGCAGCGTCGAGTTTTCGCTCGACCAGGCGAACAACGTGAAGGTGAAGGCCGACAGCGGGAGCGTCGACGTCACCGTGCCGGGTGGGCCGTACCGCGTCGTCGGCGACAGCGACAGCGGGCACCGCGACATCGACGTGCCGACCGACGGCTCCGCGCCGCACACGCTCGACCTCACGACCGACAGCGGCAGCGTCACGGTCCGCGCGGCCTGACTTTTCCTTACTACGGGGGACTTTTTCCGATGGGCAAGATCGAACGGCGCGTGCTGGCTGCCGCGCTGCTGGGCGCGGTGGCGATGTTCGGGGTCGTCGGCTTCGCGCGTGGTGGGTCCGCGGTGACTCCGGCGCAGGGGGTGCCGGTCACCGCGGATTCCCACTATCGAGTGACTTCCTGGGTGGGTACGCCCGCGGAAGTCGTTGTGCGGCAAGGAAACTCCGATTTCTTCTTCTCTTCCTGGACCTCGCGCCGCTCCTGATCCTGTCGGGGGTCGCTGTTAGGAATGGGGTGCGCCGAAGGACGGCGTGCAGGGGGAGGGATTCCAGCATGGATCTGCGCCGGTTCGCCGCGGTCGCCGCGGCGGTCGTGGTCATGGCGGCGGTGCCGTCCGTCGCCGAAGCTTCGGGCCTGTCTTGGCGGCCGTGCGCCACCCAGCAGGAGCCGGCGGCGGAGTGCGCGGCGGTCGACGTCCCGATCGACCGCGCGAGACCGGAGCTGGGGACGGCGCGGCTCGCGCTGGCCCGGCTGCCCGCGCTGGACCCGGTCCACCGGATCGGCTCGCTGCTGGTGAACCCGGGCGGGCCGGGCGGTTCCGGCGTCGGGTTCGTGCAGTTCGGCGGGCTCGCCTCGCCGGAGCTCGCCCGGCTGCGGCAGCGGTTCGACGTCGTGGGCTTCGATCCGCGCGGAGACTGGTTCAGCACACCGCGCATCACGTGCGGGCCGACGTTGTGGGAGCCGGCGCTCGACCGGTTCCCGGCGTCCCGGCCGGCGTTCGACGCGCTGGTGGCGCACAACCGCGAGGCGGGCGAAGACTGCCTGGCCCGCACCGGGCCGCTGCTCGCGAACGCGGACACGCAGAGCGCGGCCGAGGACATCGAGACGATCCGCGCCGCACTGGGCGAGTCGAAGATCTCGTGGCTGGGCCTGTCCTACGGCACCGAACTGGGCGCGGTCTACGCGTCGAAGCACCCCGGCCGGGTGCGCACGATGGTGCTCGACGGCGCCGTCGACCACGCCCGGCCGTTGCGCCAGGCGATCCTCGAGGAAGCCGCGGCGACCGAAGACGCGCTGGTCCGGTTCGCGGACTGGTGCCGCGGTTCGGCCGAGTGCGACTTGCGGGGACGTGACGTCCTCCAGTTCTACGACGACGTCGTGGCCCGTGCGGCGCACGGCGCGGTGTGGGCGAGCGACCTGGGCCGCTCGGCGACGGCCGACGAAATCTCGGCCGGTGTCTACAACCACCTCTACCTCCGGGACGAATGGCCGGCGCTGGGCAAGGCGCTGGCCGCCGCCGGCGGGGAGTTCCCCGACGCCAAGGGGCTGACCGAGCGGAACCAGTTCCTTTCCCCGATCTACGGGGCTTACCGGGCGATCGGCTGCCACGACTTCCCGTCGCCGTTCACCGGGCCGGTGGACATGGCCGCGATGGCCGGGTTGCTCCGCGTCGTGGCCCCGCACAGCTGGCGGTACTCCGAATACTGGGACTTCACGAGCGGCTGCACCGGCTGGCCGGTCCCGGCGAAGAACCCGCCGCAGCCCCACCCGGTGCACGGCGCCCCGCCCATCCTGGTGGTCGGCGGCGCCCACGACCCGGCCACGCCGCTGTCCTGGGCCCGCGGCCTGGCGGCGAGCATCGACGGCTCGGCCCTGCTCACCCGCACCGACGACGGTCACACGGGCCTGTTCAACTCGGCCTGCGCCCGCGTGGTCGAGGTGGAGTACCTGGTGAGCGGGCTCACACCCGGTTCTCACCGACTCTGCGGCCGAACCCGGGAACAAGAACCGGCACCGGCTCGTTAGGCTGGGTACGAAGGTTGAGCGCACTCGACTCAAGTCCGGCTTGACGGGGCCCGCGAAGACCAGACTAAACTTGCCACGTACCCGCTCAAGGCGGGGACGAACGTGCAGGTCACGAACATAGCAGGCTTACACAGGAGGAAAGCACCATGGCGCGAGCGGTCGGCATCGACCTCGGCACGACCAACTCGGTCGTCGCCGTCCTTGAGGGCGGCGAGCCGACGGTCATCGCCAACTCTGAAGGTTCCCGGACCACCCCCTCGATCGTCGCCTTCGCCAAGAACGGCGAAGTGCTGACCGGTCAGCCGGCGAAGAACCAGGCCGTGACGAACGTCGACCGGACGATCCGGTCCGTGAAGCGGCACATCGGCACCGACTGGAAGACCGAGATCGACGGCAAGAACTACACGTCGCAGGAGATCAGCGCCCGGGTGCTGATGAAGCTCAAGCGCGACGCCGAGGCGTACCTGGGCGAGACCATCACCGACGCGGTGATCACCGTCCCGGCGTACTTCGAGGACGCGCAGCGGCAGGCCACCAAGGAAGCCGGGCAGATCGCCGGCCTGAACGTGCTCCGCATCGTCAACGAGCCGACCGCTGCCGCGCTGGCGTACGGCCTGGACAAGGGCGAGAAGGAACAGACCATCCTGGTCTTCGACCTCGGTGGCGGCACGTTCGACGTCTCGCTGCTGGAGATCGGCGAGGGTGTCGTCGAGGTCCGCGCGACCTCCGGTGACAACCACCTCGGTGGCGACGACTGGGACGAGCGCATCGTCAAGTGGCTGGTCGACAAGTTCAAGGCCACGAACGGCATCGACCTGACCAAGGACAAGATGGCGCTGCAGCGCATCCGCGAGGCGTCGGAGAAGGCGAAGATCGAGCTGTCCAGCTCGAACTCGGCCAGCATCAACCTGCCCTACATCACCGTGGACGCGGACAAGAACCCGCTGTTCCTCGACGAGACGCTGTCGCGCGCCGAGTTCCAGAAGATCACCTCGGACCTGCTCGAGCGCACCCGGAACCCGTTCAACAACGTCATCCGGGACGCGGGCATCGCCGTCGGCGACATCGACCACGTCGTGCTCGTCGGTGGTTCCACCCGCATGCCGGCCGTGTCCGAGCTGGTCAAGGAGCTGACCGGCGGCCGCGAGCCGAACAAGGGCGTGAACCCGGACGAGGTCGTCGCGGTCGGCGCGGCGCTGCAGGCCGGTGTGCTCAAGGGTGAGGTCAAGGACGTCCTGCTGCTGGACGTGACCCCGCTGTCGCTGGGCATCGAGACCAAGGGTGGCGTGTTCACCAAGCTCATCGAGCGCAACACCACGATCCCGACCAAGCGCTCGGAGATCTTCTCCACCGCGGACGACAACCAGCCGTCGGTGCAGATCCAGGTGTTCCAGGGTGAGCGCGAGATCGCCGCGCACAACAAGAAGCTCGGCATGTTCGAGCTGACCGGTCTCCCGCCCGCCCCGCGTGGCGTGCCGCAGATCGAGGTCACCTTCGACATCGACGCGAACGGCATCGTGCACGTCCTGGCCAAGGACCTCGGCACGAACAAGGAGCAGTCGATGACGATCACCGGTGGCTCCGCGCTGCCGAAGGACGACATCGAGCGCATGGTCAAGGACGCCGAGGCGCACGCCGAGGAAGACAAGACCCGCCGCGAAGAGGCCGAGACCCGCAACCAGGCCGAGACGCTGGTCTACCAGACCGAAAAGTTCCTCAAGGACAACGACGACAAGCTGCCCGAGGAACTCAAGGGCAAGGTCAAGTCCGCGATCGACGAGGCCAACGAAGCCCTTAAGGGCACGGACTCGACCAAGATCCGCGAGGCGATCGAGAAGCTGAACACCGCTTCGCAGGAGCTGGGCACCGCCCTGTACGCCAACGCGAACGCCGACGCGGCGGCCGGTGCGGCCGGTGCCTCCGGCGCGGCCGGGGACGCCGGTGCGGCCGGCGGCCAGGCCAAGGCCGATGACGTGGTGGACGCCGAGATCGTCGAAGAGGACGAGAAGAAGTGACCCACAGCTACGACGAATCCGAGAGCCAGGGCCGAGGCCCCGAGGAGCCGGTGGTCGTGCGGGATCGGCGTCGGGTGGACCCCCAGACCGGGCAGGTCCGCCCGCCCGGTCCGGCCCACGCCGCGCCGGAGCCGGACGAGGCGCCCGTGGAACACGCGGGTCCCTCGCTCGGCGAGTCCATTGTGGACGACTCGGTGTCGGTGGTCTCCGACGTGGAGAAGGAGCTGTCCGAGCGCACCGCCGACCTCCAGCGCCTGCAGGCGGAGTACGCCAACTACCGCAAGCGGGTCGAGCGCGACCGCGAGGCGGTCGTCCTCGGCGCGAAGGCGACCGTGGTGAACGACCTGCTGCCGCTGCTCGACGACCTCGAGCGGGCCGAGCAGCACGGTGACCTCACCGGCGCGTTCAAGGCGGTCGGCGACAAGCTGATCAGCGGCCTGCAGCGCGCGGGGCTCGAGTCGTTCGGCAACGAGGGCGAGCCCTTCGACCCGAGCGTGCACGAAGCCGTGCAGCACAACACCTCGCCGGACGTGGCGGGCCCGACGGTCACCGTGGTCATGCGCCGCGGTTACCGCTTCGGGGACCGCGTACTGCGGGCGGCGCTGGTCGGCGTGACCGACCACGAGCCCGGCGCGGCCCCGGTGGACCCGCCCGTCGGTGGCGAGCTGCCACTCGGCGGCGGAGTCGATGAACAGCAGCAGTAAGACGTATCCGGTTCAAGTGGGAGGAGGAGACGCCCGATGAGTGCACGGGAATGGATCGGTAAGGACTTCTACCGTGAACTGGGCGTCTCTTCCGACGCCACCTCGGACGAGATCAAGAAGGCCTACCGGAAGCTGGCTAAGGAGAACCACCCGGACGCGAACGCCGGCAACGCCGACGCGGAGCAGAAGTTCAAGGCGGTCTCCGAGGCGTACGGCGTGCTCTCCGACGCGAGCAAGCGCAAGGAGTACGACGAAGCGCGGCGGCTGTTCGGCAGCGGGGGCGGGTTCAACTTCCCCGGCGGTGGCGGCGGCACCGGCAGCTTCGACGTCGGGGACATCTTCGGCCAGGCCGGCGCCAACCAGCAGGGTGGCTTCGGCGGCCTCGGGGACATCCTCGGCGGGCTGTTCGGCCGCGGCCGCGGGCCGGCGGGCGCGACGGCGAACCGGCCGCAGCGCGGTGCCGACGTCGAGACGGACGTCCGGATCGACTTCACCGAGGCGGTCAAGGGCGCGACCCTGCCGCTGCGGCTGTCGAGCCCGGCGACCTGTTCGACGTGCAGCGGCAACGGTGCGAAGCCGGGCACGTCGCCGCGGACCTGCCCGACCTGTTCCGGTTCGGGGCTGGTCAGCCGCAGCCAGGGTGCCTTCGCGTTCTCGGAGCCGTGCCGCGACTGCCGCGGCCGCGGGACGATCATCGACGACCCGTGCCCCGAGTGCGGCGGCGAAGGCGTCAGCACGCGGACCCGCACGCTGACCGTCCGGATCCCGCCGGGCGTCGACGACGACCAGCGGATCCGGCTGGCCGGTCAGGGCGAGCCGGGCCGGGGCGGCGCGCAGGCGGGCGACCTGTACGTCCGGGTGCACGTGGCTCCGCACAAGCTGTTCGGGCGCAAGGCGCTCGACCTGACGGTCACCGTGCCGGTCGACTTCACCGAACTGGTGCTCGGCACCACGATCACGGTGCCGACGCTCGAAGGCAAGGTCTCGCTCAAGGTGCCGCCGGGCACCGCGAGCGGCCGGGTGCTGCGCGTGCGCGGCAAGGGCATCGCCAAGCGCGACGGTGCGCAAGGTGACCTGCTCGTCACCCTCCAGGCGGCGATTCCCGCCAAACTGGACGACAAGGCGCGCGAAGCACTGCAGGCGTACGCCGAGTCGATGGCCGGGCACGACCCCCGGCCCGAGATCACTGAGCTGCTCGAAGGCAGGTGAGTGGGATGTTCGGCGGGATCCCGCAGGAAGGCGACGAAGAGACCCCGGTGTTCGTCATCTCGGTGGCGGCCCAGCTCGCCGGGATGCACGCGCAGACGTTGCGCACCTACGACCGGCAGGGCCTGGTGTCACCGGGCCGCACCTCCGGTGGCGGGCGGCGCTACTCGATGCGGGACATCGCGCTGCTGCGCGAGGTCCAGCGCCTGTCGCAGGAGGACGGCGTCAACCTGGCCGGCATCAAGCGCATCATCGAGCTGGAGAACCAGGTCGACGCGCTGCGGGCCCGGATCACCGAGCTGACCGAGGAACTGGCCGCGGCGTACGTGGCCGGCGAACAGGCCGCGGCGGCCGCGCACGCGTCCTACCGCCGGGACCTCGTGCCGCTCAACCAGCAGACCGCCATGGTGGTCTGGCGTCCCAAGCGCCGCTGAGCACGTGAACCGCGAAGGCCTCCCCGGGTGACCGGGGAGGCCTTCGTGCGTCAGAGCTCCAGCCGCGGCCAGGCCGCGAGGTCGGCCAGCATCCGGCGGTCGTGCGTCGCGACGACCACCGCGGCCGGGGTCTTCAGCAAGGCCTCGGTCAGCTCCTCGACGAGCACCGCCGACAGGTGGTTGGTCGGCTCGTCGAAGACGAGCACGTCCGGCCGTCCGGCCAGCCGCAGGGCGAGGTCGAGCCGGCGTTGCTGACCCTGCGACATCCGCCCGACCGGGGTGCGCAGCGCTTCGGCGTCGAGCAGTCCCATCGCCGAAACCGGGACGCCCGCTCGCTCGAACAGCGCGCGAGCGGTGAGCTCTTCAGGCCACGCCGGGACTTCCTGGCCGATCAGGGCCACTTTCGCGCGGGCCAGGTGCCGGACCGAACCCGTTGTCGGCGTGAGCTTTCCGGCGAGCGCGGACAGCAGCGTCGACTTGCCCGCACCGTTCTCGCCGGTGACCAGCAGCCGGTCGCCGCGGTCGAGTGACAGCGTCACCGGGCCGGTGAGCCGTCCGGCGACGCCGACGTCGTCCAGGCGGACGAGCGCCTGAGCGCCGGAGCCGAGATCCGGCCACCGCAACGACAACGGCGGTTCGGGCACGGTGACGCGGTGCGCTTCGAGCGCGGCCCGTTCCCGGTTGAGGGCCTGGACGACGCCGGGCGCGCGGCTCTGCCGCTGGTGCCGTCCGGTGCCCTTGTCCGGGCGCCAGCCGGTGCTGAGCCGGTCGCGGGCCTGCGCCACCGCGGCGGTGAGCTGCCGATGGGCGTCCTGCTGCTCCTCGTGGTCCTGCACCCACCGCTCCCGGTCGCGGCGGCGCCCGTCCCGCCAGGCGTCGTAACCCCCGGCGTACCGGCGCGGACGGCCGTCCTGGCTGGGGCTGAGGTCGAGGAACTCGGTCGCGACGTCGGCCAGCAGCGCCCGGTCGTGGCTGACCAGCGCGACCCCGCCGTCGTGCCCGCGCAGGCGGGCGGTGAGGAACGCGAGGCCGGCGGCGTCGAGGTGGTTGCCGGGCTCGTCGAGCAGCAGGAAGTCGTACCGCGCGCCGAGCAGGCAGGCCAGCCGCACGCGGTAGCGCTGCCCCACCGAAAGCGTGCTCAGCGCCCGGCCGCGGTCGGCACAGGCGTCGAGCGCTTCGAGCGCGACGTCGACGCGGCGCTCGGCGTCCCACGCGTCGAGGCGCGTGGCCGCGTCGAGCGCGACAGCGTAGCGATCTTCGGCGCCTTCGGCCGACTTCGCGAGATCTTCAGTGGCGGTATCGAGGGCGCTCAGGGCGGCGTGGACGTCCCGCAACGCCGCGGTGGTCAGCGTCCCGACGGTCTCGCCGGACCGGAACGGCAGCGCCTGCCGCGCGATCCCGACGGTGCCGGTCCGGTGCACGACCCCGTGATCGGGCGCGCGAAGGCCGGCGAGGACGTGCAGCAACGTGGTTTTGCCACGCCCGTTCTCGCCGACGACGGCCAGCCGCGACCGGGCGGAAACGGTGACGCTGACGTCGTGCAGCACCCGGCGCGAGCCGAGCGTGACGCCGACGCCTTCCGCGCGCAGGTGGACGGGCTGGGAGGAAAGAGGGGAAGACAAGGGTGGCTCCGCGGCTCAGGAGGGAGCCGGGCAGCGCGGAAGCGGCCGCCCGGCAAGGACCGGAACGGCGGGCAGAAAAGGGGGTGCACCGCCGTCAGCGGCGGTTCCGCAACCTCATGAAGACGGGACAGGAGTACATGATCGCGAGGCTAACCCGCGCGGAGGGGGACGGCCAAGCGAATAACCGACCGGACGGCGAGGGCCGGCCCGCGCGAGCGCGGGAGCGGCCGACCGGCGCGCGGCAGCCGCGGGCAGCCCCTCCCGGGTGCCCGCGGCTTCGTGTCGCGGTCAAGCCTTGAAGTTCAGCAGCTGCTTCACCTCTGCCGTCCGCGACTCGATCACCCGGCGGGCCAGGTCGCGGGCCTCGGCGTTCACGCCGCCGGAAGTTCCGTTCTCCGACTGGGCCAGCTCCACCGCGCCTTGCTGCTGGCCGGTCAGCACGTCGAGGAACTTGCGGGTGAACTCCTGGTCCGGCGCCGACTTCAGCGCTCCCACCAGGTCCGGGGCCGTCATCTTCATGCCGCCGTGGCCCGCGTGGGCTTGGGGGTTCGCGTCCATCGTCTCGGGCTCGTTCCAGGCTCGGAGCCAGCCCTTCACCTGGTCGACCTCGGTCCGCTGCGTCACCTCGATCGCCGCCGCCAGTTCCTTCAGCGGGGCCGGAACCGCGCGGCCCGCGGCGAGGTGGGCGATCTCGATCCCCTGCTCGTTCTGCGGGATCAGCATCTGCAGGAACATCACGTCGGCCGCGTTGTGGGACGGGGCGGCCGGCGTCGCGCCGCTGCTGCATCCGGTCAGCAGCAGCGCGACGACGGCCAGGACCAGCCTCACTGGCGCTGCCAGAGGGCCGGGGTGTTCGGCGGCTCCCAGCCCGCGATCGCCGTGTGCGGCTGGAGGCAGCGGTAGCTCGCGCCGTTGTACGTCACGACGTCGCCCGCCTTGTACGCCGTGCCCGCCGACCAGGTGCCGGTCGACGGCGGGGTCGTCGTCGGGGGCGGGGTCGTGGTGGGCGGCGGGGTCGTGGTCGGGGGCGGCGTGGTGGTGGGCGGCGGAGTGGTGCCCCCGCCGCCGACCTGCAGGTCGACGCAGCTGTAGAACGCGTTGGCCGTGTCCGAGATGTTCCAGATGGCCAGCACCTTGATCCGGCCCGAGTACCCGGCCAGGTTCACCGTGTGCGACAGCGTCGGCGGCGGCTGCTGGTTGTTGCCGTTGAAGACCGCGACGCGCGTGTTGCCGACGTAGTACTCGTAGTTCGTCGTCGAGTGGCGGGCGGTGAACACCCAGTTGAACGTCACCGTGCTGCCGACGGACTTCGCGGGCCACGCCTTCGATTCGTCGTTCAGCTGGGCGAACTGGGACAGCCCGCCGTTGCAGCTGCGCAGCCCCTTCGGGCCTTCGACGCTCTGCGGTTCGTAGACGATCTCGCCGCAGTTCGAGACCTTCCCGGCCGCGCAGTTGGCCTGCCGGCTGGGCGGGTCGGAGATGTACCCGTGGGCACTCGCGGTGGCCGCGGGGAGGACGACGACCAGCACCGGCGCCAGCAGGGCACCGGCCGCGGCCGCGAAGAGCTTTCGTTTCCAGGTCATTTCGGCTCCTCGAGGGGGAACAGCTCTGTTCCGGAGGGAGGACGAACGAGCACATCCGGGGAAGATGTGGTCTAGACCATAAGTCGATTCGGGCACAACGGTCAACGAACTACCGCCGTTCGACGATTTCGCTGCTCCGCTCGGCTCAGTGCGAAGGTCGGGACGGCTGCTGCAGGTGTTCGCCGAAGAAAGACGTCACTCGGCGCCAGGCGTCTTCCGACGCTTCGTGGTGGTAGGTGAACCCGATCACCTTGAGCAGCAGGTTCAGCGGCAGGGCGACGTCGATCTTGTTCGCGAACCCGTGGCTCGCGCCCGGGTACTCCTTGACGTCGTGCGGGATCTCGCGCTCGGTGAGCGCCGTCTCGAGCTTCGCCGCCGCGCCGCGCAGCGAGAAGTCCTTCTTGCCGAAGCTGGCGACGACCGGGCAGGCGTCGTCGAGCACCGACAGGTTCTTCGGTAGCTGCCCGTAGTACGGCGCCGACGCCTCGAACCCGCGGGCCGCCGCGACGAGGGCGAAGCCGCCGCCCATGCAGAAGCCGGCGATGCCGATCCGGCCCGTGCAGTCCGGGCGGGCGGCGAGCAGCGCGCGGGACGCCTCGATGTCGTCGAAGCTGCGCCCCCGGTTGGCGAACATGTCCGAAAACACCCGGCGCACGCAGCGGCGCATGCCCCCGCGCGAGTACAGGTCCGGGCTGAGCGCCAAGAAGCCCTCGGCGGCGAAGCGGTCGGTGATGTTCTTCGTGTCCTGGCTCAGCCCGAAAGCGTCGTGGACGAGCACCACACCGGGGTGCGGCCCTTCGCCGGCGGGTTCCGCCAGGTAGCCGCCGATGGTGCCGTCCGAAACCGGAATCGTCATCTCCATATCGGCGACGATAGCGCGTTCAATCCAGGGTGAACGGGTCGTACGAAATCCGTTCCAGGTCGATCCCCTTGGCGAGCAGCTTCGCGATGGTGGATTGGATCATCGGCGGCGAACCGGAAACGAGGACGTCGTGGTTCTTCCACGAGCCCCGCTGCGTCACGGCGTGCGCGAGCGTGCCGCGGTCGCCGCCGGCCACCGCGCCTTCCTCGGTGACCGGCGTGACCGTCAGCCATTTGGACGTCGCGGCCAGCCGGCGCAAATCGTCCAATGCGTACAAATCTTCCGGTCTTCGGCCGCCGAAGAACAGGTGTACCGGCGGATTACGCTTCCAGCGCGCGAGGTCGTCGATGATCGCCATCAGCGGCGTGATGCCGGTGCCGCCGCCGATCAGCAGCAGGCGCCGCTTGGTGGTGGTCGGCCGCACGTCGAGCGCGCCCATCGACGGCCCGAGGCGCCAGACGTCACCCGGCCGGGTGTGGTTGACGATGCTGCCGCTGACCCAGCCGCCGGGCACCGCGCGCACGTGGAACGTGAGCTGCCCGTCGCCGCGCGGCGCGTTCGCCGGGGACAGGTACCGCCAGAACCGGGGCCGCTGCGGCACTTCGACGCTGACGTACCCGCCGGCGCGGTACGGCAGCAGCCCCTCGGTGTGCACCTTCACCAGCGCGACGTCGCGGGCGAGTTTCCGGTGCTCCAGCACGGTCGCCGACCACGCCGCCGGCCCGGTCTCCGCCTGCGCCGCCTCGCGCATGGTCTTGGCGATGAGCCCGTACGCCGAGGTCCACGCCGATTCGACCTCGTGCGTCCACTTCTCCTTGAGGAACCGCTTGAGCGCCGCGATCAGCGCCACGCCGACGGCGTCGTAGTGGCGGGAGACGACGGCGAACTTGCGGTGGTCGCGGCCCAGCTGGCCGAGGAAGGTGACCAGCTCGTCGGGCCGGTCGACCATCTGCACGACGTACACGAGCGCGCGCAGCAGCCTGCTCCGCTGGGTCGACATGGTGACCGGGAACAGGTCGCGGCAATCGGGGGCGATCACGAACAACGCGCCGTAGAAGTACTGCGCCAGTTCGTCGGCTCTCGGCTCGACGGCCGCAAAACTTTCACGAATCAATCGTGCCAGTTCGCGACCTTCCACAGCCGAAACAGGAAGTGTCTCGGGCAGCGTGGAGATCTTCACGGATTCAGCATTCATCGGGAACGGTAATCTCCAGTCGTGCACAGGTAAAAGCGCCGTCCATGCGGCGTCGCTGTCGCGGTGCCGCCCCCGAGGGTTTCCGACTGTAGGCGCATTCCCGTGCAGATGCGCGTGATTCCGCGTGGTCCCGCTCGATCGGAGCAATTTGGACACACCGGGTCAACCCGATCTGGCACTGCGTAAAAACGATCAGTTCACGGTGAAATGTTCACCGGACAGGAGTATTGCCTTTCCGGTGTTACGGGAATCAGTCGATCGTGAACGGATCGTATTGGATCTGGTCCAGTGCGCTGCCCGCCACGAGCATGCGCGAGACCGTCGCGCGGATCATCGCCGGCGAGCCGGACACGAGGATGTCGTGGCCGGGCCAGGCGCCGTAGCGCGTGACGGCCTCGGCCAGCGTGCCCTGCTCGAACCCGGGGACGTCGCCGCCGCGCTCCACCACCGGCGAGATGGTGAGCCACGGGTTGATGGCCGCGAGCGCGCGCAGCTCTTCGAGGTCGTAGAGGTCCTCACGGGACGGTCCGCCGTAGAAGAGGTGCGTCTTCGGGTTCTCACCCCACAGCGCGAGGTGGTCGAGGATCGAGCGCAGCGGCGCCACGCCGGTGCCGCCGGCGATCATCAGCACGCCTCGTGACGCTTCGCGGTCGACCGTCAGCCGGCCGAGTGGCGGGCCGAGCCGCCAGACGTCGCCGGGCTGGGTGTGGCTGACGATGGCGCGGGAGACCCAGCCGCCGTCGACCGCGCGGACGTGGAACTCGATGCCGCCGTCCTCGCGCGGCGCGTTCGCCGGCGAAAGGTAGCGCCACAGCCGCGGCCGCTGCGGCACTTCGACGCTCATGTACTGGCCGGGGTGGTAGGGCACCGGCTGCTCCGGCCGCAGCCGGACGAGGGCGAGGTCCCAGGTCAGCCGCCGGTGCTCGACCACGGTGGCGTGCCACGACGGCGGGTTCTGGTCGGCCGCGGCGGCGTCCTGCATGGCCCGCGCGGCGATCGTGAAGGCCTCGGCCCACGCGCGTTCGACCTCCGGCGTCCACTCCCGGCCGAGGTGGTTCTTGAGCGACGCGAGCAGGGCCGTCCCGACTGCTTCGTAGTGCCGCGGCACCACGCCGAACTTGCGGTGATCGCGCCCGAGCTGGCGCAGGAACGGCGCCAGGTCGTCGGGCCGGTCCACCATCTGCACGATGTGCACCAGCGCGCGGACCAGCCGGCCGCGCTGGATCTCCATGTTGATCGGGAAGAAGTCGCGCGTGGTGGGGGCCAGGGTGAACAGCATCCCGTAAAAGAACTGGGAGATGTCCGCGATGTACGGCTCGGACTTCGCCCAGCTGTCCCGGATGAGCTTGACCATCGCGGCGACGGCGGCGGGGGCTTCACGCGGGGCCGAAGACCTGGGGAGCGGGCTGACCGAGTCGGCGGTCATGAGGGGTTGTTCACGGGTCGGGGACCGCCTCCTGGGTCCATCGCCACTGCAGCCACCTCGTCACTCGAACGCGCCGCGCGCGCGGCCCGTCCGCAGGGTAGCCGCCGGGCGGCCTTTTGCCCGCATTGTTGCTCCGACCGGGTGTATTTCCGCCGGTGGGAGCGTGGGCGACCTCACCGACCGGATGGTTGCCCTGAGCAAGCGTCCGGCAATAAACTTGTATTGCACAACTAAGGGAGGTTCCGATGGGCTTCGACGACACCGACGACGACGTCCGGGTCGAGCTCATGCGTGAGCTGAAGACGGCTTCCCAGCTCCAGCACGCCTGGATCATGCAGGCCTGGCAGAGCGAGCCGGGACTGCACCCGGCGGCCGCGATGCTGCTCTCCGACCTGGCGAAGAACGGCGAGGCCCGGCCGTCCGAGCTGGCGAAACGCCGTTTCGTCGACCTCTCCGTGGTGAGCAGGCAGATCGCCCAGCTCTCCGCCGCCGGGCTGGTCGACCGCCGTCCCGCGCCCGAGGACGGCCGCGCGTCGCTGGTCAGCGTGTCGGAAAAGGGGCGGGCCGAGCTCGCCCGCTGGCGCGCCAACTACCTCGAGTTCATGGAGAAGGCGCTCGGCGGCTGGGACGACGAGCGCGTCACCGAGCTCACCGAACGGCTCGCGGGGATGAACGAGGACCTCCGCCGCGCGCTCGGCAGCGCGGCCTGCGGGGCCGGCTCGACCAGGTGACGCGGGGCCGCCGCGGGGATACCCGCAGTGGCCTTTTCGCCCACCGTACTGTCTCCGTTCGGGCCTGACTTCGCGGTGTTCGGCCGGGTTAACTTCGGTAGGTGACGCGTAGCCGGGTCGCACTGCTGTGCGCGTTGGGGATCGACAACTTCGGCTCTGGTCTGTTCCTCCCGTTGGCGCTGGTCTACGTGACCCAGGTGGTCGGGGTGCCGCTCGCCGTGGCGGGCACCGCCGTCACCCTCGGCACCATCGGCGGCCTGGTCGTGCCGCCGCTCGCCGGCCGGCTCGTCGACCGCGTCGGGCCGCGCACCGTGGTGATCGGCGCCCAGCTGCTGCAGGCCGCCGGGACCGGCGCGTACCTCATCGCCGACGGCCCGGGGCCGGTGGTGGTCGCGGCCGTGCTGCTCGCGACCGGTCAGCAGCTGTTCTACAGCTCCCTGTTCGTGCTCATCGCCGACGTCGCGGGCGACGTCCAGAAGGATCGGCCGTTCGCCGAGGTGGGGATGGTGCGGGCCGGCTGCTTCGGCCTCGGCGGGCTCGTCGCGGGCGCGCTGCTGACGTGGGCCGGCACGTCCGGGTACCGGGTCGCGCTCGCCTTGGACGCGCTGACGTTCTTCGCGGCGGCGTTGGTCCTGGTCTTCTTCGTCCGGCTGGCGCGCCCGGTCGCGCGGCCCGCCGAGCAGCCGGTCCGGGTGCTCCGGAACCGGCCCTACCTCGCGTTGATCCTGTTCAGCGGCCTCTTCGGGCTTTCGCTCGACTTCTTCCTGATCGGCATGCCGGTGTTCGTGCTCGACCGGCTGCACGGCCCGGTCTGGCTGCCCGGCGCGATCCTCGCCCTGCTGACCGTGCTGACCAGCGTCGGCGGCACGATCGCGCTGCGGCTCACCGCGCGGCTGACGCGGCTCGCCGCGATGCGCGCGGGTTCGGCGTTGTTCGCCGCGTGGTGCCTGGTCAGCCTCGGCGTCCTGCTGGTCCCCGACGGCTGGCAGGTCGTCTACCTGCTGGCGTCGACGCTCGTGTTCGCCGCCGGCGACCTGGTCTTCGGGCCGCGGTCGGGGGCGCTGGCCGAGGCCGCGGCACCTCCGGTCGCCCGCGGGCGTTATCTCGCTGCGTACCAGTACGCGTTCGCCGTGGCGCAGGTGATCGCACCGGTCGTGGTCGCGTTGTTTTCGGTGGCCGACTGGTTACCCTGGGTGCTGGTCGGGACGTGCGCCGGGCTCGCCGTGGCCGGGCTCGGGACACTGGGATCACGGCTGCCGGCAAGCGCCGTGGCACCAGGTCAGAGTTGAGCGGAACAGACTCAAGTTTTCGTGCGTTAAGGGTAGTGACAGGTCATGGTCAGGCCTGTCACCAGGACTTTCGAGTTATCGAGCATGAGGTGAGGGATGGACGCTTTCAACCCGACCACGAAGACCCAGCAGGCGATCTCGTCGGCGGCGCAGGCGGCCACGATGGCGGGCAACCCCCACGTGTCGGCCGCGCACCTGCTGGGCGCCCTGCTGGCGCAGGGTGAGGGGCTGACCGCACCGCTGCTGACCGCGGTCGGGGCCGACCCGGAGGTGGTGCACAAGGAGCTGGAGCCGCTCATCGCGGCGCTGCCGTCGGCGACCGGCGCGACCGTGTCGAGCCCGCAGTTCGACACCCACGCCGTCAAGTCGCTGACGCGCGCCCAGAAGCTCGCCACCGAACTGGGCGACGAGTACGTCTCGACCGAGCACCTGCTCGTCGGGCTCGCGACCGAGGGCGGCCAGGTCGCCGACCTGCTCAAGCGCCACGGTGCGACGCCGGACGCGCTGCAGGAGGCGTTCGTCAAGGTCCGCGGCTCCGCCCGGATCACCAGCGAGGACCCGGAGAGCACGTTCAAGGCGCTGGAGAAGTACGGCGTCGACCTCACCGAGCGGGCCCGGCGCGGCGAGCTGGACCCGGTCATCGGCCGCGACACCGAGATCCGCCGCGTCGTGCAGGTGCTGTCGCGGCGCACCAAGAACAACCCGGTCCTGATCGGCGAGCCGGGCGTCGGCAAGACGGCCATCGTCGAAGGGCTGGCCCAGCGCATCGTCGCCGGGGACGTGCCCGAATCGCTGCGCGGCAAGCGCGTCGTCGCCCTCGACCTGGGGTCGATGGTGGCCGGCGCGAAGTTCCGCGGCGAGTTCGAGGAGCGGCTGAAGGCCGTGCTCAAGGAGATCACCGACTCCGCGGGCGAGGTCGTCACGTTCATCGACGAGCTGCACACGATCGTCGGCGCCGGCGCGACCGGCGAGGGCGCGATGGACGCGGGCAACATGATCAAGCCGATGCTCGCCCGCGGCGAGCTGCGGATGGTCGGCGCGACCACGCTCGACGAGTACCGCCAGCACATCGAGAAGGACGCCGCCCTGGAGCGGCGCTTCCAGCAGGTGCTCGTCGGCGAGCCGTCGCCCGAGGACACCATCGCGATCCTTCGCGGGCTGAAGGAGCGCTACGAGGTGCACCACGGTGTCCGGATCACGGACGCCGCGCTGGTCGCCGCCTCGACGTTGTCCGACCGCTACATCACCGCGCGCTTCCTGCCGGACAAGGCGATCGACCTGGTCGACGAAGCCGCGTCCAAGCTGCGCATGGAGATCGACTCGCGGCCGGTGGAGATCGACGAGGTCGAGCGCTCCGTCCGGCGCCTGGAGATCGAGGAGATGGCGCTCGCCAAGGAGAGCGACGCCGCTTCGAAGGAGCGGCTCAACGCGTTGCGCGCCGAGCTGGCCGAGAAGCGCGAGTCGCTGACGGCGCTGACCGCCCGCTGGCAGAACGAGAAGGGCTCCATCGAGCGCGTCCGCGAGCTCAAGGAGCAGCTCGAGCAGCTGCGCGGCGAGTCCGAACGCGCCGAGCGCGACGGCGACCTCGGCAAGGCCGCCGAGCTGCGCTACGGCCGGATCCCGGCGCTGGAGAAGGAGTTCGAAGCGGCGACCGAGGCGAACGAGGCCAGCCGGCAGAACGTCATGCTCAAGGAAGAGGTCGGCGCGGACGACGTCGCGGACGTGGTCAGCGCGTGGACCGGCATCCCGGCGGGACGGCTGCTGGAGGGCGAGACCGGCAAGCTGCTGCGGATGGAGGAGGAGCTCGGCCGGCGCGTCATCGGGCAGGCCGAGGCCGTGCAGGTCGTCTCGGACGCGGTGCGCCGCAGCCGGGCCGGCGTCGCCGACCCCGACCGCCCGACCGGTTCGTTCCTGTTCCTCGGCCCGACCGGCGTCGGCAAGACCGAGCTGGCCAAGGCGCTGGCGGAGTTCCTCTTCGACGACGAGCGCGCGATGCAGCGCATCGACATGAGCGAGTACGCCGAGAAGCACTCGGTGGCGCGCCTGGTCGGTGCCCCGCCGGGCTACGTCGGGTACGACCAGGGCGGGCAGCTGACCGAGGCCGTCCGGCGCCGGCCGTACTCGGTGGTGCTGCTCGACGAGGTCGAGAAGGCCCACCCGGACGTCTTCGACGTGCTGCTGCAGGTCCTCGACGACGGGCGGCTGACCGACGGCCAGGGCCGGACGGTGGACTTCCGGAACACCATCCTGATCCTGACGTCCAACCTCGGCTCGCAGGCCATCGCCGACCCGAACCTCGACGAACGGCAGCGGCGGGACGCGGTGCTCTCGGTGGTGCAGCGGCAGTTCAAGCCGGAGTTCCTCAACCGGCTCGACGACATCGTCGTGTTCCACTCGCTCGGCACCGAGCAGCTGACGTCCATTGTGGACATCCAGGTGGCGCGGCTGGCCGCGCGGCTGGCGCAGCGCCGGCTCCACCTCGACGTCACGGACGGCGCCCGCGAGTGGCTCGCCCTCAACGGCTTCGACCCGATCTACGGCGCCCGCCCGCTGCGGCGGCTGGTCCAGTCGGCGATCGGCGACAAGCTGGCGAAGGAGCTGCTGTCCGGAGAGATCCGCGACGGCGACACGGTGCGCGTCGACATCCCGGAGCTGGAAGCCGGTGACTCGCTGACCGTCGAGCGCGTCTGAAACCTCGTGAGTGGTCAGGGCGGTTCCAACCGCCCTGACCACTCTCGAAAGCGGGCGTCCACTGTAGAGATTTGTCGACTCGGTGCGGGGATTTGATCCGAATGGGCCCGGCGACACGGGTACCGGCCATCAGCTCTTCGGCCTAGCAGGCGATACCCTGCACGTCGTGGGTATTCCGGCGTGGATCTGGTTCGTCATCGCGGCCGTCGCCCTGGTGGCCGGCCTCGGGCTGCTCGCGGCCGACCGGGCGAAGGAGGGCTCGCGCAACCGCGAGCGCATGCGCTGGGCGCAGTTGCGCGGCTGGCAGTTCGTCGAGGAGGACGAGCGGCTGCCGCAGCAGTGGGCAGGCGGCGCCATCGGCTACTTCGGCGCGGACGCCGCCGTGAACGTCGTCGCGGGGTCGACCTTCACCTCCGACGGCCGCCGGCCCGTGTTCATCTTCGACATCGAGTCCGAGGGGCAGATCCCGGCCGTCGTCGTCGCCGTGCGCTGCAACAAGAAGCACCGGATCCCGATCGAGATGTGGCTGTCCAGCGTGCCCTTCCAGCGCGCCGACATGCCCGAGATGCTCGGCCCGATCGGCTCCCGCTACGCCTTCGCGGACGACGCCGACGGTGCCCGCGCGGTGATCACCCAGGAGCTCGTCGACGCCGCGGACCAGCTCGGCGGCGACGTCGGCGTGGCCTGGCTCGAGGCCGAGTGGGTGCTCGCGAGCGTCGTCCCGACCGCCGGGCCCTCGCGGCTCGAGCGGCTGCTGCGCGACCTCGGCGAGATCGCGGACATCGTCGACCCGTTCGACGAGGACTACGACGCGGGCCGCCACCAGGCGAGCGCGCCCATCCCGACCCCGGGCTCGACCCCGCCCGCCACCCCGGCCGCCGGGACGCCGGTCCAGCAGCCGCCCGCGGAGCCGACGCAGCAGGACTAGGGGTTCAGCGGGCGGTCGAACAGGCTGCCCGAGAACGACGGGGTGAGGGTCCCGCGCACGGTGGCCGCCCCGCCCTGGACGTGGACCACGCGGTCGACGCCGAGGTCGCCGCTGATCGAGCCGGCCGAAAGGTCGTGCGACACCTTCACCAGGCCGCCGGCCGGGCCGAGCTGACCGCCCACCTCGTGCTGCTGGCCGAGGTCGAGGTCGCCGGCGAACTGCCCGCTCGCGTGCTGCTCCGACGACGTGCCGACGGCGCCGAGCCGGCCGAGGTCGACGGCCTGCCCGGACGAGCGGCGCACGGCGAGCCCGCCGGTGAGGTCGCCGGCGAACCGCCCGGTGGGGCGCAGCCCGGTGTCGACCTGCTCGGCGTGCTCGCTCAGCACGTCGACGCCGTTGCCCAGCAGGACGCCGTGGTGCGCGCTGTCGCTCGCGCCGAGCCGGGCGGGCGCGGTCGAGCCGGCCAGGCGCTGCTCGTCGCCGGCGGTCACGACGGCCTGGCCGAGCCCGACGTCCTGGCGGCCGGCCCGGCTCGCGAAGGCACCGGACGAACCGGCGCCCGCGGCCTCCCCGACGTCGGCGAGGAACCGGGCTTCGCCGACCCGCTTGCCGAAGACGTCGCGGCGGCCCGCGGTGAGGCCGTCGCCGTCGAGCTGCCCGGCGTGCTGGTGGTCGACGGGCAACGAGATGCCGTTCAGCGGCAGGGTGACGTCGGTGGGGCTCGCCAACGCGGCGGCGGGGGCCGCGAAGAGCAGTGCGACGGGCGCCGCACCGGCGGCGACTTTGGGCAGGTAGCCGCTTTTCCGCTTGCTGTGCTTACCCATGCGCCGGACCATACTTCCCCGTCGGCTCGAACGCATGTCTGCCCGTGACCAGCGGGTATGTTCACCCACATGACCACCACCGCTCTCATAACCGGTGCCACGGCGGGCATCGGCGCGCAGTTCGCGCGCACGCTCGCCGCCGAGAAGTACGACCTGGTCCTCGTCGCCCGCGACACCGCGCGGCTGGAGGCGTACGCCGCTGAGCTGCGGGAAAAGCACGGGGTCGCCGTCGAAGTGCTCGCCGCCGATCTGTCCGAAGTGGACGGACGGGCCGCGGTCGAGGAGCGGCTCGCCGCCGGGCCGGTCGACCTGCTGGTGAACAACGCCGGGTTCGGCCTGAACGGCGACTTCTGGACCATCCCGCCGGACGCGCTGCAGCGCCAGCTCGACGTCAACGTCACCGCCGTGCTGCGGCTGACGCGGGCGGTGCTGCCCGGCATGATCGAGCGCGGCCGCGGGGAAATCATCCAGGTCAGCAGCGTCGCCGGGTTCTTCAGCGGCCGCGGTTCGACCTACACGGCCAGCAAGAACTGGGTCACGTCGTTCACCGAAGGCATCGCCGCGTCGCTGCCCAAGGGCGTCCGGATGATGGCGCTCTGCCCGGGCTTCACGGCGACGGAGTTCCACGAGCGGGCGGGGATCGGCAAACCCGGCCCGAAAATCGCCTGGCTGGGTGTCGAACAGGTGGTCGGCGAGGCGCTCGCGGACCTGCGCCGCGGCAAGGTGATCTCGGTGCCGAGCCTGCAGTACAAGGCCGTCGTCGCGATCGGCGGCCTGTTGCCGCGCGCGGTGCTGCGCCGGATCAGCGGCGGTCGCGGCCGCACCTGAGACGTCACTTTCCCTAGGAAAGCTCCGACGGAGCTTTCCTAGGGAAAGTGCGCGGTAGGGCTGTCCCTACCCGCAAGACGGACGTTCGCACCAGGGTGGGTCGGGGGCTGCCTCACTAGCGTTTTTCCCATGACGACTGAGGCGGTTCGGCTCGAGGCCGTGCGCAAGGAGTACGGCGGTGTGGTCGCGCTGGACGGGATCTCGATCTCCTTCCCGCGTGGCGGTTTCACGGCGGTGATGGGCCCGTCGGGTTCGGGCAAGAGCACGTTCCTGCACTGCGCGGCGGGCCTCGACCGGCCGACGTCGGGCCGCGTCGTGCTCGACGGCCAGGACCTCGACGGCAAGAGCGAGACCTTCCTGACGAAGCTCCGGCGCGACCGCGTCGGGTTCGTCTTCCAGGCGTTCAACCTGCTGCCGGCGCTGACCGTCGAGCAGAACGTCGTGCTGCCGCTGCAGCTGGCCGGGAAGCGCCCGGACAAGCGCCTGGTGGCGCGGATCCTCACGCACGTCGGCCTCGACGGGCGCCGCAAGCACCTGCCCGGCCAGCTCTCCGGCGGCCAGGCGCAGCGGGTCGCGATCGCCCGCGCCCTGGTCACCGACCCCGCCGTGCTGTTCGCCGACGAACCGACCGGCGCGCTCGACACCCGCACCGCCGCCGACGTGCTCGGCCTGCTGCGCGAGTCCGTCCGGTCGTCCGGCCAGACGGTGATCATGGTGACGCACGACCCCGTCGCCGCGTCCTACGCCGACGAGGTCGTGTTCCTGGCCGACGGCTCGATCGCCGGGCGGCTCGCGCGCCCGACCGCGGAAGCCGTCGCGGAGCGGATGACTCACCTGGGTGCCTGGGACCGGCTGGCGGTGCGGGCCTGATGTTCTCCCTCGCGATGCGGACGCTGCGCCTGCGCAAGGGCGGCTTCCTGGCGACGTTCGTCGCCGTGTTCTTCGGCGCGCTGATCGTCTCGGCGTGCGGTGGCCTGATGGAGTCGGGCATCCGGTCCGAGACGCCGGTGCAGCGCCTGGCCGCGGCGCCGATCGTCGTCGGCGGGCAGCAGACGCTGAAGCTGCCCAAGGACGACCCGGCGACCCTCGACCCCGAGGACAAGCACAAGTTCGAGAACGCGACCCTGCCCGAGCGCGTCCGCCTCGACGCCTCCCTGGCCGGCCGCCTGCGTGCGGTCCCCGGCGTCACGGACGTCGTCGGCGAGGTCAGCTTCCCGGCGCAGATCGGCAGCGCGAGCGCGTTCGGGCACGCCTGGGACTCCGCCGTGCTGACGCCGTACGCGCTCAGCGGTCAGCCGCCGCGGCCCGGTGAAGTGGTCGTCGACGCCGGGCTCGGGCTCGCTGTCGGGGACACGCTGCCCGTCGCGGCGCACGGGGTCGTCGGCCAGTACCGCGTGTCCGGCATCGCCCGGGCACCGCAGGCCATGCGCGACTCCGCGGTGTTCTTCGCGCCGTCCGACGCTTCGAGGCTCTCGGGACACCCTGGAACCTTCGACACCATCGGCGTCTTCGGCGGTGACGTCGCCGCGGTGACGTCGGTGGTCGGTGACGCGGGGGTCGTGGCGACCGGCGCCGACCGCGGTGCCCTGGAGTTCCCCGAGGTGAACAAGAGCGGCGAGGACCTGATCGTGCTGGCCGCCGTCTCGGGCGGGCTGTCGGCGATGGTCATGGTGTTCGTCGTCGCGGGCACGCTCACGCTGTCGACCCAGCAGCGCCAGCGCGAACTCGCGCTGCTGCGGGCGATCGGCACGACCCCGCGCCAGCTGCGGCGGATGGTGCTCGGCGAGGCGCTCGTCGTCGGCCTGCTCGCGGTCGCCGCCGCGGTCGTGCTCGGTCCGGTGCTCGGGCAGTGGCTGTTCGACCAGCTCGCCGCCAACCACGTCGTCCCCGACGTGCTGCGGTTCGAGCAGGGCTGGCTGCCGGCGACGGTCGCCGGGGGCGCATCGCTGCTGGCCGTCGTGGCCGCTTCCTTCGTGGCCGGGCGGCGGGCGTCGAAGGTGCGCCCGACCGAGGCGCTCGCCGAAGCCGCCGTCGAACGACGCTGGCTGACGCCGATCCGGCTGATCACCGCGCTCCTCTGCTTCGCCGGCGGGACGGCGCTGGCCATCGTCACGGTCGCCGTGATGACCGGCCCGGTCGCGGCCAGCACGGCGGGCCCGGCGGTGATGCTGTGGGCGTTCGGGCTCGCCGCGATCAGCCCGGGCGTGACGAAGCTGATGGCGTCGCTGCTGCGCTGGCCGGTGCAGGCGATCACCGGTGTCAACGGCCGGATCGCGCTGCTCAACACCCGGGTCGGCGCGGTGCGCGCGGCGGGCGCGGTCACCCCGATCATGCTCGCGGTCGGCATCGCGACCGCCAACATCTACCTGCAGACCACCCAGGAAGCCGTCTCGAACCAGGCGTACACCGAGGACCTGCGCGCGGACGCGGTCGTCGGCGCGCCGGGCGGGCTCGACCCGGCGGTGCTGGGGCGGGTGCGCTCGACCCCGGGTGTCGCGGGCGCGTCGGAGTACGTGACGAGCGCGGTGTTCATCGAGAAGCCGTTCGAGTCGAACCAGGACGACGACGGCTGGCCCGCGCTCGGCGTCAGCGAGCTGACCGGGAACGCCGCCGAGGTGCCGGCGACGCTCGGCCGCCAGGTCGGCGACACGCTGTCGCTGCGCCTCGGCGACGGTGCCCGGGTGGACGTGCGGGTGGCCGCCGTCGTGAGCCAGCGCGCCGGGTTCGAGAAGCTCGTGCTGCCCGCCGGGCTGCTGGCGCCGCACACCACGCTCGGGCTCGCGCCCCAGCTGCTGGTCCGCGCCGCCGACGGCGTCGACACGGCGACGCTGACTGCACGCCTTCGCGAGGCGACGGCCGGGTTGCCGGTGTCCGTCGGGGACCGGGACGCGCTGATCGCGGCGCACGCGAAGGGCAACGAGGTCGGCGCCTGGGTCAACTACCTGCTCGTCGGGATGATCATCGCGTACACGGTGATTTCGGTGGTGAACACGCTGGTGATGGCCACGGCCAAGCGGCGCCGCGAGTTCGGGCTGCAGCGGCTGAGCGGGTTCACCCGAGGTCAGGTGCTGCGGATGGCGGGCGTCGAGGGCGGGCTGATCGCCACCATCGCCGTGCTGCTCGGCACGGCCACCGCGGCCGGCGCGATCGTGCCGTTCTGCCTCGTGGTGACCGGCTCGGTGCTGCCGACCGGACCGCTCGCGGTCTACCTGGTGGTGCTCGCGATCGCCGTCGTGCTCGCGCTCGTCGCGATCCTCGTCCCGGCCTGGGCGGCGACGCGCGGGCGTGCGGTCGACGCCACATCGATCGGGGAGTGAGAACGGGCGTGTGTAAGACTCTCGGCCGTGGCGAACCCCGGGTTGGATCAAGCGGCGAAACTCGAACTGGCCAGGCTGGTCACCGATCTTTCCGTGGTGCACGGAAAAGTGACCCTGGCGTCCGGCAAGGAAGCCGACTACTACATCGATCTCCGGCGGGCGACGCTGCACCACGCGGCCGCGCCGCTGATCGGCAAGCTCCTGCGCCAGCTGACGGCGGACTGGGACTACGTGGCGGCCGGCGGCCTGACCCTCGGCGCCGACCCGGTCGCGCTGGCGATGCTGCACTCCGCGGCCACCGACGGCGTCGTGCTGGACGCGTTCGTGGTCCGGAAGTCCGTCAAGGAACACGGCATGCAGCGGCGCATCGAGGGCATGGAGGTCCGGGGCCAGCGCGTGCTGGCGGTCGAGGACACCTCCACGACCGGCGGCAGCGTGCTCGAAGCCGTCGCGGCCCTGCGTGAAGCGGGCGCGACCGTGATCGGCGTGGTGACGGTGGTCGACCGCGACACCGGCGCGCGCGAGGCCATCGAGAAGGAAGGCCTCGAGTACCGGTACATCCTCGGGCTCGACGACCTCGGCCTCGAGTGACCGACCGGGGCCGCCGCGGCGGCCCCGGTTCCGGCTCACTTCTTGAACAGGTCCTTGGCGGCGTCCTTCACGTTCTCGACGGCGCCCTTGAGCCCGGCCTTCGCCTGGTCGGCCTGGCCCTCGGCCTGCAGCTGCTCGTTCCCGGTGGCGTCACCGGCCGCTTCTTTGGCCTTGCCGCCCAGTTCCTCGGCCTTGTTGCCGATCTTGTCGCCCAACGACATCGGGCACCTCCTCCTGCGGTGGCACCCCGGCGGGGCGCCCTGTGCCGTGAAGACCACCGGGGCGCGTGATCGTCACGGATTCGCCCCGGTGACCCACGTCACCGACAATCGGTGCGTGACGTTTTCCGCTCGCCGGTGTCCTCCTCCCGAGAGGAGGTGCTGTGACGACCGCCGCCACACCGCTTGACGACGCGACCCTCGTCGGCCGCGCGCGAGATGGCGACGTGCGGGCGTACGAACAGCTCGTGCTGCGCTACCAGGGCCCGATGTTCCGGCTCGCCGTGAAGATGCTCGCGCACCGCGGGGACGCCGAAGACGTCGTGCAGGAGGTCTTCCTCAACGCCTGGCGCAAGCTCGGCCAGCTCGGCGAGGACGCCGCGTTCGTCGGCTGGCTCTACCGGGCCACCACGAACCGCTGCCTCAACGCGATCCGCGCGCGCCGGCCCCAGGCCGACGTCGACCTGGACGCCGCCGAGTCGCCGCGGACCGATCTGCAGCCGGAGCGGGCCGCCCAGGTGAGCGGGCAGCTGGCGGCGTTGAACGCGGCGCTGGCGGAGCTGACGCCCGAACAGAGAGCATGCTGGCTGCTGCGCGAAGTGCACGGCCGGTCCTACGAAGAGATCGGCGAAGTCGTCGGCGCGAACGCGACCGCGGTCCGCGGCCGGATCGCGCGGGCCAGGGCCCAGCTGGCGGAGGTGATGAAGCCATGGCGATGACGGACTACGAGCTGCCCTGCGAACGCGACGTGGAGCAGGTGTGGGACCGGCTCGACGCGGTCGGCGCCGGGCTGGCCGACGAACACGAACTGACCTGCCCGCACTGCCGGGTCGCGCGCGAGAGCCTGCTGGCCCTGCGCGAAGCCACCACGGAGCTGGTGGCCGAGGACGACGTGCCGTCGCCGGACCTGTTCGGCCGGATCATGTCGGCCGTGCGAGCCGAGGTGCGGCGCGACCGGATGGTGCGGCTGCCGACCCCGGAACCCGGGTTCGTCGAGGTCAGCGAGCAGGCGGTGGCGGCGGTGCTGCGGTACGCGGCCGACACGGTCGACGGCGTCCGGGCGCGGCGCTGCCGCGTGCGCACCGGCGCCGATGGGGTGGTCGAAGTCGACCTCACCCTCGCGGTGAGTCTCCGGAACGCCACGGGCGGTGAAGCGTTGGCGAAGGTGCGGGAGCGGGTGACCGCGGCGGCCGCGGCCCGGGTGGGCCTGACGCTGGCGAAGCTCGACCTGCTCGTGGACGACATCTTCGAGGAAGACACGGTCGGGGAGCCAGGGGAATGAGCGTTGACTACGTGGTCGCCGATCCGGTGATCGCGAGCGTGGCGGCACGGGCGGCGATCGCCACGCCGGGGGTGGTGCGGCTCGAGCCGGGCCTGCGCGGCCTGGTGACGGCGTGGACGCGCGCGGCCCGCCAGCGCTGGAAGGGGCTCGACCCGGCGCCGGCGGACGGCGTCCGGGTCCGCACCGCGGACGGCCGGGTGACGGTCCACGTCGACCTGGTCACCGCGGGGGCGGACCAGGCGGCGGCGGTCGGCCGTGCGGTCCAGCGCTCGGTGACCCGGTTCGTCGCCGAGCAGACCGGTTTGGTCGTCGACGAAGTGTCGGTGTCCATCATGGACATCGAGCCGGCGCCCCGGTGACCGCGGACGAAGCCGTCGAGAAGATCGTCGGCGCGCTGAAGGAGATCGACGGCCTCCGCCCGGCGACGCCGGTTTCCCCCGGGACGACGTGGTTGCCGGTCGACTGGGAAGGCATGGCCGTCGACCTTTCGGCCGACGTCGTCCAGATCCGCCTGATCGCGACCCGGCTGCCGATCCCCCCGCTGCTGGACCGCGCGGCGGAACTCGTGCGCCCGGTGCTGGCGGGGACGGAATGGGAAAAGGCGCGCCTGCGGCTGATCGTCACCGACCTCGACGGCGCCGCGTTCGCCGGAGACCCACGTCACACGAAAGGGTAAGTGACGATCTCCCCTCCGCTGGGTCCTTACCTACGAACAAGGCGAAAAGCCTTGAGGCACCGGACATCCAGGGAGGACCCCATGACCGCGACGGCCGAGAAGAACACGGTGGCCACCACCGCCACCACCGAGAGCGCCCTCGTCACCAAGCAGGGCACCACCACCATCGCCGACACCGTCGTCCAGAAGATCGCCGGGCTCGCCGCCCGCGAGGTCACCGGCGTGTACGACCTCGGCGGCGGCGCGGCCCGCGCGCTGAGCGCCATCCGCGACCGCATCCCGGGCGCGTCCGCCAGTGTCGGCCAGGGCGTGACGGTCGAGGTCGGCGAAAAGCAGGCGGCGGTCGACCTGCAGCTCCTGGTCGAGTACGGCGTCGCGATCGCCGACCTCGCGCGGGCGGTGCGCCGCAACGTGATCACCGCGATCGAGCAGATGACCGGGCTCGAGGTCGTCGAGGTGAACATCAACGTCAACGACGTCCACCTGCCCGGTGACGACGACGAGCCGGTCGCCTCGGACCGGGTGCGCTGACGATGAACGCGACGCTGCTCGGCCTGTTGTACGGACTGGCGCTGGGTTTCGCCGCCGCGTTCGGCGGCTTCGGCGCGTTCGTGGCGGTGTTCGTCCTCGGCGGGCTCGGCCTGCTGGCCGGGCGCTGGCTCGACGGCAAGCTCGACCTGTCCGCCCTCGTGGGCGCCGCGCGCGATCGGAGGTAGCTCGTGGAACGCGGAGTGACCACCGTGGCCCCGCGGGCGGTGCGGCGCATCGCCGCGCACGCCGCCCGCGAGGTGGACGGCGTCGGCGGCGACGTGACCGCCGAGGCCACTGTGGACGGAGAGTCGACCACTTTGGACATCCGGCTGCCCCTGGCGTACCCGGCCCCGATCACGGCTACGGCCGAGGCGGTCCGGGCGCACCTGCTCGGCCGGACGGCGGAACTGACCGGCCTGACCACGAGGCGCGTGGACATCACGGCCGAGCCGGCCCGGCACGAGCAGCCGAAGCGGCGGGTCCGGTGAGGCGCCCGCGGCGGAGCGTGCCGGCGGTGCTGACGGCGCTGGTCGTGCTCGCGGCGTGCGCGCTGGTCGTGACGGCGCTGGTGCAGCGCCTGCTCGGCGAGCGGCCGGTGCTGTCGTTCGAGGCGATCGCCGGCCGGGTGCACGAAACGACGTGGAACGCACTGCCCGTGCTCGTCGGGGGCGGGGCAGCGGTTCTGGTCGGGTTCGTGCTCCTGGCGGCGGCGGTCCTGCGGGGGCGCCCGGTGGTCCTGGCGCTCTCGCCGGCCGCCGGGGTGGAGGCGGGCACGACCCGCCACGGCCTGCGGACGTCGCTGCGCGCGACGGCCGCGGGCGTGGACGGGGTGGCGACGGTCGCGCTGAAGCTGGGGCGGCGGAAGGTGAGGGTGAAGGTGCGGACGAACCGGACGAACACGGAAGGCCTGGCCGCCGCGGTGGAGACAGCGGTCTCGCGGCGGTTGGAGCAGGTGGGCCTGGCGGAGCCGCCGAGGGTCCGGGTCCGGGTGCGAGGAGGAGCGCGATGAACCGGCCCGCGGCCCTCAACCGCACCCTGCTCGCCCTCATCGGGCTCGTCCTCCTCGCCGCCGGCGGGTTCGCCGTCGCCACGTACTTCGGGCGCCTTCACCTCCTCGACCCCGCCGCGCCCCTCGTGCCCGGCGCCGCACCGCCGCCCACCTGGGTGTTCTGGGTCGCGATCGGCGTTGCCGTGCTGCTCGGCCTCCTCTGCCTCCGGTGGCTGGCCGCGCAGGCGTTCCGGCGGCCGAAGAGCGTCGCGTGGCGGAGTGAAACCGAGACCGGCGCCCTCGTGCTCGACTCCGGTACCGCCGCCGGCCCCGTCGCCGCCGACGTCGAGGAGTACGACGGCGTCCGGGCCGCCTCGGCCTGGCTCTCCGGGCCCCGCGACGCTCCCGAGCTCGCCCTGGTCGTCACCACCGACCGGGACGCCGACGCCACCGCCATCCGGGAACGCATCACCGACCACGCCGTCCCGCGGCTCAAGCAGGCCCTCGAAGTCGAGGACCTGCCCGTGCGGCTGGAAATTCGGCTGACGGCGAAATCCGGGGCGCGGGCGCGCTGACCCGGGCGTACCGTCGGACGCATGGAGGAGGACGACCCGCCGCCGCAGCCGGACTGGACCAGGCCCGATCGGGAGAAGCCGAACCAGTACCCGCGCGAGGAACCGGCCAAGTACCCCGCGAAGCGCCCGCCGGAATTCCCACCGGGCGTAACGCCTCCGTCACCGCCCAGGTGAACGGGTTGCTCCGGTGGGTTAAACATCACACAGCGGGGCACTCTTCAGGGCGGCCGAACTCGATCAGCGGAGTAAAGTCGCTGGTAGGGGGTTCGGTGAAGGGGGCGGGTGATGGCGAAGTTCCTGGCCGACGTGACGGTCGCGGTCCACCTGCTGGCGTTGGTGCTCATCGGTTTCGGCGGCTTCGTCGCCTGGCGGTGGCCGAAGCTCATCTTCGTCCACCTGCTCGGTGTGACCTGGGGCGTCCTGGTGAACGTCGCGCCGGTGCCGTGCCCGTTCACCGCGCTCGAGAACTACTTCCGCCACCAGCAGGGCCTCGGTGACCTGCCCGGCGGGTTCAACGCGTACTACCTGTACGACACCGTCTTCCCGCGGGCCTGGCTGCCGGCGATCGGCATCGTCGCGGTCGCGGTGGTCGTCTACTCCTACGTCGGCGTCTACCACCGCTGGCGCGACCGCGAGCACGCCGGGGAAACCCACGCGCGCCCGGTCCACCTGGGCTGAGCGACAATCTCGGGGTGACCACTTCCCCCGACGCCGGACCCACCGAGTGGGTGAGCCGCGAAGAGGTCGGCGTCGGCCCGTGGCCCGGCGACTGGCCCACCGACGAGTGCTACGACCCGGAACTGCTGCGTGAAGGCGACCGCCGCAACGTCGTCGATGCCTACCGGTACTGGCGCTGCGAGGCGATCGTGTCCGATGTGGACCGGCGGCGGCACCCCTTCCACGTCGCCATCGAGAACTTCCAGCACGACCACAACATCGGCACCGTCGTCCGCACGGCCAACGCGTTCGCCGCGGCCGAGGTGCACATCGTCGGACGGCGGCGCTGGAACCGGCGCGGCGCCATGGTGACCGACCGCTACCAGCACCTCCGCCACCACGACGAGGTCACCGGGCTCGTGACGTACGCCGCCGAGCGCGGCTTGGCCGTCGTCGCGGTGGACAACACGCCGGGGTCGCAGCCCGTCGAGACGGCCGACATCCCGCGCGAGTGCGTGCTGCTCTTCGGCCAGGAAGGCCCCGGGCTGTCCGAGCCGGCGCAGGAAGCCGCGTCACTGGTCGTGTCGATCGCCCAGTTCGGCACCACCCGGTCGATCAACGCGGGCGTCGCGGCCGGGATCGTCATGCACGCCTGGGTCCGCCGGCACGCCGACCTGAGCACGGCCTGGTAGCTACAGCCCCCAGCCCCAGCGCAGCTGCACGACGCCGGACGCGTTGTTCGTCGCGAGGCCACCGCCGCTCTGCCGGGTGATCGAATAGGTGTCGCCCGAGCGCAGGCCCGGCCAGTAGACGACGCCCAGCTGCCGCGCCCGCGCCAAGTCCGTGGTGGCGGCGAAGTACGCGGTGAAGGTGTTGCCGTCCTGGTGGCCCGCCGAGTAGTCGAGCCCGGTCGTCATCGGCGCGCCCGCCTCGTCGATCACCGTCCGGGACGAGTACGCGCCGAGCCGGTTGCTCAGGTTCGCCGTCCACGCCGAGCGCGTGGTGTCCGAGGCCCAGAAGCCGTAGAAGTGCAGCGACAGCAGCGTTCCGCTCAACGCGCTCGCCGCGCCGACCCCGGTGACGTTGTCGTTGTAGCCGGTGCCGCTGATCAGGACCCGGCCGCGGGGGACGGCCGAGTGCCGGGACAGCCACGTCGAGCAGAGCGAAACCCAGGCGCTCAGGCTGTAGCCGAACGGCTCGTTCATCGGCTCGAAGTAGACGGCGCTGGTGCCGCCGTAGTCGGCGGTGACCCGGTCCCACATCGTGTTCCACGCGGTCACGTCGTCGACGAAACCGTCCTTGTTCGCTTCCCAGTAGCCGAAAACGACCTTCATGCCGTGCGCCAGCGCGGAATCGGCCGCTCCTTTGTACCGCGCCCACCAGTCCGAGTTGACGCTCTGCGGGTTGATCGGCAGCCGCACGGTGTTCGCGCCGAGCTGCTGCTGGAAGCCGGTGAGGATGCCGTCCGCCTTCGTGCGGACGGTGTCGTAGCTGTCGCCGGCGGTGAGGCCGGTCGGGATGACCCAGCCGTCGACGTAGTTGTCGCGGGCGTCCGCCCAGTTCACGCCGCGGAAGGCGTTCGTGGCGGCGGCCGCTTGGGGGACCGTGAGCATGGCGGCGGCGAGGATCGCGATCATGACGGCGTGCAGACGACGGGTCATGCCGGCGCGACCTCCACCGGGATGCCGTTCAGCACCGACGTCCCGGACGGCACGTCCAGCAGCGTTTCGTCGGCGACCAGGTTGGAGTTGACGCCCGGATTCGCGCGCGCGACCCGCGTCCGCGCGCCGTCGACGTCATGGCCCCAGCCGTGCGGGATGCTGATCACGCCCGGGCGGACCTCGTCGGTGATTTCGACCGGCACCTCGAGCTTGCCGGCGCGGGACGTCACCGCCGCGAGGCCGCCGTCGGTGAGGCCGAGGCGGGCCGCGTCGGCGGGGTGGACCTGCACGGTGCAGCGGTTGCCGCCGCGGACCAGCGGTTCGAGGTTGTGCATCCACGAGTTGTTCGAGCTCAGGTGCCGCCGTCCGATCAGCACCAGGCCGTCGTCCAGCGGCTTCGCCAGCTCGGCGCGCAGGCGCGGGACGTCGGCGACGATCGGTTCCGGCGCCAGCTCGATCCGGCCGGACGCGGTGCACAGCACCTCCGGGATCCGCGGCTCCAGCGGCCCGAAGTCCATGCCGTGCGGCGCCGCTTCGAGGTCGGCCAGCGTGACGTCGTAGGGGCCGGCGCGCAGCATCAGGTCGACCAGCCGGGCGGGGCCGGTGCGGTCGTGGGTGACTTCGAGCTTGGCGCGGCGGGCGACGTCGGCGGCGACGAAGTCGTCGAGCGCGGCGACGTCCGCCTCGGGGCCCTGACCGGTGACGATGCCGGTCAGCCGCAGCATCGTCTCCCACTCCTGCGGCAGCGCCGAGGGCAGCGTCGCCGGCGTCCAGTTGGCGACGTTGCGCACCGACAGCTGGTAGAACGCCAGGTCGAAGTGCGGGCGCTCGAGGGGGGACGGGCCGGGCAGGATGACGTCGGCCTGGCGGGACGTCTCGTTGAGGTAGACGTCGACGGAGATCATGAAGTCGAGGTTCCCCAGTGCTTCGGTCAGGCGTCCCGCGTTCGGCGTGCTCAGGCACGGGTTGCCGCTGACCGTGATCAGCGCGCGGACCTGGCCCTCGCCGGGGGTTTCGATCTCGTCGGCGAGCGTGGCGACCGGCAGTTCGCCGACGACCTCGGGGTACCCGCGCACGCGGCTGCGCCAGCGCCCGACGGCGAACGGCCGCCGGTTCCCGGTCGGCTGGCAGGCGGCCAGCGGGAACATCGCGCCGCCGGGCTCGTCGAGGTTGCCGGTGAGGACGTTGAGGACGTCGACCAGCCAGCTCGCGACGGTGCCGAAGGCCTGTGTCGTGGTGCCGATCCGGCCGTAGACCACGGCGTTCTCGGCGTCGGCCAGCTCTCGCGCGAGCCGGCGGATTTCGTCGGCGTCGATGCCGGTGCGCGGGGCGACGGCTTCCGGGGTGAACGGCCGGGCCAGCTCACGGACGTCGTCGAGGCCGTTGAGGTGTGCTTCGAGCTTTCGCGGCCGGACCCGGTTCTCCGCGAAGAGCACGTTGACCAGCGCGAACAGCAGCAACGCGTCGGTGCCGGGGCGGATCGCGTGGTGCTCGTCGGCGAACGCGGCGGTGCGCGTGCGCCGCGGATCGACGACGACGATCTTGCCGCCGCGCGCCCGGATCCCGCGCAGCCGCCCGCGGACGTCCGGCGCGGTCATCAGGCTGCCGTTCGAGACCAGCGGGTTGGCGCCGAGGATCAGCAGGTGCTTCGTGCGGTCGAGGTCGGGCACGGGGATGGCGAGTGGGTCGCCGAACATGGTGCCGGCGGAGTAGTGCTTCGGCATCTGGTCGACCGACGTCGCGCTGTAGAAGTTCTTGGTGCCCAGCGCTTTGTAGAGCACGCGGCCGTAGAGCGTCAGCGCGATGTTGTGCACGCCGGGGTTGCCCGCGTACACGGCGACGGCGTCCCGGCCGTGCTCCTCGAGGATCGGCGGGAGCCGCCGGGCGATCTCGTCGTAGGCCTCCTGCCAGCTGACCTCGACGAATTCGCCGTCGCGTTTGAGCAGCGGCGCGGTCAGCCGGTCGGGGTCGTGGTGCAGCGCGCCGAGCGAGGCGCCCTTGGGGCAGAGGTAGCCCTTCGAGAAGACGTCCAGCTCGTCCCCCCGCACGCGGGTGACCTGCCGGTTCGCGTCGAGCGTGACATCGAGGCCGCAGGTGGCTTCGCACAGCGGGCAGGTGACGTGAGCGGTCGTCATGGCCACTCAACATACCGAGCGGTATGTCGAGTGGCAAGGCACGATTGCGACATGGACGTTTCGGCCGCCGAACGCGCGGTGACAGCGCGCCACCTGAGCCGGGTGTGGGGCCTGCCCGGCACGGCCCTCGGCCGCAGCGGCTGGCCACCCGCGTTCGGCCAGCGGCTGCACTGGCATTGGAACTACTGGTGGCAGGCCCACCTGCTGGACACCCTGGTCGACGCGCAGCTGCGGGCACCTGCGCCGGAGCGGCTGGCCCGGATCCGCGCGTTCGTGCGTTCGGTGCGGCTGCGCAACTTCGGCCGGTGGACCAACGACTACTACGACGACATCGCGTGGCTCGGCCTCGCACTGCAACGGGTGGCCCCGCTGGGCATCGAGGTGGGCCCGGCCCTGGCGGCGATCGACACGCAGCTGCTGTCGGGCTGGACAGCGGCGGCGGGCGGCGGGATCTGGTGGCGCCGCGGCGACGACTTCAAGAACACCCCCGCGAACGGCCCGGCGGCGATCTTCCACGCGCGGTCGGGGAATCCTGCCCGTGCCGGCGCGATGCTCGACTGGCTTTCGTCCACTTTGGTCGACCCGGCCACGGGCTTGGTGTGGGACGGGATCCGGGCGGACATGGGTGAGCTGGTCAAGCACATCTTCACGTACTGCCAAGGGGTTTACCTCGGGGCTTGCCTGGAGCTGTCCTCAATGGACAATGCGGCGCGGACGGTCCGGGCGGTGGCCGGGCACTGCGCCCCCGGCGGCGTGATCCGCGGCCAGGGCGGCGGCGACGGCGGGCTGTTCGCGGCGATCCTGGCGCGGTACCTGGCGTTGGCAGCCCGGTCGTTGCCGGGCCCGGAGGCCGCGACGGCACGGTCGTTGGTGCTGACGTCGGCGGAGGCGTGCTGGTCGGGGGCTTACGACGCACCGGAGGGCCCGGTGTTCAGCGCGTACTGGGACCGCCCGACGCCATGGCCGCTGCCTGAGGACGCTCCCGAGCGGGACATGTCGGTCCAGGTGGGCGGCTGGATGCTGCTGGAAGCCGCGGCGACGCTGTCCGCGGGTGAAACTGCCTCGTGAGTGAGAAACAGTGTGCTAACCCTGTTTCTCACTCACGAGCAGTTTCAGCACCCGCAGGAAGCGCCGTGCAGGAACCTCGGGGTCAGCCACACCGACTCCGGGGGCCGGTCCGGGTCCGCCATCCTCGACATCAGCAGCTGCACCGCGCGGCGGGCCATGTCGGCCACCGGCTGCGCCAGTGTCGTCACCGCCGGGCTCACGCGGCGGGCCCAGTCCATGTCGCCGTACCCCACCACCGCCAGTTCCGAGCCGATGTGGATGCCGCGGCGGTGGGCCTCGTACTGGACGCCCACCAGCATCGACTCGTCCGCCACCACCAGTGCCGTCGGGGAGGGCCAGCCGTCCAGGAGCTTCGCTGTCGCGCGGGCCGCGCCGCCGGAGTTCGAAAAACCGCTCTCCACCAGCTCGCGGTTGAAGCGCAGGCCCGACTGCTCCAGGCCCAGGCGGTAGCCGCGGACGCGCTCGCGGTTGACCTCCTGGCTCTCGTCGCCCGAGATCAAGCCGATCTTGCGGTGCCGCCGCTCGGTCAGGTGGCGGACCAGCGACGCCACCGCGTGCACGTTCTCCGTGCCCACCTGGTCGACGTCGTTGCGCGCCGCCACCCGGTCCAGCAGCACCGTCGGCACGCCCATCCGGACCAGCCCGTTGACCACCGCTTCGTCGCCGGCCGAGGGGACCAGGAGCACGCCGTCGACGAGGTCCGCGCGCAGGGCGCGGACCAGCGCGGCTTCTTCGCTGACCGAGTCGTCGGTGTCCGCGAGCACGACGTCGCAGCCCTCGTGGGCGGCGGCTGCCCTGATCGAACGCAGCAGCTCACCTGAGTAGGGGTTCGCGTGCACACCCATCGCGACGCCGATCCGGTAGGTGACCGGGGGGTCCCACAACCGGAGGTCTGGCGAAAGTGCGGTCATAAGCCCTCTCAGACACTCAGCCGAAAGGTATCCGCTGAACGCCGGCGAGATGACGTCAAAACTCCAGAATCACTGATGTGAGTGAACCGGTGGGCAGCCGCACGACTCACGGTGACGCAGAGTGGGTGCCAGCCGGACCGTCTCGGCCTTGCGGGCCGGGTCGTTGATGCGGGCCAGCAGCAGCCGGACCGCCTGGCGGCCGATCTCCTCGATGGGCTGCGCCATCGTCGTCAGCGGCGGGTCGACCAGGTCCGCCCACTCGACGTCGTCGTAGACCACCACCGGCAGATCGCGCCCGATCCGCAGCCCACGCTGCCGGGCCGCGTGCAGCACCCCGACCATCATGCTGTCGTTCCCGACGACCAGCGCGGTCGGCGGCTCGGGCAGCGCCAGCAGCGTACTCAACGCCAGTGCACCGCCCTCTCGCGACGAGTTTCCGCAGGCCACGAGCTCGGACGACCAGGTCAGCCCGGACCGGCCCAGTCCCAGCCGGTAGCCGAGCACCCGCTCCTCGCTCGTCGACAACCCGGGCGCGCCGCTGATCATCCCGATCCGCCGGTGCCCGAGCGTCGCCAGGTGCGCGGTCAGGGCCGACGTCGCTTGGATGTTCTCCGAACCCACCTGGTCGACGTCGGTGCGGGTGGCCAGCCGGTCCATGAGCACCGTCGGCACGTCCAGCGACACGAGCTCGCCGATCACCGGCCCGTCGCCGGGCGCCGGGGTGATCAGCAGGCCGTCGACGCGCCGGGAGCGCAGGGCTCGCACGGTGTCACGCTCCGTGTCCGCGGTGTCGTGTGTGTCGGCCAGCAGGACGGTGTACCCGTGCTCCGACGCCTCCCGCTCGATCGCCTGCATCAGCGTCGCGAAGTACGGGTTGGCGACCAGCGAGATCGCCATCCCGATCGACCGCGTGCCGCCGGTGACCAGGGAACGCGCGATCGCGTCGCCGGTGTAGCCGGTGGTCTCGATCGCCCGCAGCACGGCCGCTTTGGTGTCCTCGGCGACCGCCCGCGTCCCGTTCACCACGTGGGAGACCGTGGTGATCGAAACGCCGGCGAGCTCGGCGATGTCGCGCTGGGTCGGCCGCGACGACCTCGGCTGGGGCATGCCAATCCTTTCCGGCAAGCGTTTGCGCAAACGCTTGCGTCCACGGAGCAGTCTGTCTACCTTCCCGTCCATCGGCAAGCCTCGAACCCAGACAAAGGGTGGGAACCCATGAGACAGCGAAGTCTCACCGCGGTGGCGCTGGCCGCCGTCCTCGCCGCGACGACCGGCTGCACGGTCGAACGGCACTGGGGCGGCAACACCAACACCGGCGGGAGCGGCAAGGCCAAGGTCGGCCTGGTCACCAAGACCGACACCAACCCGTACTTCGTGGAGCTGCGCAACGCCGCGAGAGCGACCGCGCAGGCCAACGGCGCCGACTTCAGCGCGCTCGCCGGCCAGTTCGACGGCGACAACGACGGCCAGGTCCGCGCCATCGAAAACCTCCGCCAGCAGGGCGCGAACACCATCCTCATCACGCCCAGCTCGTCCACCGGCGTGCTCAAGGCGATCAAGGACGCGCGCGACGCCGGTGTCCTGGTGATCGCCCTCGACACCGCCACCGAGCCGGCCGACGCCGTCGACGCCACCTTCGCCACCGACAACTTCGCCGCGGGCGAGGGGCAGGGCGCCTACGTCAAGGCCGCGCTCAACGGCGTCCCGGCCAAGCTGCTGATGGTCGACGGCACCGCGGGCAGCACGGTCGACACCCAGCGCCACGGTGGTTTCCTCAAAGGCATCGGGCTCACCGACTCCTCGCCGGAGATCAAGGGCCACACCGCGGCCAACGGCGACCAGAGCCTCGCGCAGCAGGGCATGGAGAACCTGCTCCAGCGCAGCACCGACATCAATGCCGTCTACTCCATGAACGAGCCGATGGGCCGCGGCGCGTACGCGGCGCTGAACGCCCGCGGGCTCACCGGCCAGATCGTGATGGGCTCGATCGACGGCGGCTGCGAAGGCGTCCAGAACGTCAAGAACGGCCAGTTCGCCGCCACCGTCATGCAGTTCCCGAAGAAGATGGCCGAGCAGGGTGTGCTCGCCGCCGTCGAATACGCCAAGACCGGCAAGAAGCCGTCCGGTTTCGTGAACACCGGGTCCGCCGTGATCACCGACAAGCCGATGCCGGGCGTGGAAAGCCACGATTCCGCGTGGGGCCTGCAGAACTGCTGGGGAGGCAAGAAGTGACCACGGCCACGGCAGTGTCCACAAAGGAACGTGAGTCCCTCGGTGAGTTCCTCCTCCGCGCCCCCGCGGTCGGCCCGGCGCTCGCGCTGATCGTCGCCATCGTGTTGTTTTCGCTGGCCACGGACACGTTCTTCGACCTCGACAACCTGTCAACGGTGGTCCAGCAGTCGCTGGTCGTCGGGACGCTCGCGCTGGGGCAGACGCTCGTCATCCTCATCTCGGGCATCGACCTGTCCAACGCGGCCTCGATGGTCGTCGCGACGCTGATCATGGCGAAGCTCGCCGCGGCCGGCGCGAACGGCTTCGTCGCACTGCTCGCCGGCGTCGTGCTGACGATCATCGTCGGCATCTTCATCGGCGGTCTCGCCACGCGGATCAAGCTGCCGGCGTTCATCATCACGCTCGGCACGTTCACCATGCTGACCGCGGTGTCGAAGCTGATCGCGGGTGGCCAGGCCGTGCCGGTGACCGACGGGCTGCTGCAGTGGCTCGGCACCAAGCGCTACCTCTTCGGCGGCATCCCGATCACCTACGGCATGACGCTGGCGCTGCTGATGTACCTCGGCGTCTGGTACGCACTGACGAAAACCGCGTGGGGCAAGCACGTCTACGCGGTCGGCAACGCGCCGGAGTCCGCGCGGCTGTCCGGCATCAAGGTCAACCGCACGGTGCTCTCGGTGTACATCGTGGCCGGGCTGACCTTCGGCATCGCTGCCTGGCAGGCGCTCGGCCGCACGCCGAACGCCGACCCGAACCAGTTCCAGCTCGGCAACCTCGACTCGATCACCGCCGTCGTCCTCGGCGGGACGAGCCTCTTCGGCGGCCGCGGCTCGGTGCTCGGGACGCTGATGGGCGCGCTGGTCGTGGCGGTGCTGCGGTCGGGCCTCACGCAGATGAACGTCGACGGCAACTACCAGGACCTCGCCACCGGCGCCCTGCTCATCGCCGCCGTCGTGGTGGACCGGATCGCGAGGAGGCAGCAGCAGTCATGACCGAACCCATCCTGCGGGCCCGTGGCCTGGTGAAGCGCTACGGCCGGGTGACCGCCATCGACGGCGCCGACTTCGACCTGCTGCCCGGCGAGGTGCTCGCCGTGGTCGGCGACAACGGCGCCGGCAAGTCGTCGCTGATCAAATCCCTTTCCGGAGCGGTGATCCCGGACGCGGGCGAGATTCAGGTGGACGGCAAGACCGTCCACTTCAAGTCTCCTTTGGACGCTCGCCACTACGGGATCGAGACGGTGTACCAGGACCTCGCCGTCGCGCCCGCGCTCGACATCGCGTCGAACATGTTCCTGGGCCGGGAAAAGCGGCTCAAGGGACCGCTCGGGCTGTTCCGCAAGCTCGACACCGCGACCATGCGGTCGGAGGCGCAGCGGATCCTCGACGAGCTGGGCATCAACATCAAGTCGATCGCCCAGCCCGTCGAAACGCTGTCCGGTGGCCAGCGCCAAGGCGTCGCCGTGGCCCGCGCGGCCGCGTTCGGCACCAAGGCCGTGATCATGGACGAGCCCACCGCCGCGCTCGGCGTCGCCGAGTCGGGCAAGGTGCTCGACCTCATCGGCCGGATCCGCGACCGCGGCCTGCCGGTGGTGCTGATCAGCCACAACATGCCGCACGTGTTCGACATCGCCGACCGCATCCACGTGCACCGCCTCGGCAAGCGCGTCGCGGTCGTGTCGCCGAAGACGCACTCGATGAACCAGGTCGTCGGCCTGCTCACCGGTGCGTTGCGGCTCAACGAGAACGGCGAAGTCGAAGAAGCCGCCGCCGCGACCCACGTGGCCGGGTTGAAGTGAAGCTGCTGCTGGCGGGACTGTGCACCGTGGACGTCGTCCAGCGGGTCACCGAACTCCCGGCGCCGGGCGAGAAGGTGCAGTCGCTGTCGGTGGACGTCGCGGCCGGTGGGCCCGCGACGAACGCCGCGGTGGCGGCCGCCGCGCTCGGGGCCGAGGCGACCCTGCTGACCGTCCTCGGTGCACACCCGCTGGCGGCGCTCGCCCGCGCCGACCTCGAAGCGCACGGGGTCCGGCTGATCGACCTGGCGCCCGGCCTGCCCGACCCGCCGCCGGTCAGCGCCGTCGCCGTCCGCGACCGCGACGGCGAGCGCACAGTCGTCTCCCGCAACGCCAGAGACCGCACTTTCCTAGGGAAAGTTCCAAGTTTTGGGGCGAGTGGGGCTGATGTGGTGCTGGTGGACGGGCATTATCCGGAAGTTGCGCTGACGGTCGCCAGAGCGGCCAAGGCAGCGGGGGTGCCGGTCGTGCTCGACGCCGGCAGCTGGAAGCCGGTGCTCGACGAACTGCTGCCGCTGGTCGACGTCGCCGCCTGCTCCGCGCACTTCAGCGCGCCGGAACCCGGCCTCCACCAGCGCGGCGTCCCCACCGTCATCACCACCGCCGGGCCCGGCCCGGTGCGGTGGTCCACAGCGGACGGCAGCTCGGGTGAGGTGCCTGTACCCGCCGTCGAAGCTCGGGACACACTAGGTGCGGGCGACGTCTGGCACGGCGCGCTCGCCGTGGCCGTGGCACGCGAACCGACGGTAGCGGACCGGATCCGCTTCGCGAACGAGGTGGCCGCCGAACGGGTGCGGCAGGTGGGACCGCGGTCGTGGCCGGCCGCGATCGCAGGAAGGAACAGGAAATGACGGCGTTCGACGACCTCTTGGCCCGGGCCGAGGGCCTGACCGTGCGCGGGCAGCGCAACGTGCTGGGCATCATCGGCGCGCCCGCTTCGGGCAAGACCACGCTCGCGTGGGCGCTGGCTAACGCACTCGGCTCGCGCGCCGCGGTGGTCGGCATGGACGGCTTCCACCTCGCACAGGTCGAGCTGCGCCGGCTGGAGCGCACCGAGCGCAAGGGCGCGCCGGACACGTTCGACGCGGCCGGCTACTACCACCTGATCCGCCGCCTCGCCGAAGGCCGCGAGACGGTGTACGCGCCGGAGTTCCGCCGCGAGATCGAGGAGCCGATCGCCGGCGCGGTCGCCGTGCCGCCGGAGGTCCAGCTGGTCATCACCGAGGGCAACTACCTGCTGCTGCCGGACGACCCGTGGAGCGCCATCCGGCCGCTGCTCACCGAGGCGTGGTTCCTCGCGCCGGACGAGCCCGAGCGGATCGAACGTCTGGTGTCGCGCCACCGCCGTTACGGCCGTTCGCTGGTCGAGGCCCGGCGCCGCGCGCTCGGCTCGGACCAGCGCAACGCCGACCTGATCTCGCAGACGCGGGACCGCGCCGACCTGGTGCTGGAGAACCTGCCGCTGGCGAACTTCGCGATTTGAGCGTCCTGATCGTCACCGGCGGCAGCCGGGGGATCGGTGCGGCCGTCTGCGCGCTGGCGGCCTCGCGCGGCCACGACGTCGTCGTGAACTACTCGGGTGATCCGGTGCCCGCGGAGGAGGTCGCCGCGGAGGTGCGGGCGGCGGGCCGCCAGGCGCTGTCGGTGCGCGCCGACGTCTCCGTGGAGGACGACGTCGTCGCTCTGTTCGACGCGGCCGCCGAGCTGGGTCCGGTGACCGGGCTGGTCAACAACGCGGCGATCACCGGCAACACCCCCGGCCGGCTGGACTCCTACGAGGCCGACGTCGTCCGGCGCACCCTCGACGTCAACGTGACGGGGGTGTTCCTGTGCTGCCGCGAGGCGGTCCGCCGCATGTCGACCCGCTACGGCGGCGAAGGCGGCGCGATCGTCAATATCTCCTCGACGGCGGCGCGCACGGGCTCGGCCGGGGAGTGGGTGCACTACGCGGCGTCGAAGGCTGCAGTGGACACGCTGACGTTCGGGCTGGCCCAGGAGGTCGGCGGCGAGGGCGTGCGGGTCAATTCCGTGCGCCCGGGCATGATCCGCACCGGCCTGCACGACGCGGCCGGCCTCCCGGACCGCCTCGACCGGCTGGCCCCGCAGATCCCGATGGGCCGGCCGGGCGAGCCGGCGGAGATCGCCGAAGCCGTGCTGTTCCTGCTGTCCGCGGCATCGACGTTCACGACGGGAGCGGTCCTGGAAGTCGGTGGCGGCCGGTGACCGGCTGAGTACTGTCCGGAAGACGTGAATGACCTTCGGTCACCGGCGTCCGCCTGCTGAGACGCCCGGAGACGGCGAGATCACGATCGGACGCGGACTTGGTCACCTCGGTTTCGGTAGGCGAACGCTGTGCAACTCTGGGAAGCCGCCACTCGAAAGGACGGCTTCGGAAGCCATGGCCAAACTCATGTCCGTGCACCACCTCGCGCTCACCGTGACCGACGTGGACCGCAGCGTGCCGTGGTACGCCCGCGTTCTCGACCTCGAGGAGGTCCTCCGGCGCGAAGAGCCGGACACGGGTCTGCGGAAGGTCGTGCTCCGGTCCGCCGGCGACGAGTTCTCCGTGGTGCTGGTGCAGCACGCGGACACCGGCAGACGCGGCTTCGACGAACACCGAGCGGGCCTCGACCACGTAGCGTTCCGGGTCAGCTCGACGGCGGAACTGGCCGAGTGGGAGACCCGGCTGGCGGAGTTCGGCGTTTCTTACCTGCCGATCGCGCCGTCCCGCACGTTCGAGGGCTCGAAGGTGGTCGTGTTCCGCGATCCGGACGGCATCCAGCTCGAGATCTGGGCCGATCCCGAGCTCTGAGCTTCAGCTTGCTCGCCGACTGCTCCTCGGGGTCGCTTCGCGGCCGGGGTGCCTGCGGCTTGAGTGCTTCCCGCCCTGACGTCGTGAACGACTCGTTCAGCGCGCCGGACGTCATGAAAGGGTCGTTCATGTCGTCCGCAGGCCGGGCCGATCCCGAACTCTGAGCTCCAGCAAGTTCCGGCGTGCTTGCCGAGTTGCTCCTCGGGGACGCTTCGCGGCCGGGGTGTTTGCGGCTTGAGTGCTTCCCGCCCTGACGTCATGAAAGACCCTTTCACCTCGCCAGATGCGGTGAACGACTCGTTCATGACATCCGCAGGCGGGCCGATCCCGAACTCTGACGCCTCAGGCTCGGGCGTCGTCGCGTTCTTCGACCGGGCGGCGCATCTCCTGGCGGTAGCGCAGCACTCCCCAGCCCGTGCCGACCACGAAGAACGCGATGCTGATCCACAGCGCCGCCGTCTTCAGCCACGGCAGCGTGTCCAGCAGGCCCGCGCCGTAGTAGCCGAGCAGCACCAGTGTCGGCACCCACAGTAGGCCGCCCAGTGCGGTCGCCGCCATGAAGCGGCGGGGGTCCATCCGGGCGGCGCCCGCGATCAGCGGGGCCAGCGTGCGGATCCACGGGATCCAGCGGGCCGCCACGATCGCGAAAAAGCCGCGCTTGTCCAGGAACCGCTGCGCGCGGTCGAGGGCCTGGCGGTTCAGCACCTTGCCGTCGCGGCGCGCGATCAGCTTCGTGCCGCCGGTGCGGCCGATGTAGTAGCCGATCTGGTTCCCGAGCACCGCGACGATCAGCGCGGCCCCCGAGAGGAACCACGCGTTCGCGTCCGAACCATGCTGGGCCAGCACCACGCCGGCCCCGAACAGCAGCGAATCGCCGGGCAGGAACAGCCCGATGATCAGCGCGCATTCGACCAGCACGAAGCTCAGCACGATCACCCAGACGAGCAGCGGACCGGCGGTGTCCAGCCAGCTCACGCCGACGCCCGTGGCCTCGATGCTCACGACGTTCACACCGGAAGCCTACGTGGCCGAGGTGAACACCCCGCGGCGAACGGTCGAATCCGGCTGTCCGGAATATTCAGTTCTACGAACGGTGAAGGCCCCCTCACCAGCGGTGAGAGGGCCTTCGGCCACCCGGGGAACTCAGAACTGCGGCAGCGACTCGCCCTGGACCGCTTCGACGTCAAGCTCGATCTTCACCGTCGTGCCGACCGCCGCGACGCCCGCCCGGACCATCGCGCTGTAGTTGATCGCGAAGTCGTTCCGGTGCAGCGTCGTCTCCGCGTGGAACGCCGCGCGCACGCCGCCCCACGGGTCCGGGCCCCAGCCGCCGTAGGTCAGCTCGAGCTCGATCTCGCGGCGCTCGCCGTGCAGCGTCAGCTCGCCCACCAGCGTCCACGAGTCCACGCCGCGCTGGCGCAACCCGGTGCTCGTGAACGTGATGACCGGGTGCACGTCGACGTCGAGGAAGTCCGGCGACCGCAGGTGGTCGTCACGCATCTTGATGCCGGTTTCGATGCTCGCCGCCTTGATCTCGGCGTGCACCGACGAGCGCTCGGCCGGGCGGCCGATCTCGATCCGGCCGGACACGTCCGGGAACCGCGCCTTGATGCTCGCGATGCCCAGGTGCCGCGCGGTCGCCATGACCGACGAGTGCATCGGGTCGATCACCCACGGCCCGGCGGGCGGCAGGTCGATCGCCTCGGCGACCGGGGCCAGCACGACGTCGCCGAGCGAGCCGGAGCCGTCCGAGGCGACCTGGGCCGTCCGGGCGATCGGGGTGTACCCGGCCGCTGTGACGACGGCGGTGTACGCGCCCGCCGGGAGGGCGTCGGTGACGACCTCCCCGCGGACGTCGGCCGCCTGCCGGGCGACCTGCCGGCCGGCCGGGTCCGTGACGGTGAGCACCGCGTGCTCGACCGCCCAGCCCTCGGCCGTCCGGAAGGTCGCGCGCAGACCGGTCATGACCGGTCGACCAGCTCGTCGAGGGCCTGGTCGTAGCTCAGCCGGACGTCGTGGTCGGCTTCGCCGCCGGTCAGCTCCACCTGGCTGGTCGCCGGCGGGTAGCCGCTCGCGACCACGGTGTACGCGCCCGCGGGCAGGTCGCTGACCACGTACCGGCCTTCGCCGTCGGTCCGGGCCACGGCGGCCACGTTGCCTTCGGCGTCGAGCACGGTGATCCGCGCGTCCGGCACGATCCGGTCGCCCTCGGTCCGCGCGGTGCCGCCGAGCAGCACCGAGCTGGCGAGCTCGACGTCGTGGCGCAGCACGCCGCTGTCCGGCACGGTCAGCGTGAGCGCGACGGGTCGGTAGCCCGAGCCGCTGGCGACCAGGGTGTAGGCCCCGGCGCCGACCCCGACGAAGGCGTAGGTGCCGTCCGCGGTCGTGATGAACGCGCCGTTCACCTCGCCCCGGCCGTCGGTCAGCGTCACCGTCACGTTCGCCAGCGGGGCGCCGGTCGCGGCCGCCCGGACGGTGCCGGTCAGCTCGCCGGAGCCGGTGAGCGTGACGTCGACCGTGGCCGGCCCGTTGCTGATCACGACGCTGGAGGCCTGCGGCTGGTGGCCGTGGGCCGACACGATGAGGACGTACGCGCCCGGGCCCTGGCTGGGCACCGAGTAGCTGCCGTCCGCGGCACCGGTGGCCCGCGCGACCTGGCGGCCGCGCTGGTCGATCAGCGTCAGCGCGGCACCCGAGACGTGGCTGCCGTCCTGCCGCCGCACGTGCCCGATCACCGGCACGCCGCCCGTGCCGACGGGGACGTCGACCTCGGAGTCCGCGATCGAGCTGGTGATCGGCATCGGCAGCGCGCCCGACACGGCCTGGTAGTCACCGTGCCCGTTGGTGCTCAACGCGTGCTTCCCGCCGCCGACCAGCGCCGGCTCGCGGCCGGCCGGCCGGACCGGCTCGACGATCTCGGTGGGCTCGTCGGCGAAGTCGTGCTCGTCCGCCTCGAGCAGCGCCTCGCCGCCCTCCATGGCCGCCGCGGCCGGGGCCGCGTTGGTCAGCGGGATCTCCTTCATGAACAGCAGCACGATCGTGGCCAGCAGGGCCACGCCACCGGCGATGTAGAAGACCGTCGTGATCGACTCGGTGAAGCCGACCAGGATCGGCGTCTTGATCGCGTCCGGCAGGGACTGGATCACGCTGGTGTTCTCGGACAGGTTGCCGATGTTCGCGCCCGCGCCTTCGGGCAGCTTGCCGCCGAACGCCTTCGTGATGTTCGGCATCAGGGTGTTGAACAGGACCGTCAGGAAGATCGCGACACCGGCGGTACCACCGATCTGGCGGAAGAACGTCGCCGACGCGGTCGAGACGCCCATGTCGCTGCGCGGGCCCGCGTTCTGCACCGCGATGATCAGCGTCTGCATGCACTGGCCGAGGCCGAGGCCGATGATGGCGGCCGCGACCAGCGGGTGCCACAGCGGCGAGTCGTACTTGACCTGCGCGAAGAAGAACGCGCCACCGGCGATCAGGATGGTGCCGACGATCGGGAAGATCTTGTAGCGCCCGGTCTTCCCGGTGAGCCGGCCCGAAACGATCGAGCTGGTCATGATGCCCGCCATCAGCGGCAGCATCAGCAGCCCGGACTCGGTCGGGGTGTAGCCCTGCACGACCTGCATGAACTGCGGGATCATCGTGATCGCGCCGAACATCGCGACACCGACGATGACGCCGCCGATGATCGCCACGGTGAACGTGGAGTTCTTGAACAGCCGCAACGGGATCAGCGCGGCGTCCTTCATGATCTTCTCGACCAGGATGAACGAGATCACCCCGACGCCGCCGACGACGTAGCAGAGGATCGCCTTGCCGTCGCCCCAGCCCCACTTCTGGCCCTGCTCGGCGACGATCAGGAACGGCACGACCGCGACGACCAGCGTCAGCGCGCCCCACCAGTCGATCTTGTGCTCGTGGCGCTGGTGCGGCACGTTCAGGACCTTGGCCACGACGAACAGCGCGATGATGCCGATCGGGACGTTGATCAGGAAGACCCAGCGCCAGCCGTGCAGGCCGGCCAGGCTGTCGATGCCGGCGAAGAAGCCGCCGAGCACCGGGCCGAGCACGGTCGACAGGCCGAACACGGCCAGGATGTAACCCTGGTACTTCGCCCGCTCACGCGGCGGCACGATGTCGCCGAGGATGGTCATGGCCAGCGACATCAGACCGCCGGCGCCGAGGCCCTGCACCGCGCGGAACGCGGCCAGTTCGTACATCGACGTCGAGAAGGTCGACGCGGCGGAACCGGCGACGAAGATGCCGATCGCGGCCAGGTAGAACGGCTTGCGGCCGTAGATGTCGGAGAGCTTGCCGTAGATCGGCGTGACGATCGTCGAGGTGATCAGGTACGCCGTGGTGGCCCACGCCTGCAGGTCGAAGCCGTGCAGGTCGTTGGCGATCTTGACGATCGACGTACCGACGATCGTCTGGTCGAGCGCGGCGAGGAACATGCCGCACATCAGGCCGCTCAGGATGGTGACGATCTGGCGGTGGCTCAGCCGGGGTGGTTGACCCACCTCGGGCTGCGCGACTGCTTCGGTGGTGGAACTCATGCGTTGGCCCCCTTGGCCGGAGCACCGGCGGACGCGTGCGCGTCGGCCAGTTGTGGAGAGTGGTTCTCGATACCTGTGTTGAGTCGGCCGAACAGCTTGTTCAGGGTCTGGACCTCCCCGTCGGTCCAGTCCCCGAGCACTTCGGCCAGCCATCGGTTGCGCTGCTTGCGGTTCTCTTCGAACACCCGCATGCCCTCGGAGGTCGGCGCGAGCAGGCACGCCCGGCCGTCCTCGGGGTCGGCCTGGCGTTCCACCAGGCCGTGCTGGACGAGGGAGCTCGACTGCCTGCTGATCGTGGAGATCTCGGAGTGGAGCGACTCCGCGAGCCGGCTGGTGCGCTGCGGGCCCTCGTGGATGAGGGTGAAGAGGATCGCGTACGCCGCTCGCTCGATGCCGTCCGGGCCCTGCTTCGAAACCTGCGACTTCGCCTTGTTGATCAGGCGGACCAGGCGCACGAGCTCGTGGCCGAGCTGGTCGGCGAGGTCGAGTTCGGCGTTGGGCCGGGTGGCGGAGCTGTTCGGTGCCATGCGGGATCCTTCAACGGCGTTGGTTGGCGGCTGCAACTAGTTGCCTCAGGCAAGGATGTGCCTTCACCACCGGTTATGCAAGCGGACGCGCGTTCGATGTGTCCGAACACACTTTAGTTGCCGTATGCAAGCAGATTTCCTCCGGGCTGCTCTCGGAACAACCGCGGTCTCCGGCGGTTGCAGGAGGTATGACTGACGACACAGCCTTGAAGGACTTCCTCGCCGCCCACCGCCACGGCGTCCTGGCCACCATCCGCCGCGACGGGCGGCCGCAGCTGTCCACCATCACGCACCTGTACGACCGGGAATCGGCCACGATCATCGCGTCGATCACCGAGACCAGGGCGAAGACGAAGAACATGCGCCGCGATCCGCGGGTGACCTACCACGTCGGCAGCGAGGACGGCTGGAGCTACGTGGTCGCGGAGGGGAGCGCTTCGCTGACGGCGCCGGCGGCCGCGCCCGACGACGCGACGGTCGAGGCGCTCGTCGACTACTACCGCCGCGCGGCGGGCGAGCACCCGGACTGGGACGAGTACCGGGCGGCGATGGTCACCGACCAGCGGGTGCTGCTCACGATCCACGTCGACAAGCTGCTCGGCCTGGTTCGCTGAGGGCTGGGAGACGTCCGGTCCCGGGAGCGGGCCGAAGTGTCTTCGGCGCAAGGCCGGGGCCAGCCGGTACGGCGACTTCGCCGGGACTCTGACGCGGTGAACGACTCTTTCATGACGCCGGACGCGGTGAACGACTCCTTCATGACGCCTCGGGTCGGCGTGCCGGTCGGCTGCCCCCGGCCGACGGGCTGCTCCGCGCGGCTGGTTTTGAAACTTTAGTTCCGCAGTGCGGACTCTGCGGGCTTACCATGAGGCCATGAGCAACGAAGCCCTGGTCACCAAGCTGCGCGACCTGCTCGGCAAGAGCGCCGTGCTCACCGACTCCGACGTCACGGCGTCGTACGCGCGCGACATGATGCCGCTGGCGCCCTCCGGCAAGCCCTTGGCGGTGGTGCTGCCGGCGAACACCGAGCAGGTGCAGGCGGTGGTCAAGGCGTGCGCCGAGGCCGGGGTGCCGATCGTGCCGCGCGGCGCCGGCAGCGGCCTCTCCGGCGCCGCGAACGCGATCGACGGCTGCGTGACGCTGGCGCTGACCAAGCTGAACGAGATCGTCGAGATCGACCCGGGCAACCGGCTCGCGGTCGTCCAGCCGGGCGTCGTCAACCTGGACTTCCGCACCGCCGTCGAGAAGCACGGCCTGTTCTACCCGCCGGACCCGTCCAGCTACGACTGGTGCACGATCGGCGGCAACCTGTCGACGAACGCGGGCGGCCTCTGCTGCGTGAAGTACGGCGTGACCACCGACTCGGTGCTCGGCCTCGAGGTCGTCCTGGCCGACGGGTCGCTGCTGAAGACGGGCCGCCGGACGGTCAAGGGCGTGGCCGGCTACGACCTGGCCCGCCTGTTCGTCGGCAGCGAGGGGACGCTCGGCGTCATCACGCAGGCGACGGTCCAGCTCAAGCCACTGCCCCAGGCCCCGGCCACGCTGGTCGCGGGCTTCAGCACGACCGAGGCGGCGGGCGAAGCGGTGGCGCGGGTCGTCCGCGAAGGGCTCGTGCCGTCGTTGCTGGAGATCATGGACGCGTCGTCGATCAAGGCGTCCGAGACGTACCTGAAGACGGACCTCGGCGCGGGCTCGGACTGCCAGGCGCTGCTGCTGGGCCAGTCCGACGCCGGCGGTGAGGTCGCCCGCCGGGAGCTGGCGGCGCTGGAGCAGATCTGCGTGGATTGCGGCGCCGACCTGGCGTACACGACCGAAGACCTCGAAGAGGGCCGGATGCTGCTGCAGGCCCGCCGGGTGGTGCTCACCGCCCTGGAGACGTACGGGATGTGGCTGACCGACGACGTCTGCGTGCCGCGGACGCGCATCGCCGAGCTGATCCGCGGCTGCGAGAAGATCAGCTCCGAGGTCGGCCTGCGGATCGCGGTGGTCGGGCACGCCGGCGACGGCAACATGCACCCGACGATCGTCTACCAGCCCGACGACCCGGACGAGTTCGCGCGGGCCCAGCGTGCGTTCGACGAGATCCTCGAGGTCGGTCTGTCCCTCGGCGGCACGGTGACCGGCGAGCACGGCGTCGGCAAGATCAAGCGCGAGTGGCTGGCCCGGGAGATCGGCCCGGTGGGGCTGCGGGTGCACCGGGAGATCAAGCGGGCGCTGGACCCGGAGAACCTGTTCAACCCGGGGTCGATGTTCTCGATGACCTGAGCCGCACCCCGGCGACGAAAAGGGCCCCACCGCCGACCGGTGGGGCCCGGATCTCGAAAGCTGTCAGTCCTTGATCCGCGGGATCCGCTGCGTGACGTCCGGGTCGGCCGACTGCAGGGCCGCCTTCTTCTCGCGGCGGGACTTCAGGATCTCCAGGCCGATCGGGACCACCGACACCAGCACGATCAGCACGAAGATCGCGTCCACGTTGTCGCGGATGAAGCCGATGTTGCCCAGCAGCGAGCCGAGGACCGTGATGCCGGCCGCCCAGAGGATGCCGCCGATGACCGTGTACGTAAAGTAGCGCTTCGGGTCCATGCGGCCGATGCCCGCGATCCACGTGATGAACGTCCGCACGAACGGCACGAACCGGGCCAGCACGACCGCCTTCGGGCCGTGCTTCTCCAGGAATTCGTGCGTCTTGTCGACGTACTCGCGCTTGAAGAACTTCGAATCCGGCCGGTTGAACAGCTTGGGCCCGGCGAAGTAGCCGATGTAGTAGCCGACCACGTTGCCGAGCAGGGCCGCGACCGTCACCAGGACGCAGACCAGCCACAACGGCGCGTCGAGGGTGCCGTTCGCGATGAACAGGCCGGCCGTGAACAGCAGGGAGTCACCGGGCAGCACCGGGAAGATGCTGCTCTCGATGAAGATGATCAGGCACAGCACCGCGATGACCGGCGTCGTCAGGCCGCTCAGCAGGTGCTGCGGGTCCAGCCATGACGGCAGCAGCGACATCGTGTTGACCGTGCTCTGGGCGAGAATCACCTGGAAAACGGTACAGGGTCACCCTGAGTCGTTACTGAGACCCGTCAGACCAGCGTCAGCAGGCCCACGACGGATCCCGCCGCGAGGCCCAGCAGCACCGCCAGCAGCAAGATCCAGTACGCGGGCAGCTGCGCCGACGAACGCGGCGGCGGAGGCGGCGCCGGTGCGTACGCCGTGGGTGCTTCGGACGCCGCGTCCAGCGCCGCGCGCTCGCGCTCCAGCGAGTCCGCGCCGGCGCCCGAGAGCAGGCCGTACGCCGAGGGCAGCTCGTTGATCGCGCTGGTCGGGACGGCGTCGGTGCCCGGCTCCGGCTCGCGGGCGGGCGCCGGTGACGCCGAAGGGGCGAAGACGGCTTGCGCGCGAAGGGCGTCCGCCAGCAATTGCTCGGGGTCCTTCGGCTCGCTCATCTCCGCCCGTCTCCTCGTGCTGAAAACCCTAAGTGCTCAAGGTAGCCGTACCCACTTCGGCGACCCATTCACCCCGGCGCAGCACCTTCGACGGCCGCAGGCCCTCGTCGAGGACCACGATGTCGGCCTCGTAGCCGGTGCACAGCATGCCGGTGCGGTCCGCGATGCCGAGCAGCTCCGCGGGCCGCTGCGAAGTCGCGTGCACCGCGTCGAGGATGCCGAGTTTCGCACCCCCGACCAGATTGCGGAAGGCGGTGTCCATGGTCAGGGTGCTGCCGGCCAGCGAGCCGTTGTCCGCGAGCGTCGCGACGCCGTCGTGGACGTCGACCTCGAGGCGGCCCAGCGTGTAGCGGCCGTCGGCGGCGTCGGTCGCCGACATCGCGTCGGTGATGAGGACCGTGCGGTTGCGGCCCGCGTGCTTCGCGGCCAGCCGGACCACCGTCGGGTGCAGGTGGACGAGGTCGCAGATGAGCTCGATCGTGATGCGCTCGTCATCGAGCAGGGCCCCGACCGGGCCGGGTTCGCGGTGGTGGAGCGGGCGCATCCCGTTGAACAGGTGCGTCGCCACCGAAGCGCCCGCGTCGATGGCGGGCAGCAGCTGCTCCTCGACGCCGTCGGTGTGGCCGATGGCGGCGATGACGCCGGACTCGGCCAGCTGGCGGACGGCCTTCACACCGCCGTGCAGCTCGGGGGCGATGGTGACCATCCGGATCGCGCCCTGGCCCGCGCGCAGGAGCTTCTCGACCGTGCCGGTGTCCGGCTCGAGGAGCGTCTCCGGGTCGTGGGCCCCGCAGCGGGCCTTCGAGATGAAGGGCCCCTCCAGGTGGATGCCCGCGACCTCGCCGTCCTGCACGATCTCACGCAGCGCGGCCACCTGCTCACGCAGGATGTCGACCGGATCGGAGACCAGGCTGGCCAGCATGGTCGTGGTGCCGTGACGGCGGTGCGCCCGCACCGCCGTCAGGAGTTCCTCGGGATCGAGGGAGGTGAACGAAGCACCTCCCCCGCCGTGGCAGTGGGTGTCGATGAACCCGGGGACGACGAGCGCCCCTCCGACGTCCACGTGCTCGCCGGACGGCGGGGTCCCGGAACCCACGCCGGCGATCCGCCCGTCGGAGACGGCTACCCAGCCGTCGTCGAGTACACGGTCCGGGGCGGCGACCCGGCCGCCCATGATCACGAAATCTCCGGCGCCTCTCACGCACCCCAGCATATATTGGTCTGGACCAAGCATGGTGATACGACTCAGTGATCGGAATGGTCCACCCGGGTCACTGTGGGGCTTGCATGGCCTTCTGGAGCGCCTCGAGCGCCCGGCTGGCGGTCGATTTAACGGTACCCTTGGAGATGCCCGCCGCCTCAGAGATTTCGGCTTCACTCAGCCCTCCGTAGTAACGGAGCACCAGAACTTCGCGCTGGCGGGGCGGCAGTTTGGACAATGCGGACACGACGGCCTGGTGCTCGCTGGAGAGCATCGCGAGGCTCTCGGCGGACCGGGCGTTGACGGCGTGCGGCGGCACGTACTCGCGGGCGGTCTTGCGGCGGCGCAGCACGCTGCGCGACCCGTTGACCACGGCGGTGCGCAGGTAGCCGACGGCGGCCGCGGCGTCCCGGAGCCGTCCCCAGTTGCGGTGCAGGCCGGTGAAGGCCTCCTGGACCACGTCTTCCGCCGTCGCGGGTTCGTCCACCAGCAGAATCGCCAGCCGGACCAGCCGCATCCGGTGCTGCCGGTAGAGGTCTTCGAGGGTCAGCGGCGCAGCTGCCTGCGCCGGGGCCGGCCCGTCCATGACCCGCAGCTGGCCGAGGGTTGCCTCGACACTGCGTTCCGCATTGCCCTCGAGCATGAACCCCTGCCTGTCTCCGACCCCGGTTTGCACGGTGTGTCGCGTCAGCAGGTTCACGGTATTCACAGCGCTCACACAGGTACTGACGCACGCCCAGCCTATCGGGTTGGCCTCCTGTCGCCACAGATCGGATGCTGGGACGCGATCAGGGCCCGGGTAGCGTCGGTCCCGTCCCGCCCCTGCCCAGCCCCGGAGATCCACATGGCCTGGTACCTCGTCGAAATCACCTACGTCCAGGAGAAGCTCCAGGAGGTGCGGCCGCGGCACCGCGAGTTCCTGAGCGAGCTGGCCGCGCAGGGCCGCGTCGCGGTCGCCGGCCCGCTCGGCGACGGCACCGGCGGCCTCACGCTCTACCAGGCCGACGACGAAGCCCACCTGCAGGAGACGCTCGACAAGGACCCGTACGCGCTGGAAGGCGTCGTCGCCGAGCGGACCGTCCGCGAGTTCAAGCCGGTGATCGGCGCCTGGCTGCCCCAGGGGTCATAGGTCGAGCACCGCGGGGCCGCGGTCGACGCAGATCCGCATCGACCCGCCGTCGGCCGTCGGCACCGCGCAGGTCCCGCAGAAGCCCTGGCGGCACGAATACGGCGTCGCCGGCCGCGTTTCGAGGAGGACGTCGAGCGCGGTCCGGTCGCCCGGGACGTCGAGGACCTGCCCTGACCGGCGCAGCGTCAGCCGGAACGGCTCCCCGGCGACGATCGGCGGCGGCGCGAACCGCTCGAAGTGCACGGCGGCGCTGGTCAGCGCCAGATCGACGCGGACGCCGGCGATCATCGGCACCGGGCCGCAGCAGTACACCGCCGCTTTCTCGGGGATGCCTTCGAGCAGTTCCGCGCCCGAGGCCGGGACGCCGTACTCGGTGTCCGGGCGGATCCGGACGCGGTCGTCGGCCGGCAGTTCGGCCAGGAACGGCATCGACTCGCGGCTGCGGCCGGTGTAGACCAGCCGCCAGTCCGCGCCGGCCGCACTCGCCGCGTGGACCATCGGCAGGATCGGCGTGATCCCGATGCCGCCCGCGATGAAGAGGAACGGGCCCGCGCCGACGAACGGGAACGCCGTCCGCGGGCCGCGCACGGTCACCCGCGCACCGGGCCGCAGGGCGTGGACCTCGCCGGACGCGACGCCGATCTTCCGCACGGCGATGCGGTAATGATCCTTTTCGGACGGATCGCCGCACAGCGAGTACTGCCGGACGAGGCCCGACGGCAGCACGAGGTCCAGGTGCGCGCCCGGCCGCCAGCCCGGCAACGGCGTGCCGTTCGAGAGCCGCAGGCTGACGACGTCTTCGGCTTCGGCTCGAACCGCTTCGACCACGAGCGAAAGGTTCCGGTCGACCGCGCGCACCGGCGGCCGCCGTCTCCCGCTGAACCCCGACATCCGCCGGTAGGCACCCACAACGCCGACCAAAGTGGACAGCAGCAGGTCGGTCCGGCCACTCCCGTCCAGCCGCCCCGGCCACCCCAGCCCCGCACTTTCACGTGAAAGTGCGGCGCCCAGGTGGGCACTTTCACGTGAAAGTGCGGGATTCGAGGGGGTCACTTCGGTGCGTCCGCCGCCCGGGCGGCCGGTGAACTCGCCAGGTACGCCACGGCCTGCTCGGTACTTCCGGTCTCCGTCGGGTGGTAGCTCTTCCGGAAGTACGGCCGGATCTCGCGCAGCAGCTGACCTCCGCTCGGCAGCAGTCCCCGCTTCGCCGCCCGCCGGTAGGCCCGCAGGGACGCGCGGCCGGGGCGGGTCGGGTCGTTGCGCATCAGGTACCGCGTGCCGCGCGCGAAGACCCACGCCAGCACCGGCGTCACCGCCGCCATGCTGCGGACCCGGCGCGTGTACCGGCCGTCGAGGTGCATGAACAGGTCGAACGCGACCGACCGGTGCTCGACCTCCTCGGCGCCGTGCCAGCGCAGCAGGTCGAGCATGACCGGGTCGGCGCCGGCCTCCGCCAGGGGCGCGTCGAGCACCCACTGGCCGAGGAACGCGGTGTAGTGCTCGATCGCGGCGATGATCCCCAGCCGCTCGACCAGCCACTCCTCGGCGGCCCCGCCGGTCAGGTCGCGGTCGCCGAGCAGCTTCCGGAACAGCCACTCCATCTGCGCGATGAAGGGCTGCACCCGCACGCCCGCGCTTTCGAGGTGCGCCGCCGCACCGTCGTGGGCCTCGGCGTGCACCGCCTCCTGGCCGATGAAGCCGAGGACGTCCGCCTTGAGCCGCTCGTCGCGGATCAGCGGGACGGCCTGCTTGAAGACCTCGACGAACCAGCGCTCGCCTTCGGGCAGCGCCAGGTGCAGGACGTTGATGGTGTGCGTGGCCTGCGGTTCGCCGGGGATCCAGTGCATCGGCAGCGCCGCCCAGTCGAACTCGACGTCCCGGGCGTGCAGCACGAGCTGCTCCTCCGGCGAGGTCACGACGCCCGGCCGGACAGCTCGTAGTCGGCCGGGTCGACCTTGCGCGTCTCCAGCCAGTAGCGCCAGGTGAAGCCGGGCCAGATCGTCCGGTTGACGCCCTTGGCGTCGAGGTACCAGCTCTTGCAGCCGCCCTGGGTCCAGACGCCCTTGACCAGCTTGTCCTGGATCTCCTGCTGGAACTTCTCCTGCACACCCGGCCGGACGTCGAGCGCGGCCGCGTCACGGGAGTCGGCGAGCTTGATGGCGTCGACGACGTACTTCGACTGCGACTCGATCATGAACACGACGGAGTTGTGGCCCAGTGCGGTGTTCGGGCCGAGCAGGAAGAACAGGTTCGGGAAGCCGGACACGGTGATGCCCTTGTGCGTCCGCATCCCCTCGGCCGCCCACTCCTTGGCGAGGTCGCGGCCGTCGACGCCGGTGATGTCGAGGTACTCCAGCGCGTCGGTCACCTTGAACCCGGTGCCGTAGATGATCGCGTCGACCTCGTGCTCGACCCCGGCGGAGTCGACGATCGAGTGCGCCTTGACCTCCTTGACGCCCGAGGTGTTGACGTCGACGTTCGGCCGCGCGAGCGCCGGGTAGTAGTCGTTGGAGATCAGGACGCGCTTGCAGCCCATCGTGTAGTCGGGCGTGACCTTCTTGCGCAGCGCGGAGTCCTTGATGCCCTTCGCGATGTTGCGCTTCGCGATCAGCTCGCCGGCCTTCATGATCGCCGGGTGGCCGTTGAAGCCGATGGCCCGCGCCTCGAGCAGCCAGTAGAGCGCGTTGCGGTAGAGGCGCTGGGTGCCCGGGACGCGCTTGAACAGCGTCTGCGCCCACGACGGCATCGCGTGGTCGGGCTTCGGCATGATCCACGGCGGCGTGCGCTGGAACAGCGTCAGCTCGGCGACGTCCGGGGCGATCTTCGGGACGAACTGGACCGCGCTCGCGCCGGTGCCGACCACGGCGACCTTCTTGCCGCGCAGGTCGTATTCGTGGTTCCACTGCGCGGAGTGCCAGGTCTGGCCCTTGAACTCCCCGATCCCGGGCAGTTCGGGGACCTGCGGGATGTGCAGGCCGCCGACGCCGGAGACGAGGAACTGCGCGACGAACTCGCGGCCGTCCTTGGTGGTCGCCGTCCAGCGGCGCTCCCGCTCGTCCCAGTGGGCGCCGGTGAGCTCCACGCCGAACCGGATCTTCTCGCGCAGCCGGTACTTGTCGGCGACGCCCTTGAGGTACTCGAAGATCTCCGGCTGCGGCGAGAACGACCGCGACCAGTCCGGGTTCTGCTCGTACGAGAACGAGTACATGTGCGACTGCACGTCGCACGCGCACCCGGGGTAGGAGTTGTCGCGCCAGGTGCCACCCACCTCGCCGGCCTTCTCCAGGATCACGTAGTCCCGGATGCCGGCCTTTTCGAGCTGGATCGCCTGGCCGAGCCCGGAAAACCCGGTGCCCACGATCACGACCTTGAACCGCTCGGTCATCTGTCGGCCTCCGCTGCTTCGAGGAAACTGCGGAAATGACGTTACCTCAAGTAACAGTTACTTGGAAGTACTGGCTACTGATCAGTACGTCCCGCCGAGCTTGCCGTGGTTCCAGCTGGCGACCTTGGTCGGCCGGAAGATCAACCCGACGCGCTTGGGGGCCTGACCTGCGATGAAGGCCCTCAGCTCGTCGGGCACGGGGTCGCCCGGCTTGGCGCCCGCGTACCGCTGCATCAGCTCGATCCCCATCCGGGTGACCTCGGCGGTGTCCTCGACGATCTCGACGTCGGCCTCGAACGAAACGCCGCGGAGCTTCTCGTAGCTGTCTCCGTCCTCGACGAGCACGGTCGCTTGCGCGAGCCGCCGGAAGTTCTTGGCCTTCTGCGAGGTGCCGTACGTCCAGGTCGCGACGCCGTCACCGTGCGGGAAGTACCAGAGCGGCGCGAGGTGCGGCCGCCCGTTCGGGCCGACGCTGGCGACGTTGATGACCTGCTGCCCGGCGAGGTACTCGCGCACCTCGTCCTCGGTCATCCGGATCTGGTCGCGACGGGACATGTTCACCCCTTGGTGGCGGCTCGTCCACCGTGGCCGGTGACCGCCGACTCGAACGCGCCGCGTGCCTCGATGTCGGCCAGCGCGGCCTTGTCCGCCGAAGGTACCCGGCTGCGGGACCCGATTTCGACGATCGGCGGCAGGAACGCGCGAAGCAGCTTGAGCCCGCCGACCCAGCGCGGCACGTGGATGGTCCGGGCGCGCTTGAGGATGCCCGCTTCGAGGTCGTCCAGCGCGGTTTCGAGCGGGTAGGTCTTGCCGATCAGGCCCGGCATCGACGCGCGGAGCTTGCCGAACACCGGGTGCGCGTCGGCGCTCTCGACCAGGTCGGTGCGGATCCACGTCGGGTGCGCGACGCCGACCTTGACGCCCAGGTGGGCGACCTCGGCGCGGAGGCTGTTCGAGAACGCTTCGACGCCGGCCTTGGCGGCGGAGTAGTTGGCCATGCCCGGCGCGTGCGTGATCGCGGCGAGGCTGGAGATGGCCAGCAGGTAGCCCTTGCGCTCGATGACGTGCGGGAGCGTGACGCGGAACGTCCGCCAGACGCCGAGCAGGTCGACCTCGATCACCTTCTCGAACGCGGCCTTGTCGACCGAGCGGACGAAGCCCGCGGTCGCGATGCCGGCGTTGGCGATGACGACGTCGATCCCGCCGAAGTGCTCGACGACGCCCGCGGTCGCCTTTTCGAGGGCGTCCCAGCTGGTGACGTCGGCTTCCCAGGCGTGCGCGTTCGGGCCGATCCGGTCGGCGACCTTCTTCTGCTCTTCGGCTTCGAGGCCGACGAGGGCCACCTTCGCGCCGCGGGCGGCGAGCCGTTCGGCCAGCCCGGCGCCGATGCCGCGGGCGGCGCCGGTGATCAGCACGACCTTCCCGTCGACCTTCTTGGTGCCGCTCAGCAGCGAAAACGGGTTGGCCACGGTGCCCTCCTTGATGTCACTTGAGGGCACCGTACCTCAACTTACCCGCAGTAAGCTACCCAAGAGTAGGCGCCACTTTCCCTACGAAAGTGACGCCAGCTCGTCGGGGGACAGCGTCAAGGTCACGGACGCGATCAGGTCGGTCAGCTGCTCGGTCGTCCGGGCGCTGGCGATCGGCGCGGCCACCGTCGGCTGCTGCCGCAGCCAGGCGAGCGCGACCGTGGCGACCGCGACGTCGTGCGCCTTCGCGACCTCGTCGAGCTTCGCCAGCACGCGCTCGCCGCGTTCGTCCAAATAGGACTCCGCACGGGCGGCGCGCGGGCTGTCGGTCACGGCGCCCTTCGTCCGGTACTTGCCGGTGAGGAAGCCCTTCGCCAGCGAGAAGTACGGCAGCGTGGCCAGGCCTTCGCGGGCGACGAGCGGGGCCAGGTCGCGCTCGTAGTCCCGCTCGAGGAGGTTGTAGTGCGGCTGCAGCACGGCGTACCGCGCGAGCCCGTTGCGGTCCGAAGTGGACAGTGCTTCGGCGAGCCGTTCGGCGGTGTAGTTCGACGCGCCGAGGTAGCGCACCTTGCCCGCGCGGACCAGCGCGTCGAACGCTTCGAGGGTCTCCTCGAGCGGGGTGTCGGGGTCGTCGCGGTGGGCGTAGTAGAGGTCGATGTGGTCGGTCTGGAGGCGGCGCAGCGAGTCCTCGGCTGCGGCCTGGATGTTCTTCGCGGACAGGCCGGGGCGGCCCTCCCACATGCCGACCTTGGTCGCGACGACGACGTCGTCCCGGTTGCCGCGCGCGGCCAGCCAGTTGCCGAAGATCTCCTCGGAGCCACCGCCCCCGCCGTAGAGGTCGGCGGAGTCCACGAAGTTGCCGCCCGCGGCGGTGTAGGCGTCGAGCACGGCGAAGGACTGCGGCTCGTCGGCCGTCCAGCCGAAGACGTTGCCGCCGAGGTTGAGCCCGTACACGTCGAGGTCGGTGTTTCCCAGCTTGGTCATGCCTTCGACGGTAGTTCGCCGATCCGGGAGGAAAATCGCCGTCCCACGCGTTGGAGTGTTCCATGGCTATCGAACTGGGCAAGCTCGGGATCTGGCGGTACCACGCAAACGTCGACGCGAAGTTCGCGGCGGAAGCGGAGAAGCTCGGCTACGGGGCGATCTGGCTGGGCGGCTCACCCGGCGTCGCCGACCTCGCGTCGGTGGACGACCTGCTCGCGGCGACGGACTCGCTGGTCATCGCGACCGGCATCGTGAACATCTGGCAGGACGAACCGGCGGCGATCGCCCGCGTGTACGAGCGCATCGCGGGCAAGTACCCGGACCGCTTCCTGCTCGGCGTCGGCGCGGGCCACCGCGAAGCGACGAAGGAGTACAAGAAGCCGTACGCGGCGCTGGTCGACTACCTGGACGGCCTGGACGCGGCGGGCGTGCCGGTGGCCGGGCGCGCGCTGGCGGCGCTGGGTCCGAAGGTGGTGGAGTTGTCGGGCGCGCGCACCGCGGGCGCGCACCCGTACCTGACGACGCCGGAGCACACCCGCTCGACGCGCGAGATCCTCGGCGCGGGCCCGCTGCTGGCGCCGGAGCACAAGGTCGTCTTGTCGACCGACCCGACCGAGGCGCGGGCGATCGGCCGGCAGACGGTGAAGTACTACCTGGGGCTGTCGAACTACGTCGCCAACCTGCGCAAACTCGGCTTCACGGACGCCGATCTGGAGGGTGAGGGCAGTGACTCCCTGGTCGACGCGCTGGCGCTGCACGGCGACGCCGCGACGATCGCGCGCGGCCTGTCGGCCCACCTCGAGGCGGGGGCGGACCAGGTCGTGGTCCAGGTCCTGAACGAGGACCCGTGGCCGGGCTACCGCGCGCTGGCCGCCGAGCTGCTGTGATCCCCGTCCGGCCGCCGGGGCGCCCGGCGGCCGGGCACACCCTTCTGAACCGATCCCACGTGCGGAAAAGTTTCTGCGCGGGGACCGGTGTGCGGCGGCGGTACACCTCGTACGATGCGGTCGGGACCCATCCCTGCCAAGGAGGAATACCGATGCCCATCGCGACCCCCGAGGTCTACGCGGAGATGCTGGACCGGGCGAAGGCGAACGAGTTCGCCTACCCCGCCATCAACGTGACCTCGTCCGAGACCGTGAACGCCGCCATCCGCGGGTTCGCCGAGGCGGAGAGCGACGGCATCATCCAGTTCTCCACCGGCGGCGCCGAATTCGCCTCCGGCCAGAAGGTCAAGGACATGGTCGTCGGCGCCACCGCGCTGGCCGAGTTCGCGCAGGTCGTGGCCGCGCGCTACGACGTCAACGTCGCGCTGCACACCGACCACTGCCCCAAGGACAAGCTCGACGGCTTCGTCCGCCCGCTCATCGACATCTCCGCCGAGCGGGTCAAGAACGGCCAGAACCCGCTGTTCCAGTCCCACATGTGGGACGGCTCCGCCATCGACCTCGACGAAAACCTCGAGATCGCCGCGGAACTGCTCGCCAAGACCGCCGCCGCGAAGATCATCCTCGAGGTCGAGATCGGCGTCGTCGGCGGCGAAGAAGACGGCGTCGAAGCCGAGATCAACGAAAAGCTCTACACCGCCGAAGGCGACTTCCTCAAGACCATCGACGCCCTCGGCTCCGGCGACCGCGGCCGCTACCTGCTGGCGGCGACGTTCGGCAACGTCCACGGCGTCTACAAGCCGGGCAACGTCAAGCTCCGCCCCGACGTGCTCAAGGGCGGCCAGGAAGCAGCAGCGAAGAAGCTCGGCCTCGACGCGGGGTCCAAGCCGTTCGAGCTGGTCTTCCACGGCGGCTCGGGCTCACTGCCGGAGGAGATCCGCGAGGCGGTGTCCTACGGCGTGGTGAAGATGAACGTCGACACCGACACCCAGTACGCGTTCACCCGCCCGATCGTGGACCACTTCTTCAAGAACTACGACGGCGTGCTGAAGATCGACGGCGAGGTCGGCAACAAGAAGGTCTACGACCCGCGCTCGTACCTGAAGGCCGCCGAGGCCGGGATGGCGCAGCGCGTGGTGGAGGCTTGCCAGGCCCTGGGCTCGTCGGGCACGAAGCTCAAGTAGTCACGCGCGAAGGGGCCGCACTTTCACGTGAAAGTGCGGCCCCTTCGCCGTGTTCAGACCTCGACGACTTCCAGCAGGTTCTCGAGGCCGCGGAAGTCCTTCGCGTTGCGGGTGTACAGCGGCAGGCCGTGCACGGAGGCGATCGCGGCGATCATCAGGTCCATCTTGCGCGGCCGTGGATCACGCTTTGCGGCTACGGTAAGCGCTGCCAATGAGCCGAACCGCGTCGAGGCATCGGCATCGAACGGAAGTGGCACGTAGTCCACGAGAGCCGCCGCGAGATCTTCTGTGCGCGCGGCCTTGGTGGCTGGGTTCTTCGCCAGTACGACGCCTTGGTGGAGTTCGGCCATCGTGACTGTCGTGATCTGGTGGACGACGGGCAGCTTCTCCGGGTCCAGGTCGACGAGGTCGAGGTAGACGCAGGTGTCGAGCACACCCAGTTCGTGTCGCTCAGCCACGAGACCGTTCCCACGGGTTGTCGTCGTCGGTCAGGCGGTCTTCGCCGAAGAACTCGTCTGCCTCACGACGCAACTCTGCGGCGTCCACACGGGGTAGCCGCCGACGCCGTGCGATTATTTCCTCGGTGGTGAGCTGGCGCCGCCGAGTCAACGGTCGCAGCTCGGCGATCTCCACGCCGTTGCGTGTGACATGGAAGGTCTCACCCGCCTCGACGGCGTCCATGACCGCGGCAGAGCCATTGCGGAGCTCGCGCTGGCTGATTATCTGCATGGGCTAAGTGTAGCACCGCGTGCTACGCGGTTACCCGCCTTGCGGACCACCGCCGTGAAGCCGGGCCGGCCGCTGCCCAGAGGACGAACACCCCCGCCAGCACCACCGCCGCCGTCCAGTACGCCAGTGGTGGGGCCGACTCCGTGTGCGCGTCGCCCAGTACCCACGGCCGGAACTGTGACTGCACCCACAGCGCCCCGTACCCGAACGCCGTCACCAGCAGCGCCCCCGCGCCGGCCTGCAGGACACCCGCGCCCATCGTGAACGCCAGGTCCACCGCCAGCCCGACGAACAGCAGGTAGAACGGCACCGTCGACACCGGGAAGCCCATTCCCAGCAGCAGCGGCCACATCACCGACCGGTACGCGACGTAAGCGAGAGCCACCGAAGTCGCCACCCAGCGGAAGCCCAACGTCCGGCGCGCCAGGGCCAGGATCAGGGCCATCACGCCGATGCCCCACAGCGGGTACACCCACTCCGGGATCGGCATCGTGAAGTGCAGGATCGCCGTCCGGTCGACCGGGTGGCCGATCTGGTTGGCCGCGAACGAGAGCAGCGAGGGCTCGGCCTCCGGGGTGCCCCGCTCCCACGCGCGCAGGCCCAGGATGCCGTACTCCTGCTGGCCGTTCGGGAAGAACGTGTTCTCCAGGAAGAACGCCCACAGCGCCAGCAGCACGCCCGTCCGGAACCGTCCCGGGGGCGCGGCTCGGAGCCAGCCCAGCAGCACGCCCGCCTGCATGATGCCGGTGCCCAGGTACAGCATCATGTGTGACGGACTCCACGCCGTCAGGTCCAGGCCGTTGACGCGGTGGTTGATGACGTCCAGCGGCGCCGCCACCAGGAACACCAGCAGGCCGATCTGCATCAGGCGCAGGGAGCGGCGATCGGCGCCCAGGCCCGTGTAGCTGTGGATCGCCACCAGCACCACGATGATCACCGTGCCCACGGTGTTGATCAGGTGCGGGGGCGCCAGGTCGTCGCGCAGCCACATGAAGTGCCACGACATGTCCCACGACGAGCCGACCAGCTTGAACGCGAACGCCGCCAGCCACATCCCGTAGCAGAACCGGAGCACCCAGTCCGGCGTCGGCTGCCCGGGGGCGCCGCGGTGCCAGTGCCGCGTGAAGAACAGCCGCGTCTTGCCGATCGGGCTGCGCGGGATCACGTCCACCGGGACGTCGACTGCCTTGGCCATGCCGGACATCATGGCCGGTCATGGTCACGAGCGGGCTAAGACCGCCAAAAACCGGGGTTCACCCGTAGGGGTGGTGGATTTGCCTCCGGCGCGCGCCGGTTGGCATGGTGTGCCGCCATGATGCCGAAACGAGTTGTGGCCGCCGTCCTGATCGGCGCGCTGGTGCTGGCCGGTGGCGGGGTGCTCGGGGCGCTCCTCTTCTGAGGGCAGAATGGGCGGCATGACGCACAACCTGCTCGGCCCCGAGCCGACGCTGCTGCCCGAGCACACCGCCGCCCAGGCCGCGCTCGACGCCGGGAGCGACCCGGCCACCGTCGCGGCCGAACACCCCGACTACAGCGAGGCGTGGGCGTCGCTGGCCGAGAAGGCCTTCGACGCGGGCGAGACCGTCGCCGCGTACGCGTACGCCCGCACCGGCTACCACCGCGGTCTCGACCAGCTGCGCCGCGCGGGCTGGAAGGGCTTCGGCCCGGTGCCGTGGGCGCACCGCCCCAACCAGGGCTTCCTGCGCGCCCTCGCCGTGCTGGGCAAGGCCGCCGGCAAGATCGGCGAGACCGAGGAGTACGACCGCTGCCGCACGTTCCTCGCCGACTCCGACCCCGCCGCTTCCGAGGCCACCGGCCTGAAGTGACGCCTCATGAGTGTTCAGGGCGGTTCCGACCGCCCTGAACACTCACGAGAGCCGCGGCGGACCTCAGAACAGGCCGCAGTTGGAGAGGGCCGGGAGGCCGGCGAAGCGGCCTTCGAGCCACGCGAACGCCTCCGGGTACGCCCGCACCGCCGTGAGCACGTGCGTGGGCACCAGCGAGGTGCTGAACTGCACCTTCACGCCCTTGCCGCACCACGTCCGCCCCAGGTCGCGGTCCTGCGCGTAGGGCACGATGTCGTCGAGCGCGCTGTGGACGATCAGCACCGGCACCGTCGGCTTCAGCGTCCCGATCTTCTGCTCCGCCACCCGTGACGCGTACGGCTCCTCGCCGAGGTACGCGGTCAGCGAGCGGCCGTCGGTGGTCAGCGTCGAGGACTGCGTGAACGCGTGCGCCGCGATCGCCTCCACCGTGCACTCGGTCCGGACCTGCTCGAACAGCTGCTTGCCGCGCGCGTTGAGCAGCGCCGGGATGTTCAGCTCCGGGTACGCGTAGTTCATGCTCACCAGCGCGAAGCCGAGGAAGCCGACCGCGTAGTGGCCGTCGAGGTTCTTCGCCACCGAAGCCAGGTCCGCCGGCACCGCGCCCGCGTACGCGCCCTTCAGCTTGAGTTCCGGCGCGTAGCTCGGCTGGAGTTCCGCCGCCGCGGCCGACGCGCCGCCGCCCTGGGAGTAACCCGCGATCGCGACCGGCCCGTCGTCCGGGAGGCCCGCCTCCGGCAGCCGTTGCGCCGCGCGGACCGCGTCGAGCACCGCGTGCCCCTCCGAAGCGCGGTTGACGTACGTGTGGTCGCCCGGCGTGCCGAGCCCTTCGTAGTCGGTGACGACGACGCCGTAGCCGCGCGTCAGGAGCCCGGCGATGAACGGGCCTTCGTACTCGAAGCCGGCGGCAAGCGCTTTCGAGGGCGCGCAGTCGTCGCCCTCGCCCTGCGTGCCGACGGCGTAGGAGACGATCGGGCGCGCGCCGGCGCCGTGCCACGCCGACCGCGGCGTCAGCACCGTGCCGGTGACGGCGATCGGCGAGCCGTGGGTGTCGGTGCTGCGGTACATGATCCGCTGCACGGCCGCGTCGGCCTTGATCAGCTTGATCGGGTCGATGTAGAACGTCGACGCCTCGTGCCGGATGACGTCGCCGTTGCTGCCCGCGGGAAGCGGTGACGGCGGATCGTAGAAGGACGTGGCGGAGGCCTGCGGCGGGCCGAGCGTCGTCAACGCCAGCACGGAAACCGTGGCGACGGCCGCGAAGCGGGCGCGACGGGGGAAGATACGCATGCTTGCTCCTCGTTGAGCAGACGAGTGCGCGGGGAACACCTTTTCAGACAGAGGTGTCGGAAAAAGAATCACGTGAGGTGGACCACCATGTCAAGCCCCGCTCCGCGCGGGCGGCCGCGCAAGCTCCCGGTCGGGGAGCAGCGCGCCCGCGTGCTGGGCGCGACCGCGAGGGTCGTCGCGCAGCACGGGATGCAGGGCGCGACGATCGAGCAGATCGCGCGCGAAGCCGGCGTCTCGCGGCAGGCCGTCTACGAGCGGTTCGGCGACCGCGCGACGCTGTTCGCCGAGGTCGTGGCCGCTACCGAGGAAAGCGCCTTCGCCGCCATCGCGGGCCCTTCGGTGGCCGACGAGCAGCCCGGTCTGCGGGCCTGGGCGCGGGCCAACTACGCCAACATGGTCACCTTCGTCGCCGACCACCCCGAGGGCTACGGCGTGCTCCGCGCGGCCGAGCGCGCGGGCGACCCCGCTCTCACCCGGTTGAGGGAGCGGCTGGCCGTCGTCTACGCCGAAGCCAGCCGCAAGCGGTGGGCCGCGCACGGCATCGACTCCGGCCGCGCGGACCGCGCGCTCGTCACGCTCTTCTTCGCGATGACCGAGTCACTGGTCCAGGCCACCTGGGACGGCGAGCCGCCGGACCAGGAGGCCTTGATCGACTTGCTGACCGAGTTCACCGTCGGCGGCGTCGCCCGCCTCCAGACCAAGGCGAGCGACGTCATCGACCGGCTGCGCTGACCCGGGGGGCAGCTAAGCGACGGCCATCTCCGGGAGCGAGACGGAGCCGACCACCCGGTTCCGCCCGCCGTGCTTGGCCGCGTAGACGGCCGCGTCCGCGGACGACATCACTTCCTCGATCGACGACCCGTCCAGCGGGTACGCGGCGACGCCGATGGACGCCGTCTGCCGCTCGATGTCGACGGCGGCGCCCTCGTTGGTCTTGGTGCTGATGATCAGCTCGCTGACCCGTTGCCGGATCCGCTCGGCCGTCACGATCGCATCCTCTTTGGACGTCGACGGCAGCAGCGCGACGAACTCCTCGCCGCCGAAGCGCCCGACCAGGTCGTGCGCCCGCGTCTCCTGCTTGACCACCGCGGCCACCGCCTTGAGCACGTCGTCCCCCGCGAGGTGCCCGTAGGTGTCGTTGATCCGCTTGAAGTGGTCGAGGTCGATCATCATCGCGCCGAAGCTGCCGTTTTCCCGCTCCGCGCGCGAGATCTCGCGCTGCGCGCCGTCCTGCCAGGTGGTGGCGTTGAGCAGCTGCGTCTTCTGGTCGGTCGTGGCGAGCTCCTCGAGCCGCTTGATCAGCACCGACCGCTGCAGCACGTAGAGCGGCAGGATGACCAGCACCGACAGCAGCGGCTCCTCGTTGAGCACCATCACCAGCAGCGCGCCGACGCACAGGGTGGACAGTTCGAGCAGGTTGTCGTCCATGTTCCCCAGGCAGGACACCGGTGTCGCGCTCTTCGGGTCGGCCAGGTAGAGGCCGAGCCCGGTCAGCGCGGTGTTCACGGTGAAGAAGGCCAGGGCGGCCAGCGTCACGGTCGCGACGCCGCTGCCGATCGTCATGTGACCGACGACACCCGCGGAGAAGGCCGAGAGGATCATCGTGGTCGCGTTCGCGGCCACCCGGTGAAATTCACCCGGACGGGTGCCGGACCAACTCCGGAAGGCCAAGTACACGTACAGAACGACACCAAGGGCGGCGATCAGCTGGGCCGGCAGCAGCAGGCCGGCGGGCAGCAACCACACCGAAGTCATCGAGATGTAGGGCCCGTTGCTGAGGATGCGGCGCTGCCGCTCGAGCCGCCTGCTGACTTCCGTCTGCGCCACCGCCAGGGCGGTGAGCAGCAGAAACGTGCCCAGCTGGGCGATGGTGACCGGCACGGTCAACAGCGAAACGGCCGTCCAGCTCAGCATGACCGCGATGGCGGTCAGCGTCGCGATGATCCAGTCGCGGGGGCGTGTCCACAGTGCCCAGCCCCGCGCGCGAGAAATCAAGTCTTGGCCGCGCTGTTCCCCCGATGTGACCATTTTTCCCCCAGACCCTTGCGTGAATGTACGGTGACAAAGTACTCACGGACAGTTTCAGACCGTTCGCCCGCTGTCCACAAGGGCTTTCGGTGTGTACTTTTTCTGTGACACCGGAACGAGAGGTGGCCAGCGATGCGCGGCAAAGAACAGTGACCGCACAGCGCACCGCAAGGTCGCGCAGGTCGGGCCCACGCGCGGGGCATGTCATGCATGTTCGGCGCGTGCGGCTTCTTTGTCGTGCCAGCGTCCCGGCTCACTCGATAACGATCGGGCCCACAGCACCGCCAGCGCCACGGTGAGCACCACGCCCACGACGCCGAAGATGCCGACCGTGCCGTGCGGGGTCAGCTGATCCGCCAGCACGCCGCCGATGAGCGGGCTGATGCCCATCATCGTGGTCAGGCCGGTGTTGGACAGGCCCATCACCTGCGCGCGTTGTTCGTCGGGCACGGCCAGGGTCAGCGACGCGGTCGCCTGCAGCAGGCAGACCGTGCCGAACCCGCCGGACACGATGAACAGGACGATCGAGGCCACCGGGCCGGGGTTCAGGAAGCAGAGCACGAGCGGGACCGCGCACAGCGCCGCCAGCGGGCCGATCAGCCGCGGCCGCAGCCGCGCGGGCACCCAGCGCGTGTAGGCGAAGGTCGCGATGACGCTGCCGATCGGGTCGGCGGCCAGCAGCAGGCCGATCGCTTCCGGCCCGCCGCCGGCCGCCGAGACGTACGGCGCCGCGATGCCCTCGTAGACCGGCAGCAGCCCCATCAGCCAGGTGAAGAGCACGAGCGTCCGCAGCGACGAGCTGGCGAACGCCGTCCGGCCACCACCGCCGAGCGTCGCGAAGAAGGACTTGCGCTGCTCGCCGCTCGCCGCGGCCGGCCGGGCCTGGACGCCGAAGCGGACGAAGGCGGCCGAGAGCAGGAAGGTGGCGGCGTCGATGGCGAGGGCGACGTGCGGGTCGAGGGCGATCAGCAGCGCGCCACCGCCGGCGAAGCCGAGCAGCTGCGCGCTCTGCACGGTCATGCTGCGGATGCCCATGCCGACGACGAACCGGTCGCCGGCGAGCACCTGCGGCAGCAGCGCCAGCTGGGACGCCTTGAACGGCGGGTTGACCAGGGAGACGCCGCCGACCAGCACGCACATCAGCCAGAACGGCATGCCGGGCAGCGCGACGAGCAGGATCAGCCCGGCCCGCAGCAGGTCGACGACCACCATCACGGTGCGGCGGGGGAAGCGGTCGGCGAAGCCGGTCAGGAAGATGCCGCCGAACAGCGACGGGGCGTAGGTCAGGGCGTACGTCAGGCCGGTCAGGGTCGCGGAGTTGGTGCCGGTGAAGACGAGGATGGACAGCGCGACCCTGGCCAGCTGGTCGCCGGCGATCGACAGCAGTTCCCCGAACCACAGCGCCCGGAACTCGGCGATCCCGAACACCTCGCGGAACGTGACTCGATCCGGCGGTGCTGCCATGCGTTTTCTCCCGACCTCTTGTGCAGACCGCGTCAGTCCCACGACCGCCGGTGACGAGACGACCAGTCGGTCATGGGGCAGTCACGGTACGTGAGTTACCCCAGCCAGTGTCCCGTGACTGTTGGTAAATCTCTAGGTTCTTTCGCTGGTATCCAAGGTGTCACGGAGCTTTCCCGAACGGGTCAGACGATAGCCCGCAGTGTCTGACCGATGGCTCAGGAGTCACCAATGGATCATTCCGTACCCGATGGCCGGAGGACCAGAGGCAAAAGTAGCCACCTCGCGTTCGCGAGGTGGCTACCTGGGGGGAACTGTGCTCAGCCGTCGATCGTGAGGGCGTCCGCCACCGGCCGGCCGGCCGCGATCGCCGCCCGCGCGGCATCCCGCTTCGCGACCTCTTCCCGGACGATCGGGATCACGTACCGCCCGAAGTCGATCGTGTCGCCGAGCATGTCGTAGCCCCGGGCCGACAGGATCTCCACGCCGAGGTCGTAGTAGTCGAGCAACGCCTGCGCGACCGTCTCCGGCGTGCCGACCAGCGCGTTCGAATTGCCCGCGCCGCCGGTCGCGGCCGCCGTCGGGGTCCACAGCGCGCGATCGAAGCGCTCGCCGTTCGCCGCGATCTCCAGCAGGCGCTGCGAGCCCGTGTTCTCCGGCTCGGTGAGCTTGTGGCGGCGGGTCAGCGGCCGGCCGCCCTTGGTGCGGTCCTTGATCGCGCCCACCGTCGCGTACGCCTTTTCCCAGGCCAGCTCCTCGGTCGGTGCGATGATCGGCCGGAACGCCACCTGGATCCGCGGCACGTCGGTGCGGCCGGCGGTCCGGGCGGCGGCCGCGACCGCCTCGATCTGCTGCGCGGTCTGGGCCAGCGGCTCGCCCCAGAGGCAGTAGATGTCCGCTTCGGCGCCCCCGGCGGCGTACGCGGCCGGGGACGACCCGCCGAACGACACACCGGGCCGGGGCTGCTGGACCGGCTTCACGTCGCTGACGTAGTCCGCGAAGCGGTAGTAGCGCCCGTCGAAGTCGAAGGGTTCGTCGGACGTCCAGGCCCGCTTGATGATCTGGATGGCCTCGCGGGTGCGCCCGTAGCGGTCGTCCTTGCTGAGGTAGTCGCCTTCGCGCTGCTGCTCGTGGTCGTTGCCGCCGGTGATGAAGTGGACCGTGAGGCGGCCGTCGGAGATCCGGTCGAGCGTCGCGAACGTCTTCGCCGCGAACGTCGGGTACGAGACGTTGGCGCGGTGGGCGAGCAGAATCTGCAGCTTGTCGAGCTTCGTGGCGACGTACGCGGCCGCCTGCGCGGGGTCCGGCGAGCCGGAACCGTAGGCGAACAGCACCCGGTCCCAGCCGAAGTCTTCGTGCGCGCGGGCCAGGCGCAGCGTGTACTCCTTGTCGAACACCCCGCCCGTGCGGGCGTGCGTTTCGGACCCGTCGTGCGTGCCCCCGATGCCCAGGAATTCCACCGGCATGCCGTCACCTTCTCTCCCGTAGCTACTGCAACGGCTACGCCCGGCGCACCGGGAGCGGCAACGACGTCCGCAGGGTGGAACGGCGCACCGGGGCCGGGACGAGCCGACCGCGCCGATCCGGCTTTGCCGGGACCCCGGCTGCCGCGCCGGTCGAACACGACGGGCAGCGACCGGCGCGGGAGCACGCGGGTCGGTTCCGCTCTGTGGGAAGGCACTTCCCCGCGACAACCCCGGCGTAGCTTCGGTTTCGTGGCCGATTCCCCGCCGTTCACCCTCGCCGTCGTCGGCGCCGGACCCCGCGGGGTCGGCGTCCTCGAACGGCTCGGTGCCAACGCCGCGGAACTGCTGGGCGGCCGCCGGCTCGAGGTGCACCTGATCGACCCCTTCCCGCCCGGCCCCGGCCGGGTGTGGCGCTACGACCAGTCACCGCTGCTGCGGATGAACTCCATGCCCGAAGACGTCACGATGTACACCGACGAGTCGGTGAAGATGTCCGGCCCGGTCCGTCCGGGTCCGACGTTGCTCGACTGGGCGCGCAAGGTCCGTGACGGCGGCCTCGACGCCGAGGTCCCGCCCGACGTCGTCGCCGAGCTGACCGCGCTGGACCCCTTCGACTTCCCCACCCGGCGCCTGCAGAGCGCCTACCTGACCTGGGTCTACCGGCACGTCGTCGAGGGCCTGCCCGACGGCGTCGACGTCGTCGAGCACGCCGCGCGGGCGGTCGGCGTGGACGGGTACACCGTCAGCCTCTCCGACGGGACGGCGGTGCGGGCGGACGCCGTCGTGTTCACCGTCGGGCACCTCGACGCGGAACCGGACGACCGCGAGCGCGAGCTGGTGTCGTTCGCCGCGCGGCACGGGCTCGCCTACTACCCCGCCGGCTACACCGCCGACGTCGACTACTCCGCCATCGCACCCGGGGAAACGGTGCTGGTGCGGGGTTTCGGGCTCGCGTTCGTCGACCTGATGCTGCTGCTCACCGAGGGCCGCGGCGGCCGGTTCGAGGAGCTGGCCTGCGGTGGCCTCCGCTACCACCCGAGCGGCGCCGAGCCGGTCCTGCACGTCGGCTCGCGGCGCGGGGTGCCCTACCACGCGAAGATCGGCTACCGGCCGCGTGGGAAACCGGCGCGGCTGCCCCGGTTCTTCGACGCCTACGCCATCGACGCGCTGGCCGGCGCCCCCGGCGCGCTGGACTTCCGCACCGACGTCTGGCCGCTGATCGCGAAGGAACTGGCCTGGGGTTACTACACCGAGCTGTTCACCGGCCACCCGGACCGCGTGCGCCTGGACTTCGTGGTGTTCGCCGACGCCTTCGCCGACCTGGACTGGGATTCGCCGGGCATGCACGACCTCGTCGCGCGGGCGGTGCCCGCCGAGGCGGACCGGCTCGACCTCGACCGGATCGACCGCCCGATGGCGGGCCGCGTGTTCGGCACGCCCGAGGAGTTCGGCAAGGAGCTGCGCGAATACGTCGAGGGCGACCTGGCGCGCCGCGCGAACCAGGAGTTCAGCGCCGACCTCGGCGCGTTCTCGGCGCTGCTGTCGGTGTACAGCCAGCTGCCCGCCTTGGTCCAAAAAGGACGGTTGGACGCGGCCTCGCAGGTGTCCGATATGGACGGCTGGTTCCACGGGTTCTTCTCCTACTACGCCAGCGGTCCGCCACCGCGCCGCCTGGAGGAACTGCTCGCGCTGCACGACGCGGGGATCGTCTCGTTCGCGGGCGCGGAGATGGCGGTGACGGCGGAGCGCGACGCGTTCGTCGCGTCCAGCGCGAGCTTCCCGGGGACCGTCGAGGCCCGGACGCTCGTCGAAGCGCGGCTGCCGGGCCCGAGCGTGACCCGCGCGGCCGACGGGCTGCTGCGCCAGCTGCGCGACAGCGGCGAGCTGGCCGAGGAAACGGTGGCGGACCCGGTGTCCGGCGCGCGCCTGCCGTCCGGCCGGATCCACACGCGCGTCTCGGATTCCCGCCTGCTCGACGGCACCGGACGGGCCCACCCGCACCGCTTCGCCGTGGGTCCGCACACGAGCGCCCGCTCGGCGGCGGCGTTCACGCGGCCGCGGACGAACGCCCTGTCCTTCCGCCAGAACGACGCCGTCGCGCGCGAAATCCTGGCGCTGGTCAACCCGCCCAGCTGACCAGTTCGTCGAGAACCTGGTCCGGCGGCGGCATTTCCGCGATCTCGGCCGCGATGCCCCGGGCGATCTCGCGCGGCTTCGGGTCGGTGAGCAGCGCACGGGCCGCCGTCTCGAGCGCGGGGATCCGGATCGCGTCGCCCACCAGCGCCTTCGCCGCGCCGAGCGCTTCGAGGGTTTCGGCGTTGGCGAACTGGTCGGCGCCCTGGGGCAGCACCAGCTGCGGCAGCCCGGCGGCGAGCGAGGCGAGCACCGTGCCGGTGCCGCCGTGGTGGACGACCAGGCCGGCGTGCTCGAGGACCTGGGCCTGCGGGACGAACCCGGTGGCGCGCACCCGCTCCGGCAGCGGCCCGAGCGCCGCCGGGTCGCCGGGGCCTAGTGCGACCAGCACGTCGACGTCGAGGCGCTCCAGCGCGCGGATCGCGCCGCGCAGCACGTCGGTCGCGCCGAAGACGACCGTGCCCAGCGTGAGGTAGACGAAGCCGTCGGCAGGCAGCGGCGGCAGCGGGACGTTGGGGTCGTACGGCGTCGGGCGCATCCGGAACACCTTCGGCACGCCGGCGGTGCCCGGGTCGCGGACGCGGTCGGGCCAGACGTCGACGCAGGCGTCGCCGAGCAGCGCGTCCGCGGGCAGCGTCCCCCAGAGCGGCCGCAGCCGTTCGGTGGCGACGGCCAGCACCTCCGGCGGCATGGACCGCCCGATCACGACCGAGACGGCCGGGATCCCCGCCCGGCGCGCGGCGATCGCGGTGCCGACGTCGCTCATCTCGTAGACGACCAGGTCGGGACGCAGTTCGGGCAGCAGCGGCGTCAGGTCGCCGAGCAGGGAACGCGGCAGCAGCTCGGCGAACATCGTGACGCCGACGTCGAGGAAACCCGCGTCCTCGCCGTGGCGCTTTTTGGCTTCGGCCTCCGCTTCGCCGATGCCGATGCCGGCGCGCCGGACCTCGAAGCCGAGGTCGCGCACCTTCGGCATGAACGCCTCGCCGGTGGCGAAGACGACGTCGTGCCCGGCTTTCGCGGCCGCGTTCGCGAGCGGCAGCAAGGGGAACAGGTGGCCGTACGCCGGGCGGCACGTGAAGAGGATCCGCACCGCGCCGAGCGTACTGGGTCAGCCCTTGACGACGGGAGCGATTTGCTGCACCCACTGCTGCGGCGCCGACGTCCCGCCGGGCAGGGAGTTGAAGTACTCCCAGCCGTCGACGCCGCCGAAGTCCGGGTACTTGGAGACGAGGCTGCGCACGGTCGACTGGAGGGTCGACATGGCGACGTAACCACTGCAGTTGGCGGGGTTGGTCACGGTCCCGGCGACGACCTTGCTCGCCGGCACGACCCCGCGGCGGACGATGTTGTCGTAGCCGGTGGTGGTGCTCAGCGAGCCCCAGCCGCAGTAGAACTGCGCGTTGAACCAGGAGATCTGCGCGCCGCGCTCGCGGTAGAGGGTGTCGTAGTTCAGCCCGGAGAGACCACCCCCGCCGCTGAGCTCGGTCGCGACCGGGGCGAGCGTGAGGAGGAACGAGCTGCCGAAGTCGGCGCGCAGGGCGTCGATGAGCTTGTTGAGGGCGGCGTTGGACATGTGCTCTTCGACGTCGAGGTCGATGCCGGAGAGCGAGTACGTCCGGATCAGGTTGCGCAGCAAGGGGTAGTAGGTGTCGAACTGCGTTTCGAGCCGCTGGAAGCTCCCCGCGGCGGCCCCGCCGACGAACGCGAGCACGTGCACACCGCTGTTCCGGAGCGTGGCGAGGTCTTGCCACATCCGGGTGAACTTGGCGGCGTTCGGCGGATCGTCGTTGAGGTGCACGACACCGTTGGTGTCGAGGTGGATCGCGCCGACGACGACATCGGTGACCCCGGTGCCGCGGAGGGTGAGCGGTGAGACGTAGGCCGAGCCGTTGTAGATGGTCTGGTAGTAGACGACAACCCTGCGCCCGGCGGCGGCCGAAGCCGGCACCGCACCCGAAATCATCAGCACCAAGGCCACGAAGGCCACACCGATCCTCCGCATGGTCCAGACCATACGTCGCGGTGGGTGGTGGCGGGAACACGCACCGTCGATCCTGTCCGGTTTCTTGTCTCAGGGTGGTTTTTCGAGGCTCACAAGGCGCTGAGCAGCTATCGGTTCGGCGACGAAGTGCTTTTCCGAGGCGACGACAACGAGGACTGGGTGCCTGCTCGTGTCGTGCGGGTTGAACAGGTTGATTCTCGCGCAGGGTATTGCTGTTCAGCCGTCAAAGTCGCGACCAGCAGCTTTATGCCGGGACTCACCCATATCGGTGCCTACGAGGTGCTGGAGGCCAAGCCCTCGTGGGTGCAAGCTCGCTACCTCGGAGGGTTCCGGCGGGCGAACGGCTGGCCTTCGAAGAGCTACCGCCCAGCCGAGGTTTGGCCGGTGATCTGCGACTTCCCCGCGCCGGTCCGGGAAATCGCGATCGAGGCGGCGTGGCTGCAGAAGCCGGCCCCGCGGCGGATGTGGTCACCCGAGGCATTCCGGGATGGTGGGGTAACCGGTTCCTGTCTCAGCCCACCCCCTGCACCGAACGGCCCGGGATCGCCGCCAGCAGTTCCTTCGTGTACTCCGCCTCCGGCTCCGCCAGCACCCGGGAAGCCGGCCCCAGCTCCACCAGAACACCGTCGCGCAGGACGCCCACCTGGTCCGCCAGCTGCCGCACCACCGCCAGGTCGTGCGAGATGAACAAGTACGACAACCCCAGCGAAGACTGCAGCTCCGCCAGCAACGCCAGGATCTGGGCCTGCACCGACACGTCCAGCGCCGACACCGGTTCGTCGCACACCACCAGGTCCGGGCGCAGCGCCAGCGCCCGCGCGATCGCCACCCGCTGGCGCTGCCCTCCCGACAGTTCCGACGGCTTGCGGCGGGCCACCGACGCCGGCAACGCCACCTGGTCCAGCAGCGACGGCACCGAAGTGCGGGGCAGGCCGAACGCCCGCAGTGGCTCCGCGACGACGTCCTCGATCGAGAACTTCGGGTTCAGCGAAGCGTACGGGTTCTGGTACACGATCTGCATCCGCCGCCGCAGCCGGCGCAGCTCGGGTCCGCTCGACGCGGTGATGTCCTGGCCGTCGAAGGAAATCGAGCCCGCCGAGGGGGTCTCCAGCCGCAGTAGCAGCCGGGCCGTCGTCGACTTGCCCGAGCCCGACTCGCCCACCAACGCCAGGGTCTGGCCGCGGGGGATGTCGAACGAAACGCCGTCGACCGCGCGGATGCCGCCGTCGAACGTCTTCGCCAGGTCGCGCACCGACACCAGGGGCTCGGCGGCGGGCGCGGGTGGGCGTGAAGGGCTCGACAAGCTCGGCGCGGCCGCGATCAGCTGCTGCGTATACGGGTGCGTCGGCGCGCTGACGACCGTCGAGCCCTCCTCGACGACCGTCCCCTGCGAAAGCACCACGATCCGCGACGCGCGATCGGCCGCGACGCCCAGGTCGTGCGTGATCAGCAGGATCGCCGTCCCGGACTCCGCGGCCAGCGACGTCAGGTGGTCGAGGATCCGGCGCTGGACCGTCACGTCCAGCGCCGACGTCGGCTCGTCCGCGATGATCAGCTTCGGCCGCCCGGCCAGCGCCGACGCGATCAGGACGCGCTGGCGCAGGCCACCCGACAGCTGGTGCGGGTACTGCCGAGCCCGCAACTCCGGCGAAGGGACGCCGGCGCGTTCCAGCAGCTCGATCGCCTGCAGCGAAGCCGATCGGCGGTCCGCGAGGCCGTGGATCTTCAGCACCTCCGCGACCTGGTCACCGACCCGGTGCACCGGGTTCAGCGACACCGCCGGGTCCTGCGGGACCAGCGCGATCTCGCGGCCGCGCACCCCGCGCCACCGCTTCTCCGGCAACGCCAGCAGGTCCCGGCCGTCGAAGGTGATCGAGCCGCCGGTGACGCGGCCGCCGCGGGGCAGCAGGCCGATCGCCGCGTGCGCCGTCGTCGACTTGCCCGAGCCGGATTCGCCGACGACGGCGACCACTTCGCCCGCGTCGACGTGCAGGCCGACGTCGTGGACGGCCGGGACCGCCCGGTACGACACCGCCAGTTCCGAGATCCGCAGCAGGGTCATCGGTCTCCTCCGTCCAGCGCGCGGGACAGCCGGTTCGCGGCGAGGACCACCGCCGCCACCGTCAGTCCCGGGAACGTCGTCATCCACCAGGCGGTGGCCAGGAAGCTGCGGCCGCCCGCGACCAGCGCGCCCCACTCCGGCGTCGGCGGGGTCGCGCCGAAGCCCAGGAAGCTCAGCGCCGACACCTCGAGCACCGCCGTGCCGAGTGTCAACGTCGCCAGCGCGAGCACCGGGCCCGCCGCGTTCGGCAGGACGTGCCGCAGCAGCACGCCCGTCCAGCGCACCCCGGAAGCCCGTGCGGCCTCGACGAACACGCCGTTGCGCACGCGCAGCACCTCCGCGCGCATGACCCGCGCGAACGACGCCAGGTTCGCGATGCCGACGGCGATCGCGACGTTCGTCGTGCCGAAGCCCAGCGCCGTGACCAGGGCCAGCGACAGCAGGATCGGCGGGATGGCCAGGAAGACGTCGACGACCCGCATGATCACCGTGTCCGCCCAGCCGCCGCGGAACCCGGCCAGCAGGCCGAGCGCCGAGCCCGCGACCAGCGCCACGAGCACGGCGATCGCGGTGGCCCGTAACGAGAGCGACGCGCCGTGGACCACCCGCGCGTAGACGTCGCGGCCGGTCTCGTCGGTGCCGAACAGGTGGTGCGGCGAAGGGCCTTGCAAGCGCTCGGCCGGGACGCCGGTGATCGGGTCGTAGCCGGTCAGCAGCCCCGGCACGAAGGCCGCGAGCAGCACGAACGCCAGCACCGCCACCGCGAGCACGAGCCCGGGCGGGATCCGCACTTTCACGTGAAAGTGCGGCTTGGGGGCCGGGGCGAGGTCAACCACGGGCCACCTCCGGCGTCCGGGCGATGCGCGGGTCGAGCAGCGGGTAGAGCAGGTCGACGATCAGGTTGAGCACCACGAACACCAGCGCGGCCAGCACGATCACCGCCTGCACCACCGGGACGTCCTGCGCGGTGACGGCGGACGCGGTGACCCGGCCGACGCCGTCGCGCGAGAACACCGTCTCGGTGATCACCGAACCCGCGACCAGGTTGCCCGCGACGACCCCGGCGACGGTGAGCGTCGGCACGGCCGCGTTGCGCAGCAGGTGTCCGAAGTGGACGCGCCAGCGGCTCGCGCCCTTGGCCGCCGCGATCTCGGCGTACGGCTCTTCCTGTTGCGTCGCCAGGCTCTTGGCCAGCACCTGCCCGATGATCGCGCCGGTCGGCAGGGCCAGCGTGAGCGCCGGCAGGATCAGCGCCGCGAAGCCCTGCGTGCCGAGCGCGGGCAGCAGCCGCAGGCGGAACGAGAAGAACTGGATCAGCAGCAACCCGACCCAGAACGGCGGCAGCGAGATCGCCAGCGACGGCAGGGACAGCAGCGCCTGCCGCAGCCAGCGGAACCGCGTGAACGTGCCGAGGAGCGCCGCGCCCCCGCCGAACAGCACCGCGAACACGAGCGCCAGCCCGGTCACCGCGAGCGTCGGCGGCAACGCCGTGACGACCATGTGCGTCGCGTCGTCGCCGGTCGCGACGCTGCGCCCGAAGTCGCCGTGCAGCGCCGAGACCAGCCGGTTCAGGTACTGGACCGGCAACGGCGAGTCGAGGCCGTACTCCGCGCGGGCCGCGGCGACCTGCTCCGCCGTCATCGACGCCCCGGCCTCCCCACCGGCGAGCTTCGCCGAAACGGCGTCGCCCGGCAGCAGGTAGAGGATCAGGAACGACAGCGTGAACGCCGCCCACAGCACGAACACCGCCTGCCCGACGCGGCGGAGCAGGTAGCGCCTCACGAGAGCCACGCGTCGAACAGCTGCAGCCGTGACGACGCTTCGAAGTCGACGCCGTGCGCCTTCGAGCTCAGCGCGACCACCTGGGTCAGCTCGAACACCGGGACGGCGTAGGCGTGCTCGATGATCAGCTTCTGGGCTTCCTCGGCCGCCGGCTTGCGCTTGGTATTGTCCACAGTGGACGACTGCGCGTCGAGCGCGACGTCGAGCGGGTTGCCCGGCGTGAGCTTGCTGCGGTTGCCCGCCTTCGTCGAGAACTGGCCGCGCAGGATGTCCGGGTCGGCGCGGGTGACGTTGTACCAGAGGAAGTCGTAGTTCCCGGCCAGCTGGAGCTGGGTGGTCTCGGCGTTGGTGTGCTGCTCGATCTTCAGGTCGAAGCCGATCTTGCGCAGCTGCTGCTGGATCAGCTCCAGCACGCTGCGGTTCTGGTTGAACACCGGCGAGAACACCACGGCCGCGCTCAGCCGCTGCCCGTTCTTGGTGCGGATCCCGTCGGCGCCGGGCACCCAGCCGTCGCCGTCGAGGAGCGCCGTCGCGCCCTTCGCGTCGTACGCGAGCTGCGCGGACAGGTCGCTGACCAGCGGCGTCGCCGAGCCCAGGATGCTCGTGGCGGCCTTGTAGTTCGGCGTCAGCACGGTGTTCACGACCTCGGCGCGGTCGACGCCCTTGAGTACGGCTTGGCGCACCTTCTCGTCGGTGAGCACCCCGCGGGTCGTGTTGGCGTGCAGGTTGAACACGACACCCGGGTTCGGCCGGACGTTCTCGCTGAAGCCGTTCCCGGTGAACTGCGGCTCGTCGACCGGCTGCACGTCGGTGCTAGCGTCGAGCTGGCCCGACGCCAGGCTGCCGGTGCGGACGCCGGGTTCCGGCACGATCTTGTAGTCGATCTCGTCGAGGTAGGCCTCGCCCCGGTGCTTGAACAGCGACGAGCCCCAGGCGTAGCCCGTGCGCTTGGCCAGGACGATCTCCTGGTTCTGCTTGAAGCTCTTGAAGACGAAGGGGCCGGACGCGATCAGGCCGTCGCCCTGGCAGCGCTGTTCCGCCGTCTTCTTGAACGCCGCCGGCGCCAGGACGGCGAGCGAAACCGTCGAACTGGCCTGCAGGAACTGGGCGCTGGGCGCGGAAAACTCGATCCGCGCGGTCCGCGGGTCGACGACGGTGGTGCCCTTGTACCCGGCGAGGTAGCCGTAGCCGAGGGGCGCTTTCGTGCCCAGCGCCTTGAGGCCGTCGAAGCTGGTCTTGACCGCGGCGGCGTCGACCGGGGTGCCGTCGGAGAAGGTGGCGCCGGCGCGCAGGTGGAAGGTGAACGCCGTCGAATCGGCGGTGCTCTCCCACTTTTCGGCCAGCCACGGCTTGATCTCGCCGGACTTCGGGTCCTGGTCGGTGAGCGAGTCCGCCAGCTGCCGGGACACGTTGATCGAGGCGTTGGTGGACGTCTGCTGCGGGTCGATGCAGTCGGGCGCGGACGAGATGCCGAGCCGGAGCGTACCGCCGGGTTTCGGCGGGCCGGACGCGGCTTGTTCGGTGCCCGCCGCGGAGCACGCGGTCAGCAGCAGGGGCAGGGCGAGCAAGGCCGCGGTAGTGCGGGCGCGGGGGGATGGGGACACCGGACGGCCTCCAGCGGGAGTGGTTGCGTCTTCAACCGGCGACGCTAATCTCGCGCTGGAGGCCGTCCCAGCAGGCGAACCGCGGTCCCATTCCCTGGCACCACGGGGATTCGCCCTTGACAGCGATCAGCAGCGGCCGAGCATGTCCGTCAGCGCGCTCTTCTCCGCGGTGTTGATCGTCAGCTTGAACTTGTACTTCACCGCGACCCACATCTTCGCGTAGGTGCACCAGTACGACGTGAGCGGCGGCTTCCACTGGTCGGGCGACTTGTCGCCCTTCTCCTGGTTGACGTTGTCCGTCACGGCGATCAGCTGCGGGTCGGTGAGGTCGTTCGCGTACGCCTGGCGCTGCGCGGTGGTCCACGACGACGCGCCGGTGCGCCACGCGTCGGCCAGCGGCACGACGTGGTCGATGTCCACATCGGACGCGGCGGTCCAGGTCTCGCCGTCGTACGGGCTGAACCAGCTGCCGGACGTCGCCGCGCAGTCGGAGCCGGTGACCACGTTCGTGCCGTCGCGCTTCAGCACCACTTCGCGGGTGTTGCAGCTGTTGCCCTGGTCGATCCAATGCGGGAACTTGTCCCGGCTGTAGCCGGTCTGCGAACCGTCGGCCTTGACCGTGAGGGACGCGAGCTCGGACTTCGCCGTGGTCGCCGAGGGGATGCCCGGCGGGGTGGCTTCCGCGACGCTGACCAGCGTCCCGGAGAGCACGGCGGTGGCCGCGAGGATGGTGAACGAATGACGAACAGCACGCCTGGTTGGCATTTTGCTGCCTCCGTGTCAGGTGTGGGGACAGCTAACCCTGATACACGGGAGTGGCGAGTGCAACACGTATAGGTGACATGTTGCTGTCCGTCGGTGAACACACTGTGGCCGGAAGCTCACCCGACCGTGAAAATAGCAGGTCAGACGGCCCCGCGGACCAGGCGAAGGTCTTCCGTGTGCCGGTACCAGGTCCACTTGTTCACCGCGCGCTCGAAGACGACGTCGTCGCGCACCGGCCGGGTCGGGATGCAGCCGATCTGGAAGGCCCGCGAGTACAGCGTGGCCGGCCGCTTGAAGAGGGTGCCCTTCACCACGCGGACCGCCATGCCCGGGCCGTCCGGGTCCGGCGTCACCTCGATCGACGCGGCCGGCCCGCGCAGCGCCACCTGCTCGTCGGCGTAGGCCACCCCGCGGACCAGCCGCAGCAGCCCGCGCCCGACGAGCACGCCGCCGACGTCGTCGCGGATCAGCGGCACCGGGTCGACTTCGCCGCGCAGCGCCAGCGCGAGGGCCTGCAGCGGCGTCTTCGGCAGTCCCCAGAGCGCGGCGACCGACGAGGTCGGGTCCGCGGGGACGAACCCGACCGACACGCCGGAGAGCGCGTCCTTGCGGAGCAGCCGGAGCACGACGGCGGCGAGGTCGGCGTCCGTGCCCGACACCACCAGGTGATCGTGTTCGCCCAGCAAGGGGTCGATTTCCGCCTTGCCGGGGCGACCCGGGACGCGGATCGACTCGACGTCGTCGACTTCTTCGAAGCCCGCCGCGCCGTCACCACAGGCCACCACGATTCCGCGCACCCGCAGGTCCTCCGTTAAAGTCATGCACCGGCATTTCGTCAGCGCCACCGGTGTCCGTCCGGGACACTTAACCTCAGTCGTCGAACACCTGGAGTGTCACATGCCGGCCATCGTGCTCATCGGTGCCCAATGGGGAGACGAAGGCAAGGGCAAGGCCACCGACCTGATGGGGGACCGCGTCCAGTGGGTCGTCCGGTACCAGGGCGGCAACAACGCCGGTCACACGGTCGTCCTGCCGAACGGTGAGAACTTCGCCCTGCACCTCATCCCGTCCGGCATCCTGACCCCCGGCGTGACCAACGTCATCGGCAACGGCGTAGTGGTCGACCCGGGTGTGCTGCTCGATGAGCTCTCCGGCCTCGAAGCACGGGACGTGGATACGTCCAAGCTGCTGATTTCGGCCGACGCGCACTTGATCATGCCGTACCACGTGGCCATCGACAAGGTCACCGAGCGGTACCTCGGCAGCCGCAAGATCGGCACCACCGGCCGCGGCATCGGCCCGTGCTACCAGGACAAGATCGCCCGCGTCGGCGTCCGCGTGCAGGACCTGCTCGACGAGAAGATCTTCCGCCAGAAGGTCGAAGCGGCGCTGGAGTTCAAGAACCAGGTGCTGGTGAAGGTCTACAACCGCAAGGCCCTCGACGCCGACCAGGTCGCCGACGAGGTGCTCGCGGCGGGCGAGAAGTTCTCGCACCGCATCGCCGACACGCGGCTGCAGCTCAACCAGGCCCTCGAGCGCGGCGAAACCGTGCTGCTGGAGGGTTCGCAGGGCACGCTGCTCGACGTCGACCACGGCACCTACCCGTTCGTGACGTCGTCGAACCCGACGTCCGGCGGCGCGAGCGCGGGTTCGGGCATCGGCCCGGGCCGGATCACCACGGTGCTCGGCATCCTCAAGGCCTACACCACCCGCGTCGGCTCGGGCCCGTTCCCGACCGAGCTGCACGACGAGTCCGGCGAGTACCTCCGCAAGCAGGGCGGCGAGTTCGGCGTCACCACCGGCCGCTCGCGCCGCACCGGCTGGTTCGACGCGGTGATCGCGCGGTACGCGGTCCGCGTCAACGGCATCACCGACTACTTCCTCACCAAGCTGGACGTGTTGTCCGGCCTGGAGAAGGTGCCGGTGTGCGTGGGTTACGAGGTCGACGGCTTCCGCACGCAGGACATGCCGATGACGCAGACCGACGTGCACCACGCGATCCCGATCTACGAAGAGCTCCCGGGCTGGTTCGAGGACATCTCGGCGTGCCGCACGTTCGAGGAGCTGCCGGCGAACGCGCGCGCGTACGTCGAGCGCCTCGAAGAGCTGTCGGGCGCCCGGATCTCGGCGATCGGCGTCGGCCCGGGCCGCGAGCAGACCATCGTCCGGCACGAATTCGTCTAGGTCAGCTTCGTCGTCACCGGCGTCTCGTTGCGGAACAGGTCGAGCACCGGGCAGTGCTCGTCGACCTCGCGCTTGAGGTCTTCGTAGCGCTCCCGGCTCGCCGGGCCTTCCAGCTCGATCGACACCCGGACGTCCCCGAACCCGGGGCGGGTGTTGAAGGCGAACCCGAAGAAGCCGTGCAGGTCGAGGTCGCCGTCGACGGTGACCTTGATCGAGTCGATCGGGATCCCGCGCTTCGCCGCCCAGAACTGGTAGGTGACGACCTGGCACGACCCGAGCGCGGCGAGCGCGTACTCGACGGGGTTGGCGGCCTGGTCCGTCCCGCCGAGCGCGGGCGGCTCGTCGACGGTGAAGGCGTGCTCCCGCACCTTGACCTCGACCTCGGTTCGCGTGCCGGGCTTGAGGGTGTGGTCGACGCTGAAGGAAACGGCGGCGTTGTGCGGATCGGCGTCGACGGCCTTGCGGGTGCCTTCGATGACTTCGGTCAGCGACATGGGGCTCTCCTGAAGATCGTGAGGGATGTGCCACAGGGTGGGCGAATCCCGGCGGCCCCGCTCGGGTTCTCAAGTCCTGGGAAGCCGGAAATGAGTGGCGCCGCTCGCTAGCTTGGGACCATGACCATCGGAGTCACGCTGCCGGCCGGTGACACCGGAGCCGCCGCGAACCTCGTCGACGAGCTCCTCGCCCAGACCCGTCAAGCCGCCGATGCCGGGCTGAAGTCCGTCTGGTTTTCGCAGCTGCCGCTGAGCCAGGACGCCATCACCGTCGCCGCGCTCGCGGGGCGCGAAGTCCCCGGTATCGAGGTCGGGACGTCCGTCGTGCCCATCTACCCGCGGCACCCGCTGCTGGTCGCGAGCGCGGCGCAGACCGCGCAGGCCGCCACCGGGGGCCGGTTCACGCTCGGGATCGGGCTCGGGTCGAAGGGGTTCCTCGGGCCCGTCTACGGCGTCGAGTACCCGCCGCCGATCCGGCACCTGCGCGAATACCTCACCGTGCTGCGGCAGGTCTTCGACGGCCAAACCGTCGACTTCCGCGGCGAGACGCTCGAAGCGCACCCGCCCGGACCGTCCACTGTGGGCGGTGACGTGCGGATCGTCGTCGCCGCGATGGGGCCGCAGGCGCTGCGCGTCACCGGTGAGCTCGCCGACGGGACGCTGCCGTTCCTCGCCGGGCCGAGAGCGCTTTCCGAGCAGATCGTGCCGCACCTGCCCGCGGGCAAGCGGATCCTCGCGGCCGTGCCGGCGATCGTCACCGACGAACCCGACGCCGTGCGGGCGCTGGCCTACGAGCAGATGTCCTTCTACAGCCAGATCCCTTCGTACCAGCGGATCCTGGCCGCGGAAGGCGTCGAGCACGCGGCCGAGCTGGCGATCATCGGGGACGAGAAGACCGTCCTCGAAGGACTCCGGCGCTACTACGACGCCGGCGCGACCGACGTCCTCGTCTCGCAGACCGGCATCCGGTCCGCCGAAGAGCGGCTGCGGACGTGGGAAGTGATCAGCTCAGCCGGTTCGTGAGGGTCGCCGACACCGAAAGCTCCTCCAGGTCGAGCTCCCGCAGCACGCGCCGCAGGACCTCGTCGTCGAGCCGCCCGGCGCGGTTCTCCTCGATCATCGCCTTGCGCTGGGTGATCAGGAGCTCGCGCCGGGCCTTCGCGAACTGGGCCTGCGGGCTGCCGGACCGGTCTTCGCCGGACAGCGTGATCGCGGCCTTGGCGAAGCGGTAGCGCGTGTCGATCAGCCGCTGGAGCCGCTCCTTCAGCCGGTCGACCTTCTCCTGGGGCAGGTCCAGCGAAGCCAGCCGCTCGTCGCTGATTTCGCGCAGCCGGTCCTGGGCCGCCTTCTTCGCGACCTCGCGCGCGGCGAGTTCTTCGGCCTCGTCCCGCGACGCCTCCGCAGGGTCCTCCACCTTCAGCAGCCGGATCAGCGGCGGCAGCGTCAGCCCCTGGATCAGCACCGTCCCGATCGCCACAGTGAACGCGAACAGCTGGATCTCCTCGCGGCCCGGGGTCGCGGCCGGTACGCCGGCCGCCGCGGCGAGCGTGACCACGCCGCGCATGCCGGTCCACGAAACGACCGCCAGCGTCCGCCACGACGGCGTCGCGCGGTCCCGGCCGAAGAGCCGGACCGTCTGCGGCAGGTACGCGGAAACGAACACCGCCGGCACCCGCACGAACATCGTCACGCCGAGCACGATCACCGCGACCAGCGCGAGCGTCCCGTTGTCGCGGGCCGCGTGCTGCGCGCCTTCGAGCACGAACGGCAGCTGCAGCCCCATCAGCGCGAACACCAGCGCTTCCAGCAGGACGTCGATCGAGGCCCACACCGATCTGTCCTGCATGCGTGTCGCGGGGGACGCGTACAGCGCGCGATGCCCCAGGAGCAGGCCCGCCGCGACGACGGCGAGCACGCCGGAGCCGCTGAAGTCTTCGCTGAAGGGGTGCAGGTGCTCCGCGGTGACGTACGCGGCGAACGGCACGATGATGCCGAACGCCGACTCCATCAGCGGGTCGTCGAGCTGGCGGCGGATCAGCACGACGAGCGCGCCGATCGCCAGGCCGACCCCGATGCCCAGCACGGTCGCGACGCCGAAGACCGCGAACCCGTGCCCGGCCGAGCCCGCGGTGCCCGCGACGGCGGCGAGCGCGACCTTGTACAGCGTCAGCGCGGCGGCGTCGTTGACCAGGCTCTCGCCGGTCAGCACGGTCATCACCCGCCGCGGCAGGCCGAGCTTGCGCCCGATCGCGACCGCGGTCACCGCGTCCGGCGGCGCCACGACCGCGCCGAGGACCAGCGCGGAGGCGAAGGGCACGTCCGGCAGCAGCAGGTGCACGACGACGGCGACGACCACGGCGGTCAGGGCCACCAGCACCACGCCGAGCGCGACGATCGGCCGCAGCGCCCGCTTGAAGTGCGTCAGCGAGCTTTCCAGCGACGTCGAGTAGAGCAACGGCGGCAGCACGACGGTGAGCACCAGTTCCGGTTCGAGCTCGAACCGCGGCACGCCGGGGATCAGCGCGATCCCGAGCGCGACGACGACCACCAGCAGTGGCGCGGACAGGTTGTAGCGCCGGGCGAGGGCGGTCAGCGCGAGGGAGCCCGCGAGCACGGCCATCAGCGTCAGGATCTCCACGCGGGTGATCTTCCCGCAGGTGAGAGCCCTGCGCTCGGCTTCCGCCCAATGGAAGTGACCTGGCTTACGCCGGACCCCCTGTGCATACTTGTGCGCACTACGCACACTTGTGCGGATCACGTGCACCGACGCACATCCGGAGGTTCTCCATGTCCCCTGGCACTCGCTCCTGGGTCGTGCCCCTGGCCTGGACCGCCGTCCTGCTCGACGGGTTCGACCTGGTCGTGCTCGGCACCGTGCTGCCCGTGCTGCTCCGCGACCACGTCTGGGGCCTGACGCCCGGCACGGCGTCGGTCGTGTCGACGGTCGGGCTGGCCGGGATGATGCTGGGCGGGCTGGCGATCGGCACGATCACCGACGTCATCGGGCGCCGGAAGTCCCTGATCATCTCCGTGACGCTGTTCTCCCTGTGCACGCTGCTCTGCGCGTTCGCGCCCTCGACGTTCGTCTTCGCCCTGCTGCGGTTCGTTGCCGGGCTGGGCCTCGGCGGCTGCCTGCCGACGGCGATCACGCTGGTCACGGAGTACGCGCGCCGGGGCAAGGCCGGCAGCGCGACGACCACGGTGATGACCGGCTACCACGTCGGCGCGGTGCTGACGGCGCTGCTGGGCATCGTGCTCATCTCGCCGCTGGGCTGGCGCGCGATGTTCGTCGCCGGCGCGATCCCCGCCGTGGTGCTGATCCCGCTGATGCTGAAGTTCCTGCCGGAGTCCGAGTCGTTCCAGCGGGTCCGCGAGACCGAGCGGTCGGCCGGGCACGCCGTCGCCGGCCTGTTCCGCGGCGGCCTGCTGCGCGCGACGATCGCCTTCTGGGTGACGTCGTTCATGGGCCTGCTGCTGGTGTACGGGCTGAACACGTGGCTGCCGGAGATCATGCGCCAGGCCGGCTACCCGCTCGGTGCGGCGCTGAGCCTGTTGCTGACGCTGAACGTCGGCGGCATCGCCGGGCTGCTCGTGGCGGGCCGGGTCGCCGACCGCGTCGGCATCCGCCCGTCGGCCATCGTCTGGTTCTGCCTCGGCGCGGTGTTCCTGGCGCTGCTGAGCGTCAAGCTGCCGGCCGTCGGGCTGTACGCGGCGGTGTTCCTGACCGGCTGCTTCGTGTTCAGCGCCCAGGTGCTGGTGTACGCGTACATCGGCCGCGTCTACCCGGACGCGATCCGCGCGACCGGCCTCGGCTGGTCCGCCGGCATCGGCCGCATCGGCGCGATCTCGGGCCCGCTCCTCGGCGGCGCCCTGCTGACGGCCGGAATCGCATACCCGTGGGGCTTCTACGCGTTCGCCGGCGTCGGCGCACTGGGCGCGGCCGCGGTCACGGTGGTCCGCCCCGGCCGCCAGTCCCCGGCCCCCGACCCCGTCCCCGCCCCGGAAAGCCACGCGACTCCCTGAGCGTGCCGCGCGGGTCGTGAGTGAGGGTTGGAACACTGTTCCTCACTCACGACCACTTGCGCCGGACGTCAGCCGAGTTCCTTCAGTTCCTGTTCCACCGCCGCGAGTTCGGCTTCCGAGCCCTGGACCTTCGGGCCGGTGAACCACTTCCGGGCCGAGAGCACCCACCACAGCGCCGCGCCGCCGAGCACCACCAGGAACGCGATCGGCGTGTAGTTGAACGAGTCCACCGTCACCGGCGACACCTGCGGCAGCATGAACAGGAAGAAGATCAGCACGACCCACACCGTCGCGATGATCCCGACCGGCTTGCCCCACTTGCCCAGCGACCACGGCCCGGGCTCGAACGAGTCGCCGCGCCGGACGCGCAGGAACACCGGGATCACGTACGCCACGTACAGCCCGACGACCGCGATCGACGTCACCGCCGCGTAGGCCGTCGCGCTCCACAGGTACGGCAGGGCCAGGATCAGCGCGCCGCCCGCGGCGAGCCACACGGCGTTCGTCGGCGTCTGCGTGCGCTTGTTGATCTTGTGCCAGAAGCCCGACCCGGGGATCGCGCCGTCGCGGGCGAACGCGTAGATCATCCGCGAGTTCGCCGTCACCGACGCCATGCCGCAGAACAGCTGCGCGCCGATGCAGATCAGGAGCAGGAACTTGCCGGTGACCGCGCCGGTCGCGTCGATGAAGATCTGCGCGGGCGGGACGCCGGTCGCGGACCCGACCGCGCCGTCGTAGTCCTGGATCGCGAACGTCAGGCCGATCAGCAGGATCCAGCCCGCGACCAGCGAGACGACGATCGACATCACGATGCCGCGCGGCCCGGCCGTCGCCGCGCTCTTCGTCTCCTCGGTCATGTGCGCCGAGGCGTCGTAGCCGGTCAGCGTGTACTGCGCGACCAGCAACCCCAGCGCGAAGACGTAGAAGGTCGAACCCCAGCCCGTCTGGTTCACGAAACTGCCGAAGACGAACGACGCGTCCTGGTGCTTGGCCGGTACGAAGATCAGCACCCCGACGATCACCAGCACGCCGATGAGGTGCCACCAGACGCTGACGTTGTTGAGGATCGCCACGATCCGGACGCCGAAGGTGTTCAGCAGGCCGTGCACCACGAGGATGATCGCCAGCAGCAGGATCGTGTGGCCCGGCGTCGCGGTGAAGCCCCACTGCAGGTCGAGGAAGGCGTTGAGGAACAGCGCCGCGCCGAAGTCGATGCCCGCGGTGACGGCGATCTGCCCGATGAGGTTGAACCAGCCGGTGAACCACGACCACACGGGACCGGACTTGTTCGGCGCCAGCTTCGCGGCCCAGTAGTAGAGGCCGCCCGCGGTCGGGTAGCTGGAGCAGACCTCGGCCATGCCGAGGCCGACCAGGATGACGAACACCCCGACCAGTGGCCAGCCCCAGATCATCGCGGCCGGGCCGCCGGTCTTCATGCCGAAGCCGTAGAGCGTCAGGCAGCCGGAGAGGATCGAAATGATCGTGAAGGAGACGGCGAAGTTCGAGAACGCCGACATCGTCCGTTTGAGCTCCTGCGCGTACCCCAGCTGGTGCAGGCGGGCGCTGTCTTCGTCAGCGTGGTCGGGAGTGGTCTGCTGGTCGGAAACGTCCATCGGGCACCTCTTGAAAGGTATGCGGCCAGACCATTGAATTCGCCGAAGGTAGCCCCGCCACCAGGGGGTGTCAAGCCTTCGTCAAGAACTCGTCCAGCTGCCTGAGCAGGGGCCCGCCACCTCGGTGGTCGTTCGAGATCAGGGTCGCGGTGACGCCGGACGACGGCTGGTGCAGGCTCACGAACGTGACGCCGTGGTCGCCGCCCTCCAGCCGGACGACGCCGGGCCGCGGCAGCCGGAAGCCGAGCCCGTAGCCGGCTCCGCGCAGCATCCGTTCCACCCACTCGCCCGGGACGAGCCTGCCGTCGAGGAACGCGGGCCAGAACTTCCGGAAGTCCGGCGCGGAGCTGTAGATCCCGCCGTTGCCGAAGCCGACGACCGGCAGGCTGAACACGTTGGTGCGGCCGTCTTCCAGGTACCCGGTGGCCGTCCGGGCGGGCAGCGCGTCCGAGCGGAGGAACGCCGTGTCCGCCATCCCGGCGGGCTCGGTCACGCGGGTCCGGACGAGGTCGGCGAAAGGTACGCCCGCGACCCGTTCGGCGATCAGGGCCAGGACCGCGAAAGCGCAGTTGTGGTAGTGGAAGCGTTCGCCCGGCGGGAACTGCTGCGGGTAGCCGTCGAGAGCGGCGAGGTAGTCGGCCGACGTGACGAGTCCCGGCGGTGTCTCGGGCGGGTTTTCGTCATTGCAGTAGTCGCCGATGCCCGGAGTGTGCGTCAGGAGGTGCTCGACGGTGTTCTCGTCGCCGCGGTTGACCAGCACCACACCGGAAAAGGGCGCTTCCACGGACTCAGCGTCCACGGAAGCGCCCTTCGCGGCAACGCGATTACCGGCCCAGGAAGGCGTGCAGCGACTCGAGCGCGGTGTCCGGCTGGTCGGCGAAGAAGCCGTCGACACCGGCCTGGAGGAACGCCGCCTCCTCGGTGAAGACGTCACCGTAGGCGTCCGGCTCGGCCGAGGAGCGCAGGTTCGCCGGCAGGAACGGGTTCTCGTTCCGGAACGTGTACGGCTGCACCTTCAGGCCCGCCTTGTGCGCGTCGGCGACGAGCGCGGTCGGCTTGGTCAGGTTCCCGGCGGCGTCCAGCGGGATGATCTGCCCCTTCTCCGGCCCGAGGTACTTCGCGTACTTCGAGATGTCACGCAGACCCTGCGGCGTCACGAGGTCCGCGTACGTCCGCTTGTCGCCCTTCGCGACGAAGTCCGCCGGAGCGCCGGTGGCCGAGGTCAGCTGCAGCAGCGGCGTGCGGACCTGCTTGTGCAGCGCGATCAGGTTCGACACCTCGAACGACTGGATGATCGCCGGCGCGTCCGGCCGGTCGAGGCCGTTGCGCTTGAGGATCGACACCAGCTTCGGCTCGGTCGGGTTGCCGATGGACTGGAAGAACGTCGAGTGCTTGACCTCGGGGTAGGTGCCCAGCGTCCGGTGCAGTTCCCGGCCGAGCCGCTTGGTCAGGTCGAGCACCTCCTGGAAGGTGGCGATCTGGTAGCGGCCGTTGTACAGCGTGTTGTGCGGGCGGTTCGCCGGGATCCGCTCGACCGCGCGCAGCGTCTTCAGCTCGGCGAGGGTGAAGTCCTGGGTGAACCACCCGGTCGTGCTGACCCCGTCGAGCACGACGGTCTTCTTCCGGTTCGCGAACTCGGGGTGCTTCGCGACGTCGGTGGTCCCGCCGATCTCGGGCTCGTGCCGCGCGACGAGCTGGCCGTCCTTGGTGGGCACGAGGTCGACGTCGACCCAGTCGACGCCCATCCGGTAGGCGAGCTCGTACGAGGCGAGCGTGTGCTCCGGCCGGTACCCGGGCGCGCCGCGGTGTCCGATGATCACGGGGTCATCGTGGCCCCGCCCGTGCGCGGCCGCATCGGCGGACCCGGCTTCGGATGCGTTGGCCGACCCGACGGCCAGTCCGGTGACGCTCAGCAACGCCAGTCCGGCGAGCGTCAGCACACCGACACGTTTGCGCTTCATCTGGTGACCTCTTTTCACACAGGGTTGACCCTGACTACTCGCGCCACCCTCGATGCCGCAAGCGTCGCGCGGGGGTATCCGGGCAAAAGCGACGGTGAACTACGCGTGGACTCCTGCGCGCGAAGGTGTGGTCCGCGGCACGGCTGGGGACGCTCGACCCCGCGGCGGGTGGCCGGACCACTGCCGGGCTCCGGCCGGCGCGGGCCCACGTCAACCGGTCGTCGCGGCCTGCCCGCCACCTCCGGTTCCCGCGGCCGGAGCGCCTCCCGCCCGTGGTGCCCGGCGGCCGGAGCGCCGCCCCCGCTTCCTTTGCAGCGGTCACCTCGATTCAGCAGCACCCTCCGCACCTCCCGTCACCCAGGGCGGCACGGCCCTCACCCGCGGTGCCCGGGGGCGGCGAAATGTCCGGCGCGAACCCGGCCGGATACGCTGTGCCGCGTGCGCGTACTGGTAATCGGCTCCGGCGCTCGTGAGCACGCTCTCGTCCTCGCGGCTTCCGGCGACCCCACCGTCACGGCGCTGGCCTGCGCTCCCGGCAACGCCGGGACCGCCGCGGTCGCCGAGCAGCTCGGCGTCGAAGCGGCCGATCCCGAGGCGGTCGCGAGCCTCGCGAAGAGCTGGCAGGCCGACCTCGTCGTGGTCGGGCCCGAGGTCCCGCTCGTCGCCGGCGTCGCCGACGCCGTCCGGAAGGTGGGCATCGCCTGCTTCGGCCCGTCGGCCGCGGCGGCTCGCATCGAAGGCTCGAAGGCGTTCGCGAAGGACGTCATGGCCGCGGCGAACGTGCCGACCGCGCGCAGCGAGGTGGTCGACAACCCGGCCCGCCTCGACGCCGCGCTCGCCCGCTTCGGCCCGACCTGGGTGGTCAAGGACGACGGGCTCGCCGCCGGCAAGGGCGTCGTCGTCACGACCGACTACGACGTCGCGCGCAAGCACGCGATCATGCTCCTCGACGGCGGCCACCCGGTGCTCCTGGAGTCCTTTTTGGACGGTCCGGAAGCGTCGCTGTTCTGCTTCGTCGACGGCACCACCGTCGTGCCGCTGCTGCCCGCGCAGGACTTCAAGCGCGTCGGCGACGACGACGCGGGCCCGAACACCGGCGGTATGGGTGCGTACGCGCCGCTGCCCTGGGCCCCCGAGAACCTGGTCGACGACCTGGTCGAGAAGGTCGTCCAGCCGGTCGCGGACGAGCTGGTGAACCGCGGCGCGCCGTTCTCCGGCCTGCTCTACGCCGGGCTCGCGCTGACCTCCGACGGTCCGCAGGTCATCGAGTTCAACTGCCGCTTCGGCGACCCCGAAACGCAGGTCGTGCTGGCGCTGCTGCGCACCCCGATCGCCGGGCTGATGCACGCCACCGCCACCGGCAAGCTCGCCGAGCACCCGCCGCTGGAGTGGGCGGGCGGCACCGCGGTCACCGTCGTGGTCGCCGCCGACGGCTACCCCGGCAAGCCGCGCACCGGCGACGTCATCACCGGCGCCGAGCTGGAAGGCGTGCTGCACGCCGGCACGCGCCGCCGTGACGACGGCGCCGTCGTCTCCTCCGGTGGCCGGGTGCTGTCGGTCGTCGGCACCGGCAAGACGCTCAAGTCGGCCCGCAAGCACGCGTACGAAACCGTCGAAAAGGTGCACCTCGCCGGGTCGCACCACCGCACGGACATCGCGCTGAAGGCGGCGAACGGCGAGATCGGCGCTCCGGCCGCGAAGCAGCGCGCCTGATTTCACGGGACCGGGGAACCGGCCGGGCACGAACTTCGTCCAAACCCGGGCTGCTGCCACACTTGCGTTGGTAGCCTCGACGAGGAGCCGGCCGGTCACTGTCCGTATGACGTCAGGGGAGAGCATGTCAGGACCCTCGTACGACCTGAGCCCGGCCGTCCCGGTGGCGCCGGCCGTGGCGGACGTCCTGGTCCGCCCGGACAAGCTGCTCGACGTCGCCCGGATCGTCGAAGAGCAGGCCAACGCGCTCGAAGACCAGCTGATCACCCGCCTGGACCAGCTGCGGGTCGACGCGCCCTCGGCGGACGTCGTCAGCACCCAGTCGATCGAAGCGTGGAACCACCTGATCGCCGACGGCGACCGGTCCTACGCCGGCCAGGTCCGCGAGTACGTCGCGGGCCTCAAGCGCCTGGTGTCGCAGCTGCGCGCCGCCGCGAAGGACTACAAGGTCAGCGACGAGGAAAAGGCGGCGGTGTTCGGTGACCGCGGCAAGCACGGTGCGTAACAGCGCGGTGCTGATCACCGGCGGCGTGCTCGCGACAGCGGCGCTCGCCGGCTGCTCCGCGGACAAGGACGGCACCCCGTACCCGATCGAGACGGCCGCCACCGCGGCGTCGCAGAGCGCGAAGGCCGCCCAGCTGCCCCAGCGCCCGGCCGACCTGCCGATGCAGGGCGTCGACCTCTGCGACCTCTTCCCGCAGGTGCAGCTCGACGCGATGAAGATCAGCAGCACGCCCCGGCAGGCCGACAGCGCCGACGGGCCGGTCTGCGTGCTCGACGCCGACCGCGAGGAGCCGTTCCACGGCTACCAGGTGGGCTCGGTGACCGCGGACCTCGACGAGTGGATCACCGGGGCCCGCCGCAAGAACAGCATGACCACCGAACCGAAGGCCATCGCCGGCTACCCGGCGCTGACGAGCTACCGCGCGGCCGCCGACCCGGCCGACTGCAGCACCCTCGTCGGCGTCGCGAAGGGCCGGACGCTGACCATCCGGACGTTCCCCATCACCCGCGGCAAGCTCACCCAGCCGCAGCTGTGCGAGATGTCGGCGCACGCCGCCGACCTGGCGCTGCAGTCCTTGAAGTCACGCAACTAGGGAGGGCGCGTGGAATTCTCCGAGCTCGCGGCCGGGATCCGGAACCACCGGTTCGACGGCTGGACCAACACCGCGATCGCCGACCAGATCACGCGGATGGTCAACGGCGACGGCACCGGCAGCATCGGCACCGCCGTCGACGCGCTGAAAGCCGTCGCGACCGCGCTCGCCCACACCGACCAGACGTTGCGCGCGCAGCTGTTGAAGCTCGGCGTCGAGTGGCAGAGCCAGGCCGGGGGCGCGGCCGGCCAGGTGCTGACCGAGCAGGCCGGGTTCTCCCAGGACGCCACCACGAAGGTCGCGCACGCCGCGGAAATGGTCTTCGCGCAGGGCGAGTCCTTCAACCGCACCAAGTACAAGCTCCCGGACGCCGAGACGGTCCGGAAGGGCGCGGGCGGCTACACGCTGACCGACGGGCTGCTGCTGTCCCTCATCGGCTTCGAGACCGACCACGCCCGGCAGGTCGAGGCGGCGAACAACGCCAAGGAGCAGGCGCAGCAGGCGCTGAACGAGTACGCGCAGGAGAGCGGCACGAACCTGCTCTCGACGCAGTCGCTGTCCGACCCCGAGTCGCTGAAGCTGGCCGCGCCGGGGGTCACGCCCGGTGTGCTCGACGTCGCCGGCGCGGCGGTCGCGGTGACGCCGGACGGCGGCGTGCGGCCCGCGTCGGACAAGGTCCGGTCGGTGCACGTCGACCCGCCGGTGGTGCAGCCGGTGGCGCACCAGGTGCACGCCGACGCGCCGACCCCGGTCTACGGCGTCGCGGCGCAGCAGCAACAGCCGTCCCGGCCCGTCGGGTCGTCGCGGCAGACCGGCTCGGTGACCGCGCCCGCCGCGCAGCACACGACGCCGAGTTCGACGACGACGCCGTCGGGCGTGAAGCCCCCGACGTCGACGCCCGGGCCCGGCTGGGTCACCACCCCGGGCCGCGGCACGTCCGGCGGCGACTCCACCCACTTCTCGCCCGGCCTGGCCGTCGGCGGCGCGGGCGAGCAGTTCGTCCCGCCGGGCGCACCCGGCTCCCTGCCGCCCGGCTCGAACCCGGCGACGGCGCCGATCAAGTCCCTCGGGGGCGGCGGTGGCACGTCCACCGGCTCCGGCTCCGGCTCCGGCTCCGGCGCCGTCGACAGCTCGCTCAGCCGCGGCCCCGACGGCCTGCTGGCCAAGGGCCGCACGGTCGGCTCGATGCCGCAGGCCCCGCTGGCGCCGGGCCAGTACACGGCCGAACGCGGCTTCGTGGCGAAGCCGGGCGCGACCCCGGGCGAAATCGGCGCGGGCGCGGCGGCGGTCGGCGCGGGCGCCGCCGGTGGCGCGCTCAGCGGCGACAAGGAACGCCAGCGGCGCGAGAAGGGCCAGCCGAAGGGCCCGGTGCGGCCGCTGCCGGTCGGCGAACTGCCCGAGGAGGAAGCCGTCGCGCTGCGGAAGTCCGAGCAGATCAGCCCGAAGCAGCAGCGCGGCGAGGCGCGGTTCCTGTCGGAGGCGGCCCCGCAGGAGGAGGACGCCGAGCACGTCCGCCGCTTCGGCGTCGACGACCAGGACCTGTTCGCCGACCAGCGGATGGTTTCCCCCGACGTGATCGGCGACCACGGCTCGGACGGTCGCTGACCGTGTCCTTGGTGCTGTCCGCGTCGGAGTTCGACGTGCTCTGGGAGTCGTTCGAACTGCCTCGGCGGCACGTCGCGATCGACGTGCCGAGCGGGGGAACCACCCGCACCGAGCGGTCGGCGCTGGTGGAGTCGGCGTGGGCGTCGCTGAGCGAGCGGCGCCTGGCCCGCAACCGCCGGGCGTCCGGCGAGCTGGCCGACCTGCTCCACCTGCTGGCCCGACCCCAGTTCGGCGTCGACGTCTGGGTGTGGGCCGAACGCGAGATCCGCGGCCGCGCGGTCAGCCACCGCAGTCAGGCGGTGCTGGCGGTGGTGGACAACGCGGAGGTGTGGCTGATCCCGGCCACGGAGGACGCCCTCGCGGAGGCGGCGGTCTCGGTGGCGGGCGACCTGGCCCCGGGCATCGGCCAGACGGTGAGCATCCCGTACCCGACGCTGAAGGCCGCGGACGCGGCCGCCAAGGGCGACCCGAAGGCACTGGTGACGGCGCTGGAGGACCGCGGCGTGCCGCTGTTCCAGGCCCAGGAACTCTCGGGCATGCTGCTCGGCCAGGAGGCCAGGGGCCAGTTCGGCGCGGAGCGCGTGGGCCGTGACGGCGTGGTCCACCGCGCGAACCGGGTGGTGGCGTTCTTCGACACGGACTCCGGCCGCTACCTGTTCCAGGTGGAGACCGACCGCGAAGGCCGCGAGTGGGCGACGGTGACCCCGGCGGACAACGCGCTGCTCGCGACGAGGATCCGGGAACTGGTGGCGGAGGCCTGAGCTAGCTGCCCGGCGGGAGCTTCGCCAGTACTCGACGCGCGTACTGCTCGGCATTGGCGCACAGTTCTTCGTTGCTCAGCTTCTTGTCGAAGTCGTTGTAGGTGAGCTGTACATCCTCGGTGCTCGTGTCGTCGATCCGGTGGTGCGCCCAGGTGATCTCGCAGGCCGGCCCGTAGTCCTGGCTGGGCAAGATCGCTTCGGAGACCGTGACTCCGTCCAGGTCGCGCTGCTCGGCTTTGCCCGGCTCGCTCGGCGCGGACAGCAAGCTGACGGAATACACCCCGAGATCCTTCTGCCCGATCCACAAGCACCGGTGCAGGCCTTGGATGGTGAAGCTGAATTTGTTCGGGTTTCCCGGCGGAACCGGTGGTGAATCGGTCATGGCGCACAGGTCGGAGGAAAGCGCGGAGCCGGCGGACAGCGGATAGCGCGCGTCGGTGCCGTACTGGATCTGCGGGACCAGGAAGTTCATCGCTTCGGTCGGGGTGGCGCAGGGATCACCGGTCTCCCGACCCGACGAGGCGGTCATCGCGAAGCCCTGGCTGTACGGGTTCTCGATCGACACGACGCAGTAGATGCCGTCGACCTTCGCGAAACCGCTGAGCCCACCGATCGATATCGGCGTGCCTTTTGACTCCGAGAGCGTTTCGTACAGGTTGACGACCAGCGTGCTGCTGGCGGTTTTGTCCGGCCTGTCTTTGAACGAGAAATCGCATCGTTCGAAGTAGATGCGCTTGCCGTCCGATTGCTCCATCGGCCCGGTCGCGGGTAGGGAGTCGCGTTTGAAAAGCTTGCAGGGATCGATTTCGCGAAGATCTTCCACGGTGAACGCGGCGGGGTGCGGGCGACCGGTGTTGGGACCCGCGTCGCGGCCGGCGCGCTGATCCGCTGAGCTCAGCTTCACCGCGACCACGGCCGCCGTTCCCAGCACGAGCGCCAACGCCAGTGCCACCGCGGTCCGTGCCCGCGTTCGCCGTTTGCCGGGTGTCGCCGGAGCCTCGGCCACCGGCGGCTGAGGCAGCGCCAGGAGGCGGCCGACCTGCTCTTTCTGGACACAGATCAGCGCGTGTACCGCCGGTGGCCACGGAGTGCTGCCCGGTGGGACCGGACCCAGGTGGTCGAGGATCTGGGCCGGCGTTGGCCGCTGCGCCGGATCCTTCGCGAGGCACGGCTCCACCAGTCGTCGCAGCACCGGGGGGAGTGAACCGAGGTCCGGCCGCCCGTGAACGACGTTGTAGAGCACCTGCGGGGTCGACCAGCCGCCGAACGGGGCCCGGCCGGTGGCCGCCATGACCAAGAGGCCGCCCAATGAGAAAACGTCACTCGCCGGGGTGACAGTCCGCCCGTCGGCCTGCTCCGGGGACATGAAGCCGGGCGAGCCGATGATCGAGCCGGTGTGCGTCAGCTCGGAGTCGCCCTCGGCGGCGCGGGCGATGCCGAAGTCGATGACCCGGGCGCCGTCGTCGGTGAGCAGCACGTTGCTCGGTTTGAGGTCGCGGTGGACCAAGCCGGCCCGGTGGATTTCGGTGAGTGCCGACGCCAGCCCGACCGCGAGGATCCGGATGGCCCCCGGTGGGAGGGGCCCCGCCGCCTCGACGGCTTCCTTCAGCGATGGCCCGGCGACGAACACCGAGGCCAGCCACGGTGTCGACGCGTCCGGGTCCGCGTCCATGACCGCCGCCGTGTAAGCGCCTGAGACCATCCGTGACGCTTGGACCTCGTGGCGGAACCTGGACCGGAACCCGTCGTCGTGCGCGAAGCCCGGGTGCACCTGTTTGACCGCCACGAGCCTGCCGTCCGGTGACACCCCGAGCAGTACTCGTCCCATTCCGCCTTCGCCGAGCGCCGCGACCAGGCGGTACCGCCCGACATGTCGGGATTCGCCCGGGTTCAGTGGTTTCATGATCGCTTCCCTCCCCGCCGGACATGCTACAAAGCGTGTCCGGCGGCCCGCTGGGGTGGAAGTTGACGGAGATCCGTACGCGCGGCCCGAGTGAAGTCATAAAGTAAGCGGCGGGAACCGTCCTGGTCATGGTGACGTCTGATCGGGCGGAGACAAGTTTCCGAAGGGGATGACGAACCGTGCCTGTCTACGACCCGGACTCGATGGCCATCGCGGCCCGCAACGTGGAGAAGCTGAAGGACGAGTTCGAGAAGTCGAAGAAGCATCTCACCGGGGTCGACGACGAGAAGGAAAGCCCCTTCGGCACGATGGGTGGTTCCCAGGACGTGCACGGCGCGGTCGGCGAGTTCAAACACGGCGTGCACTCCGAATTCGACGCGGCCGGGAAGCTGATGGAGGCGACCAGTTTCGTCTTGAAGAAGGCCGCCGGGCTGATCGCCGAAGCCGATCAGGTCGGGGCGAGCGACCTCAAGCTGCACGAACACGGGAACCAGTGAGCGCGTGGACGGCCTTGTGGGGCCTGGATGACAAGGGGGCGGCACTGTGGCTGGGCTGATCGACTTTCCGCCGAACTGGCCGGACATCGAGGCCAAGAAGAAGCAGGTCGACGGCATCAAGCCGGAGTCGATCGAAAAGGCGGCCCAGCAGTTCAAGACCGCCGCCACGCAGGCCGGTGACCACGGCGCTGCCCTGAAGTCGGCTACGGACTCGCTGTCCGCCGGCGTCTGGAAAGGCCCGGCCGCGGACGCGTTCGTCGGCTACGTGAAGCAGATCACCACCGCGGGTGACAAGGTGCAGACGCACCTCACCGACGTCGGCAACGACCTCAGTGCGCTGTCGTCGCAGTTGAGCGACATCAAGGGCAAGGTCAACGACGCCTACGAAACCGCGAAGACGGCGATCCAGAACCGCATCAACGCGGAGACCCCCAAGGCGCAGGCCGCGATGAACGCCGAGGCCGAACACGCGAGGGACGAGCAAAAGCCCGCGCCGAGCCCGTCGTCGAAGGAAATCGTCGACAACGCCAACAAGGCGAACCTGAACGACGCCACCACCGCGCTCGGGAAGATCGACCCGCTGCTCTCGAGCGCGGACGACCTGGTCAAGAAGTCCCAGGCGCTGATGAAGACCCAGATCGAGGGCGGTTATTCGAAGGTTCCGCTGCCCAACAGCGACGGCACCGTTCCGCAGAGCACCGGCGGCATCCACAGCAACGGCTCCTCCCACCACGGCGGTGGTGGCGGAGGCGGCGGTGGTGGCGGCGGAGGCGGTGGCGGTGGTGGCCTCGGCCCCAGCGGTGGCCCGCCCTCCTCGCCGCCCCCGGGCAACGTCCAGCAGTGGATCCAGGAAGCCATCAAGGCCCTGCAGGCCGCCGGGGTGCCGGTCACCGACGCGGACATCCCCAACATCTGGGCGATCATCCAGCACGAGTCGGGCGGGAATCCCAATGCCATCAACAACTGGGACTGCGTACCGCTGGACACGCAGATCCTGACCAGGCGCGGTGTCCTGAAGCACAACGCGGTCGAAGTCGGCGACGAGACGATCGGCTTCAACCCGGCCACCGGGCGGAGCGAGTGGACGCGGATCACCCGGGTCGTCCACCACGAAGACGCCGCGCTGGTGCGGATGAGCAACTCCCGGTGGCAGGCGACCACCACGCCGAACCACCGCTGGCTCACCCTGCCGCGCGTCCACGTTCGGCGCACCGACCTGCCGGTGATCTGCCCGGAGTGCGGCTGGGCGCCGGGTGCGGCACAGCAGCCGGAGAACGGTGTGGCGGTACACCGGCGCAAGAAGCACGGTTTCGTCTCGCCGAAGCAGGAGAACCGGCACGCGGCCGAGGCGCGCTTCGTCACGACCGAAGACGTCGGGTCACGCGACCGGATCCTCCTGGCGGCGCCCGCGGCGACCGGATCGGCGCTCGAGATCAGCGTGGCGGAAGCCGCCATCCTCGGCTGGATCGCCGGTGACGGGCACGTCGAGACCAGGCGGCACCGCCCGACCATGTCCATCGCGCAGTCGAAGCCCGAAATGGTGGAGAAGCTCCGCGACCTCCTCGACGGTGTACCGCACGCGGTCTACGTCGATGACCGTGGTGGGTGCGGGCCCCGGCACCAGTTCCGGCTGGACCACGACTACGCCCAGGACCTGCTGGCCAGGGCGGGCCACCCCAAGTCCGATGCGGTCGCTCAGATCCTGTCGATGTCCGCCGAGCAGCGTGCGGCGTGGCTCGAAGCGATCGTCGACGCCGAGGGCACCCAGTACACGCGGCCCGGCTACTCGAAGCCGCAGGTGGTCGTCTACCAGGCGCCGGGCGCGGTCCTCGAGGCGATCGCACTGGCCGGTTACCTGTCCGGGACGCGGCCTCGGGTGCTCCCGGTCAACCGGACGAACCAGCCGGAGACCTGGCGCCAGGAAGCCGTCGTGCACTTCAACAACCCGATCGTCACGGGAGCTTTCCTGCGGAAGGAAGCCGCCGGGCGGGCAGACGTGTGGTGCGTGACGACCGAACTGGGCACGTGGACGGCTCAGGAGGGTGATCACCTCTTCCTGACCGGCAACTCCAATGCCGCCGCCGGGCACCCGTCCAAGGGGCTCATGCAGTGCATCGACTCGACGTTCAACGCGCACAAGCTGCCCGGGCACGACAACATCTACAACCCGGTCGACAACATCATCGCGGGTGTCCGGTACTCCTACGACCGCTACGGCGGCCTCGGGAACGTGCCCGGCATCAAGGCCATGGCCCACGGCGGTGCCTACCAGGGCTACTAGAACTAGCCTGGCCGCATGGTCGACCTCGGAGCCTTCGCCGGTCCCGCGCTGCGGGCCGGTGTGCCGCCCTTCCACGTCATGGACGTCCTCTCCGCGGCCGGTGCGCGGCAGCGGAGTCACGGTGATCTCGTGTCGCTCGCGGCCGGGCAGCCGTCCGCGCCCGCGCCGCGACCCGTGCTGGAGGCCGCGGCGAAAGCGCTGCAGGACAGCACCCTCGGCTACACCGAACAGCTCGGCATCCCCGAGCTGCGCGAGGCTGTGGCCGGGCACTACCGGCAGCGGTACGACGTCGACGTCCAGGCGCACGACGTCGTCCTGACCACCGGGTCCTCCGGGGGCTTCCTGCTCGCTTTCCTCAGCGCCTTCGACTCCGGCGCCAAGGTCGCGATGGCGCGGCCCGGCTACCCGGCCTACCGCAACCTGCTCTCCGTCCTGGGCTGCGAGGTCGTCGAGTTCGCCACCACCGCGGAGACGAACTTCCAGCCCACCGTCGGCCTGCTCGACGAGCTCGGTCCGATCGACGGCCTGATCGTCGCCAGCCCGAGCAACCCGACCGGGACCGTGCTGCCGCCCGGGGAGCTCGCCGCCATCACCGGGTGGTGCGCGTCGCACGGCGTGCAGCTGATCAGCGACGAGATCTACCACGGCATCTCCTACGGCGCCGAGCTCGACTGCGCGTGGCAGTACGGGCGCGAGCCGATCGTGCTCGGCAGCTTCTCCAAGTACTTCGCGATGACCGGCTGGCGGCTCGGGTGGCTGCTCGCGCCGCAGCGCCTCCACCGCGCGATCGACGTCCTGACCGGCAACTTCACCATCTGCCCGCCCGCCGTCTCGCAGTACGCGGCGCTGGCCGCCTTCACGCCCGAGGCGTACGCGGAGGCCGACGCGCACGTCGAGCGGTACCGCGCCAACCGCGACCGGCTCTTCGCCGGCCTGCGGCGCATCGGCCTGACCGAGCTCGCGCCCGCGGACGGCGCCTTCTACGCGTACGCCGACGTCAGCGCGTACACCGGGGACAGCCTGAGCTGGTGCCAGCGGTTGCTCGCCGACACCGGCCTCGCGATCACCCCCGGCGTCGACTTCGACCCGGTCGACGGCGGCAAGTACGTGCGGTTCTCCTTCGCCGGCAGCGCCGAGGACATCGACGAAGGCGTCCGGCGGCTCGGCGCGTGGCTCGGCCAGGGGGAACCCTGATTTAACCCCGAACGTTGGGCGATGAGAGGGAGTTTCCCCGCCGGGGATGGCACATTGGAGTGACCGGGCCGGTGGGGCCACGGGGACACAGCGGAGGAACCATGTTCTGGAAGATCGTCGGCGCCCTGATCGTCGCCTGGGTGGCGTTCATGGTGCTGGGTGCCGTGATCGGGTTCGTGTTCAAGGCCGTCCTGTGGATCGCCATCATCGGCGGCATCGCCTTCCTCGGCGCGGCCGGCTACAAGGCGATCACCGGCAACAAGGACAGCAAGCGCATCAACCGCTACTGAGAACTCAGGGGATCCGCGCCACGCCGCCCAGCGCCGTCCGGTTGACCGGCGTCAGCGGCGCCAGGCGCGGCCCGTCCGGCCACCACAGGTGTGGCTCGGTCAGGCCGGGTTCGAGCAGCTCGAGCCCGTCGAAGAAGGACGCGATCTCGGCACGCGAGCGGTAACGCGTGTCGAGCCCCTCGCGGGCGAGCCGGTCCTGCAGCGAGGCCGCGACGACGGCTGCTTCGGTGGCGTCGAGCGGGTTGTGGCGGTGCAGCAGGAGCAGGTACGAGCCCGGGGCCAGCGCGCCGGCGTAGGACTTGACCACCTGCTGCGCCTGCTGGAGGTCGGCGACGTGGTCGACGACCCCGCACAGCACGAGCCCGGCCGGCCGGTCGAGGTCGATGAACCGGGCCACCCCGGCGAGTGTCTCGCCGGGGTTCAGCGGGTCGGTGCCGCAGATGTGCGTGAAGTCGTTGTCGACGAGCAACGCCCGCCCGTGCGCCTCCACCACCGGGTCGTCGTCGACGTAGACGACGTGCGCTTCCGGGTCGTACTTCTGCGCCACCTGGTGGGTGTTCTCCACCGTCGGGAAGCCCGAGCCCAGGTCGACGAACTGGTCGACGCCGAGCCGTTCGGTCAGGTACCGGACGGCGCGGACCAGCCACTGCCGCGTCTCGCGCGCCATCGCCGGGGCGGCCGGCGCGATGTCCAGGAGCTCGCGCAGGAGGACGCGGTCGGCCTCGTAGTGGTTCTGCCCGCCGAGCAACGCGTCCCGGACACGAGCGAGGCTCGGCCGGTCGAAGTCGACGCGGGCCGACGGTCGTTCGCTCGTCGCCATGGGGTACCTACCGGAGAAGTCGGCGGTGGACGCGCCCAGCCTAGGACACGGGGATCACGGCGGGTAGGCGGCCGTGCGGGGTGGGTGAGTCCGTCAGTCCAGCCAGGCCTTGGCCGCGTCGGCGCCGTTCCACAGCTGAGCCTTCAGCCCGGCCGCCCGTGCGCCGTCCACATTGGACTCGCGGTCGTCGAAGAACAGGCAGTCCGCCGGCTCCGCGCCGAGTTCGTCGAGCAGCAGCCGGAAGATCTTCGCGTCCGGCTTGACGCACCGGACGTCGCCCGAGAACAGCGTCACGCGGAAGTGCCGGATCCAGTCCTGCGCGCGGGCCCATTCGCCGAACACCGAAGGCGCGTTCGAGAGCAGCGCCAGCGCCGCGCCGGCTTCGGAAAGCGCCTCGAGCAGGGCTTCCGACGACGGCTCGAGGTAGCCCCAGCCGTCGATGTCGATGCGGGTCAGCTCGGCCGACAGCGCTTCGTCGACCGGCACGCCGAGTGCCTCGCCGACGGACTGCCAGTACTCCAGCGGGGTGCTGCCGGCGTCGTACGGGAGCCGCAGGTCCCAGTACGCCTTTTCGAACTCCGGCAGCGGGGCGCCCAGCGCGGCGGCCAGGTCGGGGCGGGCGGCGCTCGGCTTGCTCAGCACGTCGCCGTAGTCGAACACGATCCAGTTCACGGGGTCCCCCAGTGCGTCAAGCGCCGGTCTTGATCCGGCGCAGGGCTTCTTCGACGTCGGTCGCGCTGAGGTCCCGGTGCGTGACGAACCGGACCTTGCCCGCCATCGGCACCGCGCGGATCCCGAGCGAGTCGAGCCAGTTCAGCGCGGTCGGGATGTCGGGCACCTCGGCCAGCACGATGTTGGTGTCCGGCGTGTTCGTCGGCCAGCCGTGCTCGCGCAGGCCGTCGGCGAGGCGCGCGGCGTTTTCGTGCGAGTCGGCCAGGTCCGGGACGCGGTCCAGCGCGACCAGGCAGGCCGCGGCCAGGATGCCGCCCTGCCGGACGCCGCCGCCGAGCATCTGGCGCATCCGGCGGGCGCGCTCCACGAACGCCGTGCTGCCGGCGACGACCGAGCCGACCGGCGCGCCGAGGCCCTTGCTGAAGCAGGCCGACACGGTGTCGACGCCGACGGTCAGCGCGGCGGGCGGCACCTCCAGCGCGACCGCGGCCTGCCAGAGCCGGGCGCCGTCGAGGTGCACGGCCAGGCCGGCTTCCTTCGCGACGGACAGCAGCTGCGCGTGCTCGTCCGGCGGGGTCACGGCGCCACCGGCCGCGTTGTGGGTGTTCTCGAGGCAGAGCAGCGACGTCCGTAATGTGAAATACGGCCCGGGTTGTCCGATCGCGGCCGCGAGGGCGTCAGGCGAAGGGCGGCCCGGGCCGCCGTCGTGCTCCAGGATGTCCGGCATGCCGCCGGCCAGCCAGGCGGCCGAGCCCAGCTCGTTGGACAGCACGTGCGCGCCCCGGGTGGCCAGGAACCGGTCGCCGCGCTGCAGGTGCAGGCTCAGCGCGATCAGGTTGGCCATCGTCCCGCTCGGCACCCAGAGCGCGGCCGCCATGCCCAGGACGTGCGCGGCCCGTTCTTCCAGGGCGGCGACCGTCGGGTCGTGCTCGAGGACGTTGTCGCCGACCTCGGCCGACGCCATCGCCGCGCGCATCGTTTCATCCGGACGGGTGACGGTGTCGGAGCGGAAGTCCAGCGGCGGCAGGGTGAAGGTCACGGAGCGATCACATCACACCCACCTCGCGGGGATCAATCAACCCTCGGGTGGTCGAACCCCCTCGGTCCGTGCAACCGTGGACGCCCCTGATTCCGTCCTCATGGGCGAACGACAACAGAGCGGAGCACGACTGCGCGTGGACCAGCGCGACGAGGAGGAGTTCGCGGAGTACTTCGCCGCCAGGCGGGACGCCGTGCGCCGGACCGCGTACATGCTCTGCGGCGACTGGCACCGGGCGGACGACCTCGCGCAGACGGCGTTCGTCGCACTGCACCGGAGGTGGACGAAGATCAGGGATCGCGCGGCGACCGACGCGTACGTCCGCAAGACGCTCGTGCGGGCGTCGATCGACGAATCGCGGCGTCCGTGGCGGCGCGAGTGGCAGACCGAGACGCTGCCGGAACCGGCCGACGACTCGCCGGGCCTCGACGACCTCGTCGCGACCAGGGAAGACCTGCTCGCGGCGCTGAAGGAGGTGCCGCCCAAGCAGCGGGCGGTGCTGGTCATGCGGTACTTCGAAGGGCTCGACGTCACCAGCGCGGCGAAGGCGCTGGGCTGCAGCGAAGGCAACGTGAAGAGCCAGACCGCACGCGGGCTGGCGAACCTCAAGCAGGTGCTGGAACGGGAGGTGGAGACCAATGGATGAGCAGGAGCTGCGCTCGTTGTTCTCCGCCGCGCCGCCGGAGGCACCCGCGGCCACGTTCTCCCAGGACGACGTCGTCCGCGAATCCCGCCGCCAGACCGTGCGCCGCCGCAACCGGATCACGACCGGGGTGAGCGCCGCGGCACTGGTCGTCGTCGGGTTCGGTGCGTACGGAGTGCTCTCCGGGGGTACTTCGAAGGAGATGACCGCGGCGAACGGCAACGCCGTGTCGGCGCAATCGGATGCCGGCTCCGCGCAACCCGGCGACGGCTCGATGCGTCCTCAAGTCGGTGGGGAGTCACCGAACTTCCCGGCTCAGCCGCCCCAGCAGGGGGGCGACGGGGACGGGAAGACCGGCCACTTGGCCGAAGGCGCCTCCGGGTGCGAACTGGTGGACGGGGAGCTCGCCATCGCCCTCGCTGGCGAGCTCCCCGTCCCCGTCGCCACTTCCCAGGCGTCCCCGGGCGGCGCCTGTTCGACGGCGGCGCGCTCCGCCGGGTTCCCGGTGCCGGGCGGCGAGGTGGCCGCGGCGGTGTACCCCAAGGGTCTCCCGGTGGTCTTCAAGTCCCAGCCCGCCGGCACGGTCACGGCGCAGGTCCCGACGGCGTCCGGCGGACAGCTCCTGCTGGTCAGCGTGCCTTCGGCCGGCGGAACAGCGCCGTACGCGGGCCAAGTGGACCAGTTCGCGCGCGCACTCGCGCCCCGCTTCTGAACCCGGGTTCGCCCGGTTGGCAGAATGACCGGCCATGACCGGAGCGACCACCCCGAAGGGGGAGCGACGCCGCGCCGCGCTCGTCGAGGCCGCCGCGAAGCTGCTCGTCGAGGGCGGGTTCGACGCCGTCCGGCACCGGGCGGTCGCCGAGCGGGCCGGCCTGCCGCTCGCATCGACGACGTACTACTTCGACTCGCTCGAGGAGCTGGTCACGGCGGCCGTCGAGCACCACTCGAACGCGGAGCTGGCGGCCGGCCGGCAGCGGCTGGAGGAGCTGGCGACCCGCAACCGCGGCGTGCAGGCGACGGTCGAGCTGGTGCTGGAGATGCTGCTGGGCCCGGAGAGCGGCGACCCGGAGGCGGACGCCGAAGCGGTGCTGCTGCGGTACGAGCGGCTGGTCGCGACCGGCCGCCGCCCGTACCTGCGGCCGCTGATGCGGACGCTGTCGGCTCAGCTCACCGAGCTGCTGACGGAGATCTTCGCCCGCTCGGGCACGCCGGTCTCCGACGCCGAACTCGAGCGGCTGATCGCCCTGGTCGACGGCGCGGTCGTGAACGCACTGATCGAGATCGACCCCGAACCCCGCGCGGCCGCGGCCCGCATGCTCCAAAACGCCCTCGCCTGAACACTCACGACTTGCGCTGTGCCTTCTCCAGGTCGTCGCGGGACTTGGTGACCAGTGCCAGCATCGCCTGCTCCGCCGCGGCCGGGTCGCCGGAGACGATCGCGTCCAACACCTTGCGGTGGCTCGGTACCGGGTCCTCCGCCGACGACGCGCCGTGCACCAGCTTGTCGCGCTCGGCCAGCCCGATCGCGATCACCCGCTCCATCCGCATCAGGAAGTTGTTGTGGGTGGCGGCCATCAGCCGCCGGTGGAAGGCTAGGTCGGCCTGGACGCTCGCCTCCGGGTCGGTGGCCGCGGCCATGTCGGCCAGCGCTTCCCGCAGTCCCTCGACGTCTTCCTCCGACGCGCGCCCGGCGGCGATCCGGGCCGCGGCCGGCTCCACGACCGCGCGGACCTCGGTGAGCTCGTCGAGCAGGCCCGGGTCGTCGGCGGCCGCGGTCTGCCAGCGCATGACGTCGGCGTCGAGCATGTTCCACTTCTCGCGCGGCTGGACGAACGTGCCGCGCTTCTGCCGGGCGTCGATCATGCCCTTCGCGGCCAGCACTTTGAGCGCTTCGCGCAGCGCGGTCAGGCTGATGTCGAGCTCTTCGCGCAGGCCGGGCAGGTCGAGGACGGTGCCCTCGCCCCACTCGTCGGCGAGAATCCGGCTGGCCAGTGCCTCCACGGTCTGGCCGTGCAACCCGCGTGGCCGGTGTTCGGTCAATGGAGGGCCCTCTCAGCTGGCGGACTGGCGGAAGGTCATCCTACGCTGCCTCCGAAGTCGTCATAAATTATGAATACATCTTGACAGCGACGGCGGCCGGTTGCACTCTTTGGCAGCAGTCACGCGCCAAGACAAAGGGGGTCACGACATGACGAGTGCCGGCCTGTCCCGCCGTCGTTTCCTGCGCAACGCGAGCCTCGCCGGGCTGGGGGCCGTCGGCTCGGGCAGCTTCCTCGCCGCCTGCGCCACTTCCGCCTCCAGCGGCCCGGTCAAGCAGGCCGCCGGCGCGGTCACCGTCCAGTCGAACCTGTCCTCGCCCGAGGCGAAGAAGGCGATCGAGGCGCTGGCCAAGGCGTTCGGCGACAAGGGCGGCGCGACGGCGACCGTGAACACGGTGGCGTCGGAAACCTTCCGCACCCAGCTGCCCAGCTACCTCACCGCGGCCACCCCGCCCGACACGTTCACGTGGTACCCGGGCTCGCTGCGCTGATCGACGGCGCCGGCGTCGTCCAGATCTTCTGGCGGATCATCCTGCCGATGACCCGCCCGGCGCTGGCCGCACTCGGCGCGCTGGCGTTCACCTGGACGTTCAACGACCTGCTGTGGTCGATCACCGTGCTGCGCACCGGGACCGTGATGCCGGTGACGCCGGCGCTGCTCGGCCTGCAGGGGCAGTACGTGTCCGACTGGAACGTGATCGCGGCGGGTTCGGTCATCGCGGCCGTCCCGACCGTGGCGGTGTTCCTGCGGTTCCAGAAGCACTTCATCTCGGGGCTGGCGATCGGGGCGATCAAGTGACGTGGACGGTTCGGCTCGCGACCACCTCGTACACCGTGGCGCTGGATCCGTCCCGGCGCTGGGCGGAACTCGTCGCGTGGGGGCCTTCGGGTGTCGAGGACGGGCCGTCGGTGTTCGCCAACCGCGGCGAGGTGCACTTCATCACCGAGGCCGACGCGGCGCCGGTGGAGTACGCTCCGCTGGGCCTGCGCCCGTTCTCCGGTGCGGACGTCTCGGTGCGCGGCGGTTCCTGGTGGCGGTTCGATTCGGCGTCTTCGGGCGCTGACCTGAGACTGACCTTTGTGGACGACGTCTCCGGGTTGCGCGCGGTGCTGTGCTACCGCGCGGTCCCGGAGACCGACGTGCTCACCCGCTGGGCCGAGTTCGAGAACACCGGTTCGTCCACTTTGGAGTTCGACCGGCTCGGCTCGGCGGGCGTCTGCGTGCCGACGACCTCCGGTGCCCGCTTGACGTATTTGACCGGCCAGTGGTCGCAGGAGTTCACCCGCCGGTCGGTCCCGCTGCCCGCGGGCGGCTTCCGGATGGAGAGCCGCTTCGGCGTCCCCGGCCACGCGCACGTGCCGTGGCTGGCGGTGCAGGACACTTCCGGCGGCGCGGCTTACGGCGTCTCCCTGGAGTGGCCGGGTTCGTGGTCCATCGAGGCGGACGTCGAGCCTTCGGGGCTGACGCGCGTCCGGGCCGGCCGGCTGCCCTCGCCCGGCCCCGTGCTGCTCGAGCCGGGTGCTTCGCTGGTCACACCGTCGGTGGCGCTTGCGTCCAGTGTGGATGGTCTCGCGGGGCTGGCGTCGGTGTGGCACGAATACGATCGCGTCCTGGCGGGTCCGCGGTGGCAGCGGCCGCGTCCGGTGTTGTACAACTCGTGGGAGGCGACCGGCTTCGACGTCCGTGCCGCGCACCAGCTGGAGCTGGCGAAGCGGGCAGCGGACCTGGGTGTCGAGCTGTTCGTGGTGGACGACGGCTGGTTCGTGGGCCGCGACGACGACACGGGTGGTCTGGGCGACTGGACCCCGGCGGAACCGACGTTCGGCGCGTTCGTCGACTCGGTGCGGGAGCTAGGCCTGGAGTTCGGGCTGTGGGTCGAGCCGGAGGCGGTCAGCCCCAAGTCGCAGCTGTACGCGTCGCACCCGGATTGGGTGTACCGCATCGACGGCCGCCCGCTGACGTTGATCCGGAACCAGCTGCTGCTGGACCTGGGCCTGCCTTCCGTCGTTTCGTATGTGAAGTCCACTTTGGACTCGTTGCTGACGACGTACCCGATTTCGTACCTGAAGTGGGACATGAACCGCCCCCCGACGGAACGCGGCCGCCCGGGCTCGCCTGCCGCGGACCTGGACGCCGAGCACGTGGCGGGCTACTTGTCGGTGCTGGACCACCTGCGTTCCCACCACCCGCACGTGACGATCGAGGCGTGCGCGGGCGGCGGCGCCCGCACCGACCTGGCGACGGTCGCCCGCGCGGACGTGGTGTGGCCGAGCGACAACACGGGCCCGCTGGACCGCCTCGCGATCCAGGACGGGTTCCTGCTGGTGCACGCGCCGCACCTGATGAGTTCGTGGGTGACGGACGCCCCGGGCGTCTTCGACCCGCGCCCTCGTTCACTGCGCTTCCGCTTCGTGACGGCGATGGCGGGCGTCCTGGGCATCGGCGCGGACCTGTCCCGGTGGGCACCGGAGCAGCACGCGGAAGCGGCTTCGCTGGTGGCGCTGTACAAGTCGATCCGCGACGTGATCCACCACGGCCGCGCCCGAGCGCTCCACGGCCCGGCCGACCCGACCGCGGCCACGCAGTACACGTCGGAGGACGGCGACACGGTGGTGGTCCTGGCGTGGAGCACGGGCCGGCTGACGGGAGCCCCACTGACCCCGGGCCGCTCCTCCCGGGTCCGGCTGGCGGTGGGTGCGGATGCGTCCTATGTGGATGGTAAGGGAACCCGGTACTCGGGTGCGCACCTGAAGTACGCGGGCCTCCCGTTCGACTGGACGGCGGACCACGACGCCGACGTCGTGGTCCTGCACCGTCAGGGCAGGGAAACCGGCAGCACGAACGTCGGCGACCCCGTCGGGTAGTACCTCAGCTCCGACTCCCCGGACGCGGTCAGCGTGAACGCCGTGATCGCGTCCTCCGACTGCGCCGCCACGTAACAAGTCCCGTCCACCAGCGCGAAGTGCCGCGGGTTCGCGCCGCACGGCTGGTCCGCCACCGCGGCTGCCTCGTCGAGGGCGAACTCCGTCACGCAGTCCGGGCCGCGGTTCGACAGGTACAAGCGCGTTCCCGTCAGCTCCACGTGCGCCACCAGGTTCGGCACCGACGGCGGCGTCACCGTGGATGCCGTCGAAGCGACCACCGAAAACGCGCCCGGGGACGTCTCCCGGACCGTCACGAGTGTTCCGGCCAGCTCCCCGACGACGTACGCGAGGTCCGTCCCCGGCCGGCGGACCAGCTGGCGTGGGCCCGTGCCCGGCGGTAGCGAAGACACCGCCAACGGCTCCAGGCTGCCCGACGGCGTGAGTGTGTAGCTGCGGATTTCGTCCGTTCCCAGGTCGACCGCGCTCACGGTGCCCGGGCCGGGGACCGCCATGTGGACGTGTGCCGCCTCTTGGCGGTCAGTGCGCGGCCCGCTGCCGGAGTGCTGTGCCAGCGCGGTCCGGGATTCCAGCGCACCGGACGACGACAGCGAGAACACCGCGAAGCTGCCGCCGGTGTAGTTGGCGCACAGCAGGAACCGGCCGTCCGGGGTCACCGCCAGGTGGCACGGGTGCGCGCCGCCCGTCTCCAGGGTGCCCAGCACGGACAACGAGCCGGCAGCGTCGAAGGACAACGCCGTCACGGACCCGGTCGCGGTCTCGTTCACCGCGTACAGCACCGGCAGGGACGGGTGCCGCACCAGCCACGAAGGACACTCCAGCGGCAGCGAAGCCACTTCCGTCAGCGAACCGGAGGCGGACCGGGAGAACGTCGTGATCCCCGTGCCGTTCCCCGCTTCCCCGGTGTAGCACCCGACGAAGACCAGTTCAGCCATGCGCGCTCCTCAACAGCGTCTCGACCCGGACGGCGATCTCCGCCGCGGTGCCGCGGGTCAGCGCCGAACCGACCCCGCACGCCACCGCACCCGCCGACAGCCAGCCTGGCACGTCTTCCGGCGCGATGCCGCCGGTGGGTACCAGCGGAGCCTGCGGCAGCGCGGCCCGCACGTCGGAGATCCACGACGGCGTCAGCGCGGAAGCCGGGAACACTTTCACTGCGTCGGCGCCTTCCTCCAGCGCGCGCACGATTTCGGTCACCGAACCGGCGCCGGGGAAGGCCGCCGCGCCGTACCGGTGAGCGGTGCGGATCACCGCCGCGTCCGCCGACGGCGACACCAGGAACCGCGCCCCCGCGCGGATCGCGAGCACCGCCGAAGCCTCGTCGAGGACGGTGCCGGCGCCGATCGTCGCGTCCGGGTAGGCCGCCGAGAGACCCGAGATCGCGTCCAGCGCGCCCGGGTTGGTGAGCGGCAGTTCGACCGACCGCAGCCCGGCCTCCAGCACCGCGCGGGCCGCGGCGACCGCCGACTCCGCGTCACGCGTGCGCACGATCCCGACGACGCCCTGGCGCAGTGCGTTGGCGGTGATCTCCCATCGATAGCTCATCACCCGAGCCTACCTCGTGAAATCTTAATTTAGGATTTATTCTTGACGTGTCCCGACGCGTCCCGGCATGCTGCTCCCCGGCTCGCAGTTCACCGGAGAAAGGCGTCCGGCACATGCTCCTGAAGAGAACCCTCGCGGTGGCCGCCGCGGTCGCCGCCACCCTCACGGCGGTACCCGCTCACGCGACCCCGGCAGCGGATCAAGGCGCTCCCGACTACTACGACAGCGGCGTCGCGAAGACCCCGTACATGGGCTGGAACACCTACTACGGCCTCGGCGCGCCCAGCGAGGCGTCGGTCAAGTCCGTCGCGGACTTCCTCGTCTCCAGCGGCCTGCGCGAAGCCGGCTACCGCTACGTCTGGATCGACGGCGGCTGGACCGCGCCCGATCCCCGTGACCAGGCCGGCAACCTCCACGAGGACCCCGCCAAGTTCCCCAGTGGACTGTCCACTTTGGTCGGCTACCTGCACGGCAAGGGCCTCGAGGCCGGCATCTACACCGACGCGGGCGCCTCCGACGGCAAGAACTGCGCGGCCGGCTCCGGCGGGTACTACGAGCAGGACACCAAGCGCTTCGCGAGCTGGAAGTTCGACGCCGTCAAGGGCGACTTCCTCTGCGGCATCGCCCAGAACCTCAAGCCCGCCGACGCGTTCACGCAGTTCAGCAAGGCCCTCGCCATGGCGGGCCGCCCGATGGTGCTGAACATCTGCAACCCGGTCACCGACGAGTGGGGCGTGCCGCACGGCCCGGACCAGGTCGCCGGCATCGCCTACAGCTACGGCCCGCTCGTCGCCGACTCCTGGCGCACCAGCACCGACATCGCGTTCGGCACGCCGTACGAGGGCATCTGGAAAGACGTCCTGCGCAACATGGACGCCAACGCCGCGCACCCCGAGGCGAACGGGCCGGGCCACTACAACGACCCCGACTACCTCATCCCGATGCGCAAGACCGAGCAGGGCACCTACGAGCTGAACGAGGAGGAGTCGACCACCCAGTTCGTCATGTGGGCGGAGATGGCCTCCCCGCTGATCCTCGGCTCCGACCCGCGCACGCTGCCCGCGTCGATGCTGAAGACGCTGAAGAACCCGGAGATCGTCGGGGTCAACCAGGACAGCCTCGGCACCCAGGGCGTCCGCGTCGCGACGACCGGCACCACCGACACCTACAGCAAGGTCCTCTCCCGCACCGGCGACCGTGCGGTCGTGCTGCTCAACCGCGGTGAGACGCCGACGCAGATGACGCTGGACTTCGCCGACGCAGGCCTGAAGGGGCGGGTGTCCGTTCGCGACCTCCGGGCGCGGGCCGACCGCGGCAGCGCCACCGGCGGGTACTCGGTCACCGTGCCCGCGCACGGGACGGCGTTCCTGCGCCTGCACGGCACCGACCTCGTCCCGGGCGACGACGTCGCCGGGCCCGCGTCGGCCAGTCCCGCGGTGGTCCGCGCCGGCGGGAAGACCGTCACGTTCTTCCGCGACCGCGCCGGGAACCTCCAGCAGACCGGCCTCGACGGGCCGCGCCAGGTCGGCGGGAAGTTCCTCGGCCAGCCGGCCGCGGTCGCGACCACCAAGGGCATCGACGTCTACGCCCGCGGCGTCGACAACGCCCTCTACCAGCGCAGTTTCACGACGAAGTGGGGCGACTGGAAACGGCTCGGCGGGACGCTCACCGATTCGCCGTCCGTCACCGGCGACGGAACGGTCTTCGTGCGCGGTGCCGACGGCCAGGTCTGGCAGCGGACCGGTGCCGGTCAGTGGTCCGGTCTCGGCGCACCCGGTGGCAAGCCGATCTACGGCCGGCCCGGCGCCGCGACGGCCACCAGCGGCACGGTCGTCGCCGTCCGGACCGCCGACGACAGCGTCTGGGCCCGCACCAGGACCGGCGACACCTGGTCGGACTGGACGTCCCTCGGCGGCACGGTCAGCAGCAGCCCGACGCTGGTCGCGGTCGGTGCGAAGGTCGCGCTCACCGCGTCCGCGAGCGACTACTCGCTGTGGGCCGACACGTGGTCCGGCTCCTGGGCCGGCTGGTTCAACCGGCCGGAGTACCCGAGCGGGAGCATCGTGGGCACCCTGGGCGCGGCATCCGACGGCGCGTCGCTGTGGTTCGCGGCGCGCGGTCCGGACGACCATGTCCACGTAGCGAAGTTCTGACGAAGGGGTAGGCGATGTTCACGCGCACGGCGGTGGTGACGGGAGCGGCGTCCGGGATCGGGAAAGCGACCGCCCGGAAGCTCCTCGACGACGGCTACCGCGTGCTGGGCGTGGACATCGCCGAACTCCCCGACGGCGTCGTCCCGATCCGGGGCAGCGTCACCGACGAAACGACCTGGGCCGCCATCGGTGAGGTGGACGCCCTGGTCAGCAACGCCTACGTCCCCAGCACCGGGCCGCTGCACGAGATCGACCGCGCCGAGTGGCAGCGGCAGCTCGACGTCAACCTGACCGGGACCTACCTCGGCCTGAAGGCCTGCTTGCCGTCGCTGCGGGAACGGCGTGGCGCGGTCGTGCTGGTCTCCTCGGTGCACGCGCACTTCGGGCTGCCGGGTCACCCCGCGTACGCCGCGAGCAAGGGCGCGCTCGTCGCGCTGGCCCGCCAGCTGGCCGTGGAATACGCCCCCGACGTGCGCGTCAACTCCGTGCTGCCCGGACCGGTCCGCACCGAAGCCTGGGACCGCATCTCGCCGGAAGACCGCGAACGCAGCGCACAGGCGACGCCGGCGGGCCGCCTCGGCGACCCGGCCGAAGTGGCGAACGTGATCGCCTTCCTGCTCTCGGCCGCCGCGTCGTTCGTCACCGGCGCCGAGCTGACCGTCGACGGCGGCTGGTCCGCCGCCAAGGATTCCGCGTAGATGGGGGACACGGGTGAAGATCACCGGGGTTGAAACGTTTCTGGTCGCGCCGCGCTGGCTGTTCCTCAAGCTCAGCACGGACGAGGGCGTCTGCGGCTGGGGCGAGCCCGTGGTCGAGGGCCGCGCGGAGACCGTGCGCGCGGCCGTGCACGAGCTGTCCGAGCTGCTGATCGGCCAGGACCCGCTGCGCATCGAGGACCACTGGCAGGTGCTGCGCCGCGGCGGCTTCTACCGCGGCGGGCCGGTGCTCTCCAGCGCGCTGGCCGGCTACGACCACGCGCTGTGGGACATCGCGGGCAAGGTCCGCGACGCGCCGGTGCACGAGCTGCTCGGCGGCCCGGTCCGCGACCGCGTCCGCGTCTACAGCTGGGTCGGCGGCGACCGGCCGTCCGGCATCCGCGAAGCCGTGTCCGCGCAGGTCGAGGCCGGGTTCACCGCGGTGAAGATGAACGTCGCCGGCCCGCTGGCGGCGATCGCGTCCCCCGCCGAAGCCGACGCCGCCGTGGCGCGCGCGTGGGAGGCGCGGGAGGTGCTCGGCCCGCACCGCGACCTCGCGATCGACTTCCACGGCCGCGTCTCGCCCGCGATGGCCCGGCGGCTGGTCAAGCTGCTCGAAGACGTCCAGCCGATGTTCGTCGAGGAGCCGATCCTGCCGGAGACCCAGGGCGACGCGCTGCGCTCGGTCGTCGAGGCGTCCACCGTGCCCATCGCGGTCGGCGAACGGCTCTACTCGCGCTGGGAGTTCAAGCCGGTGCTCGACGCCGGCGTCGCCGTGGTCCAGCCGGACCCCTCGCACGCGGGCGGCATCTCCGAGCTGCGGCGGATCGGCGCGCTCGCGGAGGTGTACGGCGCTTCGCTCGCGCCGCACTGCCCGCTCGGCCCGATCTCGCTGGCGGCGTCGCTGCAGGTGGCGTTCGCGACGCCGAACTTCCTGATCCAGGAACAAAGCGTGGGCATGCACTACCACGAAGGCCGCGAACACCAGTACCTCGTGGACGCGTCGCTCTTCGCCTTCCAGGACGGCTACGCGAGCCGGCCGCCGAAGCCCGGTCTCGGCATCGAGGTCGACGAAGAAGCCGTCCGCCGCGCCGACGAAACCGGGCACGCGTGGCGCTCGCCGGTGTGGCGCCACGACGACGGGAGCCTCGCCGAATGGTGACCTGGCTCGAGCGCGGCGACCTGCGGCTCGGCCTGGTCCCGGAGCTGGGCGGCCGGCTCCTGTCGGTGCGCCACCGCGGCGCCGAACTGCTCTGGCGCAACCCGGCGCTGCTCGACGACGACCTGCGCGGCGAGTACGCCCCGAACGCCGGCCGGATGGGCGACTGGGTCAACTACGGCGGCGACAAGACGTGGCCCGCACCGCAGGGCTGGGCTGGTCCGGACCAGTGGCCCGGGCCGCCCGACCCGGTCCTCGACTCCGGCCCGTACGCCCTGGTCCTCGACGGCGACACGGCCACCATGACCAGCGCGCCGGACCCGCGCACCGGCCTGCGGTTCACGCGCGCGATCACGGTCCTCGACGACGGCTACCGGCTGGACCTGCGCGCGGAGAACGTGTCCGGGCGGCCGGTGCGCTGGGCGCTGTGGAACGTGACCCAGCTCCCGGGCGGCGGCGCGGTCACCGCGGGGCTCCGGACGCCCGAGGTCGTCGCGCTGGTGGCGGGCACGGGCCGCCCGGAGTACACAGTGGACGGTGACCGGCTGGTCGTCCCGCCCCAGGACGTCGTCGGCAAGCTGGGCGTGCCGGGCTCGGCGGGGTGGGTGACGTACGGGGCGTTGACGCTCTCCTTCGCCGTGGATCCGGCCGGGGAGTACCCGGACGAGGGCTCGCCGCTGGAGATCTGGCTGGAGCACCCGCTGCCTTCGCCGCTCGCGGAGCTGGGTGACCTGGACCCGCCGGCGCGGATCGTCGAGCTGGAGGTGCTCGGCCCGCTGACCACGCTGGACCCGGGCGCGTCGATGTCCCTGACCTGCGCGGGTATCGTGAGGGCGTGACGGACAAGCCCCGCATTCCGAACGTGCTCGCCGCCCGCTACGCCTCGGCGGAGCTGGTCTCGCTCTGGTCGCCGGAGCAGAAGGTCGTGCTGGAGCGGCAGCTCTGGCTCGCCGTGCTCAAGGCGCAGAAGGACCTCGGCGTCGAGGTGCCGGACGGCGTGGTCGAGGCGTACGAGCGGGTCGTCGACACCGTTGACCTGGACTCGATCGCCGAGCGGGAGCGTGTCACCCGCCACGACGTCAAGGCGCGGATCGAGGAGTTCAGCGACCTCGCCGGCCAGGAGCACGTCCACAAGGGCATGACCTCGCGCGACCTCACCGAGAACGTCGAGCAGCTGCAGCTGCTCCGTTCGCTCGAGCTGGTCCGCACGCGCGTCGCCGCGGTGCTGGCGCGGCTGGCCGCGCTGGCCGTCGAGCACGCGGACACCGTCATGGCCGGGCGCTCGCACAACGTCGCCGCGCAGGCCACCACGCTGGGCAAGCGGTTCGCGACCGCGGCCGACGAGCTGCTGGTCGCCTTCGAGCGGCTCGACAACCTCATCGAGCGGTACCCGCTGCGTGGCATCAAGGGCCCGGTCGGCACCGCGCAGGACATGCTCGACCTGCTCGGCGACGAGTCCACTTTGGACCAGCTCGAAGACCGCGTGATGCAGCACCTCGGCTTCAACCGCCGGTTCACCAGCGTCGGCCAGGTCTACCCGCGCTCGCTCGACTTCGACGTGCTGTCCACTGTGGTCCAGCTCGCCGCGGCGCCGTCCAGCCTGGCCAAGACGATCCGGCTGATGGCGGGCCACGAGCTGGTCACCGAGGGCTTCAAGCCCGGCCAGGTCGGCTCGTCGGCCATGCCGCACAAGATGAACACCCGCTCGTGCGAGCGCGTGAACGGCCTCGCCGTCGTGCTGCGCGGCTACCTGTCGATGATCGGCGAGCTGGCCGGCGACCAGTGGAACGAGGGCGACGTCTCCGACTCGGTCGTCCGCCGCGTGGCGCTGCCGGACGCGTTCTTCGCGCTCGACGGCCTGCTCGAGACGTTCCTCACGGTGCTCACCGAGTTCGGCGCTTTCCCGGCGGTGATCGAGCGTGAGCTGGATCGCTACCTGCCGTTCCTGACCACGACGAAGGTGCTGATGGCGGCGGTTCGCGGCGGCGTCGGACGTGAGACGGCCCACGAAGCGATCAAGGAGCACGCCGTCGCCGTCGCGCTCGAGATGCGCGAAGGCCGCGCCGACAACGACCTCCTCGACCGCTTCGCCGCCGACGAGCGCATCCCGCTCGACCGCGGTGAGCTGGACAAACTCCTCGCCGACCGGATCTCGTTCACCGGCACGGCCGGGCGCCAGGTGGCGCAGGTGGCCGAGCGCGTGAAGCAGCTGCTCGAGCGGTTCCCCGAAGCGGCCGGCTACGCGCCGCAGCCGATCTTGTGAGCTGACGCACCCGTCCACAGAATGGAACGAATCCACTCGAACGGGCGAAATCCCTAATCTCGATCGCTGACCCACGCCGGCGCTGCGAAGCGCCGGTCCTCACCATGGAAGAAGCGATGAGATCCACGCTGTCCAAGATCGCCGCCGCCCTGACCGCGGGCGCGCTGACGTTGACCCTCGCCGCCTGCGGTGGTTCCGACGCGGGGACGACCACCCTGCGCGTCGGGACGCTCAGCGACGCCCCGCCGTCCATCTACCTGGAGAACGGCCGGTTCACCGGCTACGACAACGAACTGCTGCGCGACATCGCCAAGCGTGAGGGCTTCGAGGTCGAGTTCGTCGGCACCGAGTTCTCCAGCCTGCTGGCCGGCGTCGCGACCGGCAAGTTCGACATCGGCAGCTCGACGATCTCGAGCACCGAGGCGCGCAAGAAGACGGTCGCCTTCTCCAACGGCTACAACACCGGCTTCACCACCGTCGTCACGGCGAAGGGCGCCAACCTCAAGGACGTCGCCGCGCTGTCGGGCAAGCGCCTCGGCGTGGTCCAGGGTTCGGTGCAGGACGAGCTCGCCGGCAAGACCGCCGGTGCGCAGGTCGTCCGCTTCCCCGACTACAACGCGGGCTTCGCGCAGCTGAAGAACGGCACCCTCGACGGCTGGGTCGTGCCGCAGGACATCGGGCAGAAGTACCTGGACCAGAACCCGGGCGTGCCGCTGGAGCTCGGCTACACGGTCGAGGACAAGGACACCCCGTCGGCGTTCGCCGTCGCCAAGACGAACACCGATCTGCTGAACAAGCTCAACGACGGGCTGCGGAAGGCCGTCGCCGACGGTACGGTCGCCCGGATCTACGGGCAGTTCTACAAGAACACGCCGCTGTCGAAGGAACTCCAGCAGGGCGGCCCCGGGCTGCCGGTCAAGAACGTGGGTGCGTGACATGAAGAAGCTGATCGTCACCGTGCTGGCCGCGGCCCTCACGCTCACCGCGTGCGGCGGGGGTTCCGAGAGCGCTTCCTCGACGTTGCGCGTCGGGACGCTGAGCGACGCGCCGCCCAACATCTACCTGAAGGACGGCAACTACACCGGCTTCGACAACGAGCTGCTCAAGGCCATCGCGGCCAAGCAGAACCTGAAGCTGGAGTTCGCCGCGACCGACTTCTCGGCGCTGCTCGGGCAGGTCGCGTCCGGCCGCTTCGACATCGCCAGCTCGGCGATCGCGCAGACCGACGAGCGCAAGAAGACGGTCGACTTCTCCGCGGCCTACGACTTCGAAACCATGAGCATCCAGGCCAAGCAGGGCACCCCGGTGACCGACGAGAAGGGCTTGGCCGGCAAGCGGGTCGCCGTCATCCAGGCGACCGTCGGCGACCACTGGCTGACCAGCACCGTTCCGACCGCGCAGGCCGTGCGCTTCCCCGACTACGCCGCCGCGCTGACCGCGTTGAAGACCGGCTCGGTCGACGCGTACATCCTCGACCAGAGCATCGCGGAGAAGAACGTCACCGACAACGCCGACGCCAAGCTCGTCGTCGTGAAGAGCTTCGTCACCGACGTGCCGCACGGGTTCGCCGTCAAGAAGGGCAACGCCGATCTGCTCAAGAAGGTCGACGACGGGCTCAAGCAGGTGATCTCCGACGGGACCTGGCTTAAGCTGCACCAGCAGTTCCTGCCGACCGCTCCGGTGCCGGCCGGGTTCCAGGGTTAGGAGAAGCATGAAGAAGACACTGGTCACGGCGCTCACCGCGACCTTGCTGGCGGCGCTCACGGCGTGCGGCGGCGGCTCGGACAGCGGCGACGGCAAGACCCTGCGGGTCGGCACGCTGAGCGACTCGAAGCCGAACGCCTACCAGGAGAACGGCAACTACACCGGCTTCGACAACGAGCTGCTCAAGGCCATCGCGGCCAAGGAAGGCCTGAAGCTGGAGTTCGCCGCGACGGAGTTCTCGGCGCTGCTCGGCCAGGTCGCGAACGGCACCTTCGACATCGGCAGCTCGGCGATCTCCCAGACCGACGCCCGCAAGAAGACCGTCGACTTCTCCGCGCCGTACAACTACCAGTCCCTCGGCATCGAGGCCAAGGAGACCGCCGGCATCACCGACGAGAACTCGTTGGCGGGCAAGCGGATCGGTGTCGTCCAGGGCACGGTCTCCGACACCTGGCTCGGCTCGAACGCACCGACCGCGCAGGCCGTCCGCTTCCCGAACGACGCGGCCGCCCTCAACGCGCTCAAGACCGGCGCGATCGACGGCGCGGTGTTCGACCAGGCCACGGCCGAGGACTACGCGAAGAACAACGCCGACGCGAAGCTCAAGGTGACCAAGGCGATCACCACGACCATCCCGCACGGGTTCGCCTTCAAGAAGGGCAACACCGACCTGATCGGCAAGATCAACGACGGCCTCAAGAAGGTCATCGCGGACGGCACGTGGGTCAAGGTGCACGACCAGTTCGAGCCGACCGCGCCGGTGCCGGCGGAATTCAAGGCGGGGCAGTAGTCCACAATGGACGACTTCGTCAACACTTTTCTGGACTGGGACTACATCACCCAGGTCCTGCCCGACCTGCTGAAGACCGGCCTGCTGAACACGCTCGTCCTGTCGGTGTCCTCGGCGCTGATCGGCACCGTGCTCGGCATGCTGCTCGCCGTCATGGGCCTGTCCACCAAGTGGTGGCTGCGCTGGCCGGCCCGGGTCTACACCGACGTCTTCCGCGGGCTGCCGGCCATCCTGACGATCCTCCTGATCGGCCAGGGGCTCGGCACGCTCGCGCGGGACGTCGTCGGGACGAACCCGTACCCGATGGGAATCCTGGCGCTGTCGCTGATCGCGGCCGCGTACATCGGCGAGATCTTCCGGTCCGGCATCCAGAGCGTCGACAAGGGGCAGATGGAGGCCAGCCGGGCGCTCGGGATGAGCTACACCAGGTCGATGCTGCTGGTGATCATTCCGCAGGGCGTCCGGCGGGTGCTGCCCGCGCTGGTGAACCAGTTCATCGCGCTGGTCAAGGACTCCAGCCTCGTCTACGTCCTCGGGCTGCTGTCCGGCCAGCGCGAGCTGTTCCGGATCGGCCAGGACCTCGCGGCCAACACCGGGAACCTCTCGCCGCTGGTCGCCGCGGGCGTGTTCTTCCTGGTGATCACCGTGCCGCTGACGCACCTGGTCAACTACATCGACAAGAAGCTCCGGACCGGGCGCAAGGTGCGCGCGGACGAGCCGGGTGACGACGAGCTGGACTTGGTCGCCAGCGGGAAGGTGACGTCGTGACCGCGACCCGGGTGCGTTCGTCCAGTGTGGAGCTGCGCGACATCCACGTCAGCTTCGGCACGCTCGAAGTCCTCCGCGGCGTCGACCTCAAGGTCGAAAGCGGCAGGACGACGTGCGTGATCGGGCCGTCCGGTTCGGGCAAGTCGACGCTCCTGCGCTGCGTGAACCGTTTGCAGGAGCCCGATTCCGGCGACCTCCTGCTCGACGGCGAGTCGGTGATCAGGTCCGACCCGGACGCGCTGCGCCAGCGGGTCGGCATGGTGTTCCAGCACTTCAACCTCTTCGGTCACCGGAGCGTGCTGGACAACATCGTGCTGCCCTTGCGCAGCGTGAAGAAGATCGGCAAGGAGGAAGCGGCGGAGATCGCCCGCGCCCGGCTCGCCGAGGTCGGCCTGGCGGACAAGGCGCCGTACCGGCCGAGCGCGCTTTCGGGCGGTCAGCAGCAGCGCGTCGCGATCGCACGGGCGCTGGCCATGGACCCCGAGGTGATGCTCTTCGACGAGGCCACCAGCGCGCTCGACCCCGAGCTGGTCAAGGGCGTGCTGGACCTGATGGCCGGGCTGGCTTCGCGAGGACTCACGCTGATCGTGGTGACGCACGAGATGGGGTTCGCCCGCAGCGTCGCCGACGAGGTCGCGTTCATGGACGCGGGGAAGATCGTGGAGCAGGGCCCACCGGCCCGGGTCTTCGACGAGCCGCAGAGCCCACGCCTGCAGCGATTCCTGTCACAGGTGCTCTGAAAACGGCACGCGTGCTCGCCGTGCCCGCGGGTAACCTGCGGGCATGGCGAGGATCGCGCGGCTGACGTACTACCCGGTCAAGGGGTGTGCCGGCACTTCGGTGCCGGCCACCGAGGTCGGGCCCGCCGGGCTGGCGCACGACCGGGTCTTCCAGGTCGTCGCGCCGGACGGTGACTTCCGCAGCCAGCGCCGTTACCCGGCGCTGGCCGCCGTCCGGCCGCGCGTGCTGGACGGAACGCTCACGCTGTCCGCGCCCGGCCGGGACGACCTCACGATCGACGTCCGCCGCGACGGCCCCCGCCACCCCGGCTCGACGTTCTCCTGGCACGGCGAAGGCGTCCACCAAGGAGAAGCCGCCGCCGAGTGGTTCTCGGACCTGCTCGGCCTGCCGTCGGTGCTGATCCGGGTCGCGCCGGACCACGAACGCGTCACCGGCGGCGAGCACCCGGGCACGGCCGCCTTCGCCGACGGGCACGCGCTGCTCGTCGCCTCGGAGTCCTCTTTGGACGGCCTGAACGCGCGCATCCTCGAACGCGGTGGCGAGCCCGTGCCGATGGATCGCTTCCGCCCCAACGTCGTCATCTCCGGCTGGCCGGAAGCGCACACCGAAGACGAGGTCCGCGAGATGCGGGCAGGCACCGCGGAATTCGGCTACGCCAAGCAGTGCGTGCGCTGCACCGTGCCGATGGTCGACCAGGAGACCGGCGAAAAGGCCGGCCCCGAGCCGATCCGCACGCTGGCGTCCTACCGGCGGCACCCCGACGGCGGCGTGGTCTTCGGGATGAAGGCCGCCGTGCTGCGCCCGGGTCAGGTAGCGGTCGGCGACGAGGTGATCGTGCACTCCTGGGCGGGCCCGAGCCCCAGCACCGCCGACGCCGAACCGCCGTTGACGGCGACCGCGAGCCGCCCGGCCGAGTCCGTGTAGAGGACGCTGGCCCCGGCCGGGACGTCCGCGAACGTCCGGCCGACCACCGTCGTCACCGCGACCCGCTCGCTGTGCACGGAAACCGCGCCGGTCAGCCCGGACAGCTCGAGGTCGGCCGGGGTCGCGGCGAGCTGGACGTTGCCGAAGTGGTCGACCGTCAGCACCTCCGACACCAGCTTCCCGGGGAAGGCCGCGACGAACGGCTCCGGCATCGACACCAGGTCGGTGACCGGGTCGCCGAACGCCGAGGGCGCGACCCCCAGCGCCAGGTGCGCGGCCGCGGGCGCGAAGACGTCCCGGCCGTGGAACGTCGCCGACGTGACCGGCAGCCGCAGCGACGGCTCGGCCAGCTCGTACGCCGCCCGGACCCCGCCCAGCGCCTGCGCGGCCGGCAGCAGGAGGCCGTTGTCCGGCCCGACCAGTAACCCGTCCCCGGCGACGACGACCACGCCGAGCCGGGTCGTGCCCACGCCGGGGTCGACGACGGCGACGTGCACCGACTCCGGGAGGAACGGTGCCGTCTGGGCCAGCGCCATGGCCCCGTGCCGGATGTCCTGGGGCAGCACGTCGTGCGTCACGTCGAGCACGCGCACCGCGGGCGCGAGCCGCGCGATCACGCCGTGGCAGGCCGCCACGAAGCCGTCGCGCAGGCCGTAGTCGGTGGTCACCGAGATCCAGTCGTACGCCATGCCAGCATCATCCATGGTGGCGGAGGGTGCCGGTTAGGGTTCAGTGCGTGACACCCCTCCCCACCCCCGAGCGGCTCGCCTCCGGCAAGGTCCGCGACCTCTACGCCGTGGGCGACGACCACTTGCTGATCGTCGCGTCCGACCGCATTTCCGCCTTCGAGCGCGTGTTCCCCACCCCCGTCCCGGACAAGGGCCGGGTGCTCACCGCGATGAGCGCGTTCTGGTTCCGCGAGCTCGCCGACGTCCTCCCGAACCACCTGGTGGCCTGCGAAGGGCCGCTGATCCCCGCGTCCTTCCGCGGCCGCGGGCTGCTGGTCGAGCGGCTCGACATGCTGCCGGTGGAGGCGGTCGTCCGCGGGTACCTGTCCGGGCGCGGGTACGCCGACTACCGCCGCTCCGGCGCGGTCTGCGGGCTCGCGCTGCCGGCCGGGCTGCCCGAGTCGGCCCGGCTGCCCGAGCCGATCTTCACGCCGTCCACCAAGGCACGGCCCGGCGAACCGGACGAGAACATCGACTTCGACACCTTCGCGGCGGTCCTCGGGCGCGCGCTCGCCGAAGAGGTCCGCGAGGCGTCGCTGGAGCTGTACCGGCGGGGTGCCGCGCGGGCCGCGGAGCAGGGCCTGCTGCTCGCGGACACGAAGTTCGAGTTCGGCATCGGGGCGAACGGCGGGCTGGTCCTCGCGGACGAGCTGCTGACCCCGGATTCGGCGCGCTACTGGCTCGACGGCGACCACCGGCCCGGCCGCCCGCGGCCGTCGTTCGACAAGCAGCACGTGCGCGACTGGCTGGTCGGCCCGTCGTCGGGCTGGAACTGCGTGGCCCCGCTGCCGGCACTGCCCCCGGCGGTGGTGACCGCGACGCGTGACCGGTACATCGAGGCGTACCACCGCGTGACCGGGCTTTCCCTGGCAGACTGGCCGCGTGATCCTGCTGATCTGCGGCAGCCTGCGAGCAGGCTCGGGCAATGCGGCGGTGCTGGGGACCGTCGCGACGCTCACCACGAGCACGACGTACACCGGTCTCGGCGAACTGCCGCACTTCAACCCCGATGACGACCGCGACCCGCTGCACCCCGCGGTCGCGTCGCTCCGGGAAGCGATCAAGGCGGCCGACGCGATCCTGATCTGCACCCCGGAGTACGCGGGCGGCCTGCCGGGCTCGTTCAAGAACCTCCTGGACTGGACGGTCGGCGGCGGCGAGATCTACGGCAAGCCGGTGGCGTGGATCAACGCGTCCTCGATCGCCGCGCCGACCGGCGGCCGCGACGCGCACGACTCGCTGCGCAAGGTGCTGACGTACGCGGGCGCGAAGATCGTCGACGAGGCGTGCGCCCGGATCCCGGTCTCGCGCGCGGACGTCGCCGACGGCCAGGTCGCCGACCCCGACTTGCGTGGCCGGATCGCGATGGCCGTGCAGCTCCTGCGTGAAGGCGTCTGACCCTTCCGGCAACGGTCGTCCGCCCGTTCTGCGCAGTTCACGGCGACGTCAGACGCGTGCGTCCCAATGGGTGGTGTGGACGCTCGCTTGCTGGTTTCGCTGTCGGGAATCACCCCGCGCACGCTGCACCGGTGCGCCGACCTCGCGGCCGAACTCGACCGCCGCAAGGTGCCGTTGTCGCTGCTGTACGCGGCCCGCACCGGCGACGGGCCGGTGACGGAGTGGGTCCGCACCCGCGCCCGCCGCGGTGATTCGGTGCTGCTGCACGGATACGACCACACGGTCACACCCACCCACCGCACGGTGTACCTGGGCAAGAAGGCGGAGTTCGCGACCCTGCCGGCACACGAGGCCCGCCTCCGGCTGATCGCGGCGAAGGCGTTGCTGGACACCGCCGGCCTCGCCGTCGACGGCTTCGCCCCGCCGCGCTGGGTCGCGTCCCAGGGCACACTGCAGGCCCTGGCCGAGCACGGCTTCCGCCTGTGCGCGGACCTCGGCGCGGTGCGCGACCTCGTGACCGGCGAGGTGCGCCGCGCCCGCGTGAGTGAGTTCACGAGCCAGTCACACCGCACGGAAACGGTGCGCTGCTTCGCCTTGGTGCTGGCAGCGGCCCGCACGGCCCGCCGGGGCGGGTTGGTCCGGCTGGGGGTGGAAGCCACGGACCTCACCCGCCCCGGCCTCCGCCAGGCCCTCCTGGACGCGGTCGACGTGTCGTTGGAGAACCGCGCGTTCGGCGCGACTTACGGCTCGCTGCGCACGGTCGCGGCCTAGAACTTCGCGGGTTCGGCCCGTTCGAGCACCTTGACCTCGGTCTCTTCGGGCGCGAGGTTCCCGAACAGCCCGTAGTGCATGGCGGGGTTGGCGAGCACGGCTTCGTGGATCGGCACGGCCACCCGCGGCGCGACGGCCCGCAGGTAGTCGACGGCTTCGCCGGCCTTCAGCCACGGCGCCCCGGTCGGCAGCCCCAGCACGTCGATCTTCTGCTCCGGCACGAAGAACGAGTCGCCGGGGTGGAAGAACGCGCCGTCGTCGAAGACGTACCCGATGTTCGGGATGACCGGGATGTCGGAGTGGATGACCGCGTGCTCCCCACCGACCGCCTTGACGGAGGTGTCCCCGACGGCGAAGGCGTCCCCGACGTTGGCGACGTCGAACTGCACGCCGAGCTTCTGGACGGCTTCGGCGGACCCGGGATCGACGATCAGCTTCGCCTCCGGGTTGGCCTCGAGGATCTTCGGCAGCCGCTCGACGTCGAGGTGGTCGAAGTGCTGGTGCGTGACCAGCACGGCGGACAGCTCCCGCTCCCCTTCGAAGCCGGTGGAGAACGCGCCGGGATCGATCAGGATCCGCTCGGAGCCGGTCTCCAGCAGCAGGCAGGCGTGTCCGAAATGGACGATACGCATCGATGGTTCTCCTTTGCGGGGTGGACGATTCCAGCCTAGTCCCGGATGCCGTGACCTCGCCAACACTCTCGGTAGTCCGACTCGACTCTGCTCCACGGCTCGAAGTGAACTGCGATCGAGAGCCTCGGAAATGTCACAATTGTGCGTGATGACCGAAACGACCTGGATGCAATATGTCGAGAGGTTGTTAGCGTTGTCCCTTGGTGCCCGCTGCTGAAGGGGGTCGGTCTGCGTGTTCGACGAATTTCTTGGCTGGCTCCAAGGTCAGCTTGTGCGACTCGGGCTCGCCGGTCTTGCGCGAGGGATCCTGGGAATCCTTGGATTCGGCGTGCTGTTGAGTGGGCTGCTCGGCAATTTGGCGATCAAGGCGGGGTTTCTTGTCGCGGGTGTCCTGGCGGTGTTGGGCTTGCTGGGAGTTCTCCTCCTGGATCGATCCGACTCGCGACGGGGTCGGGAATTGGATCGGCGCCTTCTGGGAAGGTACTGCACTTATTTGAAAGTTCGCGGTGAGCAGGGTTGGACAATTTCGCGATGGGAGGAGTCTGCGGTTTTGAAGCCGAACGGTGACGCTGACGAGCGAATCGTCGTGACGGCAGTTGTGGATTCCGATTTGCTTGACTTCTTCGCTATTCGAACAGGACCTGGTCGTGGGCAGTCTCAGTTAAGTCGTCGGCACGTGAAGATCGGGGTCGGTTCGTTCGAAGGCGAGGGGCTGGGATCATCGCAGTGGGACGTCACCTCGCACTGGCTCAATGATGGAAGGCTCGAAGTGATCGTGCACTTTGCCCATCCGTTGCGACGAGGCGCAATCATGCGCTTGGTGGTCGACAAGAAATGGCCGGGTAAATGGGCGCCATTGATGAAGGATGGAAATCCTGACACTTGCGGTGTGACATTCGCTCATCCGATAGACTACATCGAATACTCGGTCTTGCTTCCGGTCGGCTATCTCGTTCATTGTGATCCCGTGGGGCTACAGGAAGGTGTCGACGACTACGTTGTCGGCGTCAAGACATCGGGCGTCGAACAAGTCGAGGCCCGGCTGGTCGCTCGCTCGATCACAGAACAGCAACGAGTGGGCATGGTCTTGAGGCTCAAGAGTGAAACAAACCACCTCGTGCGAGTGGTTTGATTTCTAGATCCGCTCAAAGCTTCCCGGCGAGCAAGGCGTCCCCGAGTTCCGTCCGCCGGTACAGCACCCGGTGCCCGCGCCGCTCCGAAGCCAGCAACCCCGCCCCGCGCAACGCCGTCAAGTGCGCCGACACCGTCGCCGGCGCCAAGCCACACCGCCGGGCCAGCTCAGTGGTCGCGGCCGGCCGGTCCAACGTAGCCAGCAACAACGCCCGCGTCCGGCCGAGCACCTCCGCCAAAGCCTCCGGCATCGCCACCTCGGACGTCCACAGCGAAGCGACCCCTCGCGCCGGGTACAGCACCGAAATCTGCCACGGCGGCACCGTGACCACCCCGACCCCCGGCCACGCGAACACCGCCGGGATCAGGAGCAACCCGCGGGAGTCGATCGACAGCCGCTCCCGGGCGTGGACGTCGATCAGCACCGACGTCCCGGCGAGCCGGACCCGCGGGTGCAGCTCCGCGAACATCGCCGCGATGCCGCCCGAACCCAGCCGGCGCGTGCGGAACGCGATGTCCGCCGCCAGCAGTTCGCGCAGGCGGGGCCACTCCGGGGCGAGCAGCGTGTGCCAGACCGTCTCCAGCTGGTCGGCCAGCAGGTCGCGGGCGGTCGCCGGGTCGGCCGGCAGCTGCGACAGGTCCGCGTCGACCATCCTCAGCTCCAGCGCCACCTGCGACGGAGGCGTCGCGCGCACGGCCCGCAGCTGGGCCGCCGCCGTCGTCTCCGGGCCGTCGGGCGGCGGGCTCAGGAACTCGGTGATGTAGTGCCGCGCGCTCAGCACCGCGGCCAGCTCCGGCACGTCGACGGCGGGCGCGCCGGACAGCCACGGCAGGTGCGCCGGGTGCGTGCGGACGCCGAGCAGCGTCCGGACGGCGCCGAGGACCTCCTCCAACGGCGAAATCGCGAACCGGACGCGCTGGCTCCCGGCCGCGGTCAGGACCAGCTCGATCATCGGTGATTCGCTCTCACCCGAATGAGTGTGCCTCAAGAACCGGCCAGGAGAGCGTGGAGGCATGTCGTTGTTCACCCATCGCGCCTACTGGCGCTGGTCGGCGGGCGTCCAGTTCGCCCGGCTCCCCGCGACCATGGCGCCGCTCGCGTTCACCCTGCTCACGACGGCCACGACCGGGTCGTACCGGCTGGGTGGCGTGCTCATGTCGGTCTTCGTCGTGGCCGAGATGGCCGGGGCCGTGCCGGTCGGGCGGCTGCTCGACCGCGTCGGGCCGGCCAGGGGGCTCCCCGCGCTGCTGCTCCTGACCGCCGCCGGATTCGCGGCCCTGGCGACGGCGGCCGCGAGCGGGGCGCCGAACGCCGTGCTGCTCGCCCTCGTCCTGCTGCCCGGGATCTCGGCCGGCGCGCTGTCCGGCGGCTTCCGGACGCTCCTGGCCGAAGCGGTGGACGACGAACTGCTGCCGCGCGCCATCTCCGTCGACGCGATGATCCTCGAAGGCGTGCTGATCGGCGGTCCGGCGCTGGTCGCCCTGCTCGACCTGGCCGGCACGTTCGTCCCGATCGCGGCGATGGCCGTGGCCTGCGTGGCCGCCGCCGCGCTCGTCCCGCGCCGCGCGGGTGAGCTCGATCGGGTGGAATCCGCTGACGACGTCCCGCCCGCGACGCTCTTCACCTACCTGCCGTGGCTGTGCTGCGCGTTCACCGTCGGGCTGCTGCTCTCGACGATCGAGGTCGCGCCGCTGCCGCTCGTGCAGCGCCTCGGCGCGCCGGAAACGGCCGCGCCGGTGGTCATCGCCGTGCTGAGCGGGGCGAGCATCCTGGGCAGCGCGCTCTACGCGTGGCGCGGCAAGACCGGCGACCCGCGGCTGTTCCTCGGCGGGTTCGTCGCAGGCGGGCTCGCGCTCGCCGCCGACCTCGGCTGGCCGGGGTTGATCGCGTCGATCGCGCTCATCGGCGGCTGCACCGGGCCACTGGTCGCCGCGACGTCGGTCAACCTCCAGCTGCTCCTGCCGAAGAACCGGAGGTCAGCGGGGTTCTCGCTGAGCTTCACCGTGCAGGCGTGCGGCTTCGGGCTGGGCTCGCTGGCGGTCGGCGTGCTGCCGTTGTGGCTCGCCCCGCTGTTCGGTGTCTTTGCCGCGGCGATCGCCGGTGGAATGCTGGTGGTGAAGCCCGCGCGAGCTATTGGCACAGTGTCAGTAACGTCGTAACCTGGGCTGAACCTCGACCCACGGGAGACGCCGATGACTGCCGTCCAGCCGAAGCCGACGTCGGTCGGCGAAACCTTCGACTCGCTCAGCCCGGCGACCGACGAGGTGGTCGGAACCTACCCGATCCACACGGCGGACGACGTGCAGGCGGCCGTCGAGCGGGCGCGCGTCGCGGCGCTGTGGTGGGAAGGACTCGGCTTCGCCGGGCGCGCGGAGCGGCTGAAGAGCTGGAAGGGCGTGCTGACGCGGCGGCTGCCGCAGCTGTGCCAGGTGGTCCGCGACGAGACGGGCAAGCCGATCGCCGACGCGCAGCTCGAGAGCGTCCTGGCCATCGAGCACATCGCGTGGGCGGGCAAGAACGCGAAGAAGATCCTCGGCAAGCAGAAGCGCTCGGCCGGGCTGCTGATGTCGAACCAGGCCGCCACCGTCGAGTACCAGCCGCTGGGCGTGGTCGGCGTGATCGGCCCGTGGAACTACCCGGTCTTCACGCCGCTCGGCTCGATCGCGTACGCGCTCGCCGCGGGCAACGCCGTCGTCTTCAAGCCCAGCGAGTACACCCCCGGCGTCGGGAAGTGGCTGGTCGACGCGTTCGCCGAGATCGTCCCGGAGCAGCCGGTGCTGCAGCTGATCACCGGCTTCGGCGAGACCGGCGCGGCGCTGGTCGGCGCAGGCGTCGACAAGATCGCGTTCACCGGCTCGACCGCGACGGGCAAGCGCATCATGGCCGCGGCCGCCGAGACGCTCACCCCGGTGGTCATCGAGGCCGGCGGCAAGGACCCGGTGCTCGTCGACGCGGACGCCGACCTCGACGCCGCGGCCGACGCCACGGTGTGGGGCGCGTTCTCCAACTCCGGCCAGACCTGCATCGGCGTCGAGCGCGTGTACGTCCACGAGAAGGTGCACGACGCGTTCGTCGCGAAGGTCGTCGAGAAGTCGAAGGACGTCCGCGCGGGCTCGGACGAGGCCGCGCAGTACGGCCCGGTGACGATGCCCTCGCAGCTCGGCGTCATCAAGCGCCACATCCAGGACGCGCTGGCCCGCGGCGGCAAGGCGGTCCTCGGTGGCGAGGACGCGGTCGGCGACCGCTACGCGCAGCCGACGGTGCTGATCGACGTCCCGGAGGACTCCGAAGCGGTCACGGAGGAGACCTTCGGCCCGACGGTGACGATCGCGAGGGTCCGCGACATGGACGAAGCCGTCGAGCTGGCCAACAGCACGAAGTACGGCCTGGGCTCGACGGTCTTCTCGAAGTCCCGCGGTGTCGAGCTGGCCGAGAAGCTCCGCACGGGCATGACGGCGATCAACGCGCCGCTGTCGTTCGCGGGCATCGCGTCCCTGCCGTTCGGCGGCGTCGGCGACTCGGGCTTCGGCCGCATCCACGGCCCGGAAGGGCTGCGCGAGTTCGCGCGCACGAAGGCGATCGCGCGTCAGCGCTTCACGGCCCCGCTGACGCTGACGTCGTTCACCCGCAAGGACTCGACCGACGCGCTGGTCGCCAAGCTGGTGACCATCCTGCACGGCAAGCGCTAGCGGCCCCGGATCAGGTCCGCCGCCTTTTCCGCGACCATGATGGTCGGCGCGTTCGTGTTGCCCCGCGGCACCACGGGCATCACGGACGCGTCGACCACGCGCAGGCCTTCGACGCCGTTGACCCGCAACTGGGGGTCGACGACCGACCCGATCGAGCAAGTCCCGACCGGGTGGTAGAGCGTCTGCGTGTTCTCGCGGACGTGCTCGGCCAGCTCGGAGTCGCTCAGGTCGTGCCGCGCGGGCAGGAAGGGCTGGTCGAGGAACCGCTTGAGCGGCCCCGACTTCCCGATGTCGATCAGCGCGCGCAGCCCGGCGATCATCGTCTCCATGTCCCGCGACTCCGAGTAGTACGCCGGGTCGATTTCCGGCTTCCACAGGGGATTCGCCGACTTGAGCCGCAGCCGGCCGCGGCTCGCGACGTCCACCAGCGTCGCCGCCGAGGTGAAGCCGGGGACCGTCGGTTCGCGCATGCCGTTGTCGTAGAACAACGTCGGCGCCACGTGGATCTGCATGTCCGGCGCGGGCAGGCCGGCCGTGGTCGGGAAGAACGCGCCCGCCTCGCCGATGTTCGACGCCAGCGGGCCGCGCTTGGTCAGCTGGTAGCGGACGAGACCGCGTGGGGTCGCCGCGTCGATGAGGTCGGTCGTGCCGCGGGTGGACCAGATGATCCCGCAGGCCGGGTGGTCGTGCAGGTTCTCGCCGACGCCGGGCAGTGCGGCGACGACGTCGATGCCGTGCTCGCGCAGGTGCTCGGCCGGGCCGACGCCGGAGACCATCAGCAGCTGCGGCGAATTGACCGCGCCGCCGCTCAGGATCACCTCGGTGGACGCGTGCGCGGTGCGCTCGACGCCGTTGTCCAAATAGGACACCCCGGCCGCGCGGGTGCCTTCGAAGACGATCCGGGTCGCGGGTGAGGACGTCTTCACGGTGAGGTTCGGCCGCTCGAGCGCCGGGCGCAGGTAGGCGTCCGCGGTGGACCAGCGGCGGCCCTTCTTGCAGGTCACCTGGTAGACGCCGGCGCCTTCCTGGCTTTCGCCGTTGAAGTCGTCGGTGCGCTTGAGGCCCCACGAGACGGCGGAGTCGACCCAGGCGTGCGACAGCTCGTGGGTGAACCGCCGGTCCTCGACGTGCAGCGGGCCGTCGGTGCCGTGCAGCGGGTCACCGAGCCGCTGGTTGCCCTCGGCGCGCTTGAAGTAGGGCAGGACGTCGTCCCAGCCCCAGCCTTCGGCGCCGTGGGAATCGCGCCAGCCGTCGTAGTCGGCGCGGTTGCCGCGGATGTAGATCATCGCGTTGATCGACGAGCAGCCGCCGAGCACCTTCCCGCGCGGCCAGTAGGACGTCTTGCCGGTGTGCTTCTGCTCGACGGTCTCGTAGTTCCAGTCCCACTTGGTCTTGAACAGCGAGGGGAACGCGGCGGGGATGTGGATCTCGTCCGCGGTGTCCTCGCCGCCCGCTTCGAGCAGCAGGACCTGGGCCGACGGGTCTTCGGTCAGGCGGTTGGCGAGCACGCAGCCCGCGCTGCCGGCGCCGACGATGACGTAGTCGAAGGACTCCTGGACGGCCACGGTGCCTCCTGTTGGCGAGATGTCAACGACTCATCATGGCGCAGCGCCGCGCCCTCGGCCAGTCTAGGTTTTCCGGTGGCCCTCGCCACCTGGGCGCGAGGGCGGCGAACAGGGTCAACTATGCTGGCCCGGTACCCACGACCTGCGTGAATAAGGAGCAGCCTGCCGTGGCCCGAGTCGTCGTCGACGTCATGCCCAAGCCCGAAATCCTCGACCCGCAGGGGCAGGCCGCGCTCGGCGCCGCCGGCCGCCTCGGCTTCACCGGGATCAAGGAGATCCGCCAGGGCAAGCACTTCGAGATCGAGGTCGACGACACGGTCGACGACGCGACGCTCGAGAAGATCGCCGAGGGCTTCCTCGCGAACCCGGTGATCGAGCAGTGGACCATCAAGCGGGTGGAGGCGTGAGCGCCCGCATCGGCGTCATCACCTTCCCGGGCACCCTGGACGACGGCGACGCGGCCCGCGCGGTCCGCTACGCCGGCGGTGAGGCGGTCCCGCTCTGGCACGCGGACGAGAACCTCCACGACGTCGACGCGGTCGTCGTCCCGGGCGGCTTCTCGTACGGCGACTACCTGCGCGCGGGCGTGATCGCCCGCTTCGCCCCGGTGATGACCCCGGTGATCGAGGCGGCCCGCGGCGGCATGCCGGTCCTCGGCATCTGCAACGGCTTCCAGATCCTGTGCGAGGCCGGGCTCCTACCGGGCGCGATGATCCGCAACCAGGGCCTCCACTTCATCTGCCGCGACCAGTGGCTCCGGGTGGAGAACACCTCGACGGCGTGGACCACGCGCTACGAAGAGGGCGCCGAGATCCTCATCCCGATGAAGAACATCGACGGCTGCTACATGGCTGAGCAGTCCACTTTGGACGAGCTGGAGGGCGAGGGCCGCGTGGTGTTCCGCTACGTCGGCGGCAACCCGAACGGCTCCCGCAACGACATCGCGGGCATCCGCAGCGAAAACGGCCGCGTGGTCGGCCTGATGCCGCACCCGGAGCACGCGATCGACGCGCTGACCGGCCCGTCGGACGACGGGCTCGGGATGTTCTTCAGCGCGGTGGACGCGCTGGTCAAGGCCTGACGCGAAGCAGCCGGGGCACCTCCTGAGGTGTCCCGGCTGGTCGCGTTCAGAGGCTGGACAGCGCCTCGGCCACCCCGTCGCGGTCCGCGTTGACCGGCCTGCTGCACCAGCTGGGCCCGCCCTGGCACACCTGGATCTTGAGGCGGTCGAAGCCGCCGACGCGGTCCGGGTCCCCGATCGTGAAGTGGAACGGCTCGGTCTTGTCGGCGGGCGTGCTCCGGGTCGTGCTGTCGATCTTCACCGAGCCCGCGTAGGCCTCGAAGTAGACGGTCGTGCCGGAACCCTCGATGTCGGTCATGGTGCCCTGCACGGTCGCGGTCCGGTTGCCCCACGCGACACCACCCAGGGTGCCGCCGACGGCGCAAGTGGTGGGACACAGGTCGAAGCTGTCGTTCGGCCAGGTCGCCGCCGCGGCCGGCGTGGCCGCCATCGCAGCGGCGGTGATCGCGATCCCGGCGGCGGCCGCCCCGGCTCGCGGGGCTCGGCGTGTCGACGTCATCGGGCTTCTCCTCAGGGTCGGGCCGGGTGTGCCCCGGCATCGTGAACACGCCCGACCCGGCCCCGCGGTTGAGGCGGCTTCCGGGACTACGAAGCCGCCGCCACCAGCCGGGCGTACGAGCCGCCCGCCGCCAGCAGGGCCGAGTGCGGCCCCAGTTCCGTGATGCGGCCGTCCTCCACCACCGCCACCCGGTCGGCCGCCGCCGCTGTGTGCAGGCGGTGGGCGATCGCGATCACCGTGCGCCCGGACAGCACGCTGTTCAACGACCGCTCCAGGTCCCGCGCCGAGCCCGTGTCCAGCAGCGACGTCGCCTCGTCCAGCACCAGCGTGTGCGGGTCGGCCAGCACCACCCGGGCTAGCGCCAGCTGCTGCGCGATCGCCGCCGGCACCGGGTGCTCGCCGGAGCCCAGCTTCGTGTCCAGCCCGGACGGCAGCGTCGCGACCCAGTCCGACGCGCCCGCCGACGTCAGCGCCGCCAGCAGCTCCTCGTCGGTCCAGTCGCCACCCGCGCGACGGGCCGGCAGCGCCAGGTTCTGCCGCAGCGTCCCCGAGAAGACGTGGTGCTCCTGGGTCAGCAGCAGCACCTCGCCGCGCAGGACGTCGTCGGCCAGTGCCGAGACGTCCTGGCCGCCGATGCGCACCGAACCCGACGACGGCGCCGCGATGCCCGCCAGCAGCCGGCCGAGCGTCGACTTGCCCGCGCCGGACGGGCCGACGATCGCCAGCCGCTCGCCCCGCGGGACGCGCAGGTCGATGCCGTGCAGCACCTCGCGGTCCGCGGTGTAGGCGAACCGGACGTCGTGCACGTCGATGTCACGCCCGCGCGGCACCTCCTGCACCTTCGGCGCCTCCTCGGAGGCCACCGCGTGGACGCCGAGGATCCGGCGCGCCGCGGCCGCCGCGACCTGCAGGTCCTCCAGCCAGAACAGCGCCTCGTTCAGCGGCGCCGCCATCGCCTGCATGTACAGCAGCATCGTGGTGATCTCGCCGAGCCCGGCCCAGCCCCGCGTGTACGCGAGCAGCCCGAGCGGCAGCATGACCGCCAGCGGGACGACGTAGCTGATCTCCAGCGACGGCAGCCAGCGCAGCTGCAGCGCGCGCATCCGGCGCTCGCCGTGGATGCTGCGGTCCAGCGCGTCGTACGCCGCGCCGACCCGCCGCTCGGTCAGCCCGAGCGCCTCGACCGTGCGCGCGCCCTCCGCCGTCTCGTGGACGCTGGTGGTCAGGTCCGCCCAGCGGTCCAGCATCCACTGCATGACCGCCGGGATCCGCCGCTGGTACCAGACGTTGACCGGCACCAGCAGCGGCACCGCGACCAGCAGGCCGAGCGAGAGCAGCGGCGACGTGAGCACCATCGCGATCACCGTGAACACCACGGTCACCGCCGCGACCAGGATCTCCGGCGCCGCGAACCGCGCCGCGTGGTCGATCCGGCCGAGGTCGGTGGTGGCGCGGCTGAGCAGGTCGCCGGTGCCCGCCGCCTCGACGGTGCCGAGCGGCAGCCGCAGTGCCGTCCCGACGAACTCCTCGCGGGTGTTGGCCAGCACCTGCTCGCCGAACACCGCGCCGCGCATCCGCGCGATCTTCCTGGCCAGCGCCTGCAGCGCCATGATCGCGACGAACGCCACCGCGAGCAGGTCGACGTGGCCGGTGGTGGTGCCGGCCGCGACGTCGTCGACGAGCGAGCCGAGCAGCTGCGGCCCGGCCAGCCCGATCACCGTGGCCACCGCCAGCGCGCCCAGCAGCAGGCCGAACTCGCGTTTGTTGACCACCACCGTGCGCCGCGCCCAGCGGCGGACGTCCCGCCGGGACGCCGTGGGAAGCCGTTTCATACCGTCACTACTTTCGCCGTGAAGACTTCGTCCGCCACATGTGTCCACAAAGGACTCTGGCTGAACACCACCGTCGTCCGGCCGCGGCGCAGTGCCGCGACGCGCTCGGTGATGCGGGCCTCCGTGTGCGCGTCGACCGCCGACGTCGGCTCGTCCAGCACCAGGACGTCGGCGTCGGTCGCCAGCGCGCGGGCCAGGTTGAGCCGCTGCCGCTGGCCGCCGGACACCTCGCGGCCGCGCTCGCCGATCACCTCGTCGACGCCTTCGGGCAGCGCCTCCACGATGTCGTCGGCGTCGGCCGCGTACAGCGCTTCGGTGAGGTCGACGCCGGACGTCCGCGCCGGCGCCAGCTGCTCGCGCAGCACGCCGGAGAACCAGATGTCCTGGTTGTGCGCGTAGACGATCCGCCGCCGCAGCTCCGCGAGCGCGACCCGCTCCGCCCGGACGCCGCCGACCAGCACCGCTTCGCCCTCGGCCGGGTCGGCGAACCGGGCCAGCCGGTCGGCCACCGCTTCGCCGTCGGCGCCGAAGTCGACGACCGTCAGCCTGCCGGGCGCGACCCGCACCCCGGACTCGGTGTCCACCAGCTCCAGCGGCCCGTCGGGCAGCGGCTCCGGCGTCTCCGGGTCCGCCAGCTTCGGGTGGATCGCCAGCAGCGCCACGACCTTCCGCGACGCGACCAGCCCGGACGTGATCGAGCCGACCGCCTCCGTCGCGGCGGTGACCGGCCAGATCAGGAACGCCGAAACGCCGTAGAACGCCACCAGCTGCCCGACTCCGATCGAGCCGGCCACGGCCAGCCGCGCGCCGAGCCAGGTGATCACCACGGTGACCAGGCCGGGCAGCGCGATCTCCGCCGCGGCCAGCCACGCCTCGGCCTTGCCGACCTCGATGCCGGCCCGCCGCACCCGCTGGCTCGTCTCCCGGAAGCGGGTGAAGAACCGCCGCTCGCCGCCGATGCCCCGCAGGATCCGCAGGCCGGACACGATATCCGCGCCCAGCGCGTTGACGTCCCCGCGCTGCTCACGCTGCTTCGCCTTGCGCTTCTGCAGCGGGGCGAGCAGCGGGCCGATGCCGAGCACCGCGACCGGCACGCCGACCAGCGCGACCACGCCCAGCAGCGGCGACGTCGAGACCAGCCAGACCGCGACCACGACGAACGCCAGCAGCGAGCCGAACGCCCGCCCGGTCATCTCGACCGTGTTCCCGATGTGGTTGATGTCGGTGGTGCTGACGGCGACCAGGTTGCCGGTCGTCGTCTGCTCGCGCAGCCCGGCGCCGACGCGGGTGGTGTGCGCCGACACGGTCCGCTGGGTGGTGCCCGCGCCGTGCAGCCACAGGCCGTAGTTGAGGAAGTGCAGCCAGGTCCCGAAGACCGTCTGCACCAGGCCGAGCACGGCCGCGACGAGCGCCCAGCGCCCGACCGCGGCACCGTCGTGCGCGGTGATCGCGCCGATGCCCTGGCCGACGACCAGCGGCAGCAGCGCGCCGGGAAGCGCCCAGACGACACCGATCGCGGCGGCGCCCAGCACCGTCCCGAGCCGGGCCCGGAAGACGGCGAGCAGGAAGCGGCTCGCGCTCGGCCGTGCGGGCAGCCGCAGCGGCGGAAGGGGGTATGTGGCGGAAAGCACGATTGTCGACGGTAAGCCGACACCCGGGCGAAGGCGACCGATTTTCGCGCCGCGCGGCTCGGGGGACCCCCGGTTTCAACGTTACTCGCGGGGTCCGACAATTCCGGGCCCGCGCACTCGGGGGCGCCCCGGGTCGTCCCCATGCCGGGCCGCGGTGTCGCGCCGCTCACACCCGCCGGGGGCCGTCCGATTTCGGTGGCCCACCGTCCGGGGCGCCACCGGCCTGCCCGTATCCTGGCGGCCGTGGCGAACCCTGACACGGACACCGTGACCAGCACCGTTGACACCACCGAGCGCGCCGGGGCGACCCCGGAGCACACCCAGCCGTATCGTGAATTGGGCCTCGCCGACGACGAGTACGCCCGCATCCGGGAGATCCTCGGCCGCCGGCCCACCGATGCCGAGCTGGCGATGTACTCGGTGATGTGGAGCGAGCACTGCTCCTACAAGTCGTCGAAGAAGCACCTGCGGTACTTCGGGGAGACCGCCACCGACGAGATGAAGGCCAAGATGCTGGCCGGCATCGGCGAAAACGCGGGCGTCGTCGACATCGGCGAGGGCTGGGCGGTCACCTTCAAGGTGGAGAGCCACAACCACCCGTCCTATGTGGAGCCGTACCAGGGCGCCGCGACCGGCGTCGGCGGCATCGTCCGCGACATCATGGCGATGGGCGCGCGGCCGCTCGCGGTCGCCGACGCGCTGCGCTTCGGCCCGGCCGACGCCCCCGACACCAAGCGCGTGCTGCCCGGGGTCGTCGCCGGCGTCGGCGGCTACGGCAACTGCCTCGGCCTGCCCAACATCGGCGGCGAGCTCGTCTTCGACCCGTCCTACGCCGGCAACCCGCTGGTGAACGCCCTGTGCGTCGGCGCGATGCGCGTCGAAGACCTGCACCTGGCGTTCGCGTCCGGCACCGGCAACAAGATCATCCTGTTCGGCGCGCGCACCGGCCTCGACGGCATCGGCGGCGTTTCCGTCCTGGCGAGTGACACCTTTTCGGGTGACGAGTCCTCGGGCGGCCGCAAGAAGCTGCCGAGCGTCCAGGTCGGCGACCCGTTCACCGAGAAGGTGCTCATCGAGTGCTGCCTCGAGCTGTTCGCGCAGAAGCTCGTCGTCGGCATCCAGGACCTCGGCGGCGCCGGCCTGTCCTGCGCGACGTCCGAGCTGGCCGCGGCCGGCGACGGCGGCATGCACATCTACCTCGACCGCGTTCCGTTGCGCGCCACCGGGATGACCCCCGCCGAGGTGCTCTCGAGCGAGTCGCAGGAGCGCATGTGCGCGGTCGTCTCGCCGGAGAACGTCGAGGCGTTCATGGCGGTCTGCCGCAAGTGGGACGTCATCGCCACCGACATCGGCGAGGTCACCGACGGCGAGCACCTGGTGATCACCTGGAACGACGAGGTCGTCGTCGACGTCCCGGCGCACACGGTCGCCCACCAGGGCCCGGTGTACGACCGGCCGATCGAGCGTCCGTCCACTCAGGACGCGCTGATCGCGGACACGTCGGCGAAGCTGCCGCGTCCGTCCACTCCGGACGAACTGCGCGCGGACGTGCTGCGGCTGATCTCGTCGCCGAACCAGGCGTCGAAGGAATGGGTCACCTCGCAGTACGACCGGTACGTGCGCGGCAACTCCGTGCTTTCGCAGCCGTCGGACTCCGGCATGATCCGGATCGACGAGTCGAGTGGCCGTGGCGTCTCGGTCGCGACGGACTGCAACAGCAAGTTCGTCTACCTCGACCCGTACCGCGGCGCGCAGCTGGCGCTGGCGGAGGCGTACCGCAACGTGGCCACGGGCGGCGCGACCCCGGTCGCGGTGTCGGACTGCCTGAACTTCGGCGCTCCCACCGACCCGGGCGTGATGTGGCAGTTCGAGCAGGCGGTCCACGGCCTCGCGGACGGCTGCGTCGAGCTCGGCATCCCGGTGACGGGCGGCAACGTGAGCTTCTTCAACCAGACCGGTTCGACGGCGATCCTGCCGACCCCGGTGATCGGCGTCCTCGGCGTGATCGACGACGTCACCCGCCGCATCCCGACCGGCATCGGCGCGGAAGCGGGCGAAACCCTGCTGCTGCTGGGCGAAACGCACGACGAACTGGACGGTTCGGCCTGGGCCCGCGAGCTCCACGGCCACCTCGGCGGCGTGCCCCCGAAGGTCGACCTGGCCCGCGAGAAGCTGCTGGGCGAGATCCTGGTGGCGGGCTCCCGCGACGGCATGATCTCGGCGGCGCACGACCTTTCGGACGGCGGCCTGATCCAGACCCTGGTCGAGACCATCCTCATCGGACAGTGCGGCGCCCGGATCTTCCTGGACAGCGACCAGGACCCGTTCGTCCAGCTCTTCTCCGAGTCGGCCGGCCGCGTCCTGGTGGCGGTCCCGCGCACGGAAGAGCTGCGCTTCACGGAGATGCTGACCGCGCGCGGCCTCCCGTGGCGCAAGACCGGCGTGGTGGACCCGGAATCGGGCACGCTCGAACTGCAGGGCATCACGGAGTTCTCGCTGGACGAGCTGCGCGGAGCCTGGGAAGGCGCCCTGCCGGCGCTGTTCGACTGAGCCCCGGAGGGCGCCGGCTCCGGCCGGTGCCCTCCGCTCAGCCGTGCTTCGCGACGATCCGCAGGTCCCCGTCGCGGAGTTGCTCGACGTCCCAAACGTCCGGCAGCTGCACGTCCTTCTCCGCCTGGACCCGCGTGTTGTACAGCGAAACCGACTCCGGCAGCGACGCGAACCGCAGGTCGGTCTGCCCGGCGAAAGTAGCCCGCCGAAGGTCGAGGGAGCCTGAACTGACGGCCCCGGCGAACACCGCGTCCTTGGCGAACTCCGCCTCCTTGAACGTGGTCGGTCCGGCGAACGTCGTGTCCGTGAAGTCCGCGTCCTCGGCGAAAGCCGTTCCGCTGAACCACGCGTGACTTTCGAAAACGGCGCCGCGGCACCGGAAGTACCCCACCAGGCGGCCGGTTTCGGTACCGGCGGCGGTCAAGTACACCCGGCCTTTGAAGCGGCAGCCGCTCAGGTTCGTGCTGCTGTGCAGCGACGCGTACCGGAGCAGCAGGCCGCCGATCAGCTTGCCCGAGAGGTCGAGGTACTCCAGCCGGGCGCCGGTCAGGTCCAGGTCGTAGGCCGGGGCTTCGTCGTCGCGCGCCGGGAGCAGGTCGGTGACCAGCCGTTGCGCGGTGAGCCGGACCGTGAGTTCGCGTTCCTGCTCCGGGTCGGGATCGGCGCCCGTGGGCCGGGTGTGGGAAAACGGCCGCCGCAGGTACGAGCACAGGACGTCCAGCACCGTCTGCGTGTACTCCGGGCGGCTTCGCGCCAGCCCCGCCAACGCGTGCAGCGCGCCTACCCTGACCTGGTCCGCCGCGTGGCCGAGCAGCTCGACCGCCTTCGCGAACCGCTCGTCCGCCACCCGCTCGCGGTCCTGTTCGGCGCGCTGCGCCTCGAGTTCGTGCCGCCGTCGCTCGATGTCCTGGCGGCGTTCCTCGACCCGGCGGCGCCGGTCGTTGAGCCACAGCGCGTACAGCGCCACGATCGCGCCGCCGGCGAGGCCGCCCGTCTTCAGCGCGTCACTGCGGCTGGTGGCGGGGTCGGTCAGCAGCCAGCCGCCGACCCCCGCCAGCAGCACCAGCGACGCGAAGAACGTCCACGCCAGCGGTGATCGCCACAGCTTCACCCGCTCAGGAAACCAGCATGGTGCTGACGCAGAAACCCTTGTCGTCGAAGTTCGTCGCGCTCAACGTGCCCTTGACGTTCTTGCCGGCGGACGTCCCGGTGACCTGGCCCTCGACCAGGTACTCGTCGTCCGGCACCTCGCCGAGCTCCAGCTTCAGCGGCGGCTTGAGGAACGTGTCGAGCCAGGAGCCGAGCAGGTCCTTCGAGTCGGCGCAGCCCAGCGCGATCGCGCCGGTCTTGTCGCCGGAGTTCAGCTTGTCGATGAAGCCCTGCAGGACCGCCTTGGCGTCCGACGCACCGGAACCCGTCGGGGCCTTGGAGGTCGGCGTCGTCGACTTCTTGGGCGTGGTCGTCTTCGGCGAAGTCGGCTTCGCGGACGTGCTCGACGACGGTGGGGCCGCGACGTTCGTGTTGTCGTCCTTGGAAAGGAAGAACCCGGGCGCGACGAAGCCGGTGACGCCCAGCGCCGCCAGCACGACGACCACGGTGGCGCCGACGGCGATCCACATCCCGGTCTTGCTCTTCTTCGGCGGCGCCGGCGGCCCGCCGAAGCCCTGCGCGTAGCCGGCCTGGTTCGGGTCCCAGCCGGACATCTGGCCGCCCTGGTTCGGGTCCCAGGCCTGCTGGCCGTACTGCTGCGCGTTCGGGTCCGCCCACGCCGACTGCTGCTGGGCGTTCGGGTCGCCCCACTGCGGCTGCGGGCTCGCCGGGAAGCCGCCCGACGGGTAACCCTGCTGTTGCTGCTGGCTCGGGTCCCAGCCCTGCGGGTACTGCTGCGTCGGGTACGGCTGTTGCTGCTGGTTGGGGTCCCACCCGCCCTGCTGCGGGTACGGCTGCTGCGGGAAGCCGCCGGACTGCGGCTGCTGGCCGTACGGGTCGGGCTGGCCGGGCTGGCCCGGCTGAGGCGGGTACGTCATCTTTCATGCCTTCCGGGCGCTGGGTGTTCGTGCGCTTCCGACGTCCGCAAGGCCCGTGCGGTTCCCCCAGGACGTGGTGAGCAGCATTCTGCAAGCTCGGACGGTACGGCATGAAACCGGCTCCCGGCCGGGCCGACGCGAAGTCGTCACGATCCGGGAGCCGGGTGATGCGGGTCAGCCGGTGGCGAGCGCCTGGAGCCGGTCGTAGGCACCGTTGAAGGTGTCCTGGTCGAGCGGGCTCGAGGTGTACTGCCAGACGGTGTAGTAGCTCCAGTTGTAGGGCAGAGTGCCCACCGACGACGCGTACCGCGCGACCCACAGCGGGGCCGTGCTGGAGAAGTCACCGCTCACGCAGCTGCTCCACCAGCTCGTCGACGTGTAGATCACCGGGTACCGGCCGGTCAGGGCGTGGTAGGTGTCGTGGAAGTCGAGGATCCACGACGTCATCCCGGCCTTGCTCAGCCCGTAGCAGGTCGCGCCGTACGGGTTGTACTCCATGTCGAGCGCCCCGGGCAGGGTCTTGCCGTCCTTCGACCAGCCGCCGCCGTGGGCGACGAAGTACCGGGCCTGCGCCGCGCCGCTCGCCGTGTTCGGAGTGGCGAAGTGGTAGGCGCCGCGGATGAAGCCCTGGTTGAACGACCCGTTGTACTGCTGCGCGAAGTACGGGTTGGTGTAGCTGGTGCTCTCGGTGGCCTTGGTCCAGACGAACCGCTTGCCCTGGTTCCACCAGCTCGCCCAGTCGACGTTGCCCTGGTAGCTGGCGACGTCGATGCCGGCGACGGTGGCCAGCACCTGGTTGGGGATCGCCTGGGCGGGCTGCGGTTGCTGCGCCGCCTTCTGCGTGTCCGGTGTCGACTTGTCGCCTTCGGCGCGCCGGATCTGCGACCCCAGTTCGTGGTTGTGCTGGGCGATGTCCGCGTTGATCGCGGCGACCGGGTCGGCCTCGGGGGAGAACGTCGCCGCCTGCGCCGTGCTGCCGAGCAGGAGCAGCGTGGCCGGGACGACCAGGGCAGCGAAAAGCCGCCTTCTTCGGGAAGTGGACATGATCGAATCCCTTCACAGAACCCTCGCTGAGGGCGGCTATGTGCAGGTAGCCGCCCGGGCACGATTGTTGAGGACGAGATGGCGGTTTGTCACTCAGTTCCGTGAAATTGGGTATACGCGTGGGTGATTTTCTCGGGAAGTCGATCTTCAATTGGTGACTGGTTAACACCTATTACCGTGGGTGTTGCGCCGTTCAGCCCAGTGCGAGCGCGCGCAGCCGGTCGGCCGAGCCGTTGAACCAGTTCTGGTCGCCGGGTAGCGTGCCGCGGTCGGCGAACTGCCAGATCGTGTGGACGCCCCAGCCGGCGGGCAGCTCGCCGATGTAGGTGTTGTAGCGGGCGATCCAGAGCGGGTTGTCCCCGAACCCGCCGTTGTTCGCGGTGCAGCGCTTCCACCAGCTCGTCGACGTGTAGATCGTCGGGTAGCGGCCGGTCGCCGCGCGGTAGGTCTCGGAGAAGTCGCTGATCCAGCGGACCATCCCGGCGGCGTCCTTGCCGTAGCAGGTTTCGCCGTACGGGTTGTACTCCGCGTCGAGCGCACCGGGCAGCGTCCGGCCGTCGGCCGACCAGCCGCCGCCGTGGGCGAGGAAGTACCGCGCTTGCGACGCGCCGTCGGAGATGTCCGGCCGCGCGAAGTGGTAGGCGCCGCGGATCAGGCCGGCGTCGTACGAGCCGGTGTACTGCTGGGCGAACTGCGGGTTGACGAAGCCGGTGCCCTCGGTCGCCTTGACGTAGACGAACTTGGCGCCGGAGCTCGCCGCGCCCCGCCAGTCGACCGGGCCCTGGTGCCCGCTGACGTCGTGGCCGAGCTGCTGGTCGTCGGACCCGTAGAGCACGCCGGGTACCGCGCCGACGCCTTCGACCTTGGCGATCTGCGAACCCGCGTAGTGCTCCTCGGCTCCGGCGTAGCCGTCCTGGGCCGTCGCCGGCGTCTGGCCCGCGAGGAGCAGGATCGCGACGGCGAGGGGTAGCAGGGAGCGAACTTCCGGTGAACGACGCAGCACCCTCATGCTCCCCACCGATCTCGTGAGTCTCATCCGGCCTCACGATGCACCCGAGTCGCCGATCCGGCGACTCGGGTGGTCACTCGATGGGGTTAAACCCGCAGGTCAGCGCTGTTCGTCGGCGATCGCCTTCAGGAGGTGTTCGGCCGGCACGACGGCGGTGATCAGGTCGTGCGGGTTGATCGCGACCGGGTGACCGCCGAGCAGGCTGACGATGTCGCGGCCCAGCACGGCGCGGGCGTGCGGCCACTCGCCCGGCACCAGCGCCTTGCGCGTGTACGCCGGCACCATCACGCGGCCGTCGGTGTTGTGGAACCCGATGACCGTGCGCTGCACCGGCGACATCGCGTAGACGAACAGCGTCGAGTCGAGGACGACCTTCGGCAGGTCCGACGGCGGCCGGTGCTCGGTGCGGACGAGCTGCAGCAGCTGCTCGAGGTCGTTCGACGGCTCCGGGAAACCCAGCGCCTTCGGCGAAGGCCGGTAGCGGTCGTTGGGGTGGAAGTCCGCGACCACGTCGCCGACGCCGTTCACCGGGTAGGCCCCGACGACCGCCCACGACGGGACCGGCCCGTTGGGGTCGAAGGCTTCGTCGATGACGTAGAGCCAGCTGTCGGGGTTGGCGCGGGCGTTCGCCCGCATCTCCGCGGTGATCTCGGGCGTGCCGTGCTTCCCGGAACGCCGGGCCTGCTGGCCGCTGCGCCGCGCCGCGCGGCTGTGCTTGCCGGGGCGATCGGGCCCGCTTCCGGTGGGCTGCTGCGAAACCATCCGATCCGCCTCGTCCCGCTGCGCCATCTCATCCCCACGTTCTCGGGTGTCTCTGAAAACTCTTGGTGCGCCACTCTACTGTTTGCCCATGGCCTCTTCGCGTTCGGTCGACCCCGGACAGTTACGTGCGGCGGTGGTGGCGGTTTTCCCTTGGCTGCGGGGCGATGCGCCGGACCCGGCGCGGCCCGAGCTCGCGGCGGCGGTGCGGCTCAGCCTGCGCGCGCTGGCGGCCGACGCGCCGGGCCGCACGGTCGAAGTCCGCGTGCCGCCGTTCGCGGCGGTGCAGTGCGTGGAAGGGCCGCGGCACACCCGCGGCACACCGCCGAACGTGATCGAGACGGACCCGCGCACGTGGCTCGAACTGGCCACCGGCGTACTGGACTGGACCACTGCCGTGGCGGACGGCCGGGTGTCCGCATCGGGCACCCGGGCCGACCTTTCCCACTGGCTCCCCCTCGTCCGCCTCTGACGGACGGGCGTTCAGAGCTTGCGGCCGACGCCGCCGGCGATCGTCCGCTGCGCGACGTTGAGCTCCTTGAGCCGCGGGCCGTCCGGCCACCAGTCGGCGCACAGCGTCACGCCGGGCTTGACCATTTCGAGCCCCGGGAACAGCTCTTCGATCTCCTGCTGCGTCCGGAAGGTGCCGGAACCCATCGGGCTGTGCACGAAGAAGTCTTCCATGCGGCGCGCGGTCTCGGAGTCTTCGTTCTGCGGGTCGAAGAAGTGGCTGAGTCCCACGAAGGAGCCGGACGGCAGCGCGTCGACGTACTCCTTCATGATCGCCTTCGGCCGGTCCTTGTCGCCCTTGAAGTGGTGCAGGGTGCCCATCTGCAGCAGCACGAGCGGCTGGCTGAAGTCGATGTGCTCGCGGACGACCTCGTTCTCGAGGATCCGCTCCGGCTCGAAGATGTCTTCGGCGACGAAGTGGGTGTGCTCGTTCTCTTCGAGCAACGCGCGGCCGTGGGCGAGGACCACGGGGTCGTTGTCGACGTAGACGACCTTGGTCTCCGGGTTGATCCGCTGGACGACCTGGTGGGTGTTCTCGGCGGTCGGCAGGCCGGATCCGAGGTCCAGGAACTGGGTGATGCCGGTCTGGCTCGCGAGGAAGCGGCAGGCGCGGATGAGGAAGCCGCGGTTCTCGAACGCCAGGTCCTGAGCTTCCGGGGCGGCCTTCTGCACCTGGCCGAGGACCTCCCGGTCGATCTCGTAGTTGTCCTTCCCGAGCAGGAAGGCGTCGTACACGCGCGCGATGCTCGCTCGGGTCGGGTCGACCCCCACGGGAACTCGTTCGGTCCGGGTCGCGGCGTCGGGCATCTTGAACCTCGCAAGTTCTGTGTCGAAAGTCTCGTACTCTACGTAGAGTAGGCCGACGCGCGCATGGGGTAAACCGGGTCACCTCTTTGCGCAGGACGGGTTAACGTGTACTTTCGGTAGTCGGGCTAGAACCCCCTGGTGACGTGAGCGCGGAAGGTCCGGGAATGAACGCGGTGAACGCGTCCGCAGGAGAACAGAACATCGGCCCCACGGCGCGCCGCATGATCCTGGGCTCCCAGCTGCGGCGGCTCCGTGAAGAGGCCGGCATCACCCGGCAGCAGGCCGGGTACAACATCCGCGGGTCCGAATCGAAGATCAGCCGGCTGGAACTCGGCCGGGTCGGTTTCAAGGAACGCGACGTCACCGACCTGCTGACGATGTACGGCGTCGAGGACTCGACGGAACGCCAGACGTTCCTCGACATGGTCAAGCAGTCGAACGAGCCGGGCTGGTGGCGCCGCTTCGGCGACACGATGCCGAACTGGTTCACCGACCTCGTCGGCCTCGAAGAAGCCGCCGCGCGAATCCAGATCTGGGAGCCGATCTACGTGTCGGGCCTGCTCCAGATCGAGCCGTACGCGCGAGCGATCTTCAGCCACGGCCGGTCGGAGATGGCCGACGAGCGCGTCGACCAGCTGGTCGCGCTGCGGATGCGGCGCCAGAAGATGTTCAGCAGGCCGGACGCGCCCCGCGTGTGGATGGTCCTCGACGAGTCGGTCCTGCACCGGCCGATCGGCGGCGTGAAGGTCCTCAAGCAGCAGATCGAATTCCTGCTCGAGATGAGCGCACTGCCGCACGTATCGGTCCAGGTCCTGCCGTACACGCGCAGCGGCCTGTCCGCGGAACACGCGTTTTCCCTGCTGCGGTTCGGCGAGCCGGAACTGCCGAACATCGCGTACGTCGAGTACATGACCGGCGCGCACTACATCGAGAAGCGCGAAGAGATCGAAAAGTACAGCCGCGCGCTCGACATGCTCGCGGTCGATTCGGAGACCCCGGAGCGAAGCCGGGCCCTGCTGGCCAAGCGTCGCGCGGAGATCTGACGCCGCTGCGCACCCTCGGTCGCGCCTCACCTGCGCCCGCCCATGTCATGAACGACTCGTTCATGACGTCCAGCGCGGTGAACGACTCGTTCATGACATCGCCCGCACGCCCCATCCGCCGCCCGCCACCGTCACTCTTCGAAGCCGCCCGCCGATTCCCGTCCCTCTCACCGGTAACCACTCGTAGTGGTTAACCCGAAAGAGCACCTACCGATCACCCGATAGGTGAACCCATCCCCAGCGGTTCTTTACCGTCCGAAAACTTTGCAAGAACTTCTGCACGTGCATTTACCATTGCAGGCACACGTGCTAGCCTTCGACACGCGGGCAAATGCACATGCAGACGCGGCGCCCGGGGCATATTCCGCTTCGAGAGGTGGGAACGTGGCTGAGCGATTCGAAAACGGTATCCCGGCGACCTTGCTGACCGGTGCGCAGTGGCGCAAGGCCAGTTACAGCGGCGCTTACGGCAACTGTGTCGAGGTGGCGCCGCTGTCCAGCGGCGAGATCGCCATGCGCAACTCGCGCTTCCCGACCGGCCCGGCGCTCGTCTACACGCGCGCGGAGATGGCGGCCTTCCTGGCCGGCGCCAAGGACGGTGAGTTCGACGATGTCCTCGGCTGAGGCCGTCGCCTCCGTCTTCGACATCGAGACCGGACTGCAGGAGCTGGTGGCTCGCGGTTACCAGTTCGTCCACCCCGCCGACGAGCGTGGCGAGGTCCTCGCCGTCGTCGGCGTGCGGGTGCACGACGACGTGGTGGACGTGGTCCGGCTCAACGCCGAGGACGACGTGGTGGCAACCCGGATGCCCGGCACCGAAGACAACATCTTCGAGCCGGAGCGGTGGCTTTGGCGCCGCCGCGGCGAAGGCGCACAGGTGCTCTCCGAGATCCTCGCGTTGCCGGATGCGTGCTGAAGAACCCCAAGCTTGCGGGCCCCGTCCGAAGTGGTCAGAACCACTCCGGGCGGGGCCTGACTCATGTTCGCACCGTCTACACTGAAACCGGCCTGACCACGTCTTCCCTGGAGCTACTCGGTGGTTTCCGACCCGCAGCTCGTGCCCGACCAGCCCGAACCGGAACCCCGTGAGGAGTGTGGCGTCTTCGGCGTCTGGGCTCCTGGGGAAGAAGTCGCGAAGCTGACCTACTACGGCCTCTACGCCCTGCAGCACCGGGGCCAGGAGGCCGCCGGTATTTCCGTGTCCGACGGCTCGCAGATCGTGGTCTTCAAGGACCTCGGCCTGGTCAGCCAGGTGTTCGACGAGCAGATCCTGCAGTCGCTGCAGGGCCACATCGCCGTCGGGCACTGCCGGTACTCGACCACCGGCGCGACCATCTGGGAGAACGCGCAGCCGATCTTCCGCACCACCGACACCGGCAGCGGCCTCTCCTTCGCGCACAACGGCAACCTCGTCAACACCGCCGAACTGCGCGAACGCACCATCGCCGCCGGGCTCAAGCCGCACGCGGGGCTGACCGGCTCGTCGAGCGACTCCGACCTCGTCTGCGGCCTGCTCGCGGCGAACGCCGCCGACAAGGGCATCGAGGCCGCGGCGATGGAACTGCTGCCCACGCTCAAGGGCGCGTTCTGCCTGGTGTTCGCCGATGAGAACACCCTTTACGCGGCCCGCGACCCGCACGGCGTGCACCCGCTGGTGCTCGGCCGGCTCGAACGCGGCTGGGTCGTCTCCAGCGAGACGGCGGGCCTCGACATCGTCGGCGCGTCCTTCGTCCGCGAGGTCGAGCCCGGCGAGCTCATCGCGATCGACGCCGCCGGCCTGCGGTCCTCCCGGTTCGCGAACCCCGACCCCAAGGGCTGCGTCTTCGAGTACGTCTACCTCGCGCGCCCCGACACCACGATCGCCGGCCGCGGCGTGCACGCCACCCGCGTCGAGATCGGGCGGCGGCTCGCCGGCGAGCAGCCGGTCGAGGCCGACCTCGTGATGCCGGTGCCGGAGTCGGGCACGCCGGCCGCGATCGGCTACGCGCAGGGGTCCGGCATCCCCTACGGCACCGGCCTGGTGAAGAACGCCTACGTCGGGCGCACGTTCATCCAGCCGTCGCAGACCATCCGCCAGCTGGGCATCCGCCTCAAGCTGAACCCGCTGCGCGACGTCATCCGCGGCAAGCGCCTGGTCGTCGTGGACGACTCGATCGTCCGCGGCAACACCCAGCGCGCGCTCGTCCGGATGCTGCGCGAGGCCGGCGCGCTCGAGGTGCACGTCCGGATCGCGTCACCGCCCGTGCGCTGGCCGTGCTTCTACGGCATCGACTTCGCGTCGCGGGCCGAACTGGTCGCGAACGGCGTCGACACCGACGGCATCCGGCGCTCGATCGGCGCCGACTCGCTGGGCTACATTTCCCTGGACGGCCTGGTCGCGGCGACGGAACAGCCGAAGTCGCGGCTGTGCACGGCGTGCTTCTCCGGCGAGTACCCGATCGCGCTCCCGGAGGACGCGCTGATCGGGAAGCACCTGCTCGAAAGCCTCGACTCGGTCAATGGCGCGGCGACCCCGGTCAGCCCCGCCGGGTACGGTGCCGAAGACGCCGTCCGGCGTCCCTAGCAGTTCCTTCCAGTAGGGAGTCCTTCCACCGTGAGCGAGTCCACGAGCGCCACGTACGCCGCCGCCGGTGTCAGCATCGACGCCGGTGACCAAGCCGTCGAGCTGCTCAAGCCGCACGCCGAACGGGCCACGCGGCCCGAGGTCATGGGCGGTGTCGGCGGCTTCGCCGGGCTCTTCTCCCTGAAGCTCGACAAGTGGAAGGAGCCGGTGCTCGCGTCCTCGACCGACGGCGTCGGCACCAAGATCGCGGTCGCGCAGGCGCTCGACAAGCACGACACGGTCGGCATCGACCTGGTCGCCATGGTGGTCGACGACCTGGTCGTGACCGGTGCCGAGCCGCTGTTCCTGCAGGACTACATCGCCGTCGGCAAGGTGCACCCGGAGAAGATCGCCGCGCTGGTCGGCGGCATCGCCGAAGGCTGCGTGCAGGCCGGCTGCGCCCTGCTCGGCGGCGAAACCGCGGAGCACCCGGGCCTGATGGGCGAGCACGACTACGACATGTCGGCCACCGGCGTCGGCGTCGTCGAGGCTTCGCAACTGCTTTCGCCGGAAAAGGTCCGTCCGGGTGACGTCGTGCTGGCCCTCGGCTCGTCCGGATTGCACTCGAACGGGTACTCCTTGGCCCGCCACGTGCTGCTGGACATCGCCCGGATGCCGCTCGACGGGCACGTCGAGGAGTTCGGCCGCACCCTCGGCGAGGAGATGCTGGAGCCGACGCGGATCTACGCGAAGGACTGCCTGGCGCTCGCCGCCGAGACCGAGGTCCGGACGTTCGCGCACATCACCGGCGGTGGCCTGGAGGCGAACCTCGCCCGCGTCATGCCGCGCGGCCTGGTCGCCCGCCTCGAGCGCGGCACCTGGACGCCGGCGCCGGTGTTCGCCCTGATCGGGCAGCGCGGCAAGGTCGAGCGGGCCGAGCTGGAGAAGACCTTCAACATGGGCGTCGGCATGGTCGCGATCGTCGGTGCCGAGGACGTCGACCGGGCGCTGGCCATGCTGACCGCGCGGCACGTCCCGGCGTGGATCCTGGGCGACGTGCAGCCGGCCGGCGACGTCGACGGCCCGCGCGCGGTGCTCTCGGGCGACCACCCGCGGTTCTGACGGTGGCGACCGGGGACGTCGTGGTCGGCTCCCGGTTCGTCGTCCCGGAAGCCGAGCTCAGCGAACGCTTTTCGCGCTCGTCGGGCCCCGGCGGGCAAGGCGTCAACACGACGGACTCGCGCGTCGAGCTGTCGTTCGACGTCGCCGCGTCGCCGTCGATCCCGGAGCACCTGCGCGACCGCGTGCTGGCCGCGCTCGGTCCCCGGCTGGTCGACGGCGTCCTGACCATCGCGGCGAGTGAGCACCGCTCGCAGCTGCAGAACCGCGAAGCGGCGCGCGGGCGGCTGGCGAACCTGCTGCTCGACGCGTCGGCGCCGCCGCCGGCCAAGCGGCGCGCCACGAAACCGTCCCGCGGTTCCAAGGAGCGCCGCCTGGCGTCGAAGAAGCGCCGGAGCGACGTGAAACGAGGCCGCTCCGGCCGCTTCGACGACTAGCCGTGCTGATTGGTTGCCGATCCGACCACAGCCACGGCCATCGCTTTGTGACTACGGTCGCGTGCCGCCTGGCGTCGGCCTGCTTTTGGTCGGATCGGCAACGGCGGACAAGTGCACGCACTCCCCGGCCGGCCGGTAGCCGACCCGGGCGTAGACGTTCCCGATCCCCAGGTCACCGGGGGTGAGGAACGCGGTGTGGGCACCGGCCTCGTGGACTTCCCCGGTCAGCCGCGCGGTGAGCGCCGCGGCGATCCCGCGCCCGCGGTACGGCTCGAGCACGGCGATCCCGGCCACCTCGGTGGTGCCGTCGACGACCTCGAGCGCGAGGCCGCCGCCGACGACCGCTCCGGTGGCGACGTCCTCCGCCAGGAGGTGCCGCACGCCGGTGCCGGCCTTGAGCCGCTCGACCTCGTCGTCGCCGATCTCCGCGGGTTCGCCGAACGCCGTGTTCTGCGCCGATCGCATCCGCCGGAAGTCGTCGTCCGACTCCGGCGCGCGCAGCCGGATCCCCGCCGGGACGGGCCGGTCGACCCGCCCGTCTGGGCCGCAGGTCATCAGCGGCACCCGCCGTTCGAGCGCGTACCCCGCCCCGACCAGCAGTTTCTCCAGGTCGGGGGCGATGTCGGTGAAGTACTCCAGCCGCGGGAGCAGGTCCCGCCGCCGGTACGCGCTGGTGAGCGCGTCGATCTCGGCCGCGGCCGGCTTCGCGCCGTCGTCCGGGATCGCGTAGTTGAGCATCGGGTGCGCCGTACCGGGCGAGTAGGTCGCCAGGAACGGGCCGACCCGCTCGGTCTCACGGCCGTGCGGGGCCGTTTTGCGGACATAGGTCTGGATGGCAGACATTCGAGCCTTTCGAAAAGCACGCCGAGGAACCGCGGCCGCCGAACGGGGCACGCGGGCAGGTCGCTGGGCGTCGGGCCTAGCGGGGGCCGACGCCGAACGCGGCGCCAGGCATAGGCGGTCATTCCTCGGCTCGAAGGGGCTCTTCGCCCTCAGTTTCGCACCGGCCGCAACCGGTTTACCGGCGCTTAGGGTGGGCGACGGCGGCGTAGCGCGTGTCCCACACCGAACGCGGCACGCGCATCCGGAGCGTCGGCGACTCGCAGATCCGCCGCCGTTGCGCCGGGATGGCCACCGGCGCCGGTGGTGGCGGGTCGAGCGCACGCCACCCGCGGCGGCTCAAGGCCGCACCGAGCGTCGCGCCGACGGTGTTCAGCAGGACGTCGTCGGCCGAGGTGACCCGGCCGGAGTGGATCAGATATTGCGTACCTTCCACCAGTAGGGACGCGAGCAGCGCGGCCAGTGCGATGCGGAAGAGCGTGCGCAGCCGGCGCAGCCGAAGCGGTAGCAGGGCACCGAGCGGGCAGAGCAGCAGGACGTTGCCGATCACCTGCCAGAGTGACCCGTCGTCGGCGAAAGCCGCGGTGATGTCGGAGCCGGGCACGAGGTCGAGCGTGCTCTCGGAAGAGTCGCCGACCGGCATGATGACCAGGCAGAACACCAGAAAGGCAACGAGCAGCGCGGCACAGTCGACGCCGGCTGTCGCGGTCGCGAAGCGGGCTGGGAGTCTTCGGCGGCGCCGGGCCGCGAGCAGCGGCCAGCCGAGCAGCGCGTACGGCAGCGCGATCGCCGAAATCGGAATCATCCCCCAGAAGGCGCGAAGCAGGGCTTCCATGCGCCTCCTCTCTCGGAACCCCTCCACTCGAAATCACCTTCGCATCGCAAGATCGACTCGGCAGTCCGAGCGAGCCGCACTATTCGGTGATCTTTCCGGTGGCGGAGTTTGTCCCGCCGTGGTTCGGTCAGGAGGCGCACTGTCCACAGTGGAGATTGTGGACAACCCTGTGGAAGAAATCGGGGACGCCGACAGAAACCGTTGTCGGACAACGGAAACGTGCGAGAGGGGCCTGTGTACTACTCGGCGAGCTGCCGGGCCTGTTCGAGCAGCGTCTGCAGGTGCAGGCCGCGCCGGACGTCGCACGGGTGGGTCGTCGTGCCGCTGGCGATCATCGCCGCGAAGTCGTCCAGGAGTGCGGTGTAGGACTCCTGCGCCGAGCCCGGTTTGCGCCCGAGCGTCCGGTAGCCGTGCCGGCCCCAGACGGCGAGTTCGACGACGGTCGGCTGCACCGGGAGCCGCAACGAGAGCGTGGCGGTGCTGAAAACGCCGCCGTCGTGGGCCAGCATCAGGTGCCAGAGGTCGCCGGGGCTGCGCCGCGCGGCGACGACGCCGGTGATCGGGCCGAGCGCGGCGTCGAGGAGGTCGAGCGCGTGCGGGCCGATGTCGAACAGCGCGCCGCCGTCGTCCTGGCGCCACTCCGAAGCCGCGTACTGGCCGCCGAGCAGGGCACCGGAGAGCCAGCGCGCGCCGCCGCCCGTCCAGCCGCCCGCCTGGGCGAGGTCGGCGAGCCACTCCTGCGTCTGCGCCGAGTACCGCAGCGTCAGGACGACGAGCGCGGCCACGTCGGCGGCGGCGACCGCGTCGGCCAGCCGTCGCGCGCCTTCGAGGTCGGCGGCGATCGGCTTCTCGAGGATCAGGTGCTTCCCGGCTTCGGCCGCGCGCACGCCCAGTTCGGCCTGGATCGACGGCGGGACGGCCAGCGCGACCGCGTCCACCTGCTCGAACAGCTCCTCGACGCTGCCCGCGGTGTTCGCGCAGTGCGTCTCCGCAAGCGCTTGCGCCGCCTCCGGCCGCCGGGCCCAGACCGCGGTCAGCGCCGTGCCGGGGTGATCCGCGAGGCCCGGTGCGTGCACCGTTTTCGCCCACGGGCCGGCACCGATCAGGCCGACGCGCAGCTGTCCGTCCGCGATGAGCTGTCCCACGGCCCGCAGTCTAGGTGTGGTGCTCGTCGCGCCGGAACCGCACCTTCGGCGGGTGCCGTCCTGGCTAAAGTGCCTGCATGATCGCCTCCCGTTTCGCCGTCGTCTGCGCTCTCCTGTTCGGCGCCGCCTTCGTGGGCGCCGCGCCCGCGTCGGCGGCGGGCACGGCCGGGACCTGCCAGGAGGGCGGCGGTGTCACGGTGGTCGTCGATTTCGGCGACCTGGGTCCGCAGCCGCTGATCCGCTGCGCCCCCGGAACGCCGGCGAACGGCATCGCGGCCCTGCAGGACGCCGGCGTCGAGGTCGCCGGTTCGCAGAAGTACGGCCTGGCCGTGGCCTGCCGGATCGCGGGGCAGCCCGGGCCCGACGTCGAGTCGTGCGCGGGGATGCCGTCGGCGACGGCGTACTGGAGCTACTGGCACGCCTCCGCCGGGGGCAGCTGGACGTCGAGCCAGGAGGGCGCGCAGACCGCGAAGCCGGTCGCCGGCGGGTTCGAGGGCTGGGCGTTCGCGCGGCCGAAGACGGCGAACGACCTGCCGACGCCGCCGAAGGTGGCGCCGGTGCGGCAGGCCGCCACCAACGCCCCCGCGCCCGCCGAGCAGGGCAGCTCGTTCCCGTGGGGCCTGGTGATCGGCGCGGTCGTGATCGTGGTGGTCGGCGGCGCCGGGATCGTCGTCGCCCGCCGTCGGCGTGCGCAGTAGGGCGCTGCACCCCGGCGCCTGGTGGGCGTGGGCGCTCACGCTGGCCGTCGCGGCCAGCCGCACGACGAACCCGCTGCTGCTCGGCCTGATCATCGCCGTCGCCGGGTTCGTGGTCGCGAACCGGCGGAGTGACGCGCCCTGGGCGCTGGCGTTCCGGCTGTACGCGTACGTCGGCGCGTTGATCGTCGCCTCGCGGGTGCTCTTCCGGATCCTGGTCGGCGGCGAAGACGGCGGGCACGTGCTGTTCTCGCTGCCGCGGATCCCGCTCGCCGCCGGGTTGTCCCTGCTCGGGCCGACGTCGGCCGAGGAACTGCTCGGCGGCTTCTACGACGGCCTGCGGCTGGCGACGATGGTGGTCTGCGTCGGCGCCGCGAACGCCCTCGCGAACCCGAAACGCCTGCTCAAGGCGGTGCCGGGCGCACTCTACGAGGTCGGCACCGCGATGACGGTGGCGCTGACGGTCGCGCCCCAGCTCGTCGAGAGCGTGCAACGCGTCCGGCGCGCGCGGCGGCTGCGAGCGGGCCGGACTCGCGGGCTGCGGGCGGTCAAGGGCATCGTGGTGCCGGTGCTGGAGGACGCGATGGACCGCTCGCTGCGGCTGGCGGCCGCGATGGATTCCCGGGGCTACGGGCGCCGGGCGTACCTGAGCGGCGGGGTGCGGGTGCTGATCGCGGCCTGCGTCCTGGCCGGGCTGACCGGCGTGTGCGTCGGCGTCTACGGCGTGCTCGACGGGACGTCGTCGTGGCTCGGCGTGCCGCTGCTGGCCGCGGGGCTGGTGGTGGCGGTCGCGGGGTTCGTCCTCGGCGGCCGGCGCGTGCGGCGGACGGCGTACCGGCCGGACCCGTGGGGCTGGCCGGAGACGCTGGTCGTCGTGGCCGGGGCCGGGTCGTGCGCGCTGCTGTTCGCGACCGCGCGGATCGACCCGGGCCGGCTGTTCCCGTCGCTGAGCCCGTTGCGCTGGCCGGAGGTTTCCTGGGTGCACGCGCTGTCCGTGCTGGTCGCGGTGCTGCCGGCGTTCGTCGCGCCGCCACCGCCGTCGTTGTCGGAGGTCGTCCGGTGATCGAGTTCTCGAGGGTCACGGTGACCTACCCGGACGCCTCGCGGCCGGTGCTTTCGGACGTGTCGCTGGAGGTCGAGGAAGGCGAGTTGTGCCTGGTCGCCGGGCCGACCGGGGCGGGGAAGTCGACGTTGCTCGGCGCGCTGAACGGGCTCGTCCCGCACTTCACCGGCGGCCGCTTGGCGGGGCGCGTGGTCGTCGCCGGCCTGGACACGTCCGCGCACCCCCCGCGTGAACTGGCTTCGGTCGTCGGCGTCGTCGGGCAGGACCCGCTGGCGGGGTTCGTGACGGACACCGTCGAGGAGGAGCTCGCGTACGCGATGGAGCAGCTGGCGGTGCCGCCGGACGTCATGCGCAAGCGGGTCGAGGAAACGCTGGACCTGCTGGGCATCGCGGAACTGCGCAACCGTCCACTCCGGACGCTTTCGGGTGGCCAGCAGCAGCGGGTGGCGATCGGCTCGGTGCTGACGGCCCACCCGTCCGTGGTGGTGCTCGACGAGCCGACGTCGGCCCTCGACCCGACCGCGGCCGAGGACGTCCTCGCGGCGATCACCCGCCTGGTGCACGACCTGGGGACGACGGTGGTCGTGGCGGAGCACCGGATGGAGCGCGTCGCGCAGTACGCGGACCGGCTGCTGTACCTGCCGGGCGACGGATCGGTGCGGTCCGGGACGCCCGCGGAGATCCTGGCGACGTCGCCGATCGCACCCCCGATCGCCGAGCTGGGCCGGCTCGCGGGCTGGTCACCGCTGCCGTTGTCGGTCCGGGACGCGCGGCGGGTCGCGGGTCCGCTGCGGTCCCGCCTGTCGTCGATCCCGAAATTGTCGGTGGTGGGTTCTAGTCTCTCGGTGACCGGTCGAGCACTGGACGTGAGAGGGGTGGTGGTCCGCTACGGAGATGTCTCGGCGGTGCGCGGGGTGGACCTGCGGGCCGGGCCGGGGGAAGTGATCGCGCTGATGGGACGCAACGGCTCCGGCAAGTCGTCGCTTCTCTGGGCGGTGCAGGGCAGCGGCCCGAGGTCGGCGGGGAAGGTCGACGTCGGCGGCGCGGACCCGGCATCGCTCAAGCCACGAGCGGCCCGTCAGCGCGTGGGGCTGGTCCCGCAGACACCGGCGGACCTGCTGTACCTCGATTCGGTGGAAGCCGAGTGCGCACAGGCGGACACCGAATCGCAGGTACCGGCGGGGACGGCGCGTGCCCTGCTGGACCGCCTGGCCCCGGGAATCGCCGGCGAAGCGCACCCCGGCGACCTCTCGGAGGGCCAGCGCCTGGCCCTGGTCCTGGCGATCCAGCTGGCGGCGGCACCCCCGGTCGTCCTCCTCGACGAGCCCACCCGCGGCCTGGACTACCACGCAAAACGACGCTTCGCGGCGATCCTGCGAGAGCTGGCCTCGCAGGGGCGAGCGGTGCTGCTGGCCACGCACGACGTCGAGTTCGTGGCAACGGTGGCGAGCCGAGTGGTGGTCATGGCCGAGGGCGAGATAGTCGCGGACGGCCCGACGAAGGAGGTGATCGTCGCCTCCCCGGCGTTCGCGCCCCAGGTGGCGAAGATCCTGGCCCCGGAGCAGTGGCTGACGGTGGACGAGGTCGCGGAAGCGCTGGCATGAGGAGACGCGAGACTTCGAGGACGGCTGACGGAGCCGCGCGGGTCGCTTCGCGCCCGCCCGCACCACCTGACGCCGCCACCCGGCTCGGGTGGGTCTCGAGGGTCGCTTCGAAGCGGTCCCTGCCATCCGGCGCGACAACGTGGCTCGCTGCTGCCGCGCGGGCCGCAGCGCGGCCCGCGCCGCCCGGCGGACGGAGCGCGGCGGCCCATCCAGGTGTGCTCGGCGCGGCAACGCGGGCCGGTGCTGTGGTGCGGGTTGCCTCGCGCCCTGCCGCGCCGCCCGGCAGACGGAGCGCGGCGGGCCGTCCAGGTGCGCTCGGCGCCGCAACGCGGCCCGGTGCCGTCGCGCGGACTCCTGCGGAGTGGCCCGCGCCATCCGGTGCACCGAGCGGCGGCCTGCGGCCGCCCCCCGCGCGATTCAGCGCGGCTGGCCACCCCGGCGAGCCCGGTGCGGCAACGTGGGCCGGTGCTGTGGCGCGGGTTGCCGCGAAGTTGGCTGCGCCATCCGGCGGATCGAGTGCGGCGGGTCGTCCGGGTGGGCTCGGTGCGGCAACACGGCCAGGTGCTGTGGTGCGGGTTGCCGCGGAGTTGGCCGCGCCATCCGGTGCACCGAGCGCGGGTCGTCCGAGCGGGCCCGGTGCGGCAACGTGGGCCGGTGCTGTGGCGCGGGCTGTAGCAGAGCGGCCCGCACCACCCGGTGCACCGAGCGCGGGTCGTCCGAGCGGGCCCGGCGCGGCAACATGGCCCGGTGCCACCGCGCGGACTCCTGCGGAGCCGACCGCACCACCCGCTGCGCCGAGAGGTGGCCTGCGCCCGGCCCCCGCACAATTCAGCGCGGCGGGCCACCCCAGCGCGCCCGGCGCAGCACCAACCCGCGGCCGAGCCGGGGCGGCCACCGACACAGAGCCGCCCAGAGTGACCCGAGCCCCCGAAGCGGCAGCGAAGGCGGCGCCATGACCGGCTTCCTCCCGCCGAAGCCCCGAACCATCCGGCTCACCCCCAGGCCCGCGCTGGTCCTCACCACCGCGAGCCTCCTCGGGCTGGCCATGTTCTGCTGGCCCCTCTTCGCCAACCCCCGGCCCACCGCCGCCGCCCACACCGCGGATGCGCCGTTCGTCTTCATGGCGACCCTGCCGGTGCTGATCCTCGTCGTCCTCGCCGAGCTGTCCCGCGGCGGCATCGATGCCAAAGCGCTCGCGCTCCTCGGCGTGCTCTCCGCCGTCAACGCCGGCCTGCGGCCGCTCGGTGCCGGTACCGGGGGCATCGAGCTGGTGTTCTTCCTGCTCGTGCTCGCCGGCCGCGTGTTCGGGCCCGGGTTCGGGTTCGTTCTGGGCTCGACGTCGCTGTTCACCAGCGCGTTGCTCACCGCCGGGGTCGGGCCGTGGTTGCCGTTCCAGATGCTCGCGTCGTCGCTCATCGGGCTCGGGGCCGGGTTGCTGCCGCGGGCGCGTGGCAAAGCCGAAATCGCGATGCTCGTCGCGTACGGCGTGTTCGCGGCCTACTTCTTCGGGCTGCTCATGAGCCTGTGGTCGTGGCCGTTCCTCGCCGGGGACAGCACGCAGCTCGGCTTCGTGCCGGGGGCGCCGCTACTGGAGAACCTGCACCGGTTCGCCGTCTACACCGTGCTGACCTCGACGCTCGGCTGGGACACCGGGCGCGCGATCACCAACGCCGTCGCGATCGTGCTGCTCGGGCCGGCCATTCTCGCCGTCCTGCGGCGGGCGGCCCGGCGCGCGGCTTTCGACGCGCCCGTGACCTTCGATCAGCCGTAGGAGTAGAAGCCGCGGCCGGTCTTCTTGCCGAGCAGGCCCGCGTCCACCATGCGCAGCAGCAGCGGCGGCGACGAGTACAGCGGCTCCTTGAACTCCGCGTACATCGAGTCCGCGATGGCCTTGATCGTGTCCAGCCCGATCAGATCCGACAGCCGCAGCGGGCCCATCGGGTGGGCGGTGCCCAGCTCCATGCCGCGGTCGATGTCCTCGGCCGAGGCGAAGCCGGACTCGATCATGCGGATCGCCGAGAGCAGGTACGGCACCAGCAGCGAGTTCACGATGAAGCCGGCGCGGTCCTGCGAGCGGATCACGGTCTTGCCCAGCGCCGTCGTCGCGTGTTCCTCCGCGCGGCGGGCGGTCTCGTCGCTCGTCAGCAGCGAGGGGACCAGCTCCACCAGCGGCAGCACCGGCACCGGGTTGAAGAAGTGGATGCCGACCACCTGCTGCGGCCGGCTCGTCGCCATGCCCAGCTTCATGATCGGGATCGACGACGTGTTGGACGCGAACACCGCGTCCTCGGCCTCGACGATCTTGTCGAGCTGGCGGAAGACGTCGACCTTCGCCTGCTCCTGCTCGAGGATCGCCTCGACGACCAGCTCGCGGTCGGCGAACTCGGCGATGTCGGTCGTGAACCGGACCCGGCCCAGAGCCGCGTCGGCGTCTTCGGCGGACAGCTTGCCGCTCTTGACGCCGCGCTGGAGCGACTTCTCGATGCGGGCCTTGCCCGCGTCGAGCGCCGGCTGGTTCACCTCGGTGACCACCACGTCCAACCCGGCCCTGGCGTGCACCTCGGCGATGCCGGAACCCATGAGTCCCGCTCCGACGACACCAATCCGACTTACCACCGGCTCACTCCTTCATTGCTTCGCAGGCCCGTTCTTGGGCAGCACGCAGCGCGCGAGGGCGGTGCCGGATTGTGTCCGGCTTCGCCCTCGCGCGGTTACGCGTGCTCAACGACGGTACTCGTCGTACCCGTCGTCGTACGGGTCTTGATCATCGCTGTCGGACTCCTCGTAATGACCGCTGGAGGAGTTACTCGACAGCTCGCGCTGCAAAGCATCGAAGTCGGTCTCGTGCGAGCTGTACTTGAGCTCGCGCGCCACCTTCGTCTGCTTGGCCTTAGCCCGGCCGCGCCCCATGGCTCGACCCCCTCGCACAGGGGCGGGGCGGCCGGGGGAATCGGCGGCCCCGCATCGTCTCGACAATTCTTTCCTGCTCACACCGTACCGTGTCCGGGGGGTTCGATGCGACGTGGCACGGTGTGCCGGTGGTGACAGTGTCGGCCGGACACCGGTTACCGGCCGGTCGCTGACGATCGGTGCAGGTAGACGTGCCACGATCTACCCGTGCTCCGTCCCTTCGTGGCCTACCTCCGGGTGTACGAACCCCTGCCCGCGCTGGGCGACCCGCCGGACGATCGGCTGCGCGCGGCCGTCGCGGCGGCCAAGCTGCGGCGGACGGACGCGGGGGTCCGCGAGCAGGCCATGTGGCTCAAGTCACAGGTCGCCGCGCCGCGGCGGTTGCTGCCCGCCGAGCTCGCCGACGGCCGTCCCGCGCCGAGCCTGCTGACCGACGTCCTGGTCCTCGACCCGGCGGACGTCCCGGGCGGCAAGGCCGAAGCCGGCCCGCTCGTCTGCCCGCTGGAGCTGCGCGCCCGCTCGGCGGCGGCGCTGGTCACCTTCCTGGGCGACGCGCACCCGGCGCTGAAGAACGTCGTCCTCGACGAAGGCGGCTTCACCCAGGAGACGATCCGCGCCCGCACCAAGTCGGCGATGGTGGACCTGAGCACGTCGGCGGCCCACACGCTGTCGACGACGTGGACGGTCCCGCTGCCCTGGTTCGTCCTGATCGACCCGGACGACCGCCGCCTGATCCTGGGTACCGGCCGCGACGACCCGAAGCGCGAACTCTCCTGGCGCGCGACGCTCGCCGACGCCCAGCACCGCGCCCGCGAGGCCGGTGAGCTGCTGGAACAGACCTTCGGCGACTCCGGACCGGGCCGGGTCCTCTTCGAAACCCGCCGCTGGCTGGACAACTTCCACCCGGACTCGGTGATCGAACTCGACTACGGCGGCCTGGTCCAGCTCTTCGCGGACGCGGTCCTGGAAGCCGACAACACGGCGGACGAGGTCCACGACATCCTGGACGCGCTGCGCTCGGGGAACGTGGAGGAACTGGCCGAGCTGTTCTCGGACCTGCGCGAGTTCTGGGGCGACCTGGCCGCCCGCGAACACTCGAACTGACCCGGGCGCGCGCCGCGGGACCGGCCGCGGCGACGCCGCCCACCGCAGCGACGCTGCCCACCGCAGCCGCGCCGCCCTCGGTCGATGCCGCTGCCGCAGCCGGCGAGCGTCAGCCGCGCAGTTCCGGGACCCGGATCTCGCCCACCGGGCGGCCGCCGCCCAGGATCGTCCCGGTGGCCGGCTCCGGCAGCCCCGAAACGTCGACCCCCAGGTAGCGCAGGGCCGCCACGGCCAGCGGGGCGCACGCTCGCTTGGTGCCGTCGTCGATCTTGATCGCCACCGCGAACCCGTCCGGCAACGCGAACGCCTGGACGCCCTCCGCGCCGGCCTTGGACACCAGACCGTCCACCGCGGACATCAGGTCCGTGTCCTCGCGGCCGGTGCCGCCGACCAGCCACGGGTGCGCGCGCATCGCCGTCGCAACCTGACGTGCCGGACCGTCCGGGGCCGAGGCCACCCGGCCGAACGCGCGGGCCAGACCCGTCAGCGAGAACGCGAACAGCGGGGCTCCGCAGCCGTCGACACCCGTGTGGGCGATCGGCTCGGCCGTCAGCTCCGCCACCGCCGCCGCGATCTCCTGCTGAAGCGGGTGGTCCGGGGCTTCGTAACCCGACGTCGGCCAGCCCGCGCGGAGGCACGTCGTCAGCATCGCCGTGTGCTTGCCGGAGCAGTTCATCATCACTCGGCGGGGTTCGGCCGCGTCGCGCATGCTCGGGACGTGCAGCGGGAAGTCCGGGGGGCACGCCAGGTCGTCTTCGTGCAGGCCGGCCGCTTCCAGCAGCTCGAGGACCCGCTTGACGTGGCCCGGCTCGCCGGAGTGCGAGGCGCACGCCAGTGCCAGGTCTTCGCCGTCGAAGTCCAGGCCCGCGCGCAGCATGCCGACCGCCTGCAGCGGCTTGTTCGAGGAGCGCGGGAACACCGGCGAGGTCACGTCGCCCAGTGCCAGGCGGGCTTCGCCCTCGGGGCCGGTCACCACGAGCGCGCCGCGGTGGACGCTCTCGACGAATCCGGATCGGACGACTTCGGCGAGGACGGGGTTGGTCACGGGGCCTCGCCGCGTCCGCGCTCGCTCTCCAGCAGCTCGTCCACAGTGGCCGATCCCTGTTGGTAGCGCTTCGCGATTTCCGCGTTCAGCGTGTCCATCACGCCCTGGACCTCGCGCCGGAAGGACGACACCGACAGCTCTTCGCTCGCGTAGGTGTCCAAAGCGGAGGCGAGCTTGTCGTCCGAGAGGGACCCGACGTCGGTCAGGTCCGTGTCGCCGATCAGGGCTTCCGCGTGCCGGCGGTGCTCGCCCGCGCGGGACGGCTCCAGCTGCTGGTGGCGGCCCGAACCCGCGGCCGGGCCCAGCGCGTTGTCGGCCAGGATCGTCGCCAGCTGGTCGACGATGCTGGCCTCGCCGCCGGAACTGCGCCGCGTCTGCTCCGCGCGCACGATGTCGATCCGCGCGTGCAGGAGCCGGCGCAGGTAGGACAGGTCCGTCTCTTCCTGCGCGGCTTCGTCACGCCGCTCGCGCAGCACCTTCAACGGCAGTTCGCCCAAGCCGCTGAGGTACCCCGGGCCGAGCACGCGGTCGATCCGCCGCCTGCCGCCGGGCCGCACTTCGATCACAGCGCAGTTTATCCCGGTTGAGCGTGATCTCGCTGTCAGGGGCTTTCGTTCAGCCACGGAGTTGCGCCGCCGCCGCCCGTCCCGGGGCCGGGAGTTCCGACGGCACCGAGTCCGGGTCGATCGCCGCCTGGACGAGGTTGTCCTCCGCGCCCGCCAGCAGCTCCGCGCCGACCGGCGTCGAGCGCTTGACCAGCGCCAACGCGATCGGGCCGAGCTCGTGGTGCTGGATGACCGTGCCGATCCGGCCGACCGTCCGGCCGTCGAGCAGCAGCGGGTCGCCGGGCTCCGGCGTGACCTCGGGCGAGCCGTCCAGGTGGAGCAGCAGCAGGTTCCGCGGCGGGCGTCCCACGTTGTGGACCTTCGACACCGTCTCCTGGCCGCGGTAGCAGCCCTTCGCGACGTGCGCGGCCGAGCCGACCCAGCCCACCTCGTGCGGGATCGTGCGGTCGTCGGTGTCCACGCCCAGCCGGGGCCGCAGCGACTCGACGCGCAGGGCGTCGAACACCCAGCTGCCCGCCGCCCGCGCGCCCGCGTCCGTCAGCCGCTTCCACCAGCCGGGCAGCGCCGCGCGCGGCACCGCCAGGTCCACGCTGGAGCGGCCCGGCCACGGCATCCGCCGGACGAAACCGCCCCCCGGCAGCGCCGCGACCGCGTACGGCTCCGGCCCGACCTCGGCGCCGACCGCGCTCAGCACGCGCTCGGCGTCCGGGCCGAGCACGGTGAGCAGCGCGAACTCGCCGGTCGCGTCGCGGATGTCCACCTTGGACCAGAACTTCATCGCTTCGAGGTACTCGAGCAGCGTCTGGGGGCCGCCCTTGGGGAGCGCGCTGGTGACGCGCGGGCCCGGGTCGGTGTCGAGGTACACGGTGCCGTCGACGTGCGCGACCACCATGTGCGTCTCGACGCGGCCCTGGCTGTCCAGCACCAGCGCCTCGGTGCCGGAGCCCTCGGCGAGCCCGGTCACGTGCTGCGAGATGACCAGGTGCAGCCACGAGAGCCGCTCTTCACCGGTGACGGTGAGGAACTCGCGGTGCGAGCGGTCGATCACGACCACGCCGCGCGAGGCCGTGCGCTGCTCCGCGAAGGGGTCTCCCCAGTGCCAGGGGACGCCGGCTTCGGGGTGATCGTCAGGCGGAGGAATGGATCCGGGCACGTCCAGCAGCGGCGAGCGGTACGGCATACCGCCCAGCCTAGGTGAGTACCGTGGCCGCATGCGCGTGCTCGTCTTCCTCGACGGAACCCCGGCCGACCCCGAAGCCGCCCAGATCAAGGTCGACGACCTCGGTCTGCTGCGCGGCGACGGCGTCTTCGAGACCATCCTCGTCGTCGGCGGCCGGCCCCGCGAACTGCGCCCGCACCTCGAGCGGCTGGCCCGGTCGGCGGCCATGCTCGACCTGCCGGAGCCCGACCTCGACGCCTGGGAGCGGGTTGTTTCGGCCGTGCTCGAAAGGTGGACCGGCGGGCCCGAAATGACGCTGAAACTGGTGTACACCAGGGGATCCGACGGCGACCCCGCCGCGCGGCCGACCGGGTTCGCGCTCGGTGCCGAGGTGCCGCCGTCGATCTTGAAGGCCCGCGCGGACGGCGTCTCCGCGGTCACCCTCGACCGCGGTTTCCCGCCGGACCTCGCCGAGCGCGCGCCCTGGCTGCTGCTCGGCGCGAAGCCGTTGTCGTACGCGATGAACATGGCCGCGGTGCGCGAAGCGGGCCGCCGCGGTGCCGAAGATGTGATTTTCACCGCCGCCGACGGCTCGATCTTCGAAGGGCCGACGTCGACCGTCGTGCTGGCGAAGGGCCGGACGCTCTACACGCCGCCGTCGAGCATCGGCATCCTGCCGGGCACCACTCAGGCCGCGCTGTTCCGCGGCGCCGAAAAGGCGGGCTGGACGACCAAGGTGGAGCCGCTGGCGGTCCGCGACCTCGTCGAGGGCGACGGCGTCTTCATGGCCTCCAGCGTGCGGAAGCTGACCCGCGTGCACACGCTGGACGGCGAGCGCCTGCCCGACTCCTCAGCCGGGTACACCGAGCTCGTGGCGGCTTACGAGGGCGAGTACGCCTGAGTGATCCGCACGACCGCCGGCGCGACGGCTTCGGCCCGGTACGCGGCGATCTTGTGGTGGCCGTCGACGATCAGCTCGCGTTCGCCGACGGCCAGCACCACCGCGACCGGCCGGTGCCCGGTGCGGATGGCGGTCCGGTAGTACCCGACGCGGGCCTCGTCGGACGGCGGCCAGACGTCGGTCGGCGTCAGCTCCTGGTCCGCGGCGAGCCGTTCCGGGCCGCTCACGCGGTAGTCGCCGTCGACGAGCAGGTCGAGGACGGGCCCGAGCGTGGTGGCCAGCGGGCGGCGCAGCTGCCCGGTCGCGAGTGCGATCCGCAGCGATTGCGGGAGCTCCGCGCGCGCCTGCGTGTTCACGTCGAGGAAACCCGTGCCACCGCTGATCGTCACCTGTTCCACAGCTATCAGGACGGGTGACAGCGCGACATGGTTCCAGCCCCTACCCGGACGGGTGCACCGGGTGACTCCGGTCTCACCTGCCTGGCGGTACCGGACTTTCAGGACATCCGGAAGCGGACGCGGGTGCCCGGCCGGGCCTGCGCGAGCGCGCTCAGCGCCGTCGCGCGGACGACGGCCGCGACGGGGTAGCCGCCGGTGGTCGGGTGGTCGGCGAGGAACACCACCGGCCGTCCGTTCGGCGGCACCTGGATCGCGCCCGTGAGGACGCCTTCGCTGGGCAGCTCGCCGTCGATCGCGCGGCGCAGCGGGGTCCCGTCGAGGCGCAGGCCGACGCGGTTCGACTCGGCCGTGACCGTCCACCACGCCGAGAGCCCGCCGGCGGCGTCGTCGAGCCAGTCGTCGCGCGGGCCGAGCGTCACCGGCACGACCAGCTCGCCCGGCGCGGGCACGGGGACGACGACGTCCGCGCCCGCCGGGATTCCCGTGGGCGAGCCGAGCGGGAGCACGTCGCCGGCGTGCAGCGGTTCGGGCCCGATGCCGGACAGGACGTCCCGGGATCGGCTGCCCAGCACCGGTTCGACGGCGATGCCGCCGGACACCGCGAGGTAGCAGCGAAGGCCGGTCGTCGGGGTGCCGATCGACAACGTCTGCCCGGCGCGGACCGGAACGGGCGTGTGGGAGCCGAAAGCCCGGCCGTCGACGGAAACCGGGACCGCCGGGCCGGTGACGGCGACGGTCACCGCAGCCGTGAAGCGCACCGAAAGGCCGCCGAGCAGGGCTTCGATCCCCGCGGCGGCTTCGGCGTTGCCCACCAGGCGGTTCGCGAGCCGCAGCGACGCCGTGTCGAGGGCCCCCGAAGGGGCGACGCCGAGGTGGGCGTAGCCGGGCCGGCCGAGGTCCTCGACCAGCGCGTACCGGCCCGGGTCCAGGACTTCCAGGCTCCTCATCGGACGCTCCGGAAGCGGACGCGGTCGCCCGGCGCGAACAACGCCGGCGGGTCCGCGTGCGGGTCGAACAGCGTCGCCGGCGTGTGCCCGAGCAGCCGCCAGCCCCCCGGTGATTCACGCGGGTAGACGCCGGTGAACTCGCCGGCCAGTCCGACCGAGCCGGCCGGGACGCGGGTCCGTGGCGACGCCAGCCGCGGCTGGCGCAGGGGTGCCGGCAGGCCGGTCAGGTAGCCGAAGCCGGGCGCGAACCCGGTGAACGCGACCGTGTAGACGGCCCCGGTGTGCAGCTCGACGACGGCGTCCGCGGAGATCCCGGCGTCCGACGCGACCAGCTCGAGGTCCTCGCCGTCGTAGCGGACGTCAAGGGTGACTTCACGCGGCTCGCCGGCGGGCGGGTGGCTCAGGTCGGCGCCGTCCAGCAATGCCCGCACCGCGGCGACGTCCCCGACGACCAGCAGGCTGCGCGCGCCCGGGACGAGGTCGACGACCCCCGCGGGGCGGGCGGCCAGGACGGTCGCGTGCGCGGCCCGCAGCTGCTCGAGGGAGTCGCAGTCGAGCAGGGCGGCGTCCTCGCCGCACCGCCGCCAGCGCACCGGCGTCAGCCGACGACGCGGTGCAGCAGGGCGGAGCTGTGGGGCTGCATCTCCTGGCCGACCATCGCGCGCTCCTCGACGTAGCCGAGGGAGCCGTCGATCAGGCCGTACAGCCGCTGGGCGGCCGTGACGTCCTTCGCCGTGGCCGTGCGGACCACCGCGTCGGTGCCGAGCTCCCAGGACGTCTGGTTGCGCGGCTTGCCGTAGTACAGCTCGACGATGCCGGTGTTGTGCGTGAGCAGCAGCTCGATGGTGTCGTCTTCCTGCGGCCGCCAGAACCCGGACTCGCGGGCGGCGGGGCGGATGACGTTGCCGTCGTCGTCGAGTAGCCAGGCCCGGGCCTCGTGGATCAGGAACGGACGGCCGTCGTGCGAGATCGTGAGCTGCTGCGCGAACTTGCGCGGGCCCTCGATGGTCGGGTAGTCGACCTCGCCTTCACCGCGCCACACGCCGACGAGCGGCAGCAACGCGAGGCAGGCGTCGTTGAGGTTGGCCCCTTCGCGCAGGTTCGCGGTGTCGTTGGGGATGGGCAGGTCGTCCCACAGCGGGAGGTTGCGCGCCCGGGTGCTCTCCGCGCGCGCCTCCGCTGCCGCGATGGCTTCGTCGCCGCTGGCCGTCATGGGTCAGCGCTGGTCCGCGTAGAGCCGGTAGACGACGTACACGGCGAACCAGGTGATCGCGATGCCCGCCAGCACCAGCAGGGTCGTAAACAGGATTTCCACGCCTCGCAGGATAGTCCGACCGGCCCCACGCGGCCCGGCGCAGGGTCGCCGCGGTGAGCACGGTCACCGAGAGCAGGACCAGCCCCGGCCACCGCCACGGCCGAAAAGCCGGGAGGGGCACCCTCATGGACTCGAAGCCCATGAGGGTGCCCCTCACGACGAACGAACTCAGGCGACCGAGATCGCCAGCTGGTGCACGCCGGGGCCGTCGGCCGAGACCGACGCCTCGCCGTTGCCGGTGCGGTGCAGGGCGCGGACCGTCCAGTCGCCCGGCGCCGCGTAGAAGCGGAAGTCGCCGTCGGCCGAGGAGACCACCTCGCCGGTGAAGTCGCCGCCGCCGTCGAGGAGGCGGACGAACGCGCCGCCGACCGGCCCGTTCTCGCCCGTCACCTTGCCGGCCAGCACGACCTGGCCGCGCGTGTCGTAGTCCGCCGGCGTGGCCACCTGGGCCGGTGCGCCGCAGCTGTCGTCAACCGCCATCACTTAGCTCCCAACTCGACCGGCACGCCGACGAGCGAGCCGTATTCCGTCCATGAACCGTCGTAGTTCTTGACGTCCTCGTAGCCCAGCAGCTCGTGGAGCGCGAACCACGCGATCGAGGAGCGCTCGCCGATGCGGCAGTAGGCGATGGTGCCCTTGCCCTCGTCGATGCCCTCGTCCTTGTACAGCTCCTTGATCTCTTCCTCGGTCTTGAAGGTGCCGTCCTCGTTGGCGACCTTCGCCCACGGCACGTTCAGCGCGCCGGGGATGTGCCCGGGAACCTGGGACTGCTCCTGCGGCAGGTGCGCCGGGGCGAGCAGCTTGCCGGAGAACTCGTCCGGGGAACGCACGTCCACGAAGTTCTTCGCGCCGATCGACTGGACGACCTCGTCGCGGAAGGCGCGCAGGGTCAGGTCCTGGTCCTGCGCCTTGTACTCGGTCGCGGCGCGCTTGACCTCGTCGGAGTTCAGCTCGCGGCCGTCGAGCTCCCACTTCTTGCGGCCGCCGTCGAGCAGCGCGACCTTCTCGTGGCCGTACAGCTTGAAGTACCAGTACGCGTACGCGGCGAACCAGTTGTTGTTGCCGCCGTAGAGGACGACGAGGTCGTCGTTCCCGATCCCCTTCTCCGACAGGAGCTTCTCGAAGCCCTCCTTGGAGACGAAGTCGCGGCGCACCCCGTCCTGCAGGTCGTTCCGCCAGTCGAACTTCACCGCGCCCCGGATGTGGCCGGCGTCGTAGGCGGTGGTGTCCTCGTCGACCTCGGCGAACACGACGCCGGGGGTGTCCAGGTTCTCCTCGGCCCACTGAGTGGTGACCAGGACGTCTTCACGGCTCATGGAACGGACTCTCTTTCTGGGGTTGAACTTTCAGGACGCGCGGGCGGGGGTGAAGCGCTTGATCAGCAAGAACATTTCGCAGCCGAGGCAGAAGTCGAAGGCGGCGTTGAGGAAGGCCGCGAACAACGCGAACGCCGTCGCGACGATGCCGAGCGGGGTGAGCCCGGTGGCGAAGCCGATCGTGCCGACCAGCGCGAACACGAACCCGACGGCCTGCGCGAACCGCAGCGGCGCCGCGTCCTCGCGCTCGTCGGTCGGGCCGAGGCGCGGGGCCACGAGCGTGCGGTACACGATCGAGTAGGGCGCCGGCTTGAGCCCGACGAAGGCGCCGATGGCGAACACGACGGTCTGGACCGCCAGCAGCGGCCACCACTCGGTGACCAGGACGACCGCGAGCACGATCGTGGTCAGGATGGCGGCGAACCGCGGGCCTCGCGGGTCGACGGCCGGTCCGGCGGACATGGATCCTCCAGCTGGAGCAGGGAGATTACGTGCGAACGGCACGCGTCAGCGGCATCAGGGCTGGCGGGGACGGGCGTGGTTCAGCGCCGGTCGGACGACGCGCGACACAGGCTGCTGCGGACGCGGCAGAGGTCTACTGCGCGTCGCTGCGTGAGGAACGTGCTCAGCCTGGTCACGGGTGCGAGCGTACCCAGCTCTCCCTCAGGGTGGGAACCACGTTCACACTCTGGGAGAAATCCCAATTCATGGGAAGGTGCCTGGTCAGGGCGTCCGAGTCGTGAGATGCGGCTGCAACGCGGCCAGCAGCTCGGGTCCTTTCGGGACCCCGCCGACGCGCAGCAGCTCCCGGCCGTCCGGGGTCAGCGCGATCGTGGTCGGCGTCCGCAGCACGGCCAGCGACTGCGCGACCTCCGGCTGGTTCGTGACGTCGAGTTCGACGTGGTGCAGGCCGTCGGTCCGCTCGGCGAGCGGGGCGAGGACGGCCTTCGCGTGCCGGCAGGGCGCGCAGAAGGTGGTGGAGATCTGGACCAGCGTCACGGCGGACGCCGGGTCGAGGGCGGCGGCGACGGGACCGGGCAGCTCACGCACTGCGGGCTTCGCCTCGCGCACGCGCCCGTTGCGGGCCTTCAGCAGGACACCGACGGCCGCGGCGGCCACCAGCGTCGCCGCGAGCACCCACAGTCCCGTCACCGCACCGCTCCTCTACTTGCTCAGGTCCGCGAAGGACACATTGGTCGCTTCGCCCTTGATCGTGACCGATCCGCTCTGCACCCGCACGCCGGTCGGGGTGACCGACAGCGGCAGGTCCTTCGTGCTGATCGACGCCTTGAAGTTCGGCAGCAGCGCCTTCTGCACCGCCGCGGGGACGACCGTGGTCTCCTGGTCGTTCCCGAACTGCAGCCGCTTGGGGATGAAGTTGATCGTCCCGCCCTTCGCGTCGGCTTCGATCATCGCGAAGCAGAAGATTTCCAGATCCTTGCCCGCGAACTGAAGGTGTCCCGAAATGCGGACACCGGTGCTCGACTCGTCGACGGGCTGGCCGTCGGCCCCGGTCGTGGTGGTCGGCGCCGGCTCGCTCTGGCCGGCGTCGCCGTTCTCGACGTAGTCGGTGCTCGACGGCTCGATCCGCAGGTCCTTGATCTTGTCCAGCGGCGAGAGGCGGGCCAGGTCGGCGGCCTTGATGGTGACCGCGCCGGTCAGCTCGCCGATGGTGATCGCCTTCGTGTTGCCCGAGGTGAGGTCGGACAGCGGCGCCGAGACGTTCTCCAGCTCGGCGTTCACCGCGACGTCCTGGAGCTTGTCCGCGACCGGGATGCCGGCGGCGGACACGCTGATGTGACTGTAGTCACCACCGAGTGCCTGCGTGAGGAACGGGAAGCCGTGGATCGTCACCGACGGGTCGTCGGTCAGCTGCAGCTGCGTGCGGGCCTTCTGCGAGATCATGTGCTCGGCGTACGCGGCGGCCCCGAAATCGGCGCCGACCAGCAACAGCACCAGGACGACCAGTGCGATCACCCAGCGCCGGGCCCGGCGTCCGCGGCGCCGCGCGTCCGGCGTCGGTCCGGGTCGGTCGTCCCGGGTCACGGGCCTGCTCACCATCGCGTCCGTACTCCTGTTCGTCGGGTCCACCGGGGTTTCTCCAGGTGTGATCGATCCAGCAAGGGTTAGGTGCCGGGCGGTCGAGCCGCTATTCTCACTTAGCACCGAACAACGCCACCGAGCGACGACGATTTGTGGAGGCGGTGCGGCTCATGAGCCTGGACCTTCTGGTGCTGACTGCGGAAGCCGACGCCACTGCGGTGCTTCCCGCGCTGGACCTGCTGCCGCACACCGTACGCGTCCGCCCGCCCGAGGTGACGGCCCTGCTCGACGCGGGCCACCGGGACGTCATCGTCCTCGACGCCCGCAGCGACCTGGCCTCGGCGAAGAGCCTCTGCCGGCTGCTCAAGGGCGCGGGTGAAGACGAGGCGGCCACGCCGATCATCGCCGTCGTCGGCGAGGGCGGCCTGGTGGCGGTCAGCGCCGAGTGGCGCACCGACGACATCCTCCTGCCGACCGCGGGCCCGGCCGAGGTCGATGCCCGGCTGCGGCTGGTCACCACGCGCGACGGCGGTTCCGCGCAGGTCGACGCCGAGCTGCGGGTCGGCGAACTGGTCATCGACGAGGCGACCTACACCGCGCGCCTGCGTAAGCGCACCCTCGAGCTCACCTACAAGGAGTTCGAGCTGCTCAAGTACCTCGCCCAGCACGCCGGCCGGGTGTTCACCCGCGCCCAGCTGCTGCAGGAGGTCTGGGGCTACGACTTCTTCGGCGGCACGCGCACGGTCGACGTCCACGTCCGGCGGCTGCGTGCCAAGCTCGGTCCGGAGCACGAGCAGATGATCGGCACCGTGCGCAACGTCGGCTACAAGTTCGAGCGGCCGGCCAAGGCCGGCGTGCCCCGCCAGCCGGTCCCGGCCGAGGCGCCGGCGGAGACCCCCGAACTCGCGCACTGACACCACCACACTTCTCAGGACGCGGCGAGAACCGTCGCGTTGCCTCTCCCGCGGGTACGGTCGCAGGGTGAGTGGTGAAGGCGAGTGGCGGCAGGAACTGGACGAAAAGCAGCTCGAGGACGTCCGCGGGCTGCTGCTGGCCGTCCGCGAGGCCGACGGGCGGCCCGAGGTGGCGTCCGAAGGCCCGCTGCCCGGCGAGTTCGACGGCGGTGAACACCTCGTCGCCTGCATCGACGGCGATGTCGTCGGCTACGCCCACGTCGACACCACCGGTGACTCCTTCGGGCACCAGGTCGCGGAGCTCTTCGTGCACCCGGCCCACCGCAACCGCGGCTACGGCGCGAAGCTGCTTCAGGCGCTCGACGAGCGTGCCGCGGTCGGCTTCCGGATCTGGGCGCACGGCGACCACCCCGCCGCGCGGAAGCTGGCGCTGAAGACCGGCCTGGAGCGCAAGCGCGAGCTGCTGATCCTGCACACCGACGTCGAGGGCGCGGACTGGCCCGAGCCGGTGCTGCGCGACGGCGTCTCGCTGCGGACGTTCGTGCCGGGGCAGGACGAGGACGCCGTCGTCCGGGTGAACGCGCGGGCCTTCGACTGGCACCCCGAGCAGGGCGCGCTGACCGCCGACGACATCCGCGCCGACGAGCGCCGGCCGTGGTTCGACCCCGAGGGCTTCTTCCTCGCGGAAGAGCGCGGCGAAGTCATCGGCTTCCACTGGACGAAGGTGCACGAGGCCACCCCGGGCCGGTTCGGCGGCGAGCGCGTCGGCGAGGTCTACGTCGTCGGCGTCGACCCGGCGGCGCAGGGCGGCGGGCTCGGCCGGGCGCTGACCCTCGCCGGGCTGCGGTACCTCGCGAGCCGGGGACTGGGCCAGATCATCCTGTACGTCGAGGGCGACAACGCCCCGGCGCTCGCCGTCTACACGAAGCTCGGGTTTTCCCGTCACGAAACCGACGTCCAGTACGGTCGGTGACCACGGTGGACGGGGTGCGAGCACCTCGTCACGGTGTGCGAACGCGCAGGTCACGGCGCGGACACGGCACCCTATCGGGGTAGTAGCACTGCTCACATCCGGAGCCTTGTTCACTTTTCGTTCACCTGGACAGGGGCGACCGTCCACCGGCGCTGCCTAATGTCCGGATCCGGCGCGGCAGCACGCCGCGACGACCCGGTCAAGCTCCTGATGGAGGAAACAGCAGTGAAGATCATGCGGCCCCTGAGCGCGGTGGGCATCGTCGCGAGCGCCGCCCTCGTGCTCGCCGCCTGTGGTTCCGACCCCGCGGCGACCAACAGCGGCAGCTCGAACTCGGCTTCGGCGCCCGCTGCGACCGGCACCGCCGCCGTGGAGTGCGGTGGCAAGAGCCCGCTCTCCGCGGAAGGTTCGTCGGCGCAGAAGAACGCCATCGACATCTTCACGCAGCAGTACAGCAAGAAGTGCGCGGGCCAGCAGGTCAACTACAACCCGAGTGGCTCGGGCGCCGGCGTCAAGCAGTTCAACGCCAACCAGATCGACTTCGGCGGCTCGGACTCGCCGATCAAGGACGCCGACGCCGCGGCCGCCAAGGCCCGCTGCGCCAGCGACGCCTGGAACATCCCGCTGGTCGTCGGCCCGATCGCGGTCGCCTACAAGCTGTCCGGTGTGGACAAGCTGACGCTGACCCCGTCGGTGACCGCCAAGATCTTCAGCGGTGGCATCACCAAGTGGAACGACCCGGCCATCAAGGCGGTCAAGGGCAACGAGAGCCTGAACCTGCCGGACAAGGCCATCCAGGTCGTCTCCCGCGCCGACGAGTCGGGCACCACCGACAACTTCCAGAAGTACCTTGGCGCGGCCGCGAAGGCGGACTGGACCAAGGGTGCCGGCAAGAAGTTCAACGGTGGCGTCGGCAACGGTGCGCAGGGCTCCAACGGTGTCGCGACCGCGGTGAAGGCCTCCGACGGCGGCATCACCTACGTCGAGGGCGCGTTCGCCAAGGACGGCCTGACCCCGGCCCTCATCGACAGCGGCTCCGGCGGTGTCGAGCTCAACGCGGCGAACGTGGCGAAGTCCCTGGACGCGGCGAAGTTCCTCAAGGACGGCTCGAACGACCTCGCGCTCGACCTCAACGGCATCTACGCCAGCAACACCGCGGGTGCCTACCCGCTGCTGCTGACGACCTACGAGATCGTCTGCTCGAAGTACGCGAACCCGGATGTCGCGAAGGCCGTCAAGGCGTTCCTGACGGTGGCCGCCACCGACGGTCAGCAGCCGCTGTCCGCCAAGGGCTACGTGCCGATCCCGCAGTCGCTGCAGACCAAGGTCCTGGCCGCCGTCAAGGCGATCTCCTGAACCGGCATTGCGACTGACATCCGAGTGATAGAGGCTGGTCAGAAGTAGCTGATGAGCGAGTCATCCTCGACGCGAACGCCCACCGGCGACCCCGGTGGGCGTTCGTCGTCCGCCACGACGCCCCCGGAGGTCCCGATTTCGGAGCAACCAGCCCCGCCGGCGGCGCCGCAGCCGCCCGCGGGCGAGAAAGCGAAGAAGGTGCGGCCCGGTGACCGCATCTTCCAGAACCTGACCACCGGGGCCGGGATCTTCGTCGTCGCCCTGATCGGCCTGATCGGGCTCTTCCTGCTCATCCAGGCGATCCCGGCGCTGCAGGCCGACAAGGCCAACTTCCTCACCAACCACGGCTGGTCGACCAACGACCCGGCGAACATGTCGTTCGGCATCCTCGACCTGCTCGAGGTCACCGTGGCGACCTCGGTCGTGGCCCTGATCATCGCGATGCCGGTCTCCCTGGGCATCGCCCTGTTCCTGACCCAGTACGCGCCGAAGCGGCTCGCGCGGCCGTTCGCGTACGTCATCGACCTGCTCGCCGCGGTGCCGTCGATCATCTTCGGTCTCTGGGGCATCCTCGTCTTCGCCCCGGCGATCGAGCCGTTCTCGCAGTGGATCAACGACACGTTCTCGTGGTTCCCGCTGCTGGCCCCCGGCAACGTCGCGCCGAGCGTGCGCGGCACGATCTTCACCGCCGGCATCGTGCTGGCCGTGATGATCCTGCCGATCATCACCTCGCTCTCGCGTGAGGTCTTCGAGCGCACGCCGACCCCGCACATGGAGGGCGCGCTCGCGCTCGGCGCCACCCGCTGGGAGGTCATCCGCACCACGGTGCTCCCGTTCGGCAAGGCCGGGTACGTGGGCGCGTCCATGCTCGGCCTCGGCCGGGCACTGGGTGAGACGATCGCGCTGGCCGTGATCCTGCTGATCCCGCAGGGCAAGAACTTCGACTGGAGCCTCTTCGACGGCGGCGCCACCTTCGCCTCGAAGATCGCCGCCAACTACAGCGAGTTCAACAACGAGATCTCGGCCGGCGCGTACATCGCGGCCGGCCTGGTGCTGTTCGTGCTCACGTTCCTCGTCAACTTCGCGGCGCGGTCCGTCATCGGCAAGAAGGGAGACCGAGCATGACCACCACGCTCGAAGCCCCGGCCACGACCCCCGCGTTCCAGCAGGTCAGCCTGGCCCGCAAGGTCAAAAACGGCGTCGCGACCACGCTGGTCTGGCTGTCGTTCCTGATCGCCGTCGTCCCGCTGGTCTGGGTGCTGTACACGGTCATCGCGAACGGCATCAAGCGCATCCCGTACTCCAACTGGTGGTCGCAGGACCTGGGCAACTTCCTGTCCGACGAGGTCGGCGGCGGCGTGCTGCACGCCATCATCGGCAGCCTGCTGCAGGGTCTGGTCTGTGCGGTCATCGCGGTGCCGATCGGCATGCTCGTCGCGATCTACCTCGTCGAGTACGGCCGCGGCAAGCTCGCCAAGGCCACCACGTTCATGGTGGACATCCTCTCCGGTGTCCCCTCGATCGTCGCGGCGCTGTTCATCTACGCGCTCTGGATCACCACGTTCGGCCTGCCGCGCAGCGGTTTCGCCGTGTCGCTGGCCCTGGTGCTGCTGATGATCCCGGTGGTCGTCCGCTCGTCGGAAGAGATGCTGCGGATCGTCCCGGACGACCTGCGTGAGGCCTCCTACGCGCTGGGCGTGCCGAAGTGGAAGACGATCATGAAGATCGTGCTCCCGACGGCGATGTCCGGCATCGTCGGCGGCGTCATGATGGCGCTGGCCCGCGTGATGGGCGAGACCGCGCCGCTGCTGGTCCTGGTCGGCTACTCCGCCTACACGAACTGGGACATCTTCAGCGGCGAGCAGGCGGCGCTCCCGCTGCTGATGAACAACGAGCGCGTCACCAACTCGATGGATCCCGGCTCGGTCGGCTTCGACCGGATCTGGGGCGCCGCACTGACCCTGGTGATCATCATCGCGCTGATCAACCTCCTCGCCACCGTGTTCGCGCGCCTCGTCGCCCCGAAGAAGAAGTGAGCTGTTCCTGATGGCCAAACGACTCGATGTCAAGGACGTCGACATCTACTACGGCAAGTTCCACGCCGTGGACGGTGTCACCCTCTCCGTGCCACCGCGCAACGTCACCGCGTTCATCGGCCCGTCGGGCTGCGGCAAGTCGACGGTGCTGCGCACGCTCAACCGCATGCACGAGGTCATCCCCGGCGCCCGCGTCGACGGCCAGGTGCTGCTCGACGGCGAGGACATCTACGCGTCGGCGGTCGACCCGGTCCAGGTCCGCCGCACGATCGGCATGGTTTTCCAGCGCCCCAACCCGTTCCCGACGATGTCCATCAAGGACAACGTCGTCGCGGGCCTGAAGCTCGGTGGCACCAAGGGCAAGAAGACCCTCGACGACATCGCCGAGCGCGCCCTGCGCGGCGCGAACCTGTGGAACGAGGTCAAGGACCGCCTCAACAAACCGGGCGGCGGCCTGTCGGGCGGTCAGCAGCAGCGGCTCTGCATCGCCCGCGCGATCGCGGTCCAGCCGGACGTCCTGCTGATGGACGAACCGTGCTCGGCGCTGGACCCGATTTCGACGCTCGCGATCGAGGACCTGATCGGGGAGCTGAAGAAGGACTACACGATCGTCATCGTCACGCACAACATGCAGCAGGCAGCGCGGGTTTCCGACCAGACGGCGTTCTTCAACCTCGCCGGCGTCGGGCAGCCGGGCCGGCTGGTGGAGCTCAACGACACGGAGAAGATCTTCTCCAACCCGGACGAAAAGGCCACGGAGGATTACATTTCCGGCCGCTTCGGCTGAGTAGTCGTTGTCGGGGAAGGCCTTTCTCGCCGGTGCTCGGGGTCGGCGAGAAAGGCCTTTCTTTTGTCCAAAGTGGAGCGGTGCGGTGTCTTCCCGCAAAAAAAGGCCCCCGGCGCCGGCCGGGGGCCTTTCTCGTTGGTGCGGCTCAGATGTCGTCGTCCGAGCCGTAGCCCGGCATCTTGCCCGTGACCACGAAGATCATCCGCTTCGCGACCGACACCGCGTGGTCGGCGTAGCGCTCGTAGAAGCGGCCCAGCAGCGTCACGTCGACCGCCGCGGCGACGCCGTGCGGCCACTCGCGGTCCATCAGGACCGTGAAGAGGTGGCGGTGGATGTCGTCCACCTGGTCGTCGTCGGACTCGAGCGTCTTCGCCGCTTCGACGTCCTTCGTCTTGATGACCTGCTCGGTCGAGCGGGCCAGCTTCACCGCGACCTCGCCCATCTCGGCGAAGTACGGGCGCACGGCGTCGGGCAGCACCGGGTCGGGGTGGCGGCGCCGCGCGGCCTTCGCCACGTGCAGCGCCAGATCGCCCATCCGCTCCAGGCTTTCCGCGGCGTGGATCGCCGCGAGGACGGTGCGCAGATCGGTCGCCACAGGCGCCTGCAGGGCCAGCAGGGCGTACGCCTGCTCTTCGCACTGGGCGCGTGCGTCGTCGACCTTGGCGTCGTCGCTGATCACCTGCTCGGCGAGACTGAGATCGACCTCCAGCAGTGCCCTCGTGGCCCGCTCCATGGCGTCGGCGACCTGGACCGACATGGCGGCCAGGTTGACGGCGAGCTGTTCGAGTTCGACATGGTAAGCCTCACGCATGGCCCAACCCTACGGCCAACCGTGACCAAACACCGCATCGCCGGGTGAACCGCACGTGAACCCGGTCTAACGATCCTCGCGGATCAGCCCGTGGTGCTGCTCTTCTTGCTCGTCGTGGTGCTCTTGGAGCTGCCCGTCTTCGACTTCGACGTGCTGGTCGGCGAAGCCTGCTCGCTCGGCGGGACCGGCGCGTTCGCGTCCGGCAGCGGGGTGTTGTTGCGCAGCGCGTCGAAGAGCGACTTCGTCTTGCTGCGGACGAGGACTTCGTTGCCGCGGCTGTTGGGCAGGCCGACCGTCGGCACGGTCAGGAAGGTGATCTTCGAGGAGTCGAGGCCCTTCATCGACTGCGCCAGCGTCATCATCTGCTTGACGCCGAGGTTGTCGCCGAAGGTGGCCTTCGCGAAGGCGGTGATGAAGTCGCTGAGCTTGCCGGGGTCGAGCACGACGTCCGACGACATGACCTTCCGCAGCAGCGCGCCGATGAACTCCTGCTGCCGCTTGATCCGGCCGTAGTCCGACGTCGGGTCGCCCTTGACGTGCCGGGCGCGCACGAAGTTCAGCGCCTGGTCGCCCGAGATCGTCACGTCGCCGGTCTCCATCAGCACCTTGCCGAGGGTCGTGTCGTCGATCGGGGTCTCGTTGTGCACGGTGACGCCGTGCACGGCGTCGACCATCTCCTTGAAGCCGTTGAAGTCGATGCCGACGAAGTGGTTGATCCGCAGACCGGTGAGCTGCTGGATCACCTTGGTGGTGCAGGGCGGGCCGCCGACCGCGTAGGCGGTGTTCAGCTTCGCGATCTTCTGCTCGGGGACCTTTTCGTCGGTCGTCTTGCTCTGCGCGGGATCCCAGCGCTGGCACTCGGGCCGGTCGATCTCGAGGTCACGCGGGAAGGACGTGACGACGACCCGCTTCCGGTCCGCGGGGATGTGCGCCACCATCACGGTGTCGGAGCGCGCGCCCGGATTGCTGTCGGCGGTGCCGACGCCCTCCTCGGCGGAGGCGCCGTCCCGGGTGTCGGAGCCGACCATCAGGAAGTTCTCGTCGTTGGCCTGCGCGTCGGCGTCCTGGATGTCGGCGGAGTTCTCGTCGAGCGCGGAGACCTGGGTGAACTTCGCGTCGAAGTACGTCTGGGCGCCCCACGCACCCCCGATCCCGAGGAAGACGAGCCCGGCGACGACCGCGGCGGCGATCCGCCCGAACCGCACCGAGCGCTCGATCTTCCGGGCCTTCTTCTCCTGGAGCCGGGTCTGCGCGGCCTGTTCCTCGGAGACCGCTTCGTCTTCACCCTGCGGCGTGGTGGTGACCACGCGCTGAAGGGCGGTGCGGGTGCTCTCGAGGATCGAAGCGGGCGAGAGCCGCTCACGGCGCACCCGCCGCTTCTCTTCTTCGGCGTTCATTTCGTCGTGCGCGGCGGAGAACCGGGCGAGGGTGTGGTCGATCTTGCGGCGGTACTGGGTCGCCTCGTCGATCGCTTCCATCTCGTCGGTCATGGTCAGCGGGTCGAGAGCGGACCGCGGAGGCACGGCGGCGATCCCGTTGGCCCCGTTGGCCGCCGGACGGCCGCCGGCTTCGGGCGCAGCGGTTTCCCGCGCAGCGGCGGGGCTGTCCGGGGTGGCGGCAGGCCGTGCGGCGGCGGGACGGCGAACCGCGGGCCCGTCGGGTGTGGCCGCGCGGCCGGTGTTCTCGTCGAGGGCCGGTGCCCGGCGAGGTGCCGGGCTGTCCGGGGTTCCGGGCGGGCCGACCGGCCGCGCGGTCGCCGGACGCCGCATCGCAGCGCTGTCGGGAGCACGGTGCGGCGCGGGCCCATCGGGCGCGGCACCACGACGAGGCGCGGGTCCCTCGGCCGCACGCCGACCAGCGGGGCCATCGGCCGCCATCGGGCGACGGGGGCCCGAGTCTTCGGGCGCCGCCGCGCGCCGGGCCGCGGGCCCGTCGTGGCGCAGAGCGGCGTCGTCGGGGCCGACCGCGCGTCGGCCGGTGGGGCCGTCGGCTGCGGGAGCGTGGCGGGGACCTGCGTCGTCGGGCGCGGCCGCGCGCCGACAGGCTGGTCCGTCAGCTGCGGGAGCGTGCCGCGGAGCTGAGTCGTCGGGGGCAACCGAGCGTCGGCCGTCGGCTGCGGGCGTGTGGCGCGTAGGTGCGTCTTCGGGGGCGACCGAGCGTCGCGGCGCGGGGCTGTCCGCAGGGCTGCGTCGAAGGCCGGCGTCGTCGGGGCCGGCTGCGCGTCGGCCGGTGGGGCCGTCGGCTGCGGGCGTGTGGCGGGGACCGGCGTCGTCGGGTGCGGCCGCGCGCCGACCGGGTCCGTCAGCTGCGGGCGTGTGGCGGGGACCGGCGTCGTCGGGTGCGGCCGCGCGCCGACCGGCTGGTCCGTCAGCTGCGGGCGTGTGGCGCGTCGGTGCGTCCTCAGGTCCACGCCGATCCGCGGCCGGGCTGCGCCGAGCCGTGTCGTCGGGGGTCACCGCGCGGCGGCCGTCGAGGGCTCGTCGGGGGGCTCCGCCTTCGGCCGGCGGGGTCGCGTCCGCGCCCGGGCGTCGCGGGCGGCGAGGGGGCTGCGGAGCCGCCGACGTCTGCTGGGGGCCCGGGTTGGCCGCCGGGGGGCGGCGCTGGAGCGGCGCCTCGGGGGCCGGGGCCGCCGCTGCCGTGCGGCGGGGCTGGCGGGGGCGCGGGGGGCGGGGTTGACGGTTCGCGTCCGTGGGTACTGGGTCTTCGGCGGGCGGCTGCGGTGCCCGCGCCCGGGACGGCGGCTCGGCCGCGCGGCGGCCCGGCTGGTCCGGCTCGCGGGGCGGCGTCGGCCGCACCCCGGTGGTCTTGGCCACGACGTCCGAGACGCTGATGCCGCCCTGGTCTTCCATCGACCTGCGTCTACCCGTCCGTGGCCGCGCCGGACCATCGGTGCGGCGACCGGTTCCCGGGCTGTCGTGCTCGTCCGGCACTCGGTCTCCTTCCGCACGATCTCGACTAGGACGTCCTCCCCCGCAGGAGGTGATCGTTCCTCCGGAGGTTTTCGTTATCGTACGGATACCCCCCGTTCGTGACGACACCCTCCCGGAAATTTCTTCACCTTGAGTCGACGAACGGGCGGTGGGCGTCGACAAACGGGTGAAGCCACTCATCGGCAATCCGGAGTAATGCGGTGTTTACGTTACTCAGAGTGGGTTATTAACTGCGTGCTTTGCGCGTCGTGATAGGCCACTTTGTTGCGGCCCGCGCGTTTCGCCGCATAAAGCAGGCGGTCGGCGCTGCGCAGCTGGCGTTCGGGTGACGACGGCGCGCCGGCCTCGTGCGCCAGTCCGGCGCTGATCGTCACGTGCAACCCGGGCTGGAGTTCTGACCAGGGGTGACGGGCGACGCGCACGCGGGCCGCGTCGACGATGCCGATCGCGTGCCCCGCGTCGACGCCGGGCAGCCAGAGCACGAACTCCTCGCCGCCGTAGCGGGCGCAGAAGCCGTCCGGCGGCAGTTCCTCCTGCAGCAGATCGGCCACCCGACGGAGGACGCGGTCGCCGACGAGGTGACCGTACGTGTCGTTCACGCGCTTGAAGCGGTCAAGATCGACGAGCGCAATACCGAGTGGGGGACGGTCGGTGAACGGTCCGTAGAGCCGCTCGTCGAGGTAACGGCGGTTGTAGCTCGACGTCAGGGCGTCGCGCAGGCTGCCGTCGCGGGCGATGTCCAGCGCGGACCGCAGGTGCTGGTAAGCGCGGCGCCAATCGCCTTGGGTCGCGAAGAGGCTCGCGACGGCTTCGTGCAGGCGGAGCAGGTCCGGCGGCCGTGGGCGGCCGGTCCGGCTCAGCGCGCCTTCGCCCTCGGCGACCATGCCCACCTCCACCACCCCTTGGTTGTCGTCGCGGCGGAGGCCACCCTTGAGGCGTCGGTGCGGACGAAGGTGAATTTCGCTCAAACGGGACAGTGCCGGTGACTCTGCGGAGTCGGCGGGTCAGAGGCCCGAGAACGGCTCGATGCCCTTGAGCTGGGCGAACTGATCTTTGGCCCAGTAACTCACATCCGCCGTGACGTCGTTCAGTAGCTCCGTGTAGTCGATCCAGGCGATCCAGCGCCAGTCGCCGACCTCGGCCGGGTTCGGCGCCGGCTCGTCGTCGGTCCACGCGGCGAACACCGGGCAGAACTCGTTCTCGACGATCCCCTGGAACGGCGGCGTCCGGTAGCGGTAGTTCGGCAGCACGCAGCGCAGCCCGGACAGCGAGGGCAGCCCGATCTCGTAGCCCGCGCGCCGGCGGACGGCGTCTTCGAGGGACTCACCGGGTGCGGGGTGGCCGCAGACGCTGTTGGTCCAGACCCCCGGCCAGACCTTCTTGTCGAGCGCGCGCTGGGTGATCAGCAGGGCGTTGTCGCTTCGCCGCAGGACGTAGCACGAGAAGGCCAGGTGCAACCGGGTGTGCTCGTGGTGACTGGCCAGCTTCGGGCCGGTTTCGCCGGTGGGCACGCCGTCTTCGGTGACGAAGACGACCTGCTCGGTCTCGGGTTCGGTCGCGGTATCCACGCGCCCCAGTGAACACGAACGCGCCGAACCGGCCGTACCGCGAGGTGGGTGGGTTACCCGTGATCCGCCCGGCGGGGTGACGGGCGGTTACCGCGCGTGGAGGTGCTCGACGAGCAGCGTGGTGACGGCCTCCGGCGCCTCCTCCGGAACCCAGTGCGTGACGTCTTCGAGCATCTCGAACCGGTACGGCCCGGTGACCCAGTTCGCGGTGTCGAGCGCGGCGGTCGACCCGAAGGAGACGTCCTCGGTGCTCCAGACGTACAGCGTGGGCACGGCGATCTTCCCGATCTTCCCGCCCGGCCGCCCCGCCCGGTACCAGTTGAGCGCCGCGGTGAGCGCGCCCGGCTCGGACAGCCGCTGGACGTAGTCGTCGACCTTGGACGGCGCCACCCGCCGCTCGAACATGTCCCGCAGCGCCCGGCCGTCGTTCTCGAGCATCCGCCGCTCGGTGACGCGCGTCTGCCGCCACTCGGTCATGTACCGCGTCCGCAGGTGCTGGTCCTCATCGGTCTTCATGGCCTCGGCGAGCGCGGCGGGGTGCGGCGTGGAGATGACGGCGAGGCTCCGCAACCGATCGGGATGCGCGTCGGCGGTCCACCACGCGACGGCGCCACCCCAGTCGTGCCCGACGAGGTCGAACCGCTCCCAGCCGAGCGCCTTCGTGATCGTGACGACGTCCTCGACGAGGTGGTCGATCGAGTACTCGGTCGCCTGCTCCGGCCGCACCCCGGGCGAGTAGCCCCGCTGGTCCGGCGCGACGGCCCGGAACCCGAGCACCCCGAGGGTGGCGACCTGGTGCTCCCACTCGACCGCGGCTTCGGGAAAGCCGTGCAGCAGCAACACGGGCCGCCCGTCTTCGGGCCCGGCGGCGATGGCGTCGAAGGTTCCGGCCTCGGTGGGGATGCTGATGTGGTCGATCACGGGGCCGAATCTACTTGCTTCGGTCCAGGGCGTGCCCCCGAGCGGCACGGTCACTTGGAGCTCGACGTGGTTCCCGGGCTACTCGGCCGGCGGGGTTGGTGCTCCGGTTCTGCGGTACAGGGTGCGGATGTCCTCGCCATCCTTGGCCCGGCGCAGCATCAGCTTGTACTTGAGGACGTCGGAGAGGGGGGCGAAAGGGATGCCGTCGATGAGTTCCGCGCGCGAGATCAGGTCGTCGGTGTCCCACTCGGGTGAGACCCACCGCTCCGAGACTTCGATGCGGCCATCGCACAGCTTCCAGAGCCGGTCTCCGGTGACAGACCCTGTTCCGGGCACACCGTGCGTTTCGGCGTAGCGCAAGGCTTCGCCGCGCGCGACGACATCCAGGTCGTGGAGCCTCTCGGTGAGGTTGTGCGCGAACATGGGGGCACTGCCGAATACGACGTAGTCGCGGGTGTCGAGCCCGAGCGCGGCCAGCTGCCGGAAGAGCGGGTGGTGGCACAGGCTGATGACCACGATCATTCCTTCGGTGGTGCGAGCGGTCGATGGCGGCGCAGCCAGTCGAGCAGAGTGTGTTCTTGCGGTTCGGGTTCGTCGGAGTCTTCGGCCGGCGCCGGTACGGCAGCCAGCGCGCGGATGATTTCCGGTCGTTCCGTTGGGCTGCTGCCCTCCAATGCCTTGTGCAGCCGATCGGTCTCGAACCGCTGCCGGACTTCGGTCCGCCGCAACCTGAGCCAAGCCCTCGTCACCGTCGACAGGGTGACGACGACGGCGACTGTGACCCATTCGAGGTGACCGAGCAGGTTGGCCAGCATTGCGGGCTCACAACGTCGCCGTGCGGTTGCCCTCGGCGATCTCCGCGAGAGCTTCGTTCCTTCGGATGTAGAGGACCTGGCGACCGGTGCCGATCATCTTCTGCTCCTTCAACGCGCGGATGATCTTTTTCACTGAGTCGACAGACGCGCCGGTCAACGCTGCGACGTCCTGTTGGCTCAACGGCATGGCGAGCCCGCTGTCGGTGGAGCGGCCGATGCCTTTCCCTGCCAGTTCGAGGATGGCTTTCGCGACCTTCTGCTCGACCGCGAGGTCGGACTCGACGACCTTGTTCGTCGCCTGCGATACGCGCTCGTCCGCGGCGACGAGCTGGGCGTGCATCGCGCGGGGGTTGTCGTAGAGGAATTTCAGCCATGCCGTAGCGGGCAGCAGCAGCACTTCCACGGTGTCCATGGCGATCGCGCTGGCTGTGCGCGGCTGAGGGCGGACGGCCGCCATCTCACCGACGGTTTCCCGCGGCCCGCGGATCGCCACGATGCGTGGCCGCGTGCCGAGGACGACCTTGATGTGGCCCTTCTTGATGAGCAGCGCGAAGTCGGTCTCCTCGCCTTCGCGGAAGAAGGTGTGCCCCTCATCGCGCTTCAAGACCTGACCCACCTCAGCAAGGTGCTGCATCTCCTCCTCCGTGAGGAGAGGATGCCCCTGATCTTGAAGCTGCTCGACCATGTTGTTAAGAGTAATATTACACTTAAGAGAGGGTCAAGTGCTCCATTCGAGCGCTACTTCTGGTCGATGACGTCGCTGACCTGAGCAACTGTGATCAGCGGACTGTAGAGCCGCAGGATGTCGAGGGTTTTCGCGTGGCTTTCGTCGTCCACGCCCGCGCACGCGTCGGACACCACGGTGACCGCGACGCCTGCGTCCGCTGCGGCCAGGGCTGTCGACAGGACGCAGCAGTCCGTCGAGACGCCTGCCAGAACCAACCGGGCGCCGCCGACGCGGGTTGCCAGGCGAGGGGTCCACTTGCCGAAGGTGGTCGCGTCCACTGTGGACGGTGGCTGGAACGCGTCGACGATCTGGTACAGCTGGGCGTCCGGGGGCTGCAGGGCGAAGGGCCACTGCGCGTAGTACTGCTTCCAGGCTCCTTCCGGGCTCGGAGGTGCGACGAACCGGGTGAACACGACGTCGTTGCCGAACGCTGTCACCAGCCGGCGGATCGGGGGGACGACCTCGGCGAAGCGTGGGGTGAACCACGGGCTCGCCGGGTCGGCGAAGACGTTCTGCAGGTCGATGACCGCCAGGACCGCTCTCATGCCGCCTCCTGGGTGCGGACCCGCTGCCGCGTCAGCAATGTGGCCAGGAAGCCCAGCGCCAGCGCCACCAGGACGCCGAGGTTCGCGAACGCCCATGCGCCGTCGCGGCCGCCGAGGCCGAGGGGCTCCAGGAGGTAGCCCTGCCACTTCAGCCAGTCCGCGGACGAGTTCGTCACCAGGCCCCAGCCGAGCGCCGTCGCCACCAGAATCACTGCGATCGGCCCGACGCGGACGTCGCCGTAGCGGCCCGCCGGGTCGAACAGCTCCCGCTCGGCGTAGTCGCGGCGGCGCAGCAGGACGTCCGCCAGCATCACGCCGCACCAGGCCGCCACCGGGACGCCCAGCGTGACCAGGAAACCCTGGAACTGGCCGAGGAACTCGCCGCCGAAGAACACGATGTAGACCGTGCCCAGCACCATCAGCACGCCGTCGACGAGCGCCGCCACCGGGCGGGGCACGCGCAGCCCGGCCGAAAGCAGCGCCAGGCCCGACGAGTAGATGTCCAGCACCGCGCCGCCGACCAGCCCGAGCACCGCGACTATCGCGAACGGCACCAGGAACCACAGCGGCAGCAACGTCGTCAGCGCGCCGATCGGGTCCGCCGCGATCGCCTTGTTCAGGTCCGGTGACGAGCCGGCCAGCAGCAGCCCGAACACCAGCAGCACCAGCGGCGCCACCGACGCGCCGAACGTCGTCCAGCCGACCACCCCGCGGCCCGACGCCGAGCGCGGGAGGTAGCGCGAGTAGTCCGCGGCCGCGTTGACCCAGCCGAGGCCGAAGCCGGTCATCAGGAACACCAGCGCGCCCACCCACTGCTGCGCCGAGCCGGACGGCAGCGCGCTGACCGCCGGCCAGTGCACGTCGCCGGCCACGAGCACCACGTAGACGACCGTGAGCACGCCGGTGATCCACGTGATCCACGTCTGCAGCTTCATGATCGCGTCGAAGCCCAGCACGCCGGCGGCGACGGTCAGCGCCGCGACGACCACCAGCGCGACCACCTTCGTCACCGTGCCGCCGCCCCAGCCGAGGCGGTCGAACACCGTCGCCGTGGCCAGTGTCGCCAGCGCCGTCAGCACGGTTTCCCAGCCGACCGTCAGCAGCCACGAGATCGCCGACGGCAGCCGGTTGCCGCGGACGCCGAAGGCCGCGCGCGAGAGCAGCATCGTCGGCGCCGACCCGCGTTTGCCGGCGATCGCGATGAACCCGCACAGCAGGAACGAGAACAGGATGCCGACGACGCCGGCGACCAGCGCCTGCCAGAACGAGATGCCGAAGCCGAGGGTGAACGAGCCGTAGCTCAACCCCAGCACCGACACGTTCGCGCCGAACCACGGCCAGAACAGCTGCCGTGGCCTGCCGCGCCGCTCGGCGTCGTCGATCACGTCGAGGCCGTTGGTCTCCACCTCGAGCCTGCGGGAACCGCTCATGTCGTGGCCTCCACCCAGTGGTCGATCTCCGTCCGGCTCGGCGCCGTCGCCGGGCCGGGCCGGGTCACCGAAAGCGCGGCCGCCGCGTTGGCGCGCACGGCGGCGTCGAGGAGGGTACTGCCGCGCAGCAGCTCCGCGGCCAGTACGCCGCAATGCGTGTCGCCGGCGCCGTTGGTGTCCACCGCGTCGACCGCGAAGCCGGGGACCTCGGTGATCCGGCCGTGTTCGTGCACGCGGCAGCCCTTCGCGCCCTCGCGGACGACGGCGACCGGTGGCAGCTCGCCCAGCACGCCGGCTTCGCGGGCGTTGCAGCTCAGGATGTCTACAATGGACAGTACGTCATGGAGTTCTCCAGGGTTGATTTCGGCCACCAGCGGGCCGGGGTCGAACAGGATCCTCGAGCCGGGCAGCCGGGGCAGCCACTCGACGAGAGCCCTGCGATTGATCTCGTGCAACAGACTGTAGCCAGTCACATACACCACGTCGTCATCATTTAGGAGGACCCGGTCGAGCAGGTCGGGTCGCAGCCGTCCTTCGGCGCCGCTGCCGGTCGCGAAGGTGCGCTCGCCGCTCGCGTCGACCAGCGCGACGACGACGCCGGTGTCCAGCTCCGGCGTCGGTTCGTGGGCCAGTTCGACACCCTCGGCGGCCAGCGCGGCGCGTGCGAGGTCGCCCAGCGCACCGGTGCCGTGGGTGCCCGCGTAGAGCACCCGCGCGCCGGACCGGGCGGCCGCGGCCATCACGTTGAACCCGCCGCCGGGCAAGAGGTTCGTCGACGTCGCCAGGACGTCGCCGCCCGGCGGGGGCAGGGCCGGCACCGCCATGACCAGGTCGAGGACGACCTGCCCGGTGTGCACCAGCCGCCCGGTCATCGACGGCGCAGCTTGAGGAGCTCGTCGACCAGCGGGCCGAATTCCAGCCGGTTCACGCTGAGCACGGTCTCGACGACGTCGGGCCGGAAGGCGTCGACCCCGTGCGCGGCCCCGAGCATCGCCCCGCAGATCGCGGCCACGGTGTCGGTGTCGCCACCCAGCCCGGCGGCCAGCCGCAGCGCCGCCGGCGGGTCGTCGCCCATGGCGTCGGCCAGCGCGAACGCGGCCACGACGGACTCCTGCGACGCGACCGACGTGCCGATCACCCTCGCGACCGCGTCGGCGACGGCGGCCGGCGCCATGCCCCGCACCCAGCCGCGGGCCCAGCCGATCCGGGCGGCGATCTCCCCGCCGGGCGCCCAGTGCCCGCGCTCCCCGCCGACGACGGCGGCGCGCTCACCCGCGTCGAGCGCTTCGGGCAGGCTCGCGCCGTCGATCCCGGCGGAGACGGCGGCGGCGACCGCGGCGGCGGCCGCGATGCCGAGGCTGGTGTTGTGCGTGACCCGCGCGGTCGCGACGACGGCGTCGACCAGGCGGTGCAGGTCCTCCGAAGGCGTGGCGATGCCGACCGGCGTGACCCGCATGGCGGCGCCGTTGGTGGTGCCGGTGCGGCCGGCTTCCTCGGCCGGAACGCCGTTCTGCAGCCGGGAAAGCGCGCGTTTCGTCGACGGGCCGAGCAGGTCGGCGGAGCCGCGGCGGACCATGTCCGCTTCCCAGATGAGCAGGGCGTCGGCGAAGACGTGCGGCTCGACGGTGCCGCGGCCGTCGATGAGCAGCCGGGCCAGCAGGACGGCCTGCTCGGTGTCGTCGGTGATCGACCCGGCGGGCATCGACGGCGCGATCGGCTGCTCGGCGACGGCGGTCAGCAGGCCGGTGACCGGCCCGTAGGTGGCGGCGATCGCGGCGCGGGACATCGACTGCGTCGGCATCCCGAGCGCGTCGCCGACCGCCAGGCCGGTGAACGCGCCGAGCGCCCGGTCCCGCGCGCTCACCGGTGTCCGAAGGTGAGGTGGAACTGGAAGCGGTCCGGGTCCAGCAGGCTGACCACCCGCTCGACCAGCCCGCCCTCGACGTCGACCGAGGTGCGCTCGGCGCGGAGGAAGAGCTCGCCGATGCTGCGGCCGAGGAGTTCGGCGGCGCAGGCGTCCAGGCGTTCGGTGCTGATCCACTGGTCGCCGCCGACGGAGACCAGGCCGGCGGCTTCGAGGGTCTTGGTGAGGGAGTCGTCGCGCAGGCCGGTTTCGGGGAGTTCGGCGAGCGGCCCGACGGCGGGCACGGTGGCGGTTTCCAGGGAGACCCCGCGGTCGTGCTCCCGCCGCAGCCGCCGGACGGCGACGTAGGTCTCCGGCCCGAACTCCTCGTGGAGCGCCTGGTCCCGGACGGTTTCGATGCCGAGGAGTTCGGTGGTGACGGGCGCGCCGGCGTCGGCGAGGGCGCGGGCCCAGCCGATCCGCTGGTCGAGCTGGACGCCGTCGAAGGTGACGAACGACCCGACGCCGGCCTGGGTGGAGATGAGGTCGAGCTGCTGCAGCTCGGACAGCGCGCTGCGGACCGTGCCGCGGCTGACCTGGTACTGCAGGGCGAGCTGGTGCTCACCGGGGAGGCGTTCGCCGTTGGCGAGGCGCCCGGAGCGGATCAGGTCGGTGAGGTCGCCGACCAGCTGCTGCCGCTTGCTGTACATGTACACACCTGTACACCCTGGCATCGTCGCAGGTCAAGCGGCGACGAGCGGCCGGACGTCCGCCTTCGCCTCGGCGGCGATCAGCTTGCCCGCCTGCTCGGCGACCTTGCCGCCGGCGACCATCATCACCGCGAACGCGCCCACGAAGATGACGGTGCTCAGCCACACCATGGTTTCGATCGGCAGTGTGAAGGCGCCGATGACGCGAGCGGCGGACTCGAGGACGAACCCGATACCCCAGATGACGCTGGTGAGACGCATGATCCGCGAGAACTTCGGCGTGCCGCTGAGGCGTTCCCACGCGGCTTCGTTCTCCGCCTTGCCGCGGGTGAGGAACGGCTGGATCGTCTTGGTCATGATCGGCGCCGCGGTGCACGCGGAGACGAGGATGACGAGCCCGGTGATGCCGCTGCCGAGCGAGTCCTTCGCGATCATCATGCGGGCGTCGCCGGAGACGAAGGTCAGCAGCATGCCGACGACGTTCGTGACCAGGACGACGAGCGCGAGGCCGTTGAGGGTGCGGTCCTTGGCGAACTGGTGGAGCGTCCGGGCGAGCGGGACGACACCGCTGAGGGCGAGGCTCAGGAAGATGCTGGCGCCGAGCGCATGGAGCCCGTAGTAGACGCCGATCGGGACGGCGATCTCGATGGCCAGGGTCTGGAGCGGGGAACCGTTCTTCGTCATGCGAAAAGCTTGTCGCGGCCGGGGGTTGGGGACGGATGTCGTCCGCCACGACTTCGGCCTGACAGATGTCACGGCCTCACGTTCCGCGGGGCTGCGTCGTCGGGTTCGCATGGGAACGTTCTTGCGTGCTTCGGAGACTTTCGCGGTCTTCCTCTCGGCGGTCACCGCCGGCCTGTTGCTGACCACCCGGAGCGGGCACCCGCTGCACAGCGCCGCCGCGTACACCGTGTTCGGCGTCGCGGTGGTGCAGGTGGTGGCGGCGGTTCCGATGTGGAAGCCGGGAGGTGGCTCGCCGCGGCCGATCCTGTTCGCCGTGGTCTTTCTCGGGCTCGTGCTCGCTCAAGTGGCGTTGGGGATCGCGCACGTCAAGGTCGTGCACGTGCCGCTGGGGCGGCTGCTGTTCGGGGTGAGCCTCAGCCGCCTGAATGCATGTCTTCCGCTTCCGGGACGCAGTCGTCGTCCGGGTCGTCGAGCCAGCCGTGCGGGAGCGTGACCTTGCCCGGGCTGCCCTGGCGGCCGCGGGGGCCGTCGGCGTTGGCGGGGAACGGGGCGTCGTGGTCGAGGCGGCCGATGAGGTCGTCCAGCTCGGGCAGGCCGGACACCATCGCGAAGCCGCGGCGGAGTTCGGCGCCGACCGGGAAGTTCATGAAGTACCAGGCCATGTGCTTGCGCAGGTCGCGCAGGGCCTTGGTCTCGCCGTCGTGCTGGATGAGGAGCTCGGCGTGCCGGCGCAGGACGCGCGCCACCTCGCCCAGGTTCGGCGGGGTCGGCAGCGGGCGGCCGGCGAAGGCGGCTTCAAGCTCGCCGAACAGCCACGGTCGGCCGAGGCAGCCCCGGCCGACGACGACGCCGTCGCACCCGGTTTCGTCGACCATGCGCAGGGCGTCGGCGGCGCTGAAGATGTCGCCGTTGCCCAGCACCGGGATGCTGGTGACGGCTTCCTTCAGCTCGGCGATCTTCGTCCAGTCGGCCTGGCCGGAGTAGCGCTGGGCGGCGGTGCGCGCGTGCAGGCTGACGGCGGCGGCGCCTTCGGCTTCGGCGATGCGGCCGGCGTCGAGGAAGGTGCGGTGGTCGTCGTCGATGCCGATGCGGAACTTGACCGTGAACGGCACGTCCCCCGCCGCGCGCACGGACTCGCGCACGATGGCTTCGAACAGCTTCCGCTTGAACGGCAGCGCGGCCCCGCCGCCCTTGCGCGTCACCTTCGCGACCGGGCAGCCGAAGTTGGAGTCGACGTGGTCGGCGAGCCCTTCGCCGACGATGATCCGGACGGCTTCGGCCATGGTCTTCGGGTCGACGCCGTAGAGCTGCATGGACCTGGGCTTTTCGTCGGCCCCGAAGGTCATCATGTGCATGGTGCCGGGGTGGCGTTCGACGACGGCGCGGGCGGTGATCATTTCGCACACGTAGATGCCGGCGCCGTACTCGGCGCAGAGCTGCCGGAAGGCGACGTTGGTGATGCCGGCCATCGGGGCGAGCACCACTGGGGGATCGACCTGGTAGGGGCCGATCTTCAGGGCGGGCTTGCTCAGGGTGGCGGTCACGTCCTCCATTGTCGCTTGTGGTGTCGGTCACGTCGACCAGGGGCACCGGTCGCCAGCAGTTTTCCCGTCCCGCGAACAAGGGCGGTGCGGCACCATGCTCCCCATGGCCGAACCCGCCGCGACCGAGCCGGTGCGACCCTTGCCGGGGCGGACCGTTCTCCTCGTCGCTCTGCTCCTCGGCCTGCTCACCGGGGGTGCGCTCGTCGCGTTGATCTGGTGGGTGAACGTCAGTGGCGCACTGGCCGGGCCGCGGCTCGACGCCGTACGGGTCGGGGTGAGCATCGCCGTCGGTGGGGGTGGGGTGTTCGCGCTGTTCCTGGCCTGGCGGCGGCAGCGGTCCACCGAAGCCGATCACCTGCAGCGTGAACGGACCTTGGAACGGACGCTGGAGCAGCAGCGGGAAGTCGCCGCCGACAACCACCGGGACGCCGTCGAGCGGCGGATCACCGAGCTGTACACCAAATCGGCCGAACTGCTCGGCGCGGACACGGCCCCGGTGCGGCTGGCCGGGATCTACGCGCTGGAACGGCTCGGGCAGAGCAACCCCGGGCAGCGCCAGACCGTGGTGCACGTCTTCTGCGCCTACCTGCGCAACCCGGGTGAGCCGGACGAGCAGGAGCGGCACGTCCGGTCGACCGTCCAGCGCGTCCTGAGCAGCCATCTCCGGGGCGCCGCGGCCTGGCCTGGTCTCGACGTCGATCTCACCGGTGCGGTTCTCCACGACTTCGACTTCTCGGGGTGCGTCGTGCGGCAGGCGAGCTTCGACCGGGCGACGTTCCGGGGCCGGGCGAACTTCGGCAGTGCCCGGTTCGAGTCCATGGCCTTGTTCCAGGGAACCCAGTTCGAGGACCACGCCGAGTTCGGTGGCGCGGTCGTGGCCTGCGCGAGCTTCGACGGTGCCCGGTTCGCCAAGCTCGCCGTCTTCAACGGTGCCGAGCTCGGCCCGGTCGAGTTCACCGGCACGGCGTTCGAGGCCGGCGCCCTGTTCCGGGGCGCCGGCTTCAAGGGGCGCGCGGTCTTCGGCGGGGCCCGGTTCGGTGAGGCCACCGTCTTCGACGACGCGAAGTTCCACGACCTCGCGAGCTTGGCCGGAATCGTTTTCCTCGACAGCGCCGTGTTCACCGACGTCGAATTCCTGGGACCGTCGACGTTCCGCCGCACCGATTTCCGCGGCGACGCGTTGTTCGGTGGGTGCGTTTTCCGCCAGGGGACCGATTTCGCCGGGGCGTTGTTCGGCCGCTGGGTCAATTTCCGCGACGTCCGGTTCGACGGCCGGGCCGACGTCTTCCCCGCTCACGCCCGCCTCGACGTCGACGAAACGACGGCGAAGCGTGCTTGGCCGCCGACCTGGCAGCTCGTGACGTCGACGGACACCGAGCTCCCCGGCCACGAAGGACGCTGGGGCGAAGTCTTCGACACGACGACCTTCGCCGAGGACGCCTAGGCTCGCGGTCATGAACGACAAGCCCCTGCGCTGGGGAATCATGGGTACCGGTGGCATTGCCAAGGCCTTCGCCGACGATCTGCGGCTGACCACCTCCGGCGTCGTCGCCGCGGTCGGGTCCCGGACGGCCGAGAGCGCCGAGCGGTTCGCCGAACCGAGGAACATCCCCACCCGGCACAGCAGCTACGAAGCTCTCGCCGGCGATCCTGACATCGATGTCGTCTACGTCGCCACGCCGCACCCCCTGCACCACGGCAACGCGCGGCTCGCGCTCGAAGCCGGCAAGCCCGTGCTCGTCGAGAAGCCCTTCACCATGGACGCCGCCGAAGCGCGGGACCTCGTCGAGCTGGCGCGGGACAAGAACCTCTTCCTCATGGAGGCCATGTGGACGCGGTTCCTCCCGCACGTCCGGCACATCCGTGAGCTGCTGCCGCGGCTCGGGGACGTCGTCACGGTCTTCGCCGACCACGGGCAGTGGTTCGCCGAGGACCCCGGGTTCCGGCTGTTCGCCCCCGAACTCGGCGGTGGCGCCCTGCTCGACCTCGGGATCTACCCCGTCTCCTTCGCCTCGATGGTGCTCGGTGCGCCCGAGCGCGTCGCGGCCATGGCGACACCCGCCTTCACCGGCGTCGACGCCCAGATGTCTATGCTGTTCGGCTACGCGGGCGGTGCGCAGGCCGTGCTCAGCTGCACGCTCGGCGCGGTGTCGCCGACCACCGCGTCGATCGTCGGGACCGAGGCGCGCATCGAGATCGAGGGCGCCTTCTACGCGCCCGCCTCCTTCACGCTCATCCCGCGCGAAGGCGACCGGAGCCGCTTCGAGTACGTCGACGAGGGGCGTGGCCTGCGGTACCAGGCCGACGAGGTCGCGCGCCGACTGGCGAACGGTGAGGTCGAGAGCCCGCACATGCCGCTGGCCGAGACCGTTTCGATCATGACCACCATGGACGAGGTGCGGGCCGCGACCAGGACGTGACCCGGGTTTGAGTAGTGCTACGGATCCGCAGGTGGGCGCCGGTGCGTGACCCTGTCCGGTATGACCACCGAAGCGGATGTGCTCCTCCGGCTCGCCGGCGAGATCGACGACCTGGGGCGTCGCCTCGCCCTGGTGGGCGCCGAACTGCGGACCGCGCGCACCGAGCAGCCGAAGCCCGAACCGGCTCCGCAGCCCCAACCGCAAGCCGCGCCGCAGCCCCCGCCGCAGCCGCAACCGCAGCCCCAGCCGATGCCGCCGTGGCCGCAGTACCAGTGGCAGCCGCCGCCGCAGCAGTACTTCCCGCCCCCTCCGCAGCCGCCCTACCAGCCCGTTCCCCGGCAGACGCTCGGCGAGAAGCTCGGCAAGGAAGGCGCCGGGAGCCGGGTGCTCGCCTGGGTCGGCGGGGCCGTCACGCTGCTCGGCGTCGTCCTGCTGCTGGTGCTGGCCGTCCAGCGGGGCTGGCTCGGGCCGCTGCCGCGGGTGCTCGTCGGTGCCGCCTTCGGGCTGGCGCTGACCAGCACCGGCGTGTGGCTGCACCGCAAGCACGCGGGCCGGACCGGGGCCTTCGCCCTCGCCGCCACCGGGATCGCGACGCTCTACCTGGACGCCGTCGCCGCGACGTCGCTCTACGAGTTCCTGCCGGTGCTCGCCGGGCTCGCGGCCGGGCTGGCGATCACCGTCGGCGGGCTGCTCGTGGCCGTGCGCTGGGAATCGCCGCTGCTGGCTTCCGCCGTCGTCGTCGGCTGCGTCGTCTGCGCGCCGATGATCACCCGCGGCTTCACCGCCGAACTGGTCACCTTCCTGCTCATGGTCCAGCTCGCGACGACGCCGGTGCAGCTGCGCCGCGACTGGTCGTCGCTGACGCTCGCCGCCGGCGTCCCGCCGCTGTTCGCCTCCGTGATCAGCACGGCGGTGCTCGGCCAGGGCGGCGGCTGGGCCAACACCGCCGCGGCCGGGGGCGCCGGTGTCGCCGGGATCGTGCTCACGCTGATCGTGCTGCGCCGCCGCGAGAACGACCCCGCCGCGCTTTCGGTGCTGGCGACGGCCGTGCTCCCCACGCTCATCGCCGCCGTGCTGCTGCCGAAGGCGCAGGCCGTGCCGATCACGGCGGGCGCCGGCGTCCTCCTGGTCGCCGTCTGGGCCGCGCGCCGCTTCTGGCCGGGCGTCGCCGGGCACCTGGCCGGGCTGGCCGGCCTGCTCGCGATCCTGCAGGCGACCGTCACGCAGTTCGACGGCGCGGCCCGCGCCGGGGTCCTGCTCGGCGAGGCGCTGCTGCTGGTCGTGGCCGCGGTCGCCGGGCGCAACCGGTTCGCGCTCGGCGCCGCGCTCGGGTTCGCCGCGATCGGCGGGCTGATCGGCGTGTTCTTCGACGTCACGCCCGCGCTGCTGATCGTCCCGCGCGGCCGCTCGGCCGCCGAACTGGCCGGTGCGCTCGCGGTCGCCGCGCTCATCCTCGCCGTGTCGGTCGCGCTGCCGTGGGCGGCGGCCCGCCTGGCGGTGTTCCGCGGCCCGGCCGACGACCTGCCGGTGTGGCTCCTCGCCGGTGTCGCGGCGCTGTACGGCGCCGCCGGGGTGGTGCTGTGCGGGTCGCTGCTCGCGGTCCCCGGCCGCTCGGGCTTCCTGCTCGGCCACGCGCTGATCACGGTGTCCTGGACGGTCGCCGCGCTCCTCCTGCTGCTGCGCGGGATCGACGTCGTCGGGCTGCGCGTGACGGGGTTGGTCCTGGTCGGCGCCGCGGTGCTCAAGCTGGTGCTGTTCGACCTTTCGGCGCTCGACGGCCTCGCCCGGGTCGGTGCCTTCCTCGGCGCCGGGCTGGTGCTGCTGGCGGCCGGGACGCGGTACGCGCGCCGGGTCGCCTCGCGCTAGCGGGAAGAATTGTCGGTGCCTCGTGGTTACCTGGGTCACAGACCGAGGAGCCAGGGGGCACCGACAATGGCAGAACCGAAGCTCGCCGACCGGGCGGGCGAGAACATCGCGTGGCTGACCACCGTCACGCCGAAGGGGCGGCCCGCACCACGACCGGTGTGGTTCGTGCTCGACGGCGACGACGTCGTCGTGTTCAGCAAGCCGGACACCGCGAAGATCCGGCACATCGCGGCGAACCCCGAGGTGAGCTTCCACCTCAACGGCGACGAGCACGGCGGCGCGATCCTCGTGGTCAACGGGAAAGCGACCGTCGACGAGGCGAAGGCCTCCGAGGCGCCGGGGTACCTCGACAAGTACCGCTCCCACTACGCGGCGATCGGTTTCGAGACACCGGAAGCCTTCGACGCCGAGTACTCCGTGCGCATCCGCGTGGTGCCCGAGCGCTCCTGGGGGTGGTGACTAGAAGTCGACGTCCAGGCAGGCGAGCCGGGCACCCGCCGTGCCCGCGTGGCCGGGGTCGGTGTGCGTGTGCGTTTCGTGCACGACCACCGAGCGGGGCCGCCGCGCGTCGAACGTCCAGTCCACAGTGGACCGGGCGAAGCCGGTGCCGAGCCGGTCGGTGGTGAAGTCGAGCCAGATCTCGTTGCGCGGGTTGGCGTACGCGGGGTCGGTCGACGGCTTCACCGGGTCCGGCACGTGCTGGAAGTGCGGGCCGGCGGCGTCACCGGTGGCGCCGCACGGCTGAGCGTGCGCGTGGGCGCCGTAAGCGCGGCCCGGGCGCAGGCCGGTGACGGCGAGCGTGGTCGACGTGCCGGCGTGCGCCGCCGAGAGGCTGAACACGTGCGCCCGGGCGCCGACGGGCACGAGATCGGGCCGGTACGTCACCGCGTGTGCGCTGGGGGCATACGCGGTGAACGTGCCGTGCGCGGTCGCGACGTGCACGGGCGACGTGGCGGCGGACGCGACGGCGGGGAAGAACGCGGTGAGGGCGGCCGCGGCGGCGAGGGCCGGGAGAAGACGCATGATCCCTCTCTAACGAGCGCGGCCGGTGGCCACCATGATCTTCACACGAACGAGTGACCGGATTGTGGGGGAAAGTCACGTTCTTCCCATCCGGTGGGAGATCGCGGGCGCGGTTAAGGTTTTCGAGTGCCCGAACACACCGGCGAGACCCGCAACGAGCAGCTGACGCGCAACGTCGGCGAGCTGCTGCAGGAGCTGCGGGTCGCGCAGGCGGGCGTGCAGATCCTGTTCGGGTTCCTGCTTTCGGTCGTGTTCACCGACCGCTTCCACGACGCCAGCGGGTTCGAGAAGTCACTGCACCTGTCCGCGGTGGCGCTCGCCGTGGCGGCGACGGCGCTGCTGACCGCGCCCGCGGCCTGGCACCGGCTGCTGTTCCGCACGGGGAGCCGGGAGCGGATCCTGACCGTCGGCAACCGGCTCGTCCTGGCCGGGCTGGTCTGCCTGGCCCTGGCGATCACGTCGACGGTCGCGCTGATCTCGAAGGTCGTCTACGGCGGGATCGCGATGGGCGTGATGGCCGTGCTGTGCCTGCTGATCTTCGGGATCCTCTGGTTCGTCATGCCGTTCCGGCTGCACCAGCGCGGCGACGATCAGCCGACGGGGCCGCCCGAGTAGCGCGTGTCTTCCTGGACGAAGCAGAGCGGGTTGCCGAACGGGTCGTCGGCGTAGAACGACCGCTCGCCCCAGAACTGCGTCTCGACGGCGTCGTCGATCCAGCGCGGCCGGGCGGCTTGCACGCGCTCGTACGTCTCGTCGACGTCGTCGACCGCGAGGTAGACGATGCGCGGGTCCTTGCCCGGGCGCGGCTCGCGGTGCTCGGGCGGCGCCTCGACGCAGGCGAGCACGACGTCGCCGCAGCGGAAGTAGTGGCGGTTGAGCGCGATCCGCTCGCCCGGCTGGCCGAGGACGGCGGCGTAGAACGCGACGGCGACCTCGACGTCGTCGACGGGCTGGATCATCCGGAACACCCGCGGGCCGCTCATGCGCGAACAGTACCGCTGTTCATCCCGCGTTCGGCAGCAGTTGCCGGGGCGGTCGGCCGGCGCCCGTAGCTTCCGGCCCGTGACTGACACTTCTCGCCGGACCTTCCTCCTCGGCGCACCGGCCGTCGCCGCCGCGGCGACCCTGCCGGGCGTCCTCGGCGCACCGGCCGCCCAAGCCCAGGGCCGGCACCGCCCCGACGCCGAAGATCCGCGCTTCACGCTCGTGGTCATGCCGGACACGCAGTACCTGTTCGACGAGGACCGCGGGGACGCGGCCCCGCTGGACGCCTCGCTGCGGTACGTCCTCGACGAGTCGGCTGACAACGTTGTCTTCCTCGCTCACCTCGGCGATCTCACCCAGAACGGCCACGCCGACGAGTTCGCCAGGATCAGCAGGTCGTTCCAGGCGCTCGACCGCCGCCGGTTCCCGTACAGCACCCTCGCGGGCAACCACGACATCGACGGCTCGAAGGACGACCAGCGCGGCCCCTCGCCGTACCTCGACGCCTTCGGTCCGCAGCGCCAGCGCAACTCGCCGACGTTCCGCGGTGCCACCGAGGACGGCTACAACAGCTACCACGTCTTCCGCGGCGGCGGCCGCGAGTGGCTGCTGCTCGCCCTCGACTGGCGGCCCTCCGCGGGCGGCCTGAACTGGGCGAAGCACGTCCTCGCGCAGCATCCGACGCTGCCCGCGATCCTCACGATCCACGAACTCGTCTGGGCCGACGACGACCACCAGGCCCAGTTCTCGACGTTCGGCGAGCTCGTCTGGAAGGAGCTCGTCGACGGCAGCGACCAGATCTTCCTGACGCTCAACGGCCACTACTGGCCGACCGGGCGCACGGTCCGCAAGAACGCCGCCGGCCACGACGTCCACGTGCACATCGCCAACTACCAGGACCGCTACTACGGCGGCGGCGCGATGGTCCGGCTCTACCAGTTCGACCTCGCCCGCGGCGTGGTCGACGTCCGGACGTTCTCGCCGTGGCTCGCCGCGCAGGACCACCTGAGCGAGATGCAGCGGATCGAGGTCGAGCGCAGCGGGCCGGCCGACTACTTCAGCCTCGAGATCGACTTCGCCGAGCGCTTCAAGGACTTCGCTCCCGTGCCGGTCCCGCCCGGGCGCCCGGCGAAGCAGCTTCTGGTGCCGGGAACCGTCGCGTACTGGCGCTTCGAGGGCGGGCCGGACGGCAAGCCGGTGCCGGCCGACGTCGTCGTGCGCGACCAGACCGGGCACGGCAACGACCTCACGCGCGTCACCGCGCCCGGCAGCGGGCCGGGCCAGCTGAAGTACTCGAGCGAGTTCTCGCCGCGGCAGCCGTCGCGGGCGAGCCTGAGCTTCGACGGCGGCCGCGACCCGAGCCGGGGCGCGTACCTGCGCACCGTCGACCGGGCGCCGATGAACAAGCTGAAGTTCGAACGCGGCTACACCGTCGAGGCGTTCTTCCGGCTGCCGGCGGACTTCAAGGACGGCCACCACGGCTGGTGCGGCCTGTTCGCCCGCCAGGGCAGCGGCGCGGCGGCCGGCAAGACCGGCGACGACCCGAAGGAATCGGCCGCCACACTGTCCCTTTCGGACGGTGGGGAGCTGCAGTGGGCGGTGTACCCGCTCAACCAGGACCGGACCGCGACGAACTGGGGCCATGAACTGGCGGTGGAGAAGTGGTGGCACGTCGCCGTGGTCAACGACGGCCGCCGCACGGTCGTGTACGTCGACGGCTGCCCGGTGGTGCGGAACCCCTCGACGCCGGCGATCGGGCTCGCCGACCCGGGCGGCTCGTGGCTGGTCGGCGCCTCGTCCTACGACGGGAAGGTCGACCGGAGTTTCGCCGGGCTACTGGGCGACGTGCGGGTGGTCGACCGGCCGCTGAACCCGCGCGAATTCATGCTGGGCTGAACCCCTTGACAGCGGGTGGACAATAAAAAATCGGCGTGCTCTCCGAAACAACAAGGAGAACCCGCCGAACCTGGAGCCAGTCTAACCGCTGTGAGGGGAAATTGTCAAATCAGGGGTACGACGAGGAATTGCGGGACGAGCGCGCGTACATCGCCGGGCTGTACGCGCGGCTCGACCGCGAACGCGAGCAGGCGCGGGCCCGTTACCGGACCGCGCTGGGGGAAACCGGGATCGCACTGGTGGAACGGGACGCCGATGTGCGCGTCCGGGCCCGGGAAGCCGCCCGGCTGGACGTCGTCGACAACGGCCTTTGCTTCGGCCGGCTGGACGCCCTTTCGGGCGAACGCGGGTACATCGGCCGGATCGGTCTTTTCGACGGCGAAAACGACTACGAACCCCTTCTCCTGGATTGGCGGGCGCCGGCCGCGCGCCCGTTCTACGTCGCCACCGCGGCGTCGCCGGAAAAGATGCACCGCCGCCGCCAGTTCCATTCCCTCGGCCGCCGGGTGACCGGGTTCACCGACGAGGTGTTCGGCCGTCCCGGTGCCGGCGAACGCGGCGACGCGGCGCTCTTGGCCGCCGTCACCGCACCCCGCGGCGAGGGCATGCGGGACATCGTCGCGACGATCCAGGCCGAGCAGGACGAGATCATCCGGCTCGGCCACGCCGGCGTCCTGGTGGTCGAAGGCGGCCCGGGCACCGGGAAGACCGCCGTCGCGCTGCACCGCGTCGCCTACCTGCTCTACACCCGGCGCGAGCGGATGTCGCGCACCGGCGTGCTGGTCGTCGGGCCCAGCCCGCTGTTCCTCGACCACATCGGCCGCGTGCTGCCGTCGCTCGGCGAATCGGACGTCGTCTTCATGACCACCGGCGACCTCGTCCCCGGCTTGCGCGTCACCGCCGAAGACGCGCCGGAGGTGGCGCGGCTCAAGGGATCTTCGAAGATGGCCGGCGTCCTCGCGGCGGCGGTCGCCGACCGGCAGCGGGTGCCGGACGAACCGGTGCCGGTCGAGCTGGCCGACGTCACCGTCGACCTCGACGCGGACGTCGCGGCCGAGGCCCGGCTCGAAGCGCGCCGGTCGGGGCTGCCGCACAACGAAGCCCGCGCGGTGTTCCGCGAGCACGTCGTCACGATCCTCGCCGAGCGTGCGGTCGCGAAGATCGGCGAAGGCTGGCTGACCCCGGAGGACCGCGGGGCGTGGGCCGATCTCCGCGCCGACGTCCGCGAAGAGCTGGCCGGGCACGAAGAGCTCGACGCCACGCTCGGCGCGCTGTGGCCGGAGCTGACGCCGGAGACGCTGCTGGCACCGCTGTACCTGTCGCCGCGGCGGCTCGCGGCCGCCGGTGCCGATCCCGCGTTGTTCCGCGCGGACGGCAGCGCCTGGACGGTGTCGGACGTGCCGCTGCTGGACGAGCTCGTCGACCTGCTCGGCCACGACGAGGCCGCCGACCGCGCGGCCCGGCGGAAGCAGGCGGCGGAGGAGGCCGAGTACTCCGCCGGCGTGCTGGACGTCCTCAAGCTGGACCGCGAGGAAATGGACGAAGACGTCCTGCTGAGCGCCGAGAACCTGCTATTCGGCGAGGACCTGGCCGAGCGGTTCGTCGAGCGCGACACCCGCGACCTCGCCGAACGCGCGGCGGCGGACCGGGACTGGACGTACGGGCACGTCGTCGTCGACGAGGCCCAGGAACTGTCCGAAATGGACTGGCGGGTGCTGATGCGGCGCTGCCCGAGCCGCTCGTTCACGATCGTCGGCGACCTCGCCCAGCGCCGGTCGGCGGCCGGGGCGACGGCGTGGGGCCCGGTGCTCGCGCCCTACGTCGGCGACCGCTGGCAGTACCGCGAACTGACCGTGAACTACCGCACGCCGGCGGAGATCATGACCGTCGCCGGTGCCCTGCTCGCGCGGTTCGCCCCGGACGCGCGGCCGCCGGAATCGGTGCGGGCGAGCGGGGTCCGGCCCTGGTCCAGACAAGTTGCGGACGGCGAACTGCCGGCCGCCATCGGCGAATTCGCCCGCGACGAGGACGGCCGTGCGGGCACGGCCGTGGTGATCGGGCCGCCGGGCGTGCCCGGCGCGGTGACGCCGTCGGCCACCAAGGGCCTGGAGTTCGACGCCGTCCTCGTCGTCGAACCGGAGCGGATCCTCGCCGAAGGCCCGCGCGGCGCGGCCGAGTTGTACGTCGCGCTCACGCGCGCCACGCAGCGCCTCGGCGTGCTGCACCGGGAACCGCTGCCGGCGGTGCTGAGCGGGCTCGCCGAAGCCGGGGCTCCCGCCCGGGCCGGGCACCGGCGGTTCGTCTAGTGCCTCGTGAGTGAGAAACAGTGTTCTGACCCTGTTTCTCACTCACGACCGCTACGCCGTGAGCCGGCCCCACGAGTAGTTCTGCTTGGCCAGCTTGAGGTACACGAACAGTTCGGTCCCGGAAACGCCCGGGATCTGCCGGATCTCCTCGCCGAGCACCTCGAGCATGTGGTCGTCGTCGCGGCAGACGAGCTCGGCCAGCAGGTCGTACCGCCCGGCGCACAACACGACGTAGTGCACGTTCGGCAGTTCGGCGAGTTTGTTCGCCACCTCGCGCGGATCGGCGCCGTCGACGCTGATCCCGACCATCGCCTGCCTCGTCAGATCGACGTTGACCGGATCGGTCACCGCCACGATCTGCATGAGGTCGTCGCGCAACAGCCGCTGCACGCGCTGGCGGACGGCCCCCTCCGAAAGCCCGACCGCCTTCGCGAGCGCGGTGAACGACGCGCGGCCGTCCTGCTGGAGCAGGGCGATCAATGATCTGTCCGTGTTGTCCAGTCCGCGCGCACGTGAATCTTCACCCATGCCGTCCCTCCCTGTGTTTCGGCATGTGATTTGTCAAGTGCGCAGCGTATCGAGACCTGACCAGAAAGCGAGACCCCCGCGCCAGCTTCGCGTGATCCGGCGTGCACGTCGCCGTCTGCCGAGGAATCGGTGGCGGGGGACGAAAATCACGAGGCTTTCCGAGGCGGTTTTGTGCGCCCGCGCACAGCCGCACGCGCTCGGCGCGTCCCGCCGGGTACCGTCTGGCGGCTCTGTCGTCTCGCATTGCCCCAGGAGGACCAACGCATGTCGGAGGCCGTGGCGCTCGGCGTCGCTCCCGCCGTCCCCGGAAAGGGGCTGCGCGGCGGCGCCCTGGGCATGGTGTCGTCGATGGTCATCGGGATGTCGTCGACCGCTCCGGCGTACTCGATCGCGGCGACGCTCGGACTGATCGTCTTGGCCGGTACCGGGTTCAAGGCGGCCGCGTTCGTCCTGCTGTCCTTCGTGCCGGTGCTCTTCGTGGCGCTCGCGTTCCGCGAGCTGAACACCGCGGAACCCGACTGCGGGACCAACTTCACGTGGGCGGCGCGCGCGTTCGGCCCGCACGCGGGGTGGTTCACCGGCTGGGTCGTCACGGTCGCGCAGCTGCTGGTGATGAGCAGCCAGTCCGCGCTCACCGGCCGGTACACGCTGCTGCTGTTCGGCGCGTCCGGCGCGGCGGACAACCGGTGGCTCACGACGGCGATCGGCGCCGGGTGGCTGCTGGCGCTGTGCTGGCTCTGCTACCGCGGGATCGAGGTCTCCGCGCGGGCGCAGTGGATCCTGCTGGGCGTGGAGCTCGTCGTCCTCGTGCTCTTCTCGGTCGTGGCGCTGGTCCGCGTCTTCGCGGGCACGGCCGGACCGCAGGCGTCGGTGCCGCGCCTCGACTGGCTGTGGCCGGGCGGGGTGGGCGCCGGCACGGCGGTTTCGGCGGTGCTGCTCGCCGTGTTCATCTACTGGGGCTGGGAAAGCTCGCTGTCGGTCAACGAAGAGTCGGCGGACCCGCGGCACGCGCCGGGCCGCGCGGCGGTGCTCTCGACGGTGCTGCTGGTGCTGAACTACCTGCTCGTCACGGTCGCCGCGCTGGCCTTCGCGGGCGTCGGGAGCGAGGGCGTCGGGCTGGGCAACGAAGCGAACTCCGAAGACGTCCTCGCGGGGCTCGGCGGCGCGGTGTTCGGCGACGGCACCGCGGGCAAGGTGCTGGGCGTGCTCCTGATCGTCTCGGTGCTGACCAGCGGCGCCGCCACCAGCCAGGCGACGATCATGCCGGCGGCGCGCACGACGTTGTCGATGGCCAGCCACGGCGCGCTGCCCCGCGTCTTCGGGCGCGTGCACCCGCGGTTCCGGACGCCGTCGGTGGCGACCTGGACGTTCGGGCTGGTCTCGCTCGCGGTGTACGTGCTCCTGGCGCTGGTCAGCGACAACGTGCTGGCGGACTCGGTCGACGCGGTCGGGCTGACCATCGCGATCGAGTACACGATGACGGCGCTCGCCTGCGTCTGGGTGTTCCGCCGGACGCTCTTCGCGAGTGCCCGCAACTTCCTGCTGCGCGGGCTGCTGCCGTTCCTCGGCGGGGTGTTCTTCCTGGCCGTGCTGGGGTTCGCGCTGGTCGAGTACGCGCGGCCGGACGCGGGCGAGACGACGGTGTTCGGCATCGGCGGTGTGGCGGTGATCGGCGTGGTGTCGATCACGCTGGGGGTACCGCTGATGTTCGCGGTGCACCGCGCCTGCCGCGACTTCTTCGCCGGGCGCCGCCTGCCACGCGGGGTGGTGCGGCGCGGCGGCGACGTCATCGAACCGGGCTAGAACCAGGTGTCGAGGGCGGTGGCCGGTGAACCTTCGCCGGCCCACGCGATGACCCCGTCCGGCCGGAGCAGCAGCGGCCCGGTGTTCGTGGCGGACACGACGTCCACGCGCGGTTCGGTGACGTGGTCGCTGGTCAGCAGGAGGCCGCGGCCGGTGCGGGTGTGCTCGTGCAGTCTCGATTCGCGGCCGTCGGCATCGACGATTTCGACGTCCGGGCAGTGCTCGCCGGCCGGCTTCGGGGCGGGGTAAGGGAAGTCGTACCGGTCGCGGACGCGACGATCTCCCGCAGCGCGTCGACGTGCGGACCGGGCGCCAGCAACGCCGATTGCGCGTGCGTGTTGCGCAGCACCGCTTCGCCGGCCGGGTGCCGTTCGCGCGTGTACGTGTCGAGGAACGTCTCGGGCTTTTCGCCGCGCAGGACGGCGCCGAGCTTCCAGCCGAGGTTGGCCGCGTCGAGCAGGCCGAGGTTGAGGCCCTGGCCGCCGCTCGGCGAGTGCACGTGGGCGGCGTCGCCGGCGAGGAAGACGCGGTCGCGGCGGTAGCCGGGCACCTGGCGGGCCTGGTCGCCGAACCGCCGTTCCTCGCGGAACTCCTCGACGACGACGTCCGCGCCGGTGATCCGCCGGACGCTCGCGGCGAAGTCGGCCGCGGTGACGGGCTCCGGGTTCGCCGCGGGCTCGGTGATCCCGACCATGCTGCCGCCGTGCAGGAACGCCCCGCCGGGGTAGCGCCCGGCCGGTGGGACTTCGCCGGCGAAGCGCACCTGCCCGGCGATCGTGCGCAGCAGTGCGGGCGTGCCGGGGAACTCGAAGCCGGCCAGCTTGCGGACGGTGCTGCGGCCGACGACGTACTTCGCGCGCCAGGCCTTTTCCGCGGTGCCCGTGACGCCGTCCACATCGGACTCGACCGCGGTGACCCCGTGCCCGCGCAGCACCCGGACACCCGCGGCGTGGCCGGCGAGGACGCGTTCCAGCTCCGGCTGCCAGATGTTGGTCCGCGGGCGGTCTTCGCGCGGGACGATCTTGAAGATGTTCGCGAAGTGGCCGCGGGTGCTGCCGTGGTCGCGGGCGAGGTCCTTGGTGCCTTCGGTTCTTCGGACGGGGTCTTCAGGCGCTCGAGGACCAGGGGCTCGACGCCCGCCAGCTTGAGCTCCGCCGCGAGGAACAGGCTCACCGGACCCGCGCCCACGACGATCACGTCGGCATCCATGCTTTCTCCTTAAGTAGTTAAGGCGTCAAGGAGGAGCATGCAGCTGGAGGTCGCCGACGCCGTCCGCGTCGCGCTGAAGCTGCTGGAAGACGAGGGCCTGGACAAGCTGACCGTGCGGCGGCTGGCCACCGAGCTCGGCGTCAAGGCACCCGCGTTGTACTGGCACTTCAGCGGCAAACGCGCACTGCTCGACCACATGGCGGACGCGATCGTCGCGCCGGTCGTCGCCGGGCTGCCGGCGTCCGGGCCGTGGCTCGCGTGGCTCGAAGAAGCGGGCTTCGCGCTGCACACGGCGTTGCTCGCGCACCGCGACGGCGCCCGCGTCGCGCTCGGCGCGGACCTCCGGGCGGCCCGCGCGCTCGGTGAACTCGCCGAGCGCGCGACCGGTGTCCTGCACGACGCGGGCTTCCCGCTCGGCGAGGCGACCCGCGCGTCCGGGGTGCTGGTGCACTTCGTGCTCGGCCGGGCCGTCGAGGACCAGACGCGGTTGCCGCCGGCGGAGGAGGCCGCGGTGATCGCGTCCGCGGCGTTCCCGTTCCCGCTGATGGCCCGCGGCCTGCGCGAACGGGCCGGGTCGACGGTCGAGGATGACTTCCGGTACGCGCTCGGCGTGCTGCTCGCCGGGCTCGAAGCGGCTAACCGAGGTCGCGGCGGCTGAGGTCCTCCTCGGTCTCGCGGCGCACCAGCAGCGTCGCGACGCCGTTCTTCACCCCGACCAGCGGCGGGCGGCCGACCTGGTTGTAGTTCGACGCCAGCGAGTGGTGGTAGGCGCCGGTGCACGGCACGGCCAGCAGATCGCCCGCGCGCAGGTCGGCGGGCAGCGCGATGCCGTCAGCCAGGACGTCGCCGGCCTCGCAGTGCCGTCCGACGACGGTCATCGGGACGCGCTTCGCGGTGGAGCGCCGGCCGACCAGGCGCGTCGTGTACCGGGCGCCGTAGAGCGACGGGCGCGCGTTGTCGCTCATGCCGCCGTCGACCGCGACGAACGTGCGGCTGCCGCGCTTGACCGCGCACACGCGGTACACCGTGATCCCGGCCGGCCCGACGATCGCCCGGCCCGGCTCGATCGTCAAGCGGGGCAAGGGGAAGTCGTGCGCCGCGCACTCGTAGGCGAGCGCCACGCGCAGGCGCCGCGAGTAGCCGCCGAGGTCGAACGCGGGCTCGCCGCCGACGTACGGGACCGCGTGCCCGCCGCCGAGGTCGAGCTCCCGCAGCGTGACGCCGTGGGCGTCGCGGAACCGGACGAGCACCTCGGCCATCCGCCGCGCGGCGGCTTCGTACCGGTCGACCCGCGAGACCTGCGAACCGATGTGGCAGTGCAGCCCGGCCAGCCGCAACCCGGGCTGCGCCCGCAGTGCTGCCGCGGCGGCGTCGACGTTGTCGGGAACGCCGTCGAGCAGCGAAAACCCGAACTTCTGCCCTTCGGTGCCGGTGCTGATGGCCGCGTGCGCCCCGGCCGCGACGCCCGGCGTCACCCGGATCATCACCTGCTGCCCGCTGTGGGCGAGCGCGCCGAGCTGCTCGATCTCGTCGAGCGAGTCGACCACGATCCGCCGCACGCCGTAGCCGAGCGCGGCCTTCAGGTCTTCGGGCGTCTTCGCGTTGCCGTGCAGCAGCATCCGCTCGGCGGGGAAGCCGACGGACCGGGCGACGGCGATCTCCCCGGCGGAGCAGGTGTCGAGCGACAGCCCCGCTTCGGCGACCCAGCGCAGCACGGCACGCGTGCAGAGCGCCTTGCTCGCGTACGCGACTTCGACGTCCGGGAGCGCTTCGCGGTACTCGCGGGCGGTGTCGCGGACCTGCTGCTCGTCGAGGAGGTAGGCGGGCGTCCCGAAGCGGGCGGCGAGGTGGCTGACTCGCGCGCCGGCGAAGAGGAGCTCGCCGTCTTCGCCGAGTCGGGTGCTTCGCGGCCAGACTCCTGGCTCGAGGTGATCGGCGGCTTCGCAGCCGAGGCTGGGAAGGAGCTCGCTGAGCGTCACGGGTGCCTCCGGGCATCGCGGCGGATCGGACCCCGTCAGGACACCGCCGGCCGCGCCCCCGGGCGTCCCCCGTGAATGCGGTCCTGACGGGTTCCGGTCGCTCGCTTACTCGTCTTTAACGCGCGGGTAACTTCGGCCACAGTGCGCGTGACCTGCGAAGAGGTGATTTTCCGTGCTGGGCGCCGTCACACCGGGCATGGTTACCGACACGATGGACGAGACCGAGTTCGCCGCACTGACCGAGCAGCACCGGCGTGAGCTGCGGGCGCACTGCTACCGGTTCCTGGGCTCCCTGGACGAGGCCGAGGACCTGGTGCAGGAGACGTTCCTGCGCGCGTGGCGCGGCCGTGAGCAGTACGCGGGCCGCGCGAGCGTGCGCGCCTGGCTGTACAGGATCGCCACGAACGCGTGCCTCGACTTCCTCGACCGCACACCGCGCGTGGTTCCTTCGGTGGACCTGCCGGTGGCTTCCGGCTCGCACCTGGCGCCCCGGCCGGCGGCGGCCGTCCCGTGGCTGCAGCCGGCGCCGGACGACCTCCTGGACGTGGCGATCGCGCGGGAGACGGTCGAGCTGGCGTTCCTCGCCGCCGTCCAGTACCTCTCGCCGCGGCAGCGCGCGGTGCTGATCCTCCGCGACGTCGTCGGCTGGTCGGCGAAGGAGACGGCGACCGCGTTGGAGACGACCCCCGCTTCGGTGAACAGCTCGCTTCAGCGGGCGCGGGCCGAGCTGAAGGAGCAACTGCCTTCGCGGCGCACGGAGTGGCGCGTCGAGTCGAGCGGCGAAGAGCGGGCGGTCGTTTCCCGCTACATCGCGGCGATCACGGCGGCGGACGACACGGCCATCGCGGCCGTGCTGAGCGACGACGTCCGGTGCAGCCACCAGCCGGGCGCCGGCGGCCACCCCGGCCCGGACCCGACCTGGTACGGCGGGCTGGCGACGGTCCTCGAGGGCTGGGCCCCGGTGCTGCACGGCACCGCGACGATGGAGCTGCGCATGCTGCCCACCCGCGCGAACGGCGGCCCGGCCGTCGCGACGTACCTGCGTCACGACGGCCGGTTCCGCGCGTTCGGCCTCAACGCGCTGTCGATCGGCGGCGACCGGGTCACCGAGGTGACGACGTTCGTGCCGTCGGTGTTCCCGGCGTTCGGGCTGCCGGACGCGCTCTAGCGGGTCGGCTCTTCGACGTGGTCCTGCGCCGAGCCGCACACGCAGCCGCGGTCGGTTCCCTGACCGGCCGTGGTCGCGGCGCAGTAGCGGCGGGCGATCGCGTCGTGCGTGCCGAGCAGGTGCGGGCAGCTCGGGCACCGGACACCGGCGCGGGGCACCTCGGGTGCCGTCTCCGGGGCGGTCACGCCGCCACCTTCGCCGGCCGCCGCAGCGGCTCACCCGCCTCGTGCAGGTGCTGCAACACGTACCAGTAGGAGCGGGCCCAGCCGCACTGGGCGTAGGAAATCCCTTGCCGGGCGCAGAAGTCCCGGACGATCACCTGCGCGTGCTTGAGGTTCGGCCGGGCCATGCTCGGGAACAGGTGGTGCTCGATCTGGTAGTTCAGCCCGCCGAGGGCGAAGTCCACCACCGGGCCGCCGCGGACGTTGCGCGAGGTCAGCACCTGCTTGCGCAGGAAGTCCAGCTTGTGCCCGGCCGAAACCATCTCCATGCCCTTGTGGTTGGGCGCGAACGAGCAGCCCATGTACAGCCCCCACAGGAACTGGTGCACCAGGATGAAGATGATCCCGGTCAGCGGCGAGAGCACGATGAACACCGCGGCGAGGTAGGCCACCAGGTGCGCGATCAGCAGCGCGGATTCGAGCTTGTGCTGGCGGACGTCCCTGCGCCACACGGCTTTCACGCTCGACACGTGCAGGTTGAGGCCTTCGAGCAGCAGCAGCGGGAAGAACAGGAACGCCTGGTACTTCGCCATCCAGCGCAGGAAGCCGCGCTTGCGGGAGCTCTGCGCCTTGCTGAACGCGAGCGCGGCGATGTCGACGTCCGGGTCTTCGTCTTCGTTGTTGGGGTTGGCGTGGTGGCGCGAGTGCGTCCCGATCCACCAGCCGTAGCTCAGCCCGGTCAGTCCGCCGTGGACGAGCCCGGTCGCGTCGTTCGCCTTGCGGCTGCGGAAGATCTGCTTGTGCCCGGCGTCGTGGCCGATGAACGACAGCTGCGCGAACATCATCGCGAAGAACGCGGCGAGGAAGAGCTGCCACCACGAGTCGCCGAGGAAGGCGAAGGCGACCCAGCCGCCGCCGAACGCGGCGAGGTTGAGCCCGATCCGCACCGCGTAGTACCGCCGCCGCCGTCGGAGCAGCCCGGCGTCCTTGATGAGCCGGGACAGCTCGGCGAAGTCGCTTCCGGCTGTGGCCGGAAGCTCCGGATTTCGGGTGGAAGTCATCGGGATCACCGCTCTGGGTAAGTCGTAAAGGCTTGTCCAGCAACGGTTTCCGGCCCCGACGGGGTCCGGGTCCGGTCCGGGAAAAGGGCACTGGGGCCTCGACACGGTGGATACCGCGTCCTGCCCCCAGCCTCCCACTCCGGCGCCCTGGTGGCAATTCCCCGAAACCTGCCGGATCGGTGTACAGTCAGCCACATCGGGATGAAGGTGACCCACCACACACCCGAGAACTTCCCGCCCGGATCGCTCCGGCCGGGGACAGGAGCCGAGTCCGGGTCGGAAACCCGCTCGTACGCAACCGTGCCGGCTGATCAGCCGGCGAGCAGCCGCCCGTAGCCGCCAAAAGCGACACTCGAGGCGCCCAGATGGGTTGCTACAGCTTGTTTTCTTCCGTCGCGGTTCCGGTCATCAGGTGGCTCGTCGGCGAGCCGGGTTCGGTGTCATCGTGCTCCGGCGCGCCGATGGGCCGCCACCCTTCACGAAAGCCCCCACGACGAGAGCATGCCGAAGAGCTGCTCGCGTTCACCCGCGGTCAGCAACCGGCTCGGCGGCCGGACGTCGGGGCGGCACAGGCCCAGCTGGGCGAGCGCGTCCTTGACCACGCTGACGTTGTTGGCGTTCCCGTTCGCGGCGCGGAGCTCTTCGAAGGGCCGGATCCGTTCCCAGACGGTCATCGCCGCCGGGTAGTCCCCTGTGGACAGTGCGCGGAACATCGCCAGCGACGTCGCCGGGTCGACGTTCACCAGCCCGGACGTGAAGCCGGTGGCCCCGACGGCGAAGTAGCCGGGCGCGGACAGCTCCGCCAGTCCGGCGATCCAAACGAACCGGTCGAACCCCGCGTCGCGCGCCACCGAGCCGAACCGGACCGGGTCCGGCACCGCGTACTTGACGCCGATGACGTTCGGTGCCGTCTCGCCCAGCGCGCGCAGCTGCTCGCCGGCGATCGCGGGGTTGCGGACGTAGAGCACGACGCCGAGTTCCGGCACCGCGCCGGCGATCGCCGCGTGGTAGTCGACCCAGCCGTCACCGGAGATGTACGGGTGCACCGGCTGGTGGATCATGATCATGTCGGCCCCGGCGTCCCGCGCGTGCGCGGCGGCCCGCGTCGCCGAAGCGACGTCGTGGCCGATCCCGGCGAGCACGCTCGCCCGCCCGGCCGTGGCCTCGACGGTCACTTCCAGGCATCGCCGGGCTTCGGCGGCGTCGAGCGCGTAGAACTCGCCGGTGTTCCCGTTCGGCGTCACGACCTCGATGCCGCCGGTGATCAGCCGGTCCACCAGCTTCGCGTACGTCCCGTCGTCGACGGCGCCTTCGGTGTCGAACGGCGTGACCGGGATGGCCACCACGCCCGAGAGTCGTCGCTTCTGCTCCTCGAACGCACTCGCCACTGACATGTCCTATCTGATATACGATGCGGCGTACAACATTAACACGGACCCAGGGAGCAGCCATGCACCGTCGCACCGGCTTCCGATTCCGACGAGTGGTGCTGGCAGCGGGCGTTGCGGCCGCGCTGGCGGCCTGTGGCGCCCCCGGCGGCGACGGCGGCGGCCAGGCCGCGGACCCCCAGGCCGTGCCGGACAAACCGAGCAAGCCGGTCGAGCTGAACATCCTCGACGTCGCGGGGAACCTGCAGCTCACCAAGCAGATGATCGAGAACTTCAAGGCCGCCCACCCCGAAGTGCTCGCGAAGGTCACGTACTCGACCGCGCCCGCCCCGAGCATGGCGGGCAAGCTGAAGGCCGAACAGGACGGCGGCGTCGCTCAGACCCACCTCGTTCTCAGCGGTACCGACGGCCTCTCCGCCGGCATCGCGAACGGCACCCTGGCCAAGGTCCTCCCGGACTTCTCCGGCCGCTTCCCGAACCTGATGCAGAACTACCTCGAGCCGGCGGCCAAGATGCAGGAGCTGGCCAACGGCTACGGCGTCGAGGTCGTCTACTACCCCTCGGGCCCGCTCCTGGAGTTCAACCCCGGCGCGGTGCCCGCCGCTCCGGCGTCCCCGCAGCAGCTGCTCGACTGGGCCAAGGCGCACCCCGAGAAGTTCCAGTACGCGCAGCCGGCCAACTCCGGCCCGGGCCGGACGTTCCTGATGGGCCTGCCCTACCTGCTCGGCGACAAGGACCCGAAGGACCCGGACAAGGGCTGGGACAAGACCTGGGCGTTCCTGCAGGAGCTGGGCAAGTACGTGAAGTACTACCCCTCGGGCACGACCGAGACGATGAAGAACCTCGCCTCGGGCTCGGTCGACATGATCACGTCCACCACCGGCTGGGACATCAACCCGCGCAAGCTCGGCACAGTGCCCAACACGGTCAAGACCGCGATCATGCAGCCGATGCACTGGGTCACCGACGCCCAGTACGCCCTGATGCCGAAGGGCCTTTCGCCCGACCAGGAGTCGGCGATCCTGCAGCTGATCGCGTGGATGCTCAAGCCGGACCAGCAGGCGATCGCCTACGACGACGGCTACTTCTTTCCCGGCCCGGCCGTCAAGGACGTCACCCTCCGGATGGCGCCGCAGAAGAGCCAGGACACGATCAAGCAGTTCGGGCGCCCGGAGTACGAGCAGTGGATCGCGCAGTACCCCAAAGAGACGTCGCTGCCCGCCGACCAGCAGGTCAAGGCGTTCGACAAGTGGAACCAGCTGATCGGCGGCTCGAAGGTCGGCAAGAAGTGACGTTCGAGCAGCTGCGCCTCGACGGGGTCTCCCGCAGCTTCGGCACGGCGAACGCCCTGCGCGACCTCGACCTCGCCATCACCTGCGGCGAGTTCGTGGCCCTGCTCGGCCCGTCCGGCTGCGGCAAGTCGACGGCCCTCAACTGCCTGGCCGGCCTGCTCCCGCTCACCGGCGGCAGCATCTGGCTCGACGACGCCCGCATCGACGGCCGCCCGCCCGAGCAGCGCGGGTTCGGGATGGTGTTCCAGAACTACGCGCTGTTCCCGCACCTGTCCGTCCGCGCCAACGTCGGCTTCGGCCTCAAGATGCGCAAGGTCGCCCGCGCCGAAGCCCGCCGCCGGGTCGACGACGCCCTCCGCCTCGTCCAGCTCACCGAGCACGCGGCGAAGTTCCCGGCGCAGCTTTCCGGCGGTCAGCAACAGCGCGTCGCCATCGCCCGCGCCGTCGTGCTGGAGCCCCCGGTGGTCCTGATGGACGAACCGCTGTCCAACCTGGACGCCAAGCTCCGCCTCGAGATGCGGATGGAGATCCGCCGCCTCCACCAGACGCTCGGGCTGACCACCGTCTACGTCACCCACGACCAGGAGGAGGCCCTGTCGCTGGCCGACCGCCTGGTGGTGCTGCGCGAGGGCACGGTCCAGCAGATCGGCACCCCCGAGGAGGTCTACGCGCAGCCGGTGAACAGCTACGTCGCCTCCTTCATGGGCTACCGCAACCTCCTGGACGTGACGGTCACCGCCGCCGCCGGCCCCTCGGTCACCGTCGAAGGCGACGGCGTCCGCCTGACCGGCGCGAACCGCGATTCGCTCGCGGAAGGCCCCGCGAAGGTCGCGATCCGCCCCGAGGACTTCGTCGTCGGCGACGGCGCGGAGAACGCCCTCGACGTCACGATCGAGATCGTCGAGTACCACGGCCGTGAGCTCTCGGTCTCCGCCCGGCTGCCGACCGGCACGCCGGTCTACTTCCGCACGGACAAGCGCCTCGCCCCCGGCGACACCGCGAAGATCGGCGTCCCGGCCGAGCGGGTCCTGGTGTTCGCACCGTGACCGCCGCGACGGCGGCCCGCCCGGCCTTGCGCCACCGCCTGGCCGAACGCGGCATCGACCGCACCCTGCTCCTGCTGGTGCCCGGCCTGCTCGTCATCGCCTGCCTGTTCCTGTACCCCTTCCTCTACGGCCTCCAGCTGTCCTTCGCCCCACGCCGGGGCGGCGTCTTCGCGAACTACGCCCGGTTCTTCGGCGACCCCTACCTGCGCGACACCATCTGGACGACGCTCGGCATCGCGCTGCCCGCGACGTTCATCAACGTCCTCGCCAGCATCCCGATCGCGTACGTGCTGCGCGGCCGCGTCCGCGGCAAGCGCCTCCTGACGACGATCCTGGTCGTGCCGATCACGCTCGGCACGGTGCTCACCGCGCAGGGCTTGATCATGTACGGCGGCCCGGCGGGCTGGCTGAACAAGGTGCTCACCGTCCTGGGCATCACCGACCAGCCGCTGCCGCTGATCCACAACTACACCGGCGTGCTGCTGTCGCTCGTGATCACCGGCTTCCCGTTCTCCTTCCTGCTGACGTTGTCGTACCTCTCCGGCATCGACCCTTCCCTGGAGAAGGCGGCCGCGACGCTGGGCGCGAACGGCGTCCAGCGCTTCCGGCGCATCACGCTGCCCCTGCTGGCTCCCGGCCTGGCGATCACCTTCTGCTTGTCGTTCGTCATGGCGTTCTCGGTGTTCCCCTCGGCGCAGCTGGCCGGCGACCCGGCGAACGAGACCCGCGTCATCTCGATCGCCGCCTACCACGCCGCGTTCGAGGAGTACGACTACTCGATGGGCTCGGCCGTCGCGATGCTCATGGCGGTGGTCATGCTGATCGTGATCGGCCTGGTCATGGCGTGGCGCGCCACGCTCTACCGCGGAGCGACCGGAGGCAAGGGATGACCGGTTGGGTCGCGCGTCCCGGACGTTGGGTCGTCTGGGCCGTCGTCGCGTTCTTCTTCGTCAACCTCGCCGGCCTGGTGCTCTCGGTGGTCGTCGACTCGTTCGGCACGCAGTGGTTCGGCAGCTGGCTCCCGGCCGGCTTCACCACTCATTGGTACGCCGACGCGTGGCGCGAGTTCGGCCTCTCGGACGTCCTCCTGACGACGGCGGTCGTCGCGCTCGTGGTGATCGCCGTGTCGGTGGCTGTCGGCGTCCCGGCCGCCTACGCGCTGGCCCGCCGGTCGTTCCCCGGCAAGCGCCTGGTGATGCTGCTGTTCGTGCTGCCGATCCTCATCCCGCCGATCACCTACGGCATCCCGCTGGCCACGGTGCTGTACAAGGTCCACCTCGCCGGCACGACCACCGGCGTCATCCTGGCGAACCTGGTGCCGTCCGTGCCGTTCGTCGTGCTGACCATGACGCCGTTCATCGAACAGATCGACCCGAAGATCGAAGCTGCGGCGCGCATGTCCGGCGCGCGGACGACGTCGGTGTTCACCCGCATCCTGGGCCCGCTGCTGCTGCCGGGCATCCTGGCCGCGTCGATCCTGGTGCTGGTGCGCACCGTCGGGATGTTCGAGCTGACGTTCCTCACCGCCGGCCCGGACTCGACGACCCTCGTGGTCGCGCTGTACAACTCCGTGTTCGCCGCGGGCATCCGCGCCAACCAGTCCGTGGACGCGATGGCGACCATCTACACGGCTTCCATGCTCCTGCTCCTCCTCGTCGCGTTGCGGTTCGTGAACCCGACCCAGCTGGTCACCCGGATCCGGGAAGAGACCTGACGGCCGGCGGTGCTCGTTCGCTCATGTGATCCACGTTACCGCGGATAGTCGAACACGTGATCGACACGATGGGGTGAAACAAGGCTTGCGGCTCCCCCGAGGGGAGCTGCCAGGCTGAGGGCATGCGGTATTCGATCGGCGAGCTGGCCAGGCGGACGGGACTGACGATCAAGGCCGTCCGGTTCTATTCGGATCGCGGCCTCGTGCCGCCGTCCGGGCGCAACGCCGCAGGTCAGCGCCGGTACGACGATGCCGCCCTCGCCCGGCTCGGCCTCGTCCGCACCCTGCGCGAGCTGGGCCTCGACCTCGCCACGATCCGCCGGATCGCCGACGGGGAAGTCGCGGTCGCCGACATCGCGGCCCGGCACGCGGCGGCGCTGGACGCGGAGATCCGCGTGCTGCGGCTGCGCCAAGCGGTGCTGACGGCGATCGCCGGCCGCGGATCGACTACGGAGGAGACGAGACTCTTGCACGAACTGGCCCGACTGTCCGAAGTGGAGCGCCGGCACCTGGTCGGCGACTTCCTCGCCGAGGCGCTGGGCGACCGTCCCGAACTGGCCGGGATCGCCAGGACGCTGACCCCGGAACTGCCGGAAGACCCGAGCCCCGAACAGCTCGACGCGTGGATCGCGCTGGCCGAGCTGATGCGGGACGCGGAGTTCCGCGCGGCTCTGCGCCGGCTCGCAGACCGGTACGAAGTCGGCCTGCGCCGCGACCTGGCCGCCGAGGTGCGCGCCGCCGTCACGCCGGCACTGGAAGCGGGGATCGCCCCGCACGCGCCGGAAGCGACGTTGATCGTCGACGGCCTCGGCCGTGACCCGCGTGAGCTGCGGGAGTGGCTCGAAACCGTCAACGATCCACGCCGCGAGCGCTACCTGGAACTGCTCGCCGTGATCAACGGCTGGGCGGCACCGGAAAGCCTGACCCCGGCCCTCGATTGGCTGACGGCGGCGAGCTCTCGCCCCTGAGCCAGGCCAGCGCGTCCCCGGCCGGCTGCGCGTCGAGCCGGCTTCCGTCGCGCATCCGCAGGGACAGCCGTCCGGCGGCCACCTCGTCCGGACCGAGCACGGCCTGGAACGGCACCAGCCGGCCGTCCCGGATGCGCGCGCCGAGGCTGCCTTCGGCCGCGATCTCGGCCCGCAGGTCGCCGCAGCGATCGAGGACTTCCCGCGCGTACGGCACTTCGGCTTCGGACAGCGGGAGCAGCCGCAGCTGGACCGGTGCGAGCCAGGCCGGGAACGCGCCGCCGTGCACTTCGATCAGCTGCGCCACCGCGCGTTCGACACTGCCGATGATGCTCCGGTGCACCATGACCGGCCGGTGTTTCGCCGCGTCCGCGCCGACGTATTCGAGGCCGAACCGCGCGGGCTGGTGGAAATCGACCTGAACGGTGGAGAGGGTCGATTCGCGGCCCGCGCTGTCGGCGATCTGGACGTCGATCTTGGGCCCGTAGAAGGCCGCTTCGCCTTCGGCCTCGTCGTACGCGAGCCCGCTCCGCTCGAGCACGGAACGCAGGATCTCCGAGGCGCGGTCCCAGTTCCCGGCCACGTACTTGCCGCCCTCGCCGGGCAGCGAAAGCCGGTAACGCGCCGGGCTGATGCCGAGCGCGTCGTAGGCCTGCCGGATCAGCGCCAGCGCTGCGCCCGCCTCGGCTTCGACCTGGTCGAGAGCGCAGAAGATGTGCGCGTCGTTGAGCTGGATCGCGCGCACGCGCCCCAGCCCGCCGAGCACACCGGACAGTTCGCTGCGGTACATCCCGCCGAGCTCGGCGATCCGCAGCGGCAGTTCGCGGTAGCTGCGGCCGCGCGAACGGTAGATCAGCGCGTGGTGCGGGCACAGGCTCGGCCGCAGCACGAGCTGCTCGCCGCCGACGTCCATCGGCGGGTACATGTCGTCGCGGTAGTGGTCCCAGTGCCCGGAAATCTCGTACAGCTCGCGTTTGCCGAGCACCGGCGAATGGACATGCCGGTAACCCGCGTGCCGTTCGAGGTCGCGGACGTATTCCTCCAGGCTGTGGCGGATTTCGGCGCCGTCGGGCAGCCAATAGGGCAGGCCCGCGCCGATCAGCGGATCGGAACCGAACAGGCCGAGTTCGCGGCCGAGCTTGCGGTGGTCGTGCATCGTGGACTCCTCGTGAACGGCGAGGCGGAGCACCACAAGACGAAGCCCGGGGCGACCGCCCCGGGCTGGCATGCGTGGATCAGCGCGCCGGGACACTCTCCGGCGTCGTCGTCAAGGCGCGCTTCATGGGATCGACGGTAGCAAGCGGGAGTGCTCCGGGCCTGTTCTTTTCGGTGCACCGTCGCCTCGCGGCCCCGGCCTCAGGAACCGTCGAGGAACAGCGCCAGCTGCTCGACGACGAACGCGTGGTCCTCGGCCTGCGGAAGCCCCGACACGCCCACCGTCCCGACCGGGCCGACGCCACGGACCAGCACCGGGAACACCCCGCCGTGGGCCGCGTACACGTCCGGGTCCAGGCGGCTGTCCTCCTCGAACGAGCCGCCCTTCGCGCGGAACTGGGTGCCGATCAGGAAGGAGCTGTGGCCGTAGCGGTCGACCACCCGGCTCTTGCGGTCGATCCACGCGTCGTTGTCGGCCGACGTGCCCGGGAGTGCCGCGTGGAAGAGGCGCTGGCCGTTGCGGCGGACGGAGATCGTCACCGGCAGGCCGCGGTCGCGCGCGGCCGTCAGCAGCTGCTGGCCGAGGGCGAGCGCGGTCTCGTTGTCGAACTTCGTGAACTGGAGGCGTTCCTCCTGCTCGGCGAGCTGGGCGAGGGCGTCGGCGTCGGTCATGCCGCCATTAAAGCAACACTGTTGTTTAATTGCCAGTGAACTCTGTCAGCGACAGCACGTTTCCGTCGGGATCGCGGAACCACGCGATCCGGCCGCCCGGCGTGGTCCAGATTTTGTCGGTGTCCTGTGGCAGCGTGTCGAACGTCAGGAACTCGACACCGCGGCCACGCAGCTCGGCCACGGTCGCCCGGATGTCGGCGACCGCCCAGCCGGGCACCGTGAACGGCTGCGGCGTGAACTCGGCCACGGCGGTGACGCGCACCATCGTCCGGCCACTCCGGAACACGCACGCGAAGGGGGTTTGCTCGATGAACTCGAGCCCGGCGACATCCGTGTAGAAGGCGCGCGAGCGCTCGAGGTCGCTCGACGGTGCGAAGGCGACCAAATCCGCTGAGTTGAGCATGGCTTCACCTCTCTCGGCGCGAAAGGTACTCCGGTCAGGCCGCTGACCAGGGGACGAGGAGGTGGACATGGGCCGGATCCGGCGGCGCACGGTGCTGGGCGGCGCGGCCGCGGTCACCGTGGCCGGCGCGCTGTCCGCCGCGTGCGCGCCCGCGTCGCGGAAAGGCACGATCGACGACGTCCGCCACGTCGTGGTGCTGATGCAGGAGAACCGGTCGTTCGACCACTACTACGGCACCATGGCGGGCGTACGCGGCTTCGGCGACCGCGCGGCGCTTCGCGACGTCTTCCGCCAGCGGGGTGCCGGCGACCCGGTGCTGCCGTTCCGGATCGACACGTCCGTTGTGGACGGTCAGGACCTCGGCGAGCTGCCGCACGACTGGAACAGCACGCACCGCGCGTGGAACGGCGGCGCGTACGACGGCTGGATCACCGCGAAGAGCCCCATGACGATGGGGTACTTCACGCGTGACGACATCCCGTTCCAGCACGCCTTGGCGAGCGCGTTCACGCTGTGCGACAACTACTTCTGCTCGCTCCAGGGCCCGACGCACCCGAACCGGCTGTTCCACTGGACCGGCACGATCGACCCGGACGGCGTCGCCGGCGGCCCCGCGACGCGCAACGCGCCGGACTACGAGCCCTCGTTCCGCTGGACGACCTACCCCGAACGGCTGGAGTCGGCGGGCGTCTCGTGGCGGATCTACGCGAACGACGAGGAGCGCGGCGTCCCCGAGCACTTCGTCGGCGACTACGGCGACAACCCGCTGTGGCTGTTCCAGAACTACCACGACGCGCTGTACTCGATGGACCCCGTGAAGCGGCGGCTGGCCGAGCGCGCGAACCTGCGCAAGAAGCTCAAGCCCGACTCGGGCCGGGGCCGGGACGTCGACCACGTGCTGGCCGAGTTCCTCGCCGACTGCGCGGCCGGCACGCTGCCCGCGGTGTCCTGGGTCGTGGCGCCGTACGGCTACTGCGAGCACCCCGCCGCCCGGCCGGTCGACGGCGCCGCCTACATCCAGCGGATGCTGAAAGGGTTGTGGGACAAGCCGGACCTCTGGGAATCCACCGTGGTCTTCATCAACTACGACGAAAACGACGGCTTCTTCGACCACGTCGTCCCGCCGGCGCCGCCTCCCGGCACCCCCGGCGAGTACCTGCCGGGAAACCGGCCGGAGCGGGGCGCCGCGTCCGGGGCGCCCGCGCCGATCGGACTGGGGCCGCGGGTGCCGATGACCGTTATCTCACCCTGGAGCCGCGGTGGCTGGGTGAACTCGCAGGTCTTCGACCACACGTCGGTGCTGCGCTTCCTCGAGACGTGGACGGGCGTGCGCGAGCCGAACATCTCGGCGTGGCGTCGCGCCATCTGCGGTGACCTGACCAGCTGTTTCGACTTCCGCACGCACGACACGACGATCCCGCTGCTGCCGGACGCCAGCGCGTTGCGCGCCGAAGCCGACCGGACGCAGGCACGGCTGCCGAAGCCCCGGGTCCGGCCGGGCGCGCTCGTGCAGGAGCCCGGCACGGCCAAGGCGCGCCCGCTGCCGTACCAGCCGGTCGCCTGGGCCGACGTCGAGCCGAGCGCGCTGAAGCTGCACCTGGCCAACCACGGCACGCAGGCGCTGCAGCTGGCCGCGTACGCCTACCACGTGGGCGGCCCGCCGCAGCGTTTCGACGTCCCCCCGAACGGGGAGGTCACCGGCCGGATCCCGCACTCCGGGTCGTACGACATCGCGATCCACGGCCCGAACGGCTTCGTCGTCGAGGCCTCGGGCGGGCCCGGTCTCGATGCCGCCGTCACCTTCGTGAGCACGCCGGCGCTGCGCGTGACGGTGACCAACAGCGGGCCGGCGCCGGTCACGCTGAACGACGTCGTGGTCCCGCCGGGTGCCTCGCGCGACTTCCCCGTGCCGACGCGCGACGGCTGGTACGACGTCGCTTTCGAGGTCCCGGGGTGGCGTCGCCGCTTCGCCGGCCATCTGGAAGACGGCCGCCCGTCGCGGACCGGGCCTTAGCGGAGGGAGTCCAGCGCGAAAGCAGCCAGCATCGCGACGCCGCTCGGCATGGCGTCCTCGTCGAAGACGACGCGGTTGGAGTGGTTCGCCGCCGCTTCGGCCGGGTCGACGCCGGGCGGGCACGCGCCGAGGAACGCGTACGCGCCGGGAACGCGCTGCAGGACGTAGGAAAAGTCCTCGGCGCCCATCAGCGGGTCGGCGAGCAGCTCGACGTTCTCCGGGCCCAGCACGGTCGCGCCGAGCCGCAGCACCTCGGCCGCGATCCGGTCGTCGTTGACGGTCACCGGGTAGCCCGGCTCGACGTCGGCGAGCACGCGGCAGCCGTACGCGGCGCCGACCTGCTCGCACACCTTGGGCAGCTCGGCGCGGACCAGCGCGCGCGTCTGCTCGGACAGCGTGCGGATGGTGCCTTCGAGCTCGGCGGTCTCCGGGATGATGTTCGACGTCGTGCCGGCCTGGATCCGGGTCACCGAGAGCACCGCGGGGTCGAACACGCTCACCCGGCGCGTGATCATCGTGTGCAGCGCGCCGACCATCGCCGCGGCCGCCGGCACCGGGTCGATCGTGTGCTGCGGTGCGGAGCCGTGGCCGCCCTTGCCGGTGACGCGCACGGTGAACGAGTCCGCCGACGCCATCAGCGGGCCGGGCCGCAGCTGCAGCCGCCCGCTGGGCGCGTTGGCGAGAATGTGCACGCCGAACGCGCGCTCGGCCCGCTTCCCGGCGGCGTCCAGCACGCCCTCGTGGATCATGAAGCGGGCGCCGTGGTGGCCCTCCTCGCCCGGCTGGAACATGAACACGACCGAGCCGGCCAGCTGATCCTTCCGCCCGGCGAGCAGCCGCGCCGCGGACGCGAGCATCGCGACGTGCGTGTCGTGCCCGCACGCGTGCATCGACTCGTCGTCCTCCGAGGCGAAGTCGAGCCCGGTCTCCTCGGTCAGCGGCAGCGCGTCCATGTCGCCGCGCAGCAGCACCGCCGGACCGGGCCGCCCGCCCCGCAGGACGGCCGTCAGCGACGTCGTGGCCTTGCCCTCGGTGATCTCCAGCGGCAGGTCGGCCAGCGCGTCCCGGATCGCCGCCTGCGTGTGCGGGAGGTGGAGGCCCTGTTCCGGCCTGCGGTGCACGGCGCGGCGGAGCGCGACCGTGCGGTCTTGCAACGCGCGCGCGTCGTCGAGGAGGCCGGCGAACGGCGTGCCGGGCAGGGTGGGCAGGTCAGTGGGGCCGGTCATGGTCCCGATAGTGCCCCATGCGGCGCTTCGGGCGCACCGTGCGTGCGTTCGGTCGAGCAGCGGAATACGGTGTGCGCATGGCGGTGGAAGAGCCGGTCACGGGGTTCGCGGTGGCCGTGGTCCGGGAAGACGGTCGGTGGCGGTGCAGCGCGCTCGACCCGGGGGCCCTGACCGAACTGGACGCGGCGATCACTGAACTGGGCAAACTACGTTCCACCGGTGCGGCCTTCGGGCTGCTGGCGGTCGATGACGAGTTCTTCGTGATCGTCCGGCCGAGCCCGCGTGGACCGTCGTTGCTGCTTTCGGACGCGGCGGCGGCATTGGACTACGACATCGCGGCGGACGTCCTCGACGTCCTGCGCGTCGATCCACCGGACGAGGAGGACGACTCCGTCTGGCCCGAGGGCGACCTGGGGGTGTTGGCGGACCTCGGGCTGCCGGGGCCGGAGCTGGAGGTCATCGTCGGCGAGGTCGACCTCTACCCGGACGAGCAGCTGCAGATGGTCGCGCAGCGCTGCGGGTTCGGCAGTGAGTTCGCCAAGCTCCTGGACGAGCTCTGAGACGCCCGTCCGACACCGAGGCCGTGGAGGCGGCGCTGGAGGCCGCGCGCGCCCCCGGCGCGGACGTCCCGATCGGGGCGGTCGTGTTCGGCCCCGACGGCCTCCCGTTGGCGGCGGCCCGCAACGCGCGCACGGAGCTCGGCGACCCGACGGCCCACGCGGAGATCCTGGCCCTGCGCGCGGCGGCCGGCGTGGTGGGCGACGGCTGGCGCCTCGAGGGCTGCACCCTGGCGGTGACGCTGGAGCCGTGCACGATGTGCGCGGGCGCCCTGGTGCTGGCGCGCATCTCCCGGCTGGTGTTCGGCGCGTGGGAGCCCAAGACCGGCGCGGTGGGGTCGCTGTGGGACGTCGTCCGTGACCGACGTCTCAACCACCGCCCGGAAGTCCACGGCGGCGTGCTGGTCGACGAGTGCGCGGGTCTGCTGGAGACGTACTTCGCGATGCGGCGCTGACGTTTCTGGGTACTCAGGTTCCATGACGGTGAAGCACAAGATCCAGCAGGCGGTCGGCAGCGCACGTCAGAAGTTCGGCTCGGCGACGGGCAACCGCAAGCTCCAGGCCCAGGGCAGGGCCCAACGCCGCGGCGCCCAGGCCCGCGAGGCGGCCCACGACCTGCGCGCGCGAGCTCGCGGCGCGCTCCGGGAAGCCCAGGTCAGGTGGCGTGCGGGCAATCCGGGCGACCCCTCGTGAGCCGAGGCCGGACCCTCCGGTATTGTTCTCGGCGGTGGCGTGTCCGAGCGGCCGAAGGAGCACGACTCGAAATCGTGTGACGGCTAATCCCCGTCCGTGGGTTCAAATCCCACCGCCACCGCTCTCATCCGGACCCCCGGTCAGCCCAGCTGGCCGGGGGTCTGTCTGTCTCCAGGTGATCGCCCAGGTGAACGGTTTTCAGGCCGTCATCCACGCGTGGTGGCGTAGAGTAGCCGGATCGTCAACGTCAGAACTGGAGCAAGATGAGGATCCTGGAGCTTGATGGAGCCTGGAATGTGCGGGACCTGGGGGGCTTGCCGACCGAATCCGGCGGTCGTACCCGCGAAGGGCTCGTCTGGCGAGGCGACGCTCTGCACAGACTGTCATCGAAGGACCGTGATCTGCTTTTCGGGGAGCTCGGGATCCGTCTGGTGATTGACCTGCGGACGCAGGAAGAACAACTCATTCATCCGCCCGTGGACATTCCCGGGGTCCAGACGGTGAATTTTTCAATTCTACCTGAAGGCAAGATCGGCCGGGAGCCATTTCCCGTTGCTTTTCCGAGTGATCTCGCGCGAGTTTACGTGAAGAACCTCACCGAAGGAACTGCTGCCGTGGCGCGGACCTTCGAGGCGATCGCGGACGAGGTCGCCGCTGGGGCCGGTGCGCTGTTCCACTGCGCGGCCGGTCGTGACCGCACCGGGATCACCGCAGCAATCCTGCTCGACGCCGTCGACGTGGACCGGCGTGAAATCGCTGCCGACTACGTCGCCAGCAACCACCACCTCAGTCAGGTCTCGAAGCGGCTTGCCGAGAATCCGATCTACCACAACGACACACATACTGCCGAGGACGTTCCACCACTGCAGGCTGCGGCCATCGAAAGCTTCCTGGAACTGGTTGACATGGAACTGGGTGGGTCCGTCAACTTCTTGCAGAGTGCCGGCGTTCCGGTCGAAGCGATCAGAAAGTTCACGGCAGACTTCGTTCTCCCAGCCGGTTAGTCCCGGTAGCATCCGGTACTGCAACGCTGGGGTTCAGATGGGTTCAGGGAGGATTTCACAGTGGCTTCCGAGGTTGTGTCGTACGGCGTAGACGGTGAAACGGTGGTCAAGGTCGAGATCGAGCCCACCGCAGGTTTCCGGCCTGCGTCGCCAGGGCAGATCGTCGGTCAAGTTGCACGAGCCGCCGAGCCTGCTATCGAAGCAGCTCGGGTCATCATCGAGAAAATCAAAAAAGCGAAGCCGACCGAGGCGAAGGTAAAATTCGGCGTCAAGGTCAGTGGCGGTTCCGATTGGTTTGTCGCCAAGACGTCGGCCGAGGCGAACTTCGAAATCACGGTGACCTGGAAAGCTGATCCGAATTCCGCGGCATAGGTGCCGTCTAGCTATCGGAAGTCGGGCTTGGTCGGCGACGGCGCATATAGATGCAAGATCATCGCCGATTAGGCCGGATGAGTGTTGTCGGGAGGGGTGGCTGATCGAGAGGTAGCCAACCGGGGATCCCGTGACTACCCTCGAGGTGATCGTCGGCGCATCCTGCTGCTTCACCTAGGCCGAGGGGAACTGATATCGATGATCGACGGCTATTACCTCTCCTCGTACTTCGATGTCGGGCCTTTGAAGAACATGCTCGACGTGAGGCTGCGACATGATCACAGTGTGGCCTTGTGGAGACTCGATGCCGGACAGCTCAGTCTTCAGCGTTACTGGGAATTCGAGCGGATCAGCGGGATCAAGCAGCACCAGCTGGCGATCTACGACAAGGCTGCTTTCGAGAAGCTTATTCGTGACTTGTTGGCTGAAGAGGGGTTGAATCCGAATGATGTCGTCGAAATCTGGGGAACCCCGGGAATCGAGACGAGCAGGGACTACCTAGCGCATTTTGATCAACGCTATTCTTTCCATGGAATCGCGCACGTCATGACGGCCATCTTCCTGCGAGGTTCGACCCTGTGGAATGAGCCGACGGTGGTGATGTCGTTGGATGGTGGCCCGGATACGCTCTTCGAGTCCGACGCCAGGAGGCGTCATTATTATCCTGGTTGCCTGATTGACGGTACCGGAGAAATGCATCTCTTCGATTGCGCTTCGCCCGGGCGGCTCTGGTCATTCGCGAAGACGAAATTTGGTCTACGCGAAGGGACCTTGATGGCGTTGGCGTCGGCGAGTGCTGCGGAGATCGATTTCGACCTCGCGCGATTCGACGGGTTGGACTTCCGCGACATGGCGGCTCGGATCTCCGTACCGCAAGTGCTCAAGCTTTTGATCGAACACGCCGAGGCTGCTGAGCGGCGGGGTGACTGGTTGTCGCTGCCGGACGCCGGTCGTCTCACGATGGTCGAGCACCGGGTCAGTGCGGTGATGAAGCAAGTGGCGGAGCTGTCGCTGCGAATAGTCCGGCGAAACTTGCATGATGTCGAGCGAAATTTCGGCGTCGACCTCAGTGGATTTCGGCTCGGTCTGGCCGGAGGGTTTGCGCTCAACTGCCCTACCAACTCGAGCCTGATCAACGAGTTCTCGTTTTCAGGACATCAGATTCCGCCATGTGCCAGCGATAGTGGCATTGCGCTTGGCGTGGGCTTGGGGGCATTTTTCCCTGGTTTGAAGAGTGGTCAAATAACTGTCGAGCTGGATTCCGCATACTACGGCCAGGGGCCTGGAGATGTGGATGAAGAAATTGCTCTGGTTGCGCCGCTCGTCGATAGCGTCTCGACGCTATCCCCCGACGAGGTCGTTTCGCTGATCGAGGCGGAAGGGGTTATCGCCTGGGTCAATGGTGCTGCTGAGATTGGGCCGCGTGCCCTAGGTAACCGGTCGCTGTTGGCGGATCCGAGATCGAGTGAGGTCAAGGACCGGTTGAATGCCATCAAGAAACGACAGTGGTGGCGCCCTGTGGCGCCCATCGTGCTCGACAGTGAAGGGGCAAAGTATTTCGAGGAGTATCGGTACTCTCCTTTTATGCTGCTGAACTTCGCGGCGACCGAAGTCGCCAAGCGGGAGGTTCCCGGCGTGCTCCACCTCGACGGTACGGCGCGAGTGCAGTCTGTGTCGGAACGTGCTAACCCAGCGCTTTTCACGCTGCTGACCAGGTTTGCGCGGGCTACCGGGGTACCGGTTCTCGGAAATACGTCGCTCAACGACGCGGGAGAGCCGATTGTCAACCGCCTTTCTGAAGCCATTTATTTCGCCGCTGGAAAGGGAATCAGTTCCCTCGTCGTCAACGCCTCCACGGTTGTGCGGTTGCGGGATGCCCGAGCTGGTTACCGCGGTCCGATGAAGCGAGCCGGACGCGACTACTTCACGCCTCCGACTGGTGTCGACCGAGACCACTTGGTGCGGCAAAACAATCCGCATGAGCTCAGTCGGGTCGAGCTTGCGCACTACTACGACAACACCGAAATCTTCGGTGGGTTGAATGTGCGCGACGCCGAACATGCCGACGAAATCAGGCGTAATACAGCAGAATACATGGCAAGGTATCCCGGTGCCTATGACCGAGGGTGAAGGAGGCTGTTGATAATTGAAAGTCTTTCTGGTCAGGCATGCGCAGACCCAGTCGAACCGAGAAGGAAGGTTCTCCGGCCGCACCGATGAGCCGATCGCCGCAGGACAGGCCGCTTCGGCCGAGGCCGCGGCGAAATTCCTGGCAAGTAGAGGCGTTGTGCAGGTCTTCTGCAGTCCTCTTCGCCGGGCACGCGACACCGCCGAACCGCTCATCCGGATCACCGGGAGAAGACTGCAAGTGGTCGAAGGGTTCAACGAAATCCGCATGAGCCCGCTCTGGGACGGCCGGCTGAAAGCAGAAGTGGAAGAGGTCACCCCCGACGCCTACAAGCTGTGGCGTTCGGCGCCGCACCTGGTCGAGTTGTCCGGTCAGGAAACTCTGCACGAGGTGCAGGCGCGTGCTGTCGAAGCGGTCGAGGCTCTTGCCGAGGACCCATCCGGTCCGACTTGTGCGGTGTATACCCACGATGCGGTCATCCGACTCCTGTTGCTGAGAGCTCTTGGTCTCGGAGCCGAGCGCTATCGATCCCTGAAGATCGTCAACTGCGGGATTTCGTCCCTTGAAGTCGAGGGTGGCAGGTGGGCCATCTCGATGGTCAATGCGGAGGCGGGCGGGTGAACCGACAGCCTGCCTTCTACGGCGAGTTCCTCGTGGACGTCCTGCTGGGGAGAGCGCAGACAGCGTCGTACCACCCGGGGGGCGCACCTGCGAATTCGGCGGCGAGCGCGGCGGGTTCGGGAGCGCGGCCGTTGCTGTTTTCGTCGGTCGGTGCCGATCGGCTGGGAAGCTGGCTGCTTTCTTGCGCGGAGGCCGAGGGGATCGATACTCAGGCAATCAAGGTGATGGAGAATGCCGCTACCTCGATCGCTTTTGGCTACCCAGAGCGTGGAACCACCGAAAGGTTCGAATTCATTCGGGATGCTGACCTGCGAATAACTGATGAACAGGTGCTCGCGGTCGATCCTGCGGAAATCGGTGTGCTGGTGTTCGGCTCCCTTTCGCTTGCCGGCGAATCACCGATGGTGTCATCGCTTGCGCTGGTCCAAGACCGTGTCCGTAGTTCCGGCGGGTTGGTGATGTGCGACCTCAACTACCGGAAGTCGCTTTGGGGAAGCGAGCACCAGTTCACCAAGCTTCTCAAGCCCGAAGTTGCGCGCGCCGACATCGTGAAAGCGAACATCGTCGAAGCGGAGCTGATCGTCGGATCGGCGGATTCGGCCGCCGGGCTGGCTGCACGGCTCAGTGATCTCGGGCCGAGGCTGGCCGTGGTCACCGCTGGTTCCGCCGGTTTGGTGGCTTGCGCCGGCGACGTCACCGTCGATTTGAAGGTCACCCGGCAGCTCTCCGGTGATGGTCTGGTCGGCACCGGGGACGCGTTGGTCGGCGTGTTGGCCAGCGCGGTGAGCCGTGATGGCCTCGAGGCGATTACGGCGACCGCCGAGCGACTCACCGCCGTCCTGCGCGAAGGGATGCTCAAAGCGGAGGCGGGAGCGTCGGTCGAAGGGGCGGACTGGCGGCATGTCGCCGACCTTTGAACCGGCGGGCACTTCCGCCCGCGAACACTTCAGCTGAGCTGGACGGCGGGAGTCGTCAGCGGCTCCAGTTCCTCCGCCAGCGAGGACAGCGACGCCACCTTCGCGGAAACCGTCCGCAGCACCGCCGTGCACGCGGTGCTGACGTCGCTCACCACCTCGGCCGAGCGGTCGCCCGTCAGCACCGCGTGCACCGAAGGCGAGACGGCCGTGGCGATCGACGAAACCTCCGACGCCGCCGACTCCGCCAGTTCGTCCAAGCGGGACGCGATCCGGGCGCCCAGTGCGGCCGTCTCGGCGGCCGCGCGGGCGGCGGCGCCGTACTGACCGTCCACTGTGTCCGCCCACGTGCCGAACGTCTCGGCGCTGCCGCCGGTTTCCGCGCGGTCGACGCCGGCGCGGAACTCCTCCTGGGCCGCGGTCACCACCAGCGAACCCTCGTCGACCGTCGACGCCGACGTGCGGATCGCGGCCGGGGCGCAGTCCAGGTGGCGCAGGGCCGCGACCGGGTCCGGGACGCCGATGCGGCCCGCCGCCAGCCGTAGCGAGGACAGCGCTGACGCCGCCGTCGTCAGGGCCGGGTGTTCGAAGACCTCGTTGAGGGAGGTCACGGGGCCACCGCGATCCGCCCCCGGAAGCCGGTGCTCCGGGTGCTCTCCGCCGCCATGCGCAGGCGGCCGGCCAGGTCGGACGTCGCGTCGCCGAGGACGCGGGCGTCGGCCTCGCGCGCGGCCAGCGCGGTCGCCCAGCGGGCTGCCAGCTCGCGGGCCTGGGGCGAAATGCCGAACGGCGTCGAGTCGACGCGGGCTTCGGCGAACCGGCCCGCCGCCTTGTCGTCGGCGGCCGTGGCCTGGTCCAGCCGGTCGGCCGCGTCGCGCAGCCGGTCCGGCCGCTTCGAGGTGAAGGCCCCGGTCACGGAGCGGAGCTCCAGGGTCTCACTGCCGATCCGCGAGCCTCTGCCTTCCGGCATGGGGACCTCCGTCGTCAAGGGCGCTCACCCGATCGTGGAAGATCTTGCCTCATGCGCCCGCGCGGCCCGCATCGCGGTGACCTGCGCCGTTCGGCACGTTCCAACAAGTGGACGTCTTGACCGCGGGGCGGGACGGCGCGGACCATGAGGACATGCCCGCCACCTCGGAACGCAAGACCGTCCGGTGGCCCGACCGCGCCTCGAAGCGGTCGATCGGAGAGGGCGTCGCGGAGCTCCTGCTGCGCCGCGGCCGCCTGGGCTCGCCTCCGGCCTGACGCGAGCCCGGCGTCCGAACACTCCCGAAACCCTTGGAGCACAACCATGTCCGTAGACATTCCTGCCCGGATTCAGCTGCGCGAGGCCGTCACGCCCGACGGCGGCATCGTCGAAGGCCCGCGCGTCCTGCACCGCGTCGAAAGCGAACCGTGCGAACTCTTCCGGATCCGGCCGCTGGGCCGGGTGATCGGCGCGGAGATCGACGGCATCGACCTGCGCGAGCCGGTCACCCCCCAGCTGCGCGAAGAGCTCAACCGCGCCTTGCTCGAGTGGAAGGTGCTCTTCTTCCGCGACCAGGACATCACGTCGGCGCAGCAGCGTGCGTTCGCCGCGAACTGGGGCGAGCTGGAGACCAACCCGTTCATCCCGAAGGGCGACGACGACGCCGTCACGCGCTTCGAGCGCACCGCGGCCATGCCCGGCTACGAGAACATCTGGCACGTCGACGTCACCTGGCGGCCCAGCCCGGCGCTCGGCTCGGTGCTGCGGCTGATCGAGGTGCCGCCGGTCGGCGGGGACACGCTGTGGGCCGACATGGCCGCCGCCTACGACAACCTGCCCGCGGACGTCCGCGCCCGCATCGACGGGCTCACCGCCGTCCACGACTACCTCCCCGGCTTCGACCGGTTCTCCGATCCGGCGCTCCTCGCCCGCTGGCAGGACGAGTTCCCGCCGGTCGAGCACCCGGTGGTCCGGACGCACCCGGAGACCGGGCGGCGCACCCTGTTCGTCAACCAGGCGTTCACCACGCACATCGTCGGCATGGACCGCGACGAGAGCGACCGGCTGCTGCGGTACCTGTTCTTGCAGGCCCACACGCCCGAGTTCCAGGTCCGGTTCAGCTGGCGGCCGAACTCCGTGGCGTTCTGGGACAACCGCGCCACGCAGCACTACGCGGTCAACGACTACCACCCGCACGTCCGGATCGCGGAGCGCGTCGCCATCGCGGGCGACCGGCCGATGGCGACCCTTAGCCTGGGGACATGACCGATGAACCCCAGGCAGTGGTGACCGGTTTCCTGAAGGCCCTGGAAGACCTCGACGTGGACCGTGCGCTGACGTTCGCGGCGAGCGACATCGTGTACCAGAACGTGCCGTTGCCGCCCGCCCGCGGCATCGCGGCGGTCGAGAAACAGCTGCGGCTCATGGCCCGGTTCGGTTCCGGGTTCGAGGCGCGCACGCACCACATCGCCGCGGACGGCAACGTCGTGCTCACCGAACGCACCGACGTGCTGCGCCGCGGCGCGTGGGAAGCGGAGTTCTGGGTGTGCGGCACGTTCGAGGTCGAAGGCGGCCGGATCGTGCTGTGGCGCGACTACTTCGACTGGACGACGGTGCTGGCCGCGAGCGCGAAAGGAGCCGGACGGGTCGCGTTGGCCGGCGCTCGCACGCTCCTCGGCCGCTACAAGGCGAGGCAGGCGATGCGCTAGACCCGGTGCTCGCCGCGGTCGTGGTCCCGAAGGTCCACGACCGCGGCTATCCCCAGCACCAGCACGAACACGCAGCTGAGAACAACCAGCCCCCACATGATCGTTCTCCCTCCCCCACGTTTCCGTGCCGATCGCGAGCTGTCGGGGAGTGGTCTTTGCCACTTTTCCGGCGGCTCACGCAGACCGTACCGCCGCTTCACGCAGGTTGTTCCGGCCCTTGAGCTTCATTTAAGGCAGATGCGCCGGATGGGTGACAGCTGTGCGCCGCGCTGTAACAGACCGCGCGCGATCCGTTACGCACCAACACCCAATCCGGACACCGAGGCGATTCCATCCCGGACGGACACCTTGGTCGAACGCAACGCCGAGACGTCCGCGAAGTACCGCAGCACCTTGCCGGCGTCGTCCCCGGAAAGCGGTTCGCACTCGTTGTCCGCGTTCCGCCGGACCGGGATGAGCTCGAGCCGCGCTTCTTCGCCGAACATGCAACCGGCCAGCAGCCCGTCGACGTGCCGCCCGCGCATCGCCGGCCAGTCGAAGACGAGGGTGCCGAGGCTGTAGAGGATCGGCCGGCCGCGGTGGACCTCGACGGCCTGGATGGTGTGCGGCCCGTGGCCCACGACCAGGTCGGCACCGGCGTCGACGGCGGCGCGCCCGTACGCGACCTGGTACTCGGTCAGCTCGGGCCCCGGCAGGCCCCAGTGCATCGAGACGACGACGTGGGCACTGTCCGCTTTGGCCCGTTCGACGTCGGCGACGAGCCGCTCCAGGTGCTCGGGCACCGGCGTCGTGCGGACGAGCGGCGGGCGGCCCGGGATCTCGGCAACGCGTGGATCGGGCTGGTAGGCCGTGGTCGCAAACGCTTGCGCGCATCCCGGGAAGTCCGGCAGCGCGCTCTGCCCGCGGGAGCGGAGCGAGGTGTACGCGAGGAACGCGACCTTCTCGCCCGGCCGGTCGAGCACCGCGGGCGCGTGCGCGGCGTCGATGCTCGCGCCGGCGCCGCAGTGCGCGATCCCGGCTCGGTCGAGGACCGGGAGGCTCGCCATCGCGGTGAGGTCGTTGGCGCACGAGACGACGTCGATACCGGCCGAAGTCAGCGCTTCGACGGCCTGCGCGTCGACGGGCCCTTCGAGGTTCACGAACCGGAGGTCCGCGCCCTGGAGCAGCGGGCTCAGCCGCTCGAACGCCGTCGCCGGGGTGGCCCGGCCCTGGATGTTGACGTCTCCGCCGAGTACCAGCGTGATCACGAAACCTGCTCTGCCGAACGAGTGACGACGAAAGTAGTTGTTACGAATCGTTGCATCTTTGTCTTCCTCCTCCTCACTTGCCCGGGGGACTATGCCACGACTGTTCAAGCACAAAGGGGACTCAGGGTGACCAAGACCCACAGATCCAAGGCCGCCTGCACGGTGGCCGTCGCGTCGGGCCTGGTGCTCGGCGGCGTGGCCGCGCCGGCCGCGCTCGCCGCACCCAGCGCGGACGCGGTCATCGCCGAGGTCTACGGCGGTGGTGGCAACTCCGGCGCCACGTTGACCAACGACTTCGTCGAGCTCGCCAACCGCGGTGCGGCGGCCACGAGCGTCGACGGCTTCAGCGTCCAGTACCTGCCCGCTTCGGCCAGCCCGTCGAGCACGTGGCAGGTCACGCCGCTGACCGGCAGCGTCGCCCCGGGCGGGCGCTACCTCGTGGCCGAGGGCAAGGGCACCGGCGGCACCGTCGCGCTGCCCACGCCGGACGCGACCGGCACGATCGCGATGTCCGCGACGGCGGGCACGATCGCCCTCGTCTCCGGCACCACCGCGCTGACCTGCAAGACCGCCGCGGACTGCGCGGCCGACGCCCGGGTCAAGGACGTCGTCGGCTTCGGCGCGGCGACCGTGCGCGAAGGCAACCCGACGGCGGCGCCGGCCAACTCGACGTCCGTCGCGCGCGGCGCGTCCCTCGTGGACACCGACGACAACGCCGCCGACTTCACCGTCGGCGACCCGTCCCCGACGAACACCAAGGGCGAAACGACCGGCGGCGGCAACCCGGGCGAACCGGGCACCCCGGCCAAGATCCACGACATCCAGGGCACCACGCGCCTTTCGCCGCTCAAGGACCAGAAGGTCAGCGGCGTCACCGGCGTGGTCACCGCGACCCGGACGTTCGGTTCGTCGCGCGGTTTCTGGCTCACCGACCCGAACCCGGACAGCGACCCGCGCACCAGCGAGGGCCTGTTCGTCTTCACCGGCTCGACCAGCCCGGCCGTCGCGGTCGGCGACGCGGTCACCGCGACCGGCACCGTCCGCGAGTTCTACCCGGACGCGCCGGCGACGTCGAACTACCAGTCGCTCACCGAGCTCGGCAGTGCACAGTGGACGGTCGACTCGCACGGGAACGCCCTGCCGGCGCCGACCGTGCTGAACCCGGACACCGTGCCGACGGCGTACGCGCCGTCGCCCGGCGGGAACATCGAGCCGCTTCCCCTGGAGCCGGCGAAGTACGCGCTCGACTTCTGGGAGTCGCACGAGAGCGAGGTCGTTTCGGTCAGCGACGCCCGCGTCGTCGGCCCGTCGAACTCCTTCAACGAGCTGTACGTGACGTCCAAGCCGGACCAGCACCGGTCCGTCCGCGGCGGCAGCGTCTACCTGGGCTACGACCAGCTCAACAGCGGCGTCCTGAAGGTGTCGTCGCTGATCCCGTTCGACCAGCGGCCGTTCCCGAAGCTCAACGTCGGCGACGTGCTGACCGGCACGACGTCGGGTCCCGTCGAGTACAGCAACTTCGGCGGCTACACGCTGTTCGCCAGTGTGCTCGGGACCGAAAAGGACAACGGGCTGCAGGGCGAGACCACGCGCAAGCAGCGGACGGGCGAGCTCGCGGTCGCGACGTACAACGTCGAGAACCTGGCCCCGGGTGACCCGCAGGCGAAGTACGACCGGCTCGGCGAGGCGATCGTGACGCACCTGGCGACGCCGGACATCGTGAACCTGGAAGAGATCCAGGACAACACGGGCGCGACCGACGACGGCACCGTCGCGGCGGACCAGACGCTCCAGAAGTTCACCGACGCCATCGTCGCCAAGGGCGGCCCGCGCTACCAGTGGCGCTCGATCGACCCGGTGAACGACCAGGACGGCGGCCAGCCGGGCGGCAACATCCGCGTGGCGTTCCTGTTCAACCCGGCGCGCGTGTCCTTTGTGGACCGTCCGGGTGGGACACCGACGACCGCGGTGGGCGTCGTCCGCGAGCACGGGAAGACGCACCTGACGGCGTCGCCGGGCCGCGTCGACCCGGCGAACGAAGCCTGGACGACCAGCCGCAAGCCGCTGGCGGGCGAGTTCGTCTTCAAGGGCCGCACGGTCTTCGTCATCGCCAACCACTTCAACTCCAAGGGCGGCGACCAGCCGACGCACGGCCGCTTCCAGCCGCCGGTGCGCAGTTCCGAGGTGCAGCGCGCGAAGCAGGCGACGGTGCTGCGCGGGTTCGTCGATTCGTTGCTGGCGGCCGATCGCAACGCGAACATCGTGGTGGCGGGCGACCTGAACGACTACCCGTTCTCGCCGGCGGTCCAGACGCTCACCGCCGGTGGCGCGCTGAAGGACCTGATCGCTTCCGTGCCGGAAGCCGAGCGGTACAGCTACGTGTTCGAGGGTCAGTCGCAGGTGCTGGACCACATCCTGGCGTCGAAGGCGCCGCGCGGGGTGGACTACGACGTCGTCCACATCAACGCGGAGTTCGCCGACCAGGCCAGCGACCACGACCCGCAGGTGATCCGGTTCCGGCCGGGCGCGGGCAACGCGGTCCTGGACGCGCTGAACGACCTGCTCGACTACCTGGATCAGATCTTCGCCAAGTAGTTCTCCTTGCAGGAGGCCACCTTCGGGCGCATCGCCCGGAGGTGGCCTTTTGCGTTTTGACACCTTCGGGTGACGAGGAAACCGCATAGGGTTGACCGCCGTCCTAGGTTGGACAGGACCACAGGGGAGGGGTGGCGTGGACGGGTATGCGGTGAAGGCCGACGAGCTGGGCAAGCTCATCGACGACCTCGGCACGGCGGCGGACCGGATGGCCGACGCGAACAAGAAGCTCGGCGGCGGTGGGGCGTTCGGATCGTTGGGGAACGCCGATCTGGGCAAAGCGGGCGTCGATTTCGAAGAGGCATGGGGTTACGGGATCGGTCGGCTCGGCGACGCGGCTTCGGAGATCACTGAACGGCTGAAGCGGGCGAAGCAGAAGTACGAGCAGGTCGAGGCGCAGTTCGGCGGCGAGCTGGCGAAGTTGGGCACGGCGGTGCTGGGTGACGAACCCGGCGGCGGGCCCGGCACCGGGACCCGCGGGCACTACTCCCGGGTCGGGCAGCCATCCGGCGAGGCGCCGATGGGCGACGGCATGGTGGGCGGCGGCGTCACCGGTGGGGTGCCGGGCATCAACGAGCTCGCCGACCGGAAGGACCCTGGCGGGGTGCCTGACGACGGTGTGGTGGGCGGCGGCGCGACCGGCGGCATCACCGGCATCCTGGACGGACTCGACCGATGAGCACGCGTGACTTCCCGGCTCTGGGCTTCGACCCGGCGCCCGGCGACTTCGACGGCGTCACCGACCTGGCGGGCAAGTACCGGGCGGTGAGCGAGGACCTGACCGAGGCCGACGACGCGTTGCGTCAGATCGTCCGGAAGCAGGGCATCTGGCAAGGCGAGGCGAGCGACGCGTTCGCCCGGCGCATCGGTCCGCTGCCGCGGTACCTAGAGGGTGCGGCCCGTTCGATGGGCGACGCCGGCTCCGCGCTCGAAGCCTGGGCCCAGCAGCTGGGTGACCTGCAGAAACGCGCATCGGATCTGGAGGCCCGAGCAGAGACGGCGGCGCAGGCAGCGGAGGCGGCGCGGGCGAACCCGGACCTCGCGCTGGCGAACCGGACGTTCCCCGACCAGCCGTCCTTGCAGATCGCGCAGAAGCTGCTCGACAACGCGGGTCGGCAGCTCCAGTCGGCGATCGACGGCTGCCAGAACATCCAGGACGCGGCGAAGCAGCTCCAGCAGGAGCACACGGAGGCGGCAGGCCGGGTAGCGGAGGCGTTGCGGAAGGCGAAGGAACTGGCTCCGGACGAGCCGGGATTGCTCGACAAGCTGGGTGACGCGGCGGGCGGCGCCCTGTCCGACTTGGCGAACACCATCGCGGACGGCGTGGACGACGCGTGGGACTTCGTGCAGGACCACGCGGAACTGCTGTCGAAGCTCTCGGACGTGATGGGCGACATCGGCAATGGCCTCGGAGTGCTGAGCGACTGGATCCCCGATCCGGCCGGCGAGGTCGTCGGCGCGATCGCCACCGGCGTGGGCTTGGGCGCTCTGGGCGGACATGCGCTTGCGAAGACCGCCGGGGCGGATGTTGCCACCGAGACCCTGACCTTCGATGCCCTCGGAGCGGTCACGTCGCTCGCGGGCATGGTGCCAGGCGTGCCGACTTGGGCCCTCAAGCTGAGTACCTACGGCCTGCCGGCGGAGCAACTCACGGGCGAGGTGGTCGCGGGAGCGACCGGCAAGAGCTTCGAGGGCCCGTGGGGTGACTTCAAGAGCTACTGGGTTCCCAAGGACGCCGGCGAGTGGGCCGTGGCAGGAACGTCGATCGTTGCCGGGCCTGCTCCGTGGGCGGCGGTGGCGTTGGGCAACGCGACCGAGGCCGGTATCCAAGCCGACAACGCGCCCGGGCGGCGCCGCGAGCGCGCGGAAGACGAGGTGTGGAACTGATGCCTCTGCAAATCGACCTGCCGCCCGGCTTCGCCGGGATGCCGGTGGGAACCGACGACAAGATGAATCGCGGCCACGCCTGGACGGTGGCCGAGAACCTGGCGGCCGGCGCCGGAACGAGCATCGAGCAGTTCGGCAGCTACCTGATGGCGCTGGTGCCGACCATGCAGGCCAATGGCATCCGCGTGTTCGGCAAGTTCGCGGTCGGCCGGCGAAAGGGTGATGTCGCTACCCTGACGCTGGGGGTGGTCCAGTGGCCGGAGACCTCGCCGGGCAACCGGGACGCCCTCGTCGCGGCGATGGCCGCCGAGTACCGCACGAGCCACCCGCGGTCAGTCGTTCAACCGGTGCGCCTGCCGATCGGGCCGGCGATCGTCGCGTTCAGCGGGGGCGAGTTCCGCTTTCCCGAAGCGGACGTGCGCACCCAGACCAAGGCCGAGTACCAGATCCCGCTGCCGGACGGCCGGTCCGTGGTGATCCTCTCGGTGGTCGCGGAGTCGGAGGACGCCTGGCCCGCGGTGGCCGAGGCGACGGCGAAGGTCGCGTGGAGTCTCCGCAGCGAGCAGGAGAACGGATGACGGGCGTGGTGGCCGCCGCGGCGACGGACTCTCCGACGTCGCCGGCGGCCTACGTACTCGGCTTCATCGTGCTCGGCGGCCTCTTGGCCGTGGGCGTCACGGTCAACGTCATCCGGTTCAGGAAATCCCGGAAACCCCGGGAACACCAGATGGCGATCCTGGCCGCACGACTCGACGGCCGTCGACAGGTCTACGTCCGGTTCGACGAAGTCGGCTTGGACCAGGGTGATCTCCTTCGGGTGGGGTACAGCCGGGGGTATGGTCTGATCGAACACAAGGTCGGGAAGTACTACGAGTTCGTCTACGCGCCGAACCAGGCTCAGCCGGGGAGGCCGGGGCCGTGGGCGATCTGAATCTCGCGGCACGGTGGGAGACCTGCTCCAGGTCACGTCAGCCGGGGCAGGTGGCATGAGCGGCAATCCGCAGTTGATCGAAGAAATGCGCTGGCAGCTCAGGCAGATCGAAGAGCGCAAAGCCGACAACCAGCGTCTCCTCGCCGGGATCGCGGGGAGCGAGCACACCACCGTCACCTCACCGGATCGGTCCGTCACCGTTCTCGCTGGGCCCGGTGGTGTCGTCAGCGAAGTCCGGCTCGCGCCCGAAGCCATGCGGTTCGACGCAATCACGTTGAGCCGGACCATCACCGCCGCCATCCGGGAAGCGGTCTCCGCCGGGAGGCCGCTCGCCCAGCCACCGGCACCGCAAGCGCCACCGGCGCCGCCACAACGGCCGCGCAGGCAAAACCCGGCTGACGACGACGAGCCCTACGACACCGTCTTCGACGTCTAGGCCGGCGGGGGCTGCTCTCCCCGCTGTTTCGACGCCGCCCGCTTGGCGCGCCAGCCCAACGCCAGGACCGCCTGCACCAGCTCCTGGTAGCTCGGCTTGACCTCCTCGAGGTACCGCTCCAGGTACGCCGCCCGTGCGGTCGTGACCGGACGTGGTTCGTCGCCCGGGTCGAGCCACATCAGGCCCTGGATGTTGTGCAGGGCCATCTTCCACCAGCGGGTCGCGCGTTCGGCCGCGCGGTTCTCGCGCTCGGTGGCCACCTCGATGGCCGTCCGGGCTTCCTCGATCTCCGCGGTCAGGGCCGCTTCGCGGGCGAGTTCCCACTCGCGCAGGTTCTCCGCCGAGCCCCGGGAGAGGGCGATGATCTCCTTGTACCGCATGGCCGCGGTGGCGCCGTCGTCGGTCATTGGGCGTTCTCCGGACGCTGGAACGGGATGATCACTTCAGGGGCGCCGTGGGTCGTGCGGTCGAAGAACAACGCGCGGCCCGGGCGCGGTGACCAGTGCACCACCTGGCCCGCCGCGAACGGGGACAGCTCGTTGCCCTGGACGTCGAGAGCCGCCCACGTGCCGATGTCGTCGGTGCCGCCGAAGCCCAGCGTGTCCTTGAGCCGGGCGATGCTGCGCCACCAGCCGATCGTGTGGATGCCGTGGCCGGGGCCCTGCTTCAGGATCACGCGCAGGTGGTCCAGCCCGCTCTTCAGCTGGCCGACCGCCTTCGTCTCCAGCGCCGGCAGCGCCGCGTCCACCCCGTACAGGAGCAGCACCTTCGCGCCACCGGAGATCGAGCCCGTCATCGATTCCAGGACGCCGGTCAGGTCGTCCACCAGCGAAGCCGCGTGGCCGTCTTCGCGCAGTCGCTCGGTCAGCTCCCACGCGGCCGGGGCGCACGCCTCGATCGGGCAGCTCAGCACGAACTCGACCTCGCCGTTTTCGTACTGCCGGGACAGCGAACGCGCGGACGAGTCCATGATGGACAGTGCCTCCGCGGTGGCCGAGCCGAGCACCGCGACGTTGCGGCCCGGCGCGCGCGGGAGGTCCACGCCGCACGCCGTTTCGGTCACGTCGATCGACTGGCCGAGCAGGGCGCGCGGCTTCGAGTTCGGCTTGAGGTCCAGGTACGCCGGGAACTGTTCCAGGATCGGCTGGTGCGCGCCGTCGAACAGGCGGGGGCGCGGGAAGTGGCCCGCGTACTGCTCCCACAACCGGTGCTGGAGCCGGACGAACACGTTCTTGCTGCTCGCGTCCGGCACGTGGGCCAGCTGGTTGCCGTGTGCGACGCCGGAGTCGTGGTTGATCACCGCGTGCCACTTCGGCGCCGACACCGCCGCGTTGTTCGTCTCGGCGAGCACGCGCCGCGCCTTCGGCATCGCGATCCGCAGCGTGCACTGCTCGAACACCGCCGGCTTGCCCCAGAACGCTTCGATGCCGGCGACGTCCTGGCTGGCCAGCACCAGGTGGATGCCCTGGGACCGGCCGCGCCGTGCGATGTCCTCCAGCAGCTGCGTCGCCGTCGCGGTCACCTGGTCGCGGCCCGCGAACAGGTACTGGAACTCGTCGATCACCGCGACGATCCGCGGCCAGTGCCCGCCGGGGTCGGCTTCGCGGAGGTCGGCGAGGTTCGTGACCTCGTGCTCCTTCGCGGCCGCGGACCGGCGGCGCAGCTCGTCGGCCAGGAAGCGCAGCAGCGCCAGGCCGAACTCGCGGTCGGTGTTGACGTTGACGCCGACGAGCCGCGCGTGCGGCAGCCAGCTCGCGTCCTTGCGCCCCGGCGCCAGCCCGGCGAACGAGACGCCTTCCTTGAAGTCCAGCAGGTACAGCGCCAGCTCGTCCGGGGTGTACCGCGCGGCCATGCCGCCGAGCAGCGCGTACAGGAAGTTGGTCTTGCCCGAGCCGGACGGGCCGCCGATCAGGACGTGCGGGCTCGCGTCGCCGATCACGACCTCGACCGGCTCGCCTTCGAAGAACCCGACCGGGGCACGGAGTTCTCGCGCGGAGCTCTCGTGGCCCAGCTCCGCCGGCAGCAGGTCGTCGAACGAACGCGGGCCGCCCTGCTTGGCGATCAGCGCCTTCGCGATCTTGTCGATGGCGCGGATGACCTGCCCGGACGGCATCGGCGGATCGAGGTCGACGAGGAGGTCGGTGCCGGTCATGCTGCTGATCGCGTGCCGGTCGTCGGTGAGGCTCAGCGTCTCGACCGGCGCGCTCACGGCGGTCGGCACGTCGACCATGATCAGGCAGATCCCGGCGGCCAGCGCGCCGCTCGCGACGCGCTTGAGGTCGCGCGCGCGTTCGGGTTCGAGGGTTTCGCCGTTGCCGTAAAGCACGACGATCCGGAACGGCTCGCCCCGCTGCTCCGTCTTCTGCCGCATCTCCCGCAACGACGTGTACCCGGCGGACATGCTGTTGGCGTGGATCCGGCGGATGTGGCCGGCCAGCTCGTCGAGGAGGTCCTCGAGGCGCCCGGGGTCGTACAGCGAAAGCGCGCTGGTGTGGCTGAGCGGGTAGAGGTCGGGCAGGATCGCGGTCAGCTGCCCGATGTCCCACAGGTGCACGCGCACCGAGCCGGGCTCGAACGTCGAGAGCACGCGGACCAGCAGGTTCTGCACGATCCCGTCGATCGCCGGCCGCGTCTTGGGCGCCGACGAGATCGCCAGGTGCGACTCGTCGAGCAACGGGACGGCGACGTCGAAGGTGCGGGTCGGGTCGTTGCCGGCGGCCGTGGCCGAACCGACGCGCCACAACCCCGGCGACGTCAGGCCGGGGTTGTGCCCGACGGTGCCGAGCCAGTCGCCCGGCGGCAGCCCGGCCGCACCGGGTGCGTTGTGCGCGACCAGGTCCCGCAGCGTCGCGGGCCCCTGGCTCCAGTCGGTGTAGAAAGCGCTTCGCACACTGCCGAGCGCACCGAACACTTCGTGCGCGGCGGGGTGGCGGGACCATTCGTTCTGCTGCTCGGCGCCGGCGTGGTTCATGCCGACGTGGACGATGTCCCGTTCCAGTTCGAGCTTGGCGAGGTCGGCTTCGGCGGCTTGACGCGCCCCGGCCGCCGCGCCCAGCACCAACCCGATCTGATGGCGGACCCGGTCGAGTGCGGTTTCGACGCGGTTGCGTTGCTCGGCTGACTTGTTGGCCATCTGCGTCCCCAAGAAAAAGTGTCCCTAGCAGGATTACAGGCGCGACCGGTATCCGCTCACCAGGTCTTCGGCAGCGGCCAGCCGGACGAGGAGCTGATCCAGCCCCTCGCCCGCCTGGGCGTACTGCGAAGGGAGCCAGGGATCGGCCTTGGCCTGGGCGTCCACGAGCGCCTGCCGGGCTTCCCCGAGCAGGCTCGTGGCCCGCTCGGAGTGGGCGCGCGCATCGGCGAGCCCAGCCACGACCGAGGTCAGCAGCTGGTGGAGTTCGGCGAGCGTCATCCGGCTAGAGACGCGCCGAGTAGGAGTCAGCTGAGGAAATGCTTGCTTGGACGGTGCTCTGCAGACCGTTGATGCCTTGCAGGGCTTCCGCCAGCAGTCCGTGCGCCTGGCTCACTTCGTGCTGGCTGCTGCCCTGCGTCGCTTGTGCGAGCGACTGCTGGGCTTCTTCGAGAGACTGCGCTGCCTGTTGCAGAGCGGCGATGCTCGCGGACGCCTTTTCGTTGGCGAGCGCGATGCCAGCGCGGATCTCTTCGACTCCGGCCATCGGGCCTCTACTCCTCGAAAATCTCTGGTGAAGTGCGGGACGGTTCCATTGAAACAGATCCAACGACTCAGCGTGATCATCTGACTTTGCCGAGTGATCGCGGGTCCGGAATCAGCAAGGCCCCGGACGTGGGACGTCCGGGGCTGGGCCGATCACGGTCTGTGCGGGGGTCGTCCCGGCACCAGTACCGCGCACTGAAGTCGCTGGCCAGCGTCACCCCAGGTCAGAGCGGTTTTCGTACCACTGCTGGCCTTTCTCGACAGGGGGCGGGCGAGGTGGGGCTGAGACTAGCGCGAGCGGAGTAACCCGTTTCGCCCAGCCCTGCCCGTGACTCCACGTGCCCGAGCGGAAAAGCGCAGCACCGAAGAGGTTTCACATTTCGGGCGGCCGAAAATCTCCGGTGAGCAGCGTTGACGGCGCTACGCGGCCAGGGACGGCGGCTGCGGACACCGGCTGCGGACACCGGCGGCCGATCATTTTGACGGCGCGTGCATCGCCGTGGTCGGGCCGCTCGGGCTCAAGTGGAACGGCCCGAAGTCGACGTGAACGCCGAGTAGCCCGACCGCCAAGAGGACGGAAGCGGCGTAGCGCGGTCCGGCTCCCGGTTGGGGGTCGGGGCGGGCTGTGTGGTCATGACTGGTTCACCCTTCTCGCTCGTTCGGTAATCCCGTCGGTCGAGCTGTGCGAGATGGAGGTCGGCGCCGTTGAGCTGCGTGGTGAGTCTCGGCGCATCGGGGATCTTTCGACTGCGGTCACGGTCTCTAGTCCTCGATCTCCGGTCTCCTACGGGCGTGGTTCCAATGAAACGGATCCAACTACCCAGCGTGATCATCCGACTGCGCCTTGACGCCGATCGGAGAGTTACCTGTCGCGCAGCCGGAAATCCCAGACGAGCAGTGCCGGCACGTCCCGCGCCGCCGCGCGGGCCGCGTCCGGCACCAGGGCGGCGAGGCTCCACGGCCAGAGCTCCCACGGGCCCGGCTCGGTCGTCGCGGGGGCCGGGTCTTTCGCCGGCAGGCGAGGTTCTTCGCACCGAAGCGGGGTGAACCCGGCCGCGAGTGCGGCGCGCAGGTAGTCGCCGACGAGGTGGCGGTGCGAGGTGAGGCGGCCGGGCCGGCCGTCGGGGCCGCGCAGCGACGGGATCGAGCCGCGGGCGACGGACTCGGGGTGGACGTCGCACAGGATGGCGTGCCCGCCCGGCCGCAGGACGCGGGCGAACTCCGCGAGCACGGGACCGAGGTCGGCGACGTGGGTCAGCGCGAGGCCGCAGGTGACGAGATCGACCGAGGCGTCGTCGACGGGAAGATCGGTGAGGTCGCCGAGCCGGAAGTCGGCGCCGGGCACCCGTTCCCGGGCACGCGCGAGCATGCCGGGCGAACTGTCCACGCCGACCACCCGATGCCCGCGCGCGGCGAGGATGGCCGAGTAGCGCCCGGTTCCGCAGGCTGCGTCGAGGGCGTCGCCGGGGTGGCCCGCGAGTTCTTCGAGCCACGGCTCGTCGAGGGCGAACGCGGCGTTCGCCGGGTCGTCGTAGGTCGGTGCCCAGAGGTCGTAGCCCGGCACCGTGCCGATCTGTTCGACGTCGACGCCGTTGGCGAGGGATTCGTCGTCGAGGAGGCGGTGGACTTCGGCGAGGCGGGCTTCCGTGAACTCGCGGTCGAACTCGCCGGTGAAGCCGCGCAGCAGGGCGAGGCCTTCGATGCCGATCAAGTAGGCCAGCGGGTGCTCGTACGTCACGAACCCGGACGTTGGGGGTGCGGATCCGGGGCGGGCCACCGGTTTTCGGGGCACCGGGGGCGGAAACGACGAAACGCCGGGCGCGCGGCCCGGCGTTTCGCCTGATCAAACGGCGGAGGATACAGGATTCGAACCTGCGAGGGCGTGAACCCAACACGCTTTCCAAGCGTGCGCCTTAGGCCGCTCGGCCAATCCTCCGCAGGAGACGATACCGGATGCCCTTCCCGCGTCTCGAAGGTGGGTCAGCGCGTGACGTCGGCCACCACGCACGTGATGTTGTCCGGTCCGCCGCCCTCGTTGGCCAGGCGGATCAGCTCCGGGATCGCTTCCGCCGGGTCGGTCGGCGCCGACAGGACTTCTCGCAGCTTCGGTTCGCTGACCGGGCCGCTCAGGCCGTCCGAACAGAGCAGGTAGCGGTCGCCCTCGGCGGCGGGGAACGTCCAGATGTCCGGGTCGCCGGAACCCGCTGTCTGCAACGCCTTCATCAGCAACGAACGCCGGGGGTGGGAGTCCGCGTCCTCGGCCGCGACCCGGCCGTCTTCGACCAATGCCTGCACGAGGGTGTGGTCGCGGGTCAGGCGGCGCAGCTCGCCGTCGCGCAGCAGATACCCCCGGGAGTCGCCGATGTGGGCCGCCGCGAACTCGATGCCGTCGAACATCAGCGCCGTCAACGTCGTGCCCATGCCGGTGGTTTCCGGCTCCTGCGCCGCCACTTCGTGCAGGCGGTCGTCGATCGACTTGACCACGCCGGTCAGCGTCGCGGCCAGGTCGACCCCGGTGAGGTCCACCCGCCGGAGGTCGACGTCGAGCTCGCGCAGCACGTCCACCGCCGTCGCGCTGGCGACCTCGCCGTGCGGCTGACCGCCGATGCCGTCGGCGACGGCGAGCAGGCGGGAACTCGCGTACACCGCGTCTTCGTTGATCCGGCGACGCTGCCCGACGTCCGACCCCGCGGCGTACCGCAGGACGTACCGATCGTGTGTCATGTTCCCCATGTAAGCATTGGTTGACTGAGTTCACAACCATGTCGGCTGAATGGAGCATCCTCCGATAGAGTCCTCGCCATGGACGACGACGCCACGGTCAGCGCGGCCGACATCGCGCGGCTCGCCGGGGTCGGCCGGGCCGCGGTGAGCAACTGGCGCCGCCGGTACCCGGACTTCCCGCAGCCGGTCGGCGGCACGGCGTCGAGCCCGTTGTTCGGCCTGTCCGCCGTCGCCGCCTGGTTCGCCGCCCGCGGCAAGCCGTTCGAGCTGAGCGAGGGCGAACGCGCCTGGCAGCGCCTGCGGGCCCTCGGCGACGACCTCGACCTCGCCGAACGCGTGAGCCGTGCCGGCGTCTTCTTCGCCTTCCAGGCCGGTCTCGTCGACACCTTCGACCGCGAGCTCGACGACCCCGAGCTGCTCACGCTGCTCAGCGAGATGACGCACCGCGCGGGCCCGGTCGAAGCGTTCGAACTGCTGTGCCGCCGGTACTTCGAGGCGCATTCGCGGCGGCTGTCGGCCACGCCGGAGCCGATCGCCGAACTGATGGCGCGGCTCGTCGGCCCGGTCTCGACGATCCTCGACCCCGCCTGCGGCTTCGGCGCGCTCGCGCTGGCCAGCGGCGCGAAAGCCGTGCTGGGGCAGGACAGCGACCCGATGACGGCGTCGATCGCGGGGCTGCGGCTGAAGCTGCGCGGCATCGAGGCCGAGGTCCACCCGGTCGACGCGCTGCGCGAAGACGCCTTCGCCGGCCGGACCGCGGAAGCCGTGCTGTGCGACCCGCCGTTCAACGAACGCGCCTGGGGCCACGACGAACTCGTCGGCGACGAGCGCTGGGAGTACGGCCTCCCGCCGCGCGGCGAACCCGAGCTCGCCTGGGTCCAGCACTGCCTCGCCCACGTCGAACCCGGTGGCGCGGTGGCGATCCTGATGCCGGGCGCGGCGGCCGGGCGGCGCAGCGGCAAGCGCATCCGCGGCAACCTCCTGCGCGCGGGCGCGGTCCGCGCGGTCGTCACGCTGCCGCCGGCCGGGCCCGACCTCTGGCTGCTGCGGCGCCCGGTCCCCGGCGAACGCCCGCCGTCCACCGTGCTGCTCGGCGAGGCGGGCGACGAGCTGTCCACAGTGGACGAAATGTGGCGGGAGTTCCGCGCGCACCCGGAAGCCGGCGTCCGGATCATCGACCTGCTCGACGACGACGTCGACCTGACGCCGGCCCACCGCCGCACCAGCGACGAGGATCCCGGCCAGGCCTTCGAGGCCGTCCGCGGCCGGTTCGCCGAGCTCGTCCCCGAGCTGCCGCCGCTCGAAGCGGCCGACGGTGAGCCCGCGTTCACGACGATCGGCGAGCTGGTCAAGGCCGGGATCGTCGAGGTCCGGCACGCGGCGGCCCGCGCGGACGCCGAGCACCCGCTCGCCGAAGCGGGCGACGTCGTGGCGTCGGTGACCGGGATCGCATACGTCCACAGTGGACCGACCGGACCGGTGGGCGCCGGGCTCACCGTGTACCGCGTCGACCCCGGGCGGCTGGACGCGGACTTCCTGGCCGGCTGCCTGCGCGCGGCCGACCTGCCCGCCGCGTCCGCGTCGACCCGGATCGACAGCAGGCGCGTGCGGGTCCCGCGGGTCCCGATCGCGGTCCAGCGCGAATACGGCCGGGTCTTCCGCGACCTCGCCGCGTTCGACGCCGTTCTGCGGCAGGCGGCCGAAACGGGTCGTGAGCTGGTCCGGCTAGGCTTCGCGGGACTTGTCGAAGGACGGCTCAGGCCGGGCCGTTAGGGGAACGGATGCTGATCGCCGACCGCTACGAGCTCGACGAGCTGCCGCTCGGCCGCGGCGGGATGGGCGCGGTGCACGGCGGGTTCGACCGCAGGCTGGGCCGGCGCGTGGCGATCAAGCTGCTCCGGCTGCCGGGCCGCGACGAAGAGCTGGAAGCCCGGTTCGCGCGCGAGGCGCGGATCCTGGCGACGCTCGACCACCCCGGCGTGCCGACGCTCTACGACTACGGCACCCACGACGACCGGTTGTTCCAGGTCATGCAGTTCGTCGAAGGCGTGACCGTGGCCGACCTGCTCGCCGAGCACGGGCCGCTGCCGGTGCCCTGGGCCGCGGCGATCGCGGCGCAGGCGTGCGCGGTGCTGACCGCCGCCCACGCGCTCGCGGTGTGCCACCGCGACCTCAAGCCGTCCAACCTGATGCTCGGGCCCGACGGCGGCGTGAAGGTGATGGACTTCGGGCTCGCCGTGCTGCGGGAAGCGGACGCGGCGCAGTTCACGCGGGCCGGGCAGCTGCTCGGGACGCCGTCGTACATGGCGCCCGAGCAGATCCAGCGGGGTGGCGCCGAACCGCGCAGCGACCTCTACGCGCTCGGCTGCGTGCTGCACGAGATGCTCACCGGGCGGCGGCTGTTCGACGGGCCCACGGCGTACGCGGTGTTCGAGCGGCAGGTCAAGGAGCTGCCGCCGCCGGTCCGCGGGGTGCCGAAGCAGCTCAACACCCTGCTCGCCGAAGTGCTGGCGAAGGAGCCCGAGGCCCGGCCGTCCGGCGCGGCCGAGCTGTACGAGCGGCTCGGCGGGTTCGTCGGCGGGCTGCCGCCGCTGCCCGGGTTCCTGGTGCCGGCGTCGGTGCCCAGTCCGGGCCGGATGTACGCGCGGATGCTGGGGCGCGTCAGCGGTTGAGGGCCGCCGGGCGCCGGTCGGCCAGCGGCAGGCCGCGGCGCTGGACGCGCAGGTAGGTCGTCGCGTTCTGCACCGCGATGCTGACGCCGAGGGTGAGCGCGATCGACGCAGTGGTCAGCGGGCCCGCGACGCCGAGCGCGGTCCCGAGCGCCACCAGCCCGATCCGGGCCGCGACGGTCAGCGCCCACAGCCCGACCGTGACCAGCGAGCCCCTCTGGAACGTCGTGCCGGCGCGCTCGGTGAGCGTCGTGGTCGTGCTGCGCAGGACGCCCAGCCCGGCGAGCACCACCAGGTCGGCGGCGAGCAGGCCGAACTCGCCGGCGGACGCGCCCGGCAGCGCTTTCAGCGTCAGGTAGGCACCCACCGCCGTGAGGACGAGCGGCAGCGTGACCAGCGACTTGCGGTCGAGCAGCGTGCCGCGGACCTGCCGGTAGACGACCCGGTAGAAGACGAGCACGGCGATGGCGGCGTAGAGCAGGACGTTCGCTGCGGTGGGCATGGCTGGCGGCTCCTCGGTTCGTCGGGTGCTCCCAGCGTCGGCGAACGGCGGCCCGGTTTCGTCGGCGTGGGGGCCGGTCCCGGGTGGATTCCGGCCTCAACCCCCGGGTTGACCCAAATCGTGACCTTCACCGACGAACCTCGACCGGGTGAGCACCGTCTTTACCGATGTCCCAACGCGATGATCGAGACACTGGGGGTACCGGACGTGAAGAGGCTTCTGGCGGGAGCGGCCGCGCTGGCCACCGCCTTCGTGCTGGCTGCCTGTTCCGGTGGCGGGGGTGCGGCCGGCGGGCCGAACGCCGGCGGCGGGGCCGTCGCGGCCGCGGGCACCGGCGGCGGGACGCCGACGACGTCGAGCGCCACCCCGACCCCGACGCCCACCCCGGCGACGTCGAGCGCGACCCCGGCGCCGGCGCCCACGACGTCGAAGCCGGCTCCCGTCACGACCAAGCCGAAGCCCAAGCCGAAGCCGGCGCCCGCGGCGAACCCGGGCGTCCCGTGCGCGGCGGCGGCCGCGGCGCCGGGCACCGCGGCCTGCGTCGACATCTCGGCGCACCAGGCGTGGCTGCTGCAGGGCGGCAAGGTCGTCTACGGGCCGGTGAAGATGCTGCCGGGCCGCAAGGGCAACCCGACCCCGACCGGCACGTTCCACGTGCTGTCGAAGGAAAAGATGCACCTGTCGAAGGAATTCGACAACGCGGAGATGCCGAACTCGGTGTTCTTCTACCCGGGCGACGCCTTCCACACCGGCAGCCTCTCGGTGTACTCGCACGGCTGCATCCACCTGTCGGCCGCCGCGTCCCTGAAGTTCTTCAACACCTTGCACGTCGGTGACGTCGTGCAGGTGGTCCCGTAACGCGTTACTGACCAATACGGACAGTAGGTCACAGTCCGATAAATTCACTCTGACGAGTGCAACTGGCCCCCCTGCTCAGGCGATAAGTGATCGTTTGGGAAGGGGGGCCAAATGGCCTTGCGAAAACTTCGCGCACTCCGTCACGCCTTCGTGGCGGCAGTATTGACCGGGGCGATGCTGCCCGTCGTGGCCACGGGGGTGGCGACGGCGGCGACTGCGCTCCCGCAGGGGTTCGTGCTGCGGGACACCAGCGCCGGACTGGGGCAAGAACCACTCACCGACTTCGGGTACCTGCCGGACAACTCGATGCTGGTCACCGGCAAGAACGGCACGGTCCGCTGGCTGTCGGCCGACGGCTCGGCGGGCCAGTTGCTGGCGAAGCTGCCGGTCCGCACCAACGAGGACCTGGGCCTCGTCGGGCTGGCCGTCGCACCGGACTACGCCACGTCGCACACCATCTACCTGACGCGGTCGATCAACCAGACCAGCGGCTTCGTGATGCGGATGGCGCGGTTCACGGTCACCGTGGACGCGGCGGGCGTGCCGAGCGGGCTGACCGGCGAGCAGACGCTGTTCGAGGTGCCGGGCATCTTCAACGTGCACGGCCTCGACGAGGTCGTCGCCGCCACCGACGGGACGCTCTGGCTGTCCATCGGCGACAACGGTGACTTCCGGCAGGCCGACCCGGGTTCGCTGCGAGCCCAGGACATCAACCAGCCGTACGGGAAGATCCTCCACCTCGCCGCCGACGGCAGCGGGGTGCCGACCAACCCGTACTACGACGCCGCCAACCCGGGCTCCACCGCGAGCAAGGTGTTCGCGCGCGGGTTCCGCAACCCGTTCCGGTTCAGCATCGACCAGAACCTCGGGCTGCCGGTCGCCGGGGACGTCGGCTGGAACGCGTGGGAAGAGGTCGACGTCGTCCAGCGCGGCGCCAACCAGGGCTGGCCGTGCTGGGAAGGCAACCACCCGACGCCGGGCTTCAGCGGCCTCGCGGGCTGCGCCGGCGTGGCGAACCAGCCGCCGATCTTCGAGTACCAGCACGGCAACGGCATCATGCAGGGCAACAGCGTCAGCGGCGGGATCGTCTACAACGGATCCAGCTACCCGGCGGCGTACCGCGGTTCGTACTTCTTCGGCGACTACGTGACGCACAAGATCTGGACGATGCGCTACGACAAGCAGGGCCAGCTCACGCAGGCCCCGGAGAACCCGCCGGTCTTCACCGACATCGGCGGCCCGGTGAAGTTCGCCGCGGCGCCGAACGGCGACATCGTCTACGCGGACATCCTGACCGGCAACCTGCGTCGCCTGAGCTACTCGGCCAGCAACACCGCGCCGGTCGCCAAGGCCACGTCGGTGACCGACCCCGACACCCGCACGGTGACGTTCGACGGCTCCGCTTCGGTCGACTACGACAACGACACGCTGAAGTACGACTGGGCCTTCGGCGACGGCAGCACCCTCACCGACGGTGGCCCGAAGGTGTCGCACCCCTACGCGGCGGGCACCGAGTCGTTCACCGCGAAGCTGACCGTCCGGGACCCGCTGGGTGCCACCGACACGACCAGCATCGCGGTCGCGCCGGGCAACCACACCCCGGTGATCACCCTGACCACGCCGGGTGATTCCGCGACCTTCGCGGTCGACCAGCAGGTTTCGCTGGGCGCCACCGCGACCGACGCCGAAGACGGCACGCTGCCGATCACCTGGACCACGGCGGTGCGGCACTGCCCCAGTGAGGCGACCTGCCACTCGCACCCGGGCGACGGCGGCACCGGGGCGAGCTTCGCGGCGCCGTTCACCGAGCACCCGGACTCCCGCATGGAGTTCACCGCGACGGTGACCGACAGCGCGGGCGTCACCACGTCCAAGACGTACACGGCGTGGCCGCGCCGGCACCGCGTCACGCTGGTCGGCACGCAGCCCGCGGTGCTGAAGATCTCGGTCGCGAACAACGCCAACACGGCGCTCGTCACCGAAGGGGCGTCGTTCGACGTCGTGGCCGAGTCGCTGGCCATCGACGGCGTTTCGACGTTCACCGGCTGGCAGGGCGGCCCGGCCGACAACAAGTGGATCATCACCGTCGGCACGAGCGACATGACGCTGACGGCGAACTACGCCACGCCGATCGACCAGCGCTACAACGCCGACCCGGCGCTGCAGGCGAAGCTCGGCGCGCCGACGGCGCCCGAGGTCACCGACGGCCCGGTCCACTACCGGGTCTACGCGAACGGGCGGCTGTACTGGAGCGCGGTGGGCGGCACGAAGTACGTGACCGGCCCGGTGCTCGACAAGTACGTCGCGTTCGGCGGCCACAGCGTCCTCGGCCCGCCGACGTCGGACACCGCGACCACGCCGGACGGGGTGGCGCAGTACAGCCACTTCGTCAACAACGGCAACGTGGGTTCGATCTACTACACGGCGGCGACGGGCGCGCACGCGCTCTACGGTGAGATCCGCAAGAAGTGGGCGGCGCTGGACTACGAGCGCGGGCTCGGGTACCCGACCACCGACGAGGCCGGGACGCCGGACGGCGTCGGCCGGTACAACCACTTCGTCAAGGGTGGCAACGTCGGCTCGATCTACTACACGGCGGCGGACGGCGCGCACGCGATCTTCGGCGAGATCCGCAAGAAGTGGGCGGAGCTGGGGTACGAGCGCGGGCTCGGGTTCCCGATCACCGACGAAGGCGCGACGCCGGACGGGGTCGGGCGGTACAACCACTTCAGCCTCGGGCACTCGATCTACTACTCGGTGGCGACCGGTGCGCACGCCGTGAAGGGCGAGATCCGGAAGAAGTGGGCGGCGCTCGGGTGGGAGCGGTCCTACCTGCGCTACCCGACGACCGACGAGTACGTGACGAACGGGTTGTACCGCAGCGACTTCCAGGGCGGCTACATCACGTTCACGCTCGCGGGCGGAGCGGTCGACCGTCCTTGGTGAACTGATCGGTGAAAGGCGGGCCGTCCCCGGAACTCCGGGGGCGGCCCGCCTTTTCGGTGTCGCTAGCCGAGCAGCTCCGCGGGCGTGGTTCCGGTCGAGGTCAGGGGAAGGCCGAGTGCGACGCGCTCGGTGAGCCACGGGCTCGGGCGGTAGCGCGGGTCGCCCGTCGTCGAGGCGAGGCCGCGCAGGATGCGCAGCACGACGTCGCCGCCGACGAGGTCGCCCCAGGCCAGGGGGCCGCGGGGGTAGCCGAGGCCGAGGCGGACCGCCGTGTCGATGTCCGCCGGGGTCGCGAGGTGCTGGCCCGCGATGAAGCACGCCGTGTTGACGATCGAGGCCAGCAGGCGCTGGGCGATCGGGGCGGGCCCGTCGCGCACGACGGTCACCGGGTGACCGGTCGCCGCCAGCGCGCCCCAGGCGGCGCGGCCCGCCGCCGGGTCGAGGCCGGGGTGGACCGACATCGTCAGCCGGCGTTCGTAGCCGCCGAGCGGGTCGACGCCGGTGGTCCGGTCCAGCGGCAGCCCGGCGCGGGTGGCAGCGTCCACTGTGGACTCGCCGTAGAGCGGCACGAGCAGGACGGCGTCCGGGTAGGCGTCGGACACCACGTGCACGCCCGCCGTGGAAAGCGTGCGGGCGAGGTGCTCGTCCGCGGTGAACACCGGGCTCGCCGGCTTCGGCGGCGCGGCCGGCTCGTCGGCGACCCGCTGCTTGCCGTCGTCGTAGGAGTAGAAGCCTTCGCCGTTCTTCCGCCCGAACAGCCCGGCGGCGACGCGCGGCCGGGTCAGCCACGACGGCCGCAGCCGCGGGTCGCCGTGGAAGCCGCTCCAGATGCTTTCCAGGACGGCGTGGGAGACGTCGAGGCCGGTGAGGTCGAGCAGCTCGAACGGGCCGAGCTTCAGGCCGAGCACGTCACGGGCGACGCGGTCGACGTCGGCGGGCTCGGCCAGTGCTTCGGCCAGGATCTGCAGCGCCTCGGTGTTCAGGCCGCGGCCGGCGTGGTTGACCAGGAAGCCGGGCGCGTCCTTCGCCAGCACCGGCTCGTGGCCCCAGCCGCGCACCAGCTCGAGCGCCTGGCCGGGCAGCCAGTCGAACGTGCGCGCGCCGGGCACCACCTCGACCAGGCGCATCAGCGGCACCGGGTTGAAGAAGTGCAGCCCGACGAGCCGCCCGGGCTCGGCCAGCCCGGCGGCGATCTCGGTGACCGACAGCGAACTGGTGTTGGTCGCGAACACCGTCTCCTGTGGACAGACGCGCTCGAGGTCGGCGAACAGCGCCCGCTTGGTCTCGAGGTCCTCCCGCACGGCTTCGACGACGAGATCGACCCCGTCGGCCGGGGCGGCGGGCGCGTCGACCGCGACGAGCCGGTCCTTCACCGCCTGCGGGTCTTCGGTCAGCTTGCCCTTGGCGGCCAGCTTGTCGATCATCCCGCCGACGAACTCGATCGCCTGCGCGACGGCCTCGGGCCGGACGTCGGCGAGCTCGACGGTCACCCCCGCGGTCGCGGCGAGCTGGCCGATCCCGCGGCCCATCACCCCGGTCCCGATCACCCGGATCCTGCCGACCTTCCCGGCCCACCCCGTCACGTCGCCCCGCCTTTCCGTTGACCTCTGCGTGACGGTACCGCCTGGAGGCCGGCGAACCCGGCTGCGCGGAGCGCGGATCGTGTCGGCTGGTGGTGGGTGAGCGGAGCCGGGCTAGAGGCCGACGAACTCCGCCATGCGCAGCGCCGAGTGGGCGAAGAAGGCGTCCGCCGGGTCGACGCTGCCGACGTACTGGCCGAACAGGTCGAAGCTGATCGCGCCGAACAGCTGGGTCCAGGCCATCAGCAGCCGGGCCACCGTCTCCGGGCCGGCGACGATCCCGAGGACCTCCGTGAGTGCTTCCGCCTGGGCGCGCAGCTCGGGCGGGACCTCGCCGACCGCCCGCAGTTCGGTGTGCGTGAGCACCTTGACCAGCGCGAGCGCGACGCGGGCCGCCGGGGCGACGGTGTCCTGCGGCGCTTGGTAACCGGGGATCGGCGAGCCGTAGATCAGCGCGTACTCGTGCGGGTGCGCGCGGGCCCACTCGCGGGTCGCGTGCCAGATCGCCAGCCAGCGCTCCCGGGGCTCGCCCTTGCCGGGGTCCGCCTGCTCCGCGGCCTCGCCGATGGCGTTGTAGGCGTCGATGATCAGGTCCGTCAGCAGCCGGTCCCGGCTCGGGAAGTACCGGTACAACGCGGACGACACCATCCCCAGCTCACGCGCCACCGCGCGCAGCGACAGCCCGTGCGCGCCGACGTCGGCGAGCTGGCGGCGGGCTTCGTCCTTGATCTCCTGGGTCAGTTCGGCGCGGGCGCGTTCGCGGGCGGTCCGGGTCGCGGTCATGCGATCAGTGTGCCACGACGAGAGCGGCGCACAAAATCGAGAGCAGTGCTCTTGACAGTGAGCAGTGCTCGGGTGTTCACTGCTCTTAGTCGAGAGCAGTGCTCTCCCAAACTTCCGGAGGACGCCATGACCGCCGCCCGCTACATCGAGCCGAAGAAGTCCACCAACGCCTTCAACGAACTGGTCGCGAAGCTGACCAGGATGGGCGTGAGCGTCTGGGGCAGCCGGGTGCTGACCGTCGTCGGCCGCAAGAGCGGCGAGCCGCGGTCGGTGCCGGTCAACCTGCTGACCGTCGACGGCGTCCGCTACCTCGTCGCCCCGCGCGGCGAGACGCAGTGGGTGCGGAACCTGCGCTTCGCCGGCGAAGGCACGCTGCGCGTCGGGAAGCGCGTCGAGGCGTTCACGTTCCGCGAGCTGGCCGACGACGAGAAGCCGGGCATCCTCCGCGCGTACCTCAAGCGCTGGAAGTTCGAGGTCGGCGTGTTCTTCGACGGCGTCGACGCCAAGGCCTCGGACGAAAAGCTGCGCGAGATCGCGCCGGGCTACCCGATCTTCGAGATCTTCACGAAGTAGGTTTGCGCCGCCGCGTCAGGTTGGCCGCGACCAGGACCACGCCGACCAGGAACGCGGCGAGCCCGATCAGGAACCACAGCTTCTGGCCGGTCATGAAACTGCCGGTGATCACGCCGATGCCCTGCAGCACCCAGACGGCGCCGACCAGCACGAGCACGACCCCGATCGCGAAGGTGATCCAGCGCCTCATCGGCTCAGCTTAGGCCGGTCGCCCGTCCGGCACGAGTTTGTTGCGGTAGGCGTAGACCACGGCGTGCACGCGGTCGGGCAGCCCGAGCTTGCTCAGCACGCGCGACACGTGGGTCTTCACCGTCTCCTCGCCGACGTGCAGCCGCCGCGCGATCTCGGCGTTGCTGCAGGCGTTGGCGAGCAGGAGCAGCACTTCGCGTTCGCGGGACGTCAGCCGGGCCAGCTCGGGTGGTTCGGCGGCCGCGGGTTCGAGCACCGACGTGAACTTCGCGACCAGCCGCCGCGTCACCGACGGGTCGATCAGCGCGTCCCCGCGCGCGGCCACCCGCATCGCCGCGACCAGCTCTTCCGGCGCCAGGCTCTTCAGCAGGAACCCGCTCGCCCCGGCGCGCAGCGCGCGGTAGACGTACTCGTCGGCGTCGTACGTGGTGAGCACCAGGACGCGGGTGTCGTTGCCCGGCGCGGCGAGGATCGCTTCGGTCGCGGCGAGGCCGTCGAGGCGGGGCATCCGGACGTCGAGGACCGCGACGTCCGGGCGCAGGCGCGCGGTTTCGGCGACGGCTTCGCGGCCGTCGGACGCCTCGCCGACGCAGGTGAAGTCGGGCTGGGTGTCGAGCAGCGCGCGCATCCCCGAGCGGAACATCGCGTGGTCGTCGGCCAGCAGGACGCGGATCATGTGCTCTCCACCGGGAAGGTCGTGCGCAGCTGCCAGTGCCCGCCGGCTTCGCCGTAGGAGACCTGGCCGCCGAACAGGGTGACGCGCTGGCGGATTCCCGCCAGGCCGCGGTGCGCGTGCTCGTCGTGCGTGCCGCGGTCCGGGCGCAGGCCGTTCGTCACCGTGAGCACGACTTCGGTGCGGCCGTGGTTCAGCTCCACCTCGACCGGGCCTTCGCCGTGGCGCAGCGCGTTGGTCAGGGCCTCTTGGACGATCCGGTACAGGGCGACGTCGAGCGAGCCCGGCAGTTCGCGGGGCTCGCCGCGCAGGGTCAGCCGGGTGGGGAGGCCGGCCGCGCGGACGGTCTCGACCAGCTCGTCCAGGTTGTCCAGGCCGGGTTGTCCGGCGTGGGTTTCCGCGTGCAGGAGGTCGAGGAGCCGGCGCAGGTCGGCCATCGCCGAACGGCTGGCGGATTCGACGGCGCCGAGGGACTTGCGCACCGGTTCGGCGCCCTCGGGGAGGCCGAGCCGGGCCGCGCCGGCGTGCACGCCGATGGCGCTGACGTGGTGGGAGATGACGTCGTGGAGGTCGCGCGCGATCGTCGTGCGCTCCTCGAGGACGGCCCGCTTGACGGCCTCTTCCTCGTGCTGGCGGCGTTCGTCGGCTTCGCGTTCGAGGTCGGCGATGTAGGCGCGGCGGGCGGTCGTGTACCGGCCGACGAGCCACGGCAGGAGCCCGCTGACGCTGACGCTGATGGCGGTCAGCCGCCAGTCGGCCGCGGTCCGGCCGCCGCCTTCGATGCAGCCGGCGGTGACGCCGAGGAGCAGGGCGAGGAGGGCGAGGACGGCGGGTTTCGGCCGGAGCCAGGCCCCGGCGCGGTAGCCGGCGATGAGGATCCCGGCGTTGTTGCCGACGACGTACCCCTGACAGGTGCAGAGCAGCAGCGGCGCGCCGGCGAACAGGAGCGCGTGCGCGAGCGCGACCCAGCCGGAGTGGCGGGCGGCGCCGGCGAGCGCGGCGTTGACGGCGATGCCGCCGAGCAGCACCGCCCAGCCGCGCCAGCCCGATTCGCCGAGCGAGCCGCGCAGGGTGAACAGGGCGGCGTCGCAGACCACGCAGACGAGCGCGACCAGCAGCGACTGGCGCCTCAGCGACCCCCGGATGTCCGGCACACCCGCCACTTTGCCGCAAGCGGCGGGCGAGTGGGCGGGAACGCCCCGATGCGACGGGAGGGGTACGCGGCATCGGGGCGGACCCTGGCAGGAGGGCCGTCGGCGCCGAAACGCCCCAATGTGGCGTTCGGTGCGTCCAGCGCACCCGATGTGGCGTTCGGTGCGTTGAGCGCACCCAACGCCACATCGGGGCGCTCGGGGTGAGCTGGGCCGGTCAGTTCGTGGGGCGGCCCGAGTACTCGCCGCCGCGGCGCTGGCCAGGCTGGCGCTGGCCTTCGAAGCCCTGGCCCAGCGTTGTCGCCGTCGCCGTCTGGCCCTCGACCTTCGCCACCACCGTCACGTTCGTCGCGCCCTGCTTCACGTCGCCCGTCTTCCGCGTCGACGAGCCGATCGTGTACGTCTGCTTGTAGCCGTCCTTGCTGGTCAGCGTCACCGAAGTCGCGCTCAGCTCGGTGACGTCGCCGGTCTGCAGGCGCTCGGTCGTGTAGCCGCCGTTCGGGTCGGCCACGACGAAGTCGCCGTGCAGGGCGTCGCGCATCGCGGCCGGCCCGCCGCCGAAACCGCCGCCCGGCATGCCCTGGCCGCGGAACTGGCCGTTGCCGCCCGGACCGCCGAAGCCGCCGGGGCCCTGCGCGGTGTTGTCGGCGCTGCTGGTGCCCGCCCAGATCGCCGCGCCGCCGCCGGCCGCGATGACCACCGCGATGCCGGCCGCGATCGCCGTCTTCTTGCCGGACCAGCCCTTCTTCGGCGCGGCGGGGGCCGGGTCGCCCCAGTTGGCGGGGGCCGGTTCGCCCTGGGGTGGCGTGTTCGGCGTCGGCTCGGTCGTCATCGTGTCCTCCGGTGGTGCCCACACTGGTCGGAGACCAGGTTCGCCGCCGAGGCTGTGTTTGAGCTGTGCGGGGCGTCAGCGGGTGCTGTGCCTCGACCGGGCGAACTCTCACAGGGAACGCACAGCGGCCGCACAGCGAACACTGACGGCGAGCCGGGAAGGTGGCACCATGACCGCTATGAACGCCACGTCACCCGGCCCTGGCAAGGCCGACCTGCGCCGGGCCGACGGCAGTCCGGTGCGGGTGCTCGTGGTCGACGACGAATCGACGCTGGCCGAGCTCGTGTCGATGGCCCTGCGGATGGAGGGCTGGGAGGTGCGCAGCGCGGGCGACGGCACGGAGGCCGTCCGGATCGCGCGCGACTTCCGCCCCGACGCCGTCGTCCTCGACGTCATGCTCCCCGACTTCAGCGGGCTGGAAGTGCTGCGGCGCATGCGGTCCGAGGCGCCGAACCTGCCGGTGCTGTTCCTGACGGCGAAGGACGCGGTCGAGGACCGCATCGCCGGGCTCACCGCGGGCGGCGACGACTACGTCACCAAGCCCTTCAGCCTCGAAGAGGTCGCATTGCGGCTGCGCGCGTTGCTGCGCCGCGCGGGTGGCGTCACCGGCGCGAGCGGGTCGCAGCTGGTCGTCGGCGACCTCACCCTCGACGAGGACAGCCGCGAGGTGCACCGCGGCGGCGACCTGGTGCCGCTGACCGCGACCGAGTTCGAGCTGCTGCGCTACCTCATGCGCAACCCCAAGCGCGTGCTGTCGAAGGCCCAGATCCTGGACCGCGTCTGGAGCTACGACTTCGGCGGGCAGGCCAACATCGTCGAGCTCTACATCTCCTACCTGCGCAAGAAGATCGACGCCGACCGCGAGCCGATGATCCACACCATGCGGGGCGCCGGGTATGTCCTCAAGCCAGCGGGCTGAGCGGCGGCGGTTCCGGACGCGGCGGCCGTGGTCGCTGCGGCGGCGGCTGATCGTCCAGCTCGCCGCGCTGCTCGCGCTGGTGTGCCTGGTCGTCGGCGTGGTCACGGAGTTCGCGCTGAGCGAGTTCCTCGTCGGCCAGCAGGACAAGCGGCTGGCCGCGACGAACGACCGCGGCAAGCACAACGGCGAGCCCCCGCCCTGGGTGTACGGCGACACGCCACCGCCCGACCCGCTGCGGGTGCTCGGGCAGGGCGACGGCACCCTCGCGGTCACGGTGAGCGCCGGGCTGGTCCGGGCGAGCGTCCTGGACTTCACCGCCGGCGCGGTCCCCACCGCCACCGGGCAGGGCAAGCGACGGCCACCGCTCAAGCCGATCAGCCGCGACCAGGTGACGACGCTGCTCACGCTGGCGGCCGACGGCAAGCCACACACCGTCGACCTCGGCGGCAGCCTCGGCGAATACCGCGTCCTGTCGACCGCGTCGCCCGGCGGCGAGCGCACGGTCATCGGCCTGCCGCTGAGGGACGTCAACGAAACGCTGTGGCGGCTCGGGTTCATCCTCGGCGGCGTCGCGCTCGCCGGGATCCTGGTCGCGGGCGCGGTCGGCGCGGCGACGATCCGGCGCACGATGAAGCCGCTCGACCGGCTGGCCGCGACCGCGACGCGCGTGTCCGAGCTGCCGCTGGACCGCGGTGAAGTCGCGCTGTCGGAACGGGTCCCGGAACCCGACACCGACCCGAACACCGAGGTCGGCAAGGTCGGCTCGGCGCTGAACCGGATGCTGCAGCACGTCGCGAACGCGCTCACCGCGCGGCACGCGAGCGAGAACCGCGTCCGCCAGTTCGTCGCGGACGCGAGCCACGAGCTCCGCACGCCGCTGGCGGCGATCCGCGGGTACGCCGAGCTCACGCGCCGCAGCGGCGAGCAGGTGCCGCCGGACGTCGCGTTCGCGATGAGCCGCGTCGAGTCGGAGTCGCGCCGGATGACGACGCTGGTCGAGGACCTGCTGCTGCTCGCGCGCCTGGACTCCGGCCGCCAGGTGGTGCACGAGTGGGTGGACCTGTGCCGGCTGGTGGCCGACGCGGTCGCGGACGCGCACGTCGCGGGCCCGGACCACAAGTGGCTGATGGACGTCCCCGGCGAGCCGATCGGCGTGCGCGGCGACGCGGGCCAGCTGCACCAGGTGGTGATCAACGTGCTGGCCAACGCGCGCACGCACACCCCGGCGGGCACGACGGTGACGACCACTTTGTCCACTTCGGACGAGACGGTCCGCCTCCGCGTCGCCGACGACGGCCCCGGCATCCCCCCGGACATCCTCCCGGACGTCTTCGAGCGCTTCGCCCGCGGCGACAATTCGCGATCGCGCGCGGCGGGGAGCACGGGCCTCGGGCTGGCGATCGTGGCCGCGGTGGTCAGCGCGCACGACGGCCGGGTGGCGGTGCAGAGCCGGCCGGGCCGCACGGAGTTCGAGATCACGTTCCCGGCGGCGCCGACGCCCGCGTGACGGGTTTCGTCTCGAACGCATTGAAGGGCGTACCGGTGTCCGAGCGTGTTCTACGAAACACCTCGAGCGAGCCATTCTTCAATGTTGTGGTCTTCCCTGTTCATCCAAGGCGCGGCGCCTCGTGCGGGTGATGGTGGGAAATCGTCGTGAACGTCGACAGTCGGGGCGGATGCACAGCGTACGCACAGCTTCGGCACATCTTCACCACATGCGGCGCCGACACGGTGAAGCCCATGACGACCACGCTGTCGGCGCCCGCGCTCGCCCAGCCCGCTCCCGAAGCCGCGCGTGAAGCCCGGTGGGTCAAGCCGGCCGTGGCCGTGCTGCTGCTCGGCACCGGGGTGCTCTACCTGTGGGACCTGGCGAAAACGGGCTGGGCCAACGACTTCTACGCGATGGCCGCGCAGGCCGGGACGTGGAGCTGGAAGGCCCTGTTCTTCGGCTCGCTCGACCCCGGCAACGTCGTCACCGTCGACAAGCCGCCGTTCTCGCTGTGGGTGATGGGGTTGTCCGGGCGGCTCTTCGGCTTCTCCAGCTGGAGCCTGCTCGTGCCGAACGCGCTCGCCGGCGTCGCCTCGGTCGGCCTGGTCTACCTCGCCGTGCGGCGGCTGTCCGGGCCGGGAGCCGGGTTGCTGGCCGGGGCCGGGCTCGCGCTGACGCCGGTTGCCGCGCTGATGTTCCGCTACGACAACCCCGATGCCTTCCTCGTGCTGCTGCTCGTCGCCGGCGCGTACTGCGTCGTGCGCGCGCTCGAACGCGGGAGCACGGTGTGGCTGCTGCTCGCCGGGGTCGCGATCGGGTTCGGCTTCCTCGACAAGATGCTGCAGGCGTTCCTCGTGCTGCCCGCGTTCGTGCTCGCCTACGCCGTCGCGGCGCCGACGTCGCTGGGCCGCCGGATCTGGCAGCTGGCTGCCGCGGCCGGTGCCGTGCTCGTCTCCGCGGGCTGGTGGATCGCGGTCGTCGCGGTGTGGCCGGCCGCCGACCGGCCCTACATCAGCGGCTCGACCGACAACACCGTGCTGGAACTCGCGTTCGGCTACAACGGCCTCGGCCGGATCTTCGGCGAAGGCCGCGGTGGCGGCGGTGGCGGGGCGGTCACGCCACCCGCCGGGCTGGAACTGCCCGCGGGCGGGCGCGGCTTCGGCGGTGGCTTCGGCGGTGAAACCGGGCTGACGCGGCTGTTCAGCGGCGAGTTCGGCGGCGAAGCGTCGTGGCTGCTGCCCGCCGCGCTCATCGGGCTGGTCGCCGGCCTGTGGTTCACCCGCCGCGCGCCGCGCACCGACCGGACGCGGGCGGCGCTGCTGCTGTGGGGTGGCTGGCTGGTCGTCACCGCGCTGGTGTTCAGCTACATGAGCGGGATCATCCACCCGTACTACACGGTCGCGCTGGCGCCCGGGATCGCCGCCACGTTGGGGATTTCCGCACGGGAGCTGTGGCGCGGCCGGGCGAACTTCGCCGCCCGCGCGGTGCTCGCCGTCCTGCTCGCCGTGACCGCGGTGTGGGGTTTCCTGCTCCTCGCGCGGACGCCGGACTGGCAGCCGTGGGTGCGCTACGCGCTGCTCGTGCTGAGCGCGGCCGCCGTGCTCGCGCTGCTGTTCGGCGCCGACCGGCTCCGGCGGCTCGGCCCGGTCGTGGCCGTGCTCGGCCTGTGCGGCGCGCTGCTCGGGACGTCGGCCTTCACACTGGCCACGGCGGCGACCGCGCACTCGGGCGGGACGCCGTCGTCCGGGCCGGCCGTCGCGAGTGGACGCGGCTTCGGTGGCGGTGCCCGCGGTTTCGGCGGCGGGCAGACCGACACCGCGGTGATCGACCTGCTCAAGGGCACGACGACGAAGTGGGCCGCGGCGCAGAGCGGCGCGATGGAGTCGGCCGGGCTGGCGCTCGCCAGTGGACGGCCGGTGCTCGCGATCGGCGGCTTCAGCGGCAGCGACCCGGCACCGACGCTCGAGCAGTTCCAGCGGTACGTCGCGAGCGGCGACGTCCACTACTACGTCGCGGGCGGGCGCGGTGGCTTCGGGGGCGGCCGGGGGACCGCCGGCGAAATCCAGACCTGGGTCGAGCAGAACTTCGCACCGGTCACCGCCGAGAGCACGACGGTTTACGACCTGACAAAATCTATCAATTGATCGAAATGCGCCACCGTGTTTCGATCGTGTTAACGACCGGGGAATCATTCGCGGATCCGAGATCGATGCGGTATCGGCGTGATCGTACACCTGTTCGGCTCCCGTTCCGGTGGCCGGAAAACGCTGGACGATTGTTCAACGAGGCGAGGTAGCGCTCGGTGATCAACGTCCTGCGGTGTAACGCCGGAGGACTACTGCCCGTGCAACTGCACGCGGCCGACGCCGGTCCACGACCCGATCTTGGCCGGGCGGCCGACAGAAACCTCTCCGAAGGTGATCTTCAACCGGGCTGATGTTGCTGGTTGACAAGGTTGATGGTCACTCGTTCGGATGCACTGTTGGGGCGTTGTGGTGATCGTGTGTCACTCGCTAGGGTGTCCGCCGGGAGAGGGACAAGGGGTGGGCAGGCTTGGCACGCTCAGTGCCGCGTTTCACATCGTGGTGGGTAATCCTTGTCTCGCGTTCTCTCGCTATGACCCGATCAGGTGCGGCTGGAAGAGAGCAGCGATGACCGTGCGCGGTGGCGCAGCTCTGCCCTGTCCGCCCCCGCTTCGTCACGACCTGTAGCCCCGAGCACCGCAATTCCCCCGATAGGTACGGCACCACTCCACTTCCCCCGCACTCTGGAGTTCGTTGTGATTTCCCGTCCTCGACCCCGTCTGCTGACGGTGCTCCTCACCTTGCTCACCCTCGCGGGCGTCACCGCGCTCTCCGGGTGCAGTGACAGTTCCGCTTCGGGCAGCGGCGGCAAGATCACGCTCGGGTTCAGCGCCTGGCCGGGGTGGTTCCCCTGGCAGGTGGCGCAGGAACAGGGCCTGTTCGCCAAGAACGGCGTGAACGTCGACCTCAAGTACTTCGACAACTACACCGACAGCATCAACGCCCTTTCCAGTGGTGCCATCGACGCCAACAGCCAGACCCTCAACGACACGCTGTCCTCGGCGTCCGGCGGCGCCAAGCTGTCGATCGTGCTGGTGAACGACAACTCCACCGGCAACGACAAGATCATCGCGCGGGACGGGATCAACGCGATCGCCGACCTGAAGGGCAAGAAGGTCGCGGTCGAGCAGGGAACGGTGGACCACTACCTGCTGCTGCTCGCGCTGCAGGCGGCGAAGCTGTCCGAAAAGGACATCCAGCTCGTCAACCTGCCGACCGACGCCGCCGCGGCCGCGTTCGTCGCCGGCCAGGTCGACGCGGTGGGTGCGTTCGCGCCGTTCACCTCGAAGGCGCTGGAGCGCCCCGGCAGCCGCGCGATCTCGACGTCGGCGGAGTTCCCCGGCGCCATCCCGGACCACCTCGTCACGTCGCAGAAGCTGGTCAAGGAGCACCCGAAGGACGTCCAGGCGCTGGTCAACACCTGGTTCGAGACGCTGACCTGGATCAAGAACAACAAGGACGCGGCCGTCGGGATCATGGCCAAGCGCGGTGGTGTCTCCGACGCCGACTACAAGTCCTACGACGCCGGCACCACGATCTTCACGCGCCAGCAGAACCTCGACGCGTTCACCCCTGGCGTCACCGCGCAGCACCTCGACTTCCAGGCGAACAAGATCATCGACTTCATCGTGAACACCGGGCTCGCCCAGCAGCGGCCGTCGCTCGACGGGTTGTTCGACGACCAGTTCGTCAAGGCCGCGCCGCAGTGACCGGTCCGACCCAGCGCACCACCTCGGCGAGCCCGGCCGACGAACGGGCCGCCGAGGCACTGGAAGCCGAGCAGCGGCTCGCCGAACAGCAGGAGTCCGGGCGGGGCCGTCCCGACTGGGCGCCGCTGCCCCGCCGGACGGCGCCGAAGCCCGGCTCGGCGCTGTTCTCCTTGCGCAAGCCCATTTCCGCGACCGCCCGCTGGACACTGGCGGTGCTGTCGTTCGCGATCCCGTTCCTCGCGTGGGTCGTGCTCAGCGTCAGCGGCGCCGTCGACTCGACGTTCCTGCCGTCCCCGGCCGCGGTGCTCAAGGCCGGGCTCGACATGGCGGGCAGCGGCGAGCTCTTCGACGACCTCTGGGCGACCACCCAGCGCGTCCTCGAAGGCTTCGGCCTCGCCGTGCTGGTCTCGGTGCCGCTCGGCATCCTGATGGGCACCTTCGCCGCGGGGCAGGCGTTCTTCGAACCGCTGATCGGCCTGCTGCGCTACCTGCCGGCGAGCGCGTTCATCCCGCTGCTGATCATCTGGCTCGGTCTCGGCGAGCCGTCGAAGATCGCCATCCTCTTCATCGGGACGGTCTTCTTCAACACGCTGATGACCGCCGACGTCGTCCGCGGCGTGCCGGCTTCGCTGCTCGACGTCTCCTACACGCTCGGCGCGCGCCGGGGCGAGGTGCTGCGCAAGGTCGTCGTGCCGCACTCGCTGCCGGGCATGATCGACGCGATCCGGGTCAACGCCGCCGCGGCGTGGAACTTCGTGGTCGTCGCCGAGCTGATCAACTCCTCGGCGGGCCTCGGCTACCGGATCGTCCGCGCGCAGCGGTTCCTGCAGACGGACAAGATCTTCGCGGTCCTGGTGGTCATCGGGGTCGCCGGGCTCGTCATCGACGTCCTGCTGCGCCTGCTGCGCACGCAGGTGGGGAAGTGGGCGGCATGACGCTGGAACTGCGGAACGTCGCCAAGGACTACCACGCCGGTGGCCGGGTGACTCGCGCGCTCGACGGCGTGGACCTCGAGGTGCTGCGCGGCGAGTTCGTCTGCGTCGTCGGCGCGAGCGGCTCCGGCAAGTCGACCCTGCTGTCGCTGGTGGCCGGGCTCGACCGGCCGACCGACGGCGAGATCGTGCTCGACGGCGTCCCCGTGACCGGCCCCGGGCCGGACCGCGGGCTCGTCTTCCAGTCCGGCGCGCTCTACCCGTGGCGCAACGTCGAGAAGAACGTCGCGTTCGGACTGGAGCTGCTCGCGCTCGACGCGGCCGAGCGCGCCGAGCGCGTCGACTGGTACCTCGCCGAAACCGGCCTGGCCACCGTGCGCAAGTCGCTGCCGAAACAGCTGTCCGGCGGCCAGAAGCAGCGCGTCGCGATCGCGCGCGCCCTCGCGTGCGAGCCGGATGTGCTGCTGCTGGACGAACCCTTCGGCGCCTTGGACGTCCAGACCAAGGAGGACATGCAGGTGCTGATCCGCCAGGTGTGGGCCGACACGGGCACGACGGTGCTGATGGTCACCCACGACGTCGAGGAAGCGGTGTTCCTCGGCGGCCGGGTGGTCGTGCTCGCCTCCGACCCGGGGCGGATCGCCGCCGACGTCGAGGTGGAGCTGCCCGCCGAGCGCGACCTGGCGGTGAAGCGCGAACCGCGGTTCCTCGCGCTGCGCGCCCGGATCGAGGACCTGGTCCGGGAGCAGCACCGGAGCCACGTGAGCCGGGTGGCCGCGGTCGAGTGAGAACGCAAGACGGGAAGGTGGCGGGATGAAGCACGGCGGGGCGACCGCGGAACGCACGGGCGGCGGGGGTTTTCTCACCCGGCTCGGCATTCGCGGCAAGCTGAACCTGCTGCTCCTGCCACCGCTGGTCGCGGTGGTGCTGGTGTCGGTGCCGTTCGTGCTGACGCAGGCGAGCAGCGCCGTGGCCGCGACGCAGTCGGCGACGGTGGCGCGGCACACCCAGCAGCTCGGCGGCCTGGTCTGGCAGCTGCAGCGCGAGCGGCTGCTGACCGGCGCTTTCGTCGCCACGCCGTCGATGCCCGCCGACCAGATGCTGCAGCAGCAGAAGGCGGTGAACGCGGCCGTCGAGAACGTGCGGTCGTCACTGGGTTCCGACGCGCCGGACGAGCTGGCCGCCGCGCTGACCCGGGTCGGCTCGCTGAACGAGCTCCGGCAGAACGCGCAGCGCCGCGGCGTCGCGCTCGACAGCGTCGCCCGCACCTACCACGCGGTGATCGGCGCGGTGATCGACTCGCTGCGGCTCGTCCCGCAGCTGACCAGTGACGCCGAAGGCACGCGGGAGCTGACCGCGCTGGAGGCGCTGCTGCGCGCGAACGAGGAGAACTCGTTGCGCGGCATGGCGTTGATCGTGACGGCGGTTTCGCCCGAAGCCGGCCGGTCCATCCTGGACGACGCGACCCAGCAGGCGCCGATCTTCACCGACCGGTTCGTCCAGCAGGCCGACGACGAGACCGACCGCTCGCAGTCCGCGCTGGTCGTCAACGTCGAGCAGAGCGAAGCGGGCCGCAAGATCAACGACCTCGCCGCCCAGATCGACAACCCCCGCAGCGAAGCCGGGACCACCCAGTACGTCGCCGACGTCCTGAGCGCGTCGGAATCCCAGGCGGGGCAGCGGAAACTCGTGCAGGAGAAGGTCACTGGCGAAATCGCCGACGCGGCGACCGGCCGCGCCGACGCCGGCACCCGGCTGGCCTGGACGGTCGGCATCGGCGCGGCCGCGCTGTTCCTGCTGGTCGCCTTCCTCGCCGTCGCGGTCGCCCGCTCGATCGCGCAGCCGCTGCGGCGGCTGACCACGGCGGCGACGTCGGTCGCCGACCTCGCCGGCACCGAGCTCGTCCGCGTGACCGACACCGAGGAGGCCGAGGAGCAGGTCCCGCGGCTGGCCACCATCGACGTCGTTTCGAGCGACGAGCTCGGCAAGCTGGCCGCCGCGTTCAACCGGGTCCAGACCACCGCGGCCGAGCTGGTCGAGCGGCAGGCGCTCACCCGGCGCAACACCGGCCTGATGTTCGCGAACGTCGCCAAGCGCACGCAGAACCTCGTCGGCCGCCAGCTGGCGCTGATCGACGAGGTCGAGCGCAACGAGCAGGACACCCGGCTGCTGGCCAGCCTCTACCGGCTCGACCACCTCTCCACCCGCCTCCGCCGGAACGCGGACAACCTGCTCGTGGTGTCCGGTACCCGCGACGAAACCCGTATCGCCGGCCCGATCGAGCTGGCCACGGCCCTGCGCTCGGCGCTCGCGGAGATCGAGGACTACCAGCGGGTCAAGCTCGGCGTCGTCGCCGACATCCTGCTGTCTTCGGCGCTCGGTGCCGACCTGGTGCTGGTGTTCGCCGAGCTGCTGGAGAACGCGACGTCGTTCTCGCCGCCGGGGTCGATGGTCGAAGTGGACACGATGATCCTCAACGACGGCTCGTGCCTGGTGAACGTCGTCGACCACGGCATCGGCATGACCGCGGAGAAGATGGCCGAAGAGAACAAGCGGCTCGTCGAGCGCGAACGCCTCGAGCTGGCACCGACGAGTGTGCTCGGCCTGTTCGTGGTCGGCCGCCTGGCCCGGCGCCACGAACTGGGCGTCGAGCTGCTCGCGACGCCGACCACCGGCGGCGTGACCGCGCGGCTGACCGTCCCGCCGTCGCTGTTCAGCCACCGCACCGGGCTGCTCCCGAAGACCGAGCCGGTGCCGGCGATCCCGGCGCAGGTGGCGCCCACGCCGAAACCGCGTCCCGCGGAAGCCGTCGCGGTGACCTCCGTGTCCACTTTGGATGAGCTGCGGCCGGTGGCTCGCCCGGCCGAACTGCCCGCGCCGGCGATCCCGGCGCTGCTCGGCCACGGCAACGGCTTCCGCTGGTTCAACCAGCTCGAACCGGTGTGGCCGGACGCCGAACCCGCCGACCCGCCCGCGGCGCCCGTCGCCGAGCCGGAGCCCGAGACCCGGGGTGGCCTGCGCCGCCGCGTCCGCGGGGCCCAGCTGCCCGACCCGGGCACGACGGCGGCGGTGGCCGACGACGACAAGCCGCGCCACGACCCGGACGCGACCAAGCTCGCCATGGACGGCTTCCAGAGCGCTTTCGCGAGGGCCGCCGAGGTCAGCGCGATGGACACCGACCCGCCGTCCGCCCCACCGACGGTGGTGACCGCACCCGTCGCCCCCGCACTTTCACGTGAAAGTGCTGACCTGGGCGCTGCACTTTCACGTGAAAGTGCGGCTTTGCTGCCGGGCGATGGCGCGTCGCTGCCGGTGCGCGTTCCCGGGGAGTCGGCGATGCCCGGTGGCGCGGTTCCCGCCGTGGCGCCGGCCGCCGCGGCCCCGCAGTCCCGGGACGGCCTGGTCCGCCGCGTCCCCGGAGCCCAGCTCGCCCCCGGCCTGCGCCAGCAGCCCGCGGGGCGGCCGATCGCCCGAGCCGTCGTCAACCGCAGCAAGCGGGACCCGGCGGCCGAGCGAGCGGCGTTCGACGCGTTCGCCGCCGGCCTCGCCAAGGCGGACGCGGTTACGGCAGACAGCCCGCCCCAAGGCGTGGTCGCCGGTCGTGTGATGGAACGAGGAGAAGAGAGCAGGAAATGAGCATCCCCGCACCTGGCGTCAGTGTCGAAGCCCAGAACTTCAACTGGCTGGTGAGCCGCTTCGCGCAGCACACCGCGGGCGCGATCGCCGCCATCGCGGTCTCGGCCGACGGCTTGCTGATCGCGGTGTCCTCGGAGCTCGAGCGCTCCAACGCCGACCGCCTCGCCGCGATCTCCTCCGCCATGCTCGGCCTCGCGCACGGCGTCTCCGAAAGCCACCCGCTCGGCTCGCCGGACAAGGTGATCATCGAACTGGAGCACGGCTACCTGCTGGTCTGCACCATCAGCATCGGCTGCTCGCTCGGCGTCCTCGCCAACAAGCAGGCCAGCCTCGGCACGATCGCCTACGAGATGGCGATGTTCGCCAACCGCGCCACCGAAGTCCTCACGCCGGGCCTGATCGAGGAGCTCAAGAACACCGTGGGTGCGTGATGGCCGAAGAGCCGGACATCTCGCTGCTGCGGCCGTACCTGATGACCTCGGGGCGGGCGCAGCCGGTGGACCAGACCCTCGAGATCGAGGCGCAGGTCATGACGTCCCGCCTGGGCGCGGCCTCGCACCCGAAGCTCACGTTCGAGCGGCAGGAAATCGTTTCCCTCTGCCGGAGCACGATGTCGGTCGCCGAGGTGGCCGCCATGCTCGGCCTCCACATCGGCGTCGCCCGCGTGCTGGTGGCCGACCTCGCCGAGCTGGGGTACGTCGTCGTCCGGCGCCCGGGCAACCACAACAAGCACGACCTCGGCATGATCGAAAGGGTCATTCGTGGACTCGAAGCCATTCACTGAACCGGCGGCCCGCCCGCCGGCCCCGGTCAAGATCGTCATCGCGGGCGGCTTCGGCGTCGGCAAGACGACCGCGGTCGGCGCCATCTCGGAGATCAAGCCGCTGACGACCGAGGCGGCGATCACCTCGGTGGCGGCTTCGGTGGACCGCACCGGCCACGTCCCGGCCAAGACCACCACGACGGTCGCGCTGGACTTCGGCTGCATCACGATCGACGACGAGGTCAAGCTGTACCTGTTCGGCACCCCCGGCCAGGACCGCTTCGGCTTCATGTGGCAGGACCTGGTCCACGGCGCGCTGGGCGCACTGGTGATCGTGGACACCCGCCGCATGGACGACTGCTACCCGGCGGTCGACTACTTCGAGAAGGCCGGCCTGCCGTTCGTGGTGGGGGTGAACATGTTCAACGGCTCGCTCGGCCACAACCTGGAGGACATCCGCTGGGCCCTCGCGGTCGGCGACGACGTCCCCCTGATCACGTTCGACGCGCGGCAGAAGCTTTCGGTGCGGGACGCGCTGCTCGCGGTGCTGCACAACACGTTCAAGAAGGCCCGAGCCCAGGCGGGCGCGGGGGCGTGAGGGGTTCTCGACAGGTCTGGAGAGCTCCAGGGAGGGGTTCCCGAGACGTACCCGGGACTACCCGACTACACTGATCCACGGACCCCGCGCGGCGTCCACCCTGTGAACCTCCCCAGGGCCGGAAGGCAGCAAGGATAAGCAGGCTCTGACGGGTGCGCGGGGTCCCCTTCTTTTCGGCTCCGGCTCTCGGGGCTTCGCCCCTTCGCCGGGCCTTCACTTCGTCCTTTTGCCCGGGGGCCGAGCCCCCGGACCCCCACGGTGCCTTGTGCGCCGGCTGGGGGGTCTGCCGTGGCATCCCCGCGAGTGAGAGCGGGCGTGAGCGGGGTGTGGCGGGCGCGGGTGAGAGCGGGCTCTAGAACAGGCCCAGGACGTCGTCCGGGGGTTTTGGGGGCGGTGGGGTGTCCGCGTCCGTGATCACCGCTGCTCGGCCTGCCAGTTTGTGCAGCTCCGGGCCGTGGACGCACCTCGCCGGGAACGCCGCCGAGGCCGTTCGGCGCTCGAGCTCCGCTGTCGGCAGTGCCGAAGCCGAGGCCGCGAAGACCAGGTTGCCGAAGCGGCGGCCCTTCAGGACCGCCGGGTCCGCCAGCACCAGGACCTCCGGGAAGACCGCCAGCAGCGTCGCCAGGAAGCGGCGGGCGAACGGCAGGCCCGAGCCGTCCGTGATGTTCGCCAGGTACGTGCCCGGGGGGCGGAGGATGCCGGCGATCGCGCGGGTCGCCTCCAGCGTGGCCAGGCCGCCCGCCAGCTTCGCGCGCTCGAACGCGTCGACCACCACCAGGTCCGCCGTGTCCTCGCGGCGGGTCGCCAGGCCCGTGCGGCCGTCGGTGATCCGGACGCGCAGGCCCGGGAGCCGCAGGCCCAGCTGGGCGCGGACCAGGTCGACCAGCTCGCCGTCGGCGTCGAACACCAGCTGCCGCGAGCCCGGGCGCGTCGCCGCCACGTAACGCGGCAGCGTGCACGCCGCGCCACCGATGTGCAGCGCGTCGACGGGCCCCGGCGGCAGCAGGTCCACCACGTCCCCGAACCGGCGGACGTAGTCGAACTCCAGGTCGGCCGGGTCGTCGAGGTCGACATAGGACTGCGCGACGCCGTCCACCGACAGCAGCCACGCGTTGCCCCGGTCGGCGTCCCGGACCAGCTCCGCGGTCCCGAACTGCACCGGGTACCGCCCGGGCACCGGCCCGGTCTTCCGCGAACGACTCACGAACCCGGAGGTTATCGGAAACATTCCGCCCGGCCCGGCGATAAGTGAGCGGAACGATCATCGATCGAGGGGGTTTTTCTTGCGTGCGAACGCAGTAATCGCCACTGTGGCACTCGCCGCCGTCGCCTGGGCGACGCCGGCCGCCGCGGACGTCCTGCCCGACCGGGCCCAGGCCGTTTCGCTGCTGGAGACCGGCGGACCCGGCGTCAGCCGCGCCGCCGAAGCGGCACTGCTCGGCTCAGCCGCCGACCTGCAGACCTTCCTGACCACCGGCCAGTTCCGGGCGAAGAACGACGACGACCGCGTCCTGGTCAACCAGGCCATGGCGAGCGGCGGCCCGGTCACCAAGCGCGCCGCCCAGCAGGCGCTGGACGGTACCGTCGAGGACATCCGGGCCTTCCTCGCCACCGGGCTGCCCCAGGCGCGGATCGCGGACGACCGGATCGCGGTCGGCCAGGCCATGAACACCGGCGGCCCCACCGTCAACGCCCGGGCCCAGAAGGCCCTCGACGGCACGGCCGCCGACGTCCGCGCCTTCCTCGAGACCGGCCTGCAGCAGGCGCGCGACACCGACGAGCGGATCACCGCCAACCAGGCGCTCGCCGCCGGCGGTCCCGAGGTCCAGGCCGCCGCGCAGGCCGCGCTCGACGGCACCCCGGACGACGTCCGGTACTTCCTCTCGCTGTGGCGCCAGGTCGCCGCGAACGGGGACGCCGAACTCGCCGCGCTCCAGGCGCAGGTCGACTACGGCAAGGCCGCCGCGGCCAACCACAGCGCGATCGGCGTCCGGCTGGCCCGCAGCCGCGCCACCACCATCGCCTCGGACGCGCGCCAGGCGAACACCGACCGGCTCGCCGGCCAGCGGGCCCAGGCCCAGCACGACGCGCAGGTCGCGGCCGGTGCGGCCGCCGACGCCGAGCAGCAGGCCCGCGACGCCGCCGCCCGCGCGGCGCAAGCCAAGGCCGACAACGACCAGCTGCTCACCGCCGCGGCCGACCCGGCGCTGACCGTGCCGAACGGCCGCCGTGCGGCGGCCTACCTGCTGCGAAACGGCAGCCCCGCCGTCAAGAACGCGGCTCACGTCGCGCTGAGCGGTTCCGACGACGACGTCGTCACCTTCGTGCGCAGCGGGCTCGCGGCCGCGCAGGAGACCGACGACCGGGCCGCCGTGGCGGCGATCGCGGCCGACCCGAAGGCGCGCCCCGGGCTGCGGCAGGCCGCCCGTGACGCGCTCGCCGGGCCGTACGCCGGCGTCGCCGCGCTGCTCGCCACCGGCGACTACCCGGGCCGCGACACCGACGACCGCGTCGAGGTCAACCAGATCATGGCGGCCGGTGGCCCGTCGACGAAGCCGGCGGCGCAGAAGGCGCTGGACGGCACCGTCGCCGACGTCCGCGAGTTCCTCGCCCACGGGCAGTACGTCGCGCACCTGATCGACCTGCGCGTCTACGCGACCCGGACGTTGTCCGAGGGCCCCGAGGTCGAGGCCGTCGCGCAGGGCGTCCTCGACGGGCCGGACTCGTTCCTGCAGCCGTACCTGGACGGTGGCCTGGCGAAGGCGCGAGCGCGTGACGCCTTCACCGCGGAGCACGTCGCCAAGGTGAACGCGCTCCTGGCGCAGCTGCCCTGACCGCACGGCGAAGGTTGTCGGACCCTGGCGGTAGTCTCGCGGCGTGGCTCTCGCGCTGTACCGCAAGTACCGTCCGGCGACCTTCGCCGAGGTCGTCGGTCAGGAGCATGTGACCGATCCCCTCCGCACGGCGTTGGCCGCCGGGCGGATCAACCACGCCTACCTCTTCTCCGGCCCGCGCGGCTGCGGCAAGACGTCGAGCGCGCGCATCATGGCGCGCTCGCTGAACTGCGTCGAAGGCCCCACCCCGGACCCGTGCGGGAAGTGCAACTCCTGCAAGGCGCTCGCGCCCGAGGGGTCGGGCAGCGTCGACGTCACGGAGCTGGACGCGGCGAGCCACGGTGGTGTCGACGACGCCCGCGAGCTGCGGGACAAGGCGTTCTACGCGCCGGCCGAGTCGCGCTACCGCGTGTTCATCATCGACGAGGCACACATGGTCACCACGCAAGGCTTCAACGCCCTGCTGAAGATCGTGGAAGAGCCGCCGGAACACGTCATCTTCATCTTCGCCACCACCGAGCCGGACAAGGTGCTCACCACCATCCGCTCGCGCACGCACCACTACCCGTTCCGGCTGATCCCGCCGAGCTCGATGCGCGCGCTGCTGGAGCGCAACATCGCGGCGGAGGGCGTCGAGGTCGAGCCGTCGGTGTACCCGCTGGTCATCCGCGCGGGCGGCGGGTCGGCGCGTGACACGCAGTCGGTGCTCGACCAGCTGCTCGCCGGCGCCGGGCCCGAAGGCGTGTCGTACAGCCGGGCGGTGGCGCTGCTGGGCGTCACCGACGTCGCGCTGATCGACGACATGGTGGACGCGCTGGCGACCGAGGACGCGGCGACGGTGTTCGGCACGGTCGAGAAGCTCGCCGAAGCCGGCCACGACCCGCGCCGGTTCGCCACGGACCTGCTCGACCGGCTGCGCGACCTGGTGCTGCTGCGCGCGGTCCCGGATTCCGCGGGCGGGCTGGTGTCCGCGCCGGAGGAGGAACTGACGCGGATGGTGGCGCAGGCCGAGCGGATCGGCCTGGGAACGCTGTCGCGTTACGCGGATATCGTCCACAATGGACTCCTGGAGATGCGGGGCGCGACTTCTCCGCGGCTCGTGCTGGAGTTGCTGGCCGCCCGGATGCTGCTGCCGTCGGTGACGGACGCGGAGAAGGCGCTGCTGGCCCGCATCGAACGGCTGGAGCGCCGCGCGACGGCTCCGGCCGCCCCGGTCGAGGGTGGCGTCGAGCCGCCGATGCGGGCGACGGCGGAGGGGAAGTTCTCCCGTCCTTCGCAGCGCGCGGCTTCGGCTGGGCCCGCGCCGGTGGCGGAGGCGGCTGAGCCCGCGCCGTCGGCCGCGCCTCCGGCTGCTTCGGCCGGCAGTGCCGCCGCTTCGGCGGGCGCTGGTGCCGTGACTTCGGCTGCCGCAGCTTCGGCGGCTGGCCCTCAGTCCGCGGAGAGCGGCACGTCCGCGTCCGGCACTCCGGCCGCGCCGCCTTCCGACGGCGGCTGGAGCACCCCGCGCACCCCCGGCGGCGGCACGCCGGCCCCCGCCGCGCCCGCTCCTGCGGCACCCGCGCCCGCCGTGGCTGCCGCACCCGCTGCACCCGCGCCTGCGGCGGACGGCGCGATGGACGCCGCCGCGATCCGGAACATCTGGCCGCAGCTCATGACCGCGTTGCGCAAGTTCACCGGCGGGCGCAGCCTCGAAGCGATGCTGACGCAGGCCACAGTGGCGAGCGTCGAGGGACACGCCCTCACGCTCACGCACAAGTCCGAGCCCCTGTCCCGCCGCCTCTCCGATCAGGACAACGCGCGCAAGATCGCCGGCGCGCTGTCCGACGTCCTGGGCGGCGACTGGCAGGTCCGCTGTGTCCACGGCAACGCCCCGGCGGCCCCCGCCGCCCGCGCCCAGCAGGCGGCACCGGCTCCGGAGCGCTCGTTCACCCGCCAGTCCGCGGCAACGGCCGCCCCGCCCGCCGCCGCGGCCCCGGCCCGGCCCGCGACCCCGCCGCCGCCCGTGCGCCCCAAGGTCGCGACGAGCGAACCGGACATCCCGCTGCCCCCGGAACCGGCCGACGAGGACGACGAGGACCTCTACAACGAGGACGCCAGCCCGGCCCCGCCGCCGCCCCCACCGCCGCCGGACCAGGACCCGGACGAGCTGGCCCGCAAGCTCATCTCCGACCACCTCGGCGCCCGCCCGCTGGACTGATCGCCTGACCGCCGTCAGGACGCCCAGGGACCGATCCCGGTGACGCGGTCGGCGGTGATCCGCACGATCACCGCCGTCGGCGGGCCTGGTTGCCGAGCAGGTGCTTCTCGACCCCGAGGCAGCGCTGCGCCTGGCGGTCCAGCAGGTAGTGCGGCAGCCCGCGGGCGTCGACGCCGTCGTGGCGGCTCAGGAAGCCAGGTAAGCCTCGATCGCCGCGGCGATCGACGCGGCGAACTGCTGACGCCCCGCCGCGCTCGTCATCCGGGCCGCTTCCGCCGCGTTGCGCATGTTGCCGCACTCCACCAGGGCGGCCGGGCGGGTGGAGAGGTTCAAGCCGCCCAGGTCCCCGCGGGCCGACAGGCCGTTGCCGCCGATGTAGTTCGCCGTGCTGAAGCCGCCCGTGCGCATCGTGTCGCGCAGGACCTCCGCCAGCCGGAGGGAGGGCGGGCCCTGTGACTCGTTCAACGGCGGGGACGAATACGCGACGTGGAAGCCGTTCGCGCCGGCCGCCGTCGAGCCGTCGGCGTGGATCGAGACGACGGCGTCCGCGTTCGCCTCGTTGCCGATCGCCGCACGGCGGTCGACGCAGGGACCGACGCCCGTGTCGTCCTGTCGCGTGTAGACGACCCGGATCCCCTTGGCCGCCAACGCATCCCCGACCCGGTGGGCGACGTCGAACGTGAACGCGTGCTCCGGGTAGCCCGCGTTGGTCGCGGTGCCGGTGGTGTTGCACGGCTTGGTCTGGCCGCGCCCGGCGGGCACCGGGCGGTTGATCTCCGCCGGGTGGGACGCGTTGCCGCCGTTGTGCCCCGGGTCGAGCACGACGACCTTCCCCGGCGCGGGGGCCACCACCGAAGACGGCGCCGAGGTGGACGGCGGGGGCGGTGGGGTCACCGTCGTCGGCGTCGGCGTGACCGTCCGCGTGGTGACGGGAGCCGGTGCCGGGGCCGCCGGGGTCCCGTCGGAGCAGCCGGTGAGCAGCAGGGCACCGGCCAGCAGGGGTGGGGCAATCGCGCGTCGCACGGCGACCACGGTGCCACAGCCCGGCGCCCCGCGTGGCGCGACTACCCTGGTGGGGACACAGGCGTGCAGAGAGGACCGAGTGCGATCATGGTGCAACCCGGCGGCGGTTTCGACATTTCCCAGCTGATGCAGCAGGCCCAGCAGATGCAGCAGAAGCTCGTCGAGGCCCAGGAGGAGCTCGCCAACACCGAGGTCACCGGCACGGCCGGTGGCGGGCTGGTCACCGCGACCGTCTCCGGTGACAGCCAGCTGAAGAACCTGCAGATCGACCCGAAGGTGGTCGACCCGGACGACGTCGAGACGCTGTCCGACCTGATCGTGGCGGCGGTCCGCGACGCGTCGGCGAGCGCGCAGAAGCTCACCGAGCAGAAGCTCGGCCCGCTGGCCGGCGGCCTCGGTGGCGGTGGCGGCATGCCGGACCTCGGCGCCCTCGGCTTCGGCGGCTGACGAACTTGTACGAAGGTGTCGTCCAGGACCTGATCGACGAGCTCGGGCGGTTGCCCGGGGTCGGGCCGAAGAGCGCCCAGCGGATCGCGTTCCACCTGCTGGCCGCGGACCCGGCGGACATCTCGCGGCTGCAGGACGTCCTCGGCAAGGTCAAGGAAGGCGTGCAGTTCTGCGAGATCTGCGGCAACGTCTCCGAGCAGCCGACCTGCCGCATCTGCCGCGACGAGCGCCGCGACCTCACGGTCATCTGCGTGGTCGAGGAGCCGAAGGACGTCCTGGCCGTCGAGCGCACGCGCGAGTTCAAGGGCCGCTACCACGTCCTGGGCGGCGCGCTCGACCCGTTGTCGGGCATCGGCCCGGAGCAGCTGCGGATGCGCGAGCTGCTCAAGCGGCTCGGCGAGCACGACATCAGCGAGATCATCATCGCGACCGACCCCAACACCGAGGGCGAGGCCACGGCGACGTACCTCGTCCGGATGCTGCGCGACTTCCCCGGCCTGTCGGTGACGAGACTCGCCTCGGGTCTCCCGATGGGCGGCGACCTCGAGTTCGCCGACGAGCTGACGCTGGGCCGCGCGCTTTCGGGCCGCCGGGTGCTCTAGGCCGATCGACGGAAGATCACCCGGAACCCGGTGCCGCGGGTAAAGAATCATTGACCTGCGGCTGATGCGCGCTTAATGTCCATCGCGGCGTCCGGGGAGGGATGCCGTAGCGGCTGCACGGTCCCCTTCGGTGGCACCGTTTTCCCCGGGCGAACGACGTTCGCCGACCGGGGGGATGGACCGCGATGAAGCCGAGATCGTCGTCGAGACGGGGAATCGGGCTCTGGCGGAACACGGCGATCGTCGTGTTCCTCTTTTCGTTGCTGGCGGGGCTCGTCTCGCCACCGGCGCTCGCCGCCGACCCCGACGACCCCCCGGCGGTCCTGACCGACCGGGCCCGGACCGTCGCGGCGTGGCGCACCGGTGGCCCCGGCGTCAAGGAAGCGGCCGTGGCCGCGCTGGCCGGGACCGACGACGCCGTCCGGCAGTTCCTGTCCACCGGCCTCGCGAGCACCACCGCGCAGGACGACCGGGTGCAGGTGGCGCAGCTGCTGGCCACCGCGGGACCGGCGCTGAAGACGGCCGCGCAGGCCGCGCTGTCCGGCACCCCCGAGGAGATCAAGGCCTTCCTCACCACCGGCATCCGCGCGCCGTGGGAACAGGACACGCGGGTCCGGATCGCGCAGCTGATGGCCGTCGGCGGCCCCGGCGTGAAGGAAGCGGCCCAGGCGGCGTTGAACGGCACCGTCGCGGACCTCTCGCGGTTCGTGCTGTCGGGCCACGACACGGCGCTGGCGCACGACGAGCGCGTGCTGGCCGCGCAGATCCTCGCGGTCGGCGGGGCGGAAGTGAAGCGTGCCGCCCAGATCGCGTTGTCCGGCACGCGCGAAGAGCTGCAGGAATTCCTCGAGACCGGCCAGTACGCGGCCCGGGAGCGGGACGGCGAAGTCGCGACCGTGGCCGGCCTCGCGGCGGCGGCCAAGGAGGAAAGCGAGCGCGCGGCGACCGAAACGACGCTCGCGAAGCAGGCGTCGGAGCGGGCGGTCCAGGCCGCCGACCTGGCTCGCCAGGCTGCCGAAACGGCGGCGGCGGAGACGGCCGCGGCCAAGGACGACTCGGTCAAGGCGGCCAACGCGGCGGGCCGGGCGGCCGACGCCGCGACGCGGGCCGCCGCGGCCGCGCGGGAGGCCATCGGCGCGGCCAACGATGCGACGCAGGCAGCCAAGGTCGCGGCCACCGCCGCCCAGCGCGCGGCCGTGGCGGCGGTGCTCGCCGGGCGGGCCGCGGGTGCGGCGCAGCGCGCGGCGGCGGACGCCCGGACCGACGCCGGCAAGGCGGACGACGCGCGCAAGGCGGCCATCGGGGCTCGTCAGGCGGCGGCCAGCGCCCGGCTCGCGGCGGACGCCGCGGTGGCGGTCGGCGACGCGGCCCGGGCGGCGGGCGCGGCGGTGCAGGCGGCGTCCTCGGCCGCCGCGAACGCGCAGAAGGCAGGCAATGCCGCCGACGCGGCCGCCGGTCAGTCCGCCGCGGCCGGGGCGCAGGCCGAGCGGGCCAAGAAGGCCGCGGCCGACGCCAAGCGAGCGGCGTCGCGGGCCACCCGCGCCGCGAACGCGGCCGGTGCGCTGGCCGCCGAAGCCGCTTCGGCCGCGCAGGAAGCGCGGACGGCCGCCCTCAGCGCGGCCACGCACGCCGACGCGGCCGCCGCGGCCGCGGACGAAGCGGCCGCGCACGCCGGGGAAGCCGACAAGGCGGCGACGGAATCGGAAGCGCACGCCCGGGCCGCCAAGGAAGCCGCCGACGCGGCGACGGCAGCGGCCGCGCAGGCGAGCCGGACCCAGGAGGTCGCCCGCCACGCGGAGGCCGAGCGCCTGGCGACGGAGACCGACGAAGCCGTCGAGCTCGCCCAGGCCCTGCGCGCGGAAACCGAGGCGATCCCGGCCGAAGTCCTTTGGGACACCCCGGAAGCCGACCGGATGGACGCCGAGGCGAAGCGCTTGCTCGCCGAAGCCGCGGCACCCGGCGCGCCCCGCGCGACCGTGGTCACCGACGGCCGCAAGATCGCCGTCAAGCAGCTCGCGGCGGCGGGGCCGATCAGCCGGTCCCGCGCCGAAGCGGTGCTCGGCGGCTCCGACGACGACGTCGTCGAGTACATCACCGGCGGCCTGACCGCGGCCGCCTACCAGGACGACCGCGCACGGGTCGGCCACCTCGCCCAGAGCGAGAACACCGCGCTGGCGCAGGCCGCGCTCGCCGCGTTGGGCGGGACCGACGTCCAGGTCAACGAATTCCTGAAGACCCAGCCGTACGAGGGCAAGGAGCACGACGAGCGCACGGCGATCGCGCAGCTGCTCGCCGCGGGCGGCCCGGCCACGAAGGAGGCGGCGCAGGCCGCGCTCAACGGCTCGGCCGCCGACCGGCGGGCGTTCCTGCGCACCGGCCAGTTCTCCGCGGCGAAGAAGGACGACCGCATCGCCGTCGCGCAGGCGCTGGCGACCGGCGGAGCCGAGGTGAAGGCGGCGGCGCAGATCACCCTCGCCGGCCCGGACGACGAGCTGCGCGAGTTCCTGCAGGTCGGCAAGGCCCAGGCCCAGCGCCGCGACCAGGACACCGCGGCGCACGTCGCGGTCGTCGAGCGCTACGTCGCCGAAGCGGCGGCTTCCGCGGCCTCGGCCCGGGAATCGGCGTCGTGGGCGGCCGCGGCGGCGGCAACCGCCCGCCACGCGGCCGACGAGGCAGCGGGGTACGCGGAGCAGGCCCGCCGTTCGGCGACGGAGGCCGGGACGTACGCGGATCAGGCCAAGGTGTCCGCGGCTTCGGCCCAGGCCTCGGCGGAGCAGGCGGCGTTGTCCGCGAAGCAGGCGCGTCAGGCCGCCGCGACGGCGCAGCAGGCCGCGGCCCGAGCCGCGGACTCCGCGGCGAAGGCAGCGCACTCGGCGGCGGTCGCCCGCTCGATGGCCCAGTGGGCCGCGAGCGAGGCCGAAGACGCCCGGAAGGCAGCCGCTGACGCGGGCAAGAGCGCGTCGGAGGCCGCGGACGCCGCGGCCGAAGCGGTCGAGATTTTCTTGCGCACGCACAACAACGAGCAGTTGAACGGACCCCCGCAGCGCTTCCGGGCAGCCCAGTTCGAGAACGGGGTGATGGTGCTGTTCACGGATGGCACCTGCCTGGTCAACGGCCTGGTGCTGCCGTTCGCGGATTACGGGTTGTCGGCGTGCGAAGCGATCGGGCGCAACTTCGACGCGTGGATCACCGAGCACGCCGACGAGTACGACAGTGCGGATGCCGTCGGTGACGAGTTCTCGGACCTGCTGCTGCGGGAGTACTGCAACAACGGCGGTTCGTGCAGCGCGGCGCTGAAGAACCAGCTCAAGTCCCTCACCGGCTTCTTGCTGGTCAAGAAGGAAAACGGCATCGGGAAGCCGTTCGGCAGGTGGTTCGAACGGATGCTGAAACTGCGCGCGGCCGGCGTGGTCGCGGGCAAGGCGCTGATCTCCGGTCGGTCGGCCGGGGCACTGGCGGACTGGACGAGCAAGGCGTTCCAGGTCGGCGCTGAGCAGGCGCGGTTGAACAAGGACTACATCAAGCACATCCTCGAACGACACCACCCGCGGTACTGGGACGGCAGCTTCAAGGCGACCCAGACGTTCTTCGACTCGCGGATGACCATCCCGGACATCGAAGACGCGATTCGCCAAGTGCTCACCCAGAACCAGGCGAAGATCATCGCGAACGGCGGCACCAACGCCAACACGGCCATCGAAGGTGTCGTCAACGGCGTGACCTACAAAGGTACGGTCGCAGGTGGCAAGATCGTCCAATTCTTCCCGAAGTAGCAGGAGGCGCGATGGGGGCGGTAGCGCGGGTGCGGACGGTGCTCGACTTCGGCAAGCGGGACTTCCGCTTCGTCGATGTCCTGGACTGCACCGAGCTACCGCCGAAGCGGGGCGTCGACGATCCGGGTGGTGCGATCCTGTTGACCGTCAACGGGGTCGTACTGCTCGACGAAGACCTGTACTCGTCCATCGAGCTGTTGTGGATCTTCGTCGCTCAGCTCGTCGCCGACTACCGTCAAGACGGGCGTGCCGTGATGTCGTTCCCGGACCAGTCGATCGAGATCTCGCTCGATCCGGTTCCGGGGAAGCAGCTCCGGATCACGGTCGCTGGCGGCGAACTCCGCCGCACTTCGGTCGCGGGCGAAGAGGAGCTGCTTTCGGCCATCACCGTCGGCGGCGTCGAGTTCTTCGAAAAGCTCGCGGAACTGACCGGAAGGAACTTTTCGGCAGCAATAAGGCGGCTCACCGGTACCTGACCGGTGAGCCGCCCGTGAGAATGCGATCAGGCCGGGCCGGAATTGAGTTCCAGGAGCGACGAAGGCCCGTTCTGGGGGTCCGCTCCTTCGCCGACCGAAGTCCACGAGTTCTTTTCGATGTCGACCACCTTCGGGGTGCCCTTCACGAGCATCGTCGCTTTGAGGGAGTGGTCGTCGGCCTTGATGAGGTAGACCTTGGCGAGGTCGAGGCTCAGGTAGCCCTTGTTCGCCGTGACGTGGAAGCAGAACGTCGCGTCGTTCGTGCGGCTCCACACCTCGATGCGGTTCCCGCTGGTGGCGCAGTCGGTGAACAGGATGTGGCCGTCGCCCTTGAGCAGGCGGATCCCGTGCTCGGCGAAGATCTGGTCGGCGCCCGGGTAGTCGTAGTCCTCGACGATGGGCGGGGGTGTGTCGTCGGCGGCCGCGGTGGCCACGGTGGGGCCGGCGACGAGCGCGGCGGCGGTCAGAACGACTGCGCCGAATGCACTATTGACAGATTTCACGAATGTCCTCCCCTGAATTCAGGTACGGATTTTACTTGACCACCTGATAGCCAAAATGTGACATGTGTCACCGGCTGGTGCGGTAAAAAACTGTCTATCTTTCGCGATGAGCCCCGAGGGGCGGGAACTGCTTCGCGAAACTTAAGAGGGGGAACTCTGGTGGATCGCACACGAACAGCGGGAAGAACCGTGATCGGCGGTGTGCTGCTGGTGACCGGGCTGCTCGCCGCCGTTCCTGCGTCGGCGGTGTCGCACAGCTCGGTCGCCGCCGACGGGACCTACGGCTTCACCGCCAAGCTCACCATGGACGGCCGGGCCTGCAGCGGCGTGCTCGTCGCGCCGGACTGGGTCGCCACGGCCGCCAGTTGCTTCCCGGAGAACCCGCAGGGCGGGGCGCCGGCGAAAGCGACCACGGCCGTCGTCGGGCGGACCGACCTCACCGGGTCCGCCGGCCACTCCGCCGCGGTCACCGGGCTGGTGCTCGCCGCCGGGCGCGACCTCGCGCTGGCCCGGCTCGCCGCCCCGATCACCGACGTCGTCCCGATTTCGCTGTCGGCCACGGCGCCCGCGGCGGGGGAAAAGCTGCGGGTCGCCGGGTTCGGCCGCACCGACACCGAGTGGGTGCCCGACAAGCTGCACAGCGCGGTCTTCACCGCCGGGGCGAACACCGCCACCACGGCGAACCTCACCGGGGACGCCGGCGCGGACACCTGCCGCGGTGACGCCGGGGGACCGGCGTTCCGCGAGGTCTCCGGCCGCGCCGAACTGGTCGGCGTCAGCAGCGCTTCCTGGCAGCACGGCTGCTTCGGCGAGACCGAGACCAGGCAGGGCAGCACCGCGGCCCGGACCGACGACGTCGTGTCCTGGATCCGGCAGACCGTGCTCGCGCCCGTGGCGAAGGGCGTCGGGCACACGATCGTCGTGAGCTGGAACGGGTTGCCGGCGGCGGACAACGCCGGCTACGCCGTCTACGGTTCGACGACCGCGGACGTCCCGGTCGACGCGGCCCACCGGCTCACCACGACGTCGTCGCTGTCGTTCACCCAGCCGCAGCTGCCGGCCAAGCAGACGCGGTACTACCGCGTCGTCGCCACCCCGGCGGCCGGCCCGGCCAGCACGCCGACGGCGGTCGTCTCCGCCACGACTCCGCTGTCCAAGGGCACCGACTTCACCGGTGACGGCCTCGAAGACGTCGGCGCGGTGTACGACTTCAAGAACGCGCGGACCGGTCTCTACGTCTGGCCTTCGCTCGGCCCGGGTTCGGCCGAATCCCCGATCCTCGGCACTCCCGCGCTCAAGTGGGACAGCGGGAACGGCGCGGTGAACGCCGCCCAGGCGCGCTGGCTGACCGGTGACTTCAACGGCGACGGCCGCAGCGACTTCGCGATGGTCTACGACTACCTCAACAACAGCTCGACCATCTGGCTCTGGTACGCCAACGCCGCCGGCGGGTTCGACGCGCAGGGCGTCAAGTGGGACAGCGCGAACTTCTCGCCGAGCAAGGCGCGGTTCGTGGCCGGCGACTTCGACGGTGACGGCCGCACCGACATCGGCGCCGCCTACGACAACGGCAACGCCAGCATGTCGTTCCTCACCTGGCACGCCACGGCGACCGGGATCGACGCCCCGGTGACCCAGTGGACCACCGCCGCCGGGGTGTGGAACATCGCCCAGTCGACGTGGGTGGCGGGCGACTTCACCGGGGACGGCCGCGCCGACCTCGCGTCGTTCTACGACTACCGCAACAACTCGGCGAACCTGTTCCTCTGGACCGCGAACGCGGCCGGCAAGTTCGACGACAAGGGCGTGAAGTGGAACGGCCTGACCTTCACCCCGGCCAAGGCGCGGTTCGTGACCGGCGACTTCGACGGTGACGGCCGCATCGACATCGGCGCGGCCTACGACAACGGCAACGCCGACACCACGTTCTCGACCTGGCACGCGACGGGCGACGGGTTCGACGCCCCGGTTACCAAGTGGGACAGCGGTGCGGGGACCTGGTCGTGGGCCAAGTCGCAGTGGACCGCGCCGGACATCGACGGTGACGGCCGGGCCGACGTGATCGCCAGCTACGACTACGGGAACTCGAACACCGGCCTGTTCTACTGGCACACCGCCCAGAACGGCGCCCTCGAGGACCGCGGCGGCAAGTGGAACAGCAACGGGACGTTCAGCGCGGCCCAGGCCGTGTTCCTCTGACCGGCTGAGCCGGAGCGGGCCGTTCACGTTCTCGTGAACGGCCCGCTTTCTCGTTACTGGCCCCAGTTTTCGATGTCGGGGGCGCCCATGTCGGTGTTCCAGTACCAGTGGGTCAGCGTGCCGTTGGTGGAACGGCCGTAGATGTTTTCCTGGTTGTCGGTGGCGAAGCCGGTGGGGTTGGCGCCGAGGTTTCCGCCCCAGTTGTCGTGACGGGGCTGGTTGTCTTCCGGGGTCCAGTACCAGTGGCCGAGCTGGTTGTCGGGGGTGCGGGCGAAGACGTGCTGCTGGTCGTTCCAGACGTAGGCCACGGGGTTGCCCTGGATCGCGGCACCGAGCGGTTCGTCGACGACCTCTTCGTCGGGGGTCCAGTAGAAGTGCTTGAGGGTGCCGTCGGTGCCGCGGGCGAAGACGTGCTGCTGCTCCCCGAACGCGTACCCCGTCGGGTCACCGGCCAGCGTGCTGGAACCCCAGGTGCCGTAGTTCGGGTCGGCGTCGGTCGGGGTCCAGTACCAGTGCGCGAGGTGGCCGTCGGTGGTGCGGCCGAAGACGTGCTGCTGGTCGCCCCAGACGTACGCGACGGGGTCACCCGCGACCGATTGGGTCTGGGTCTCCTCCACCATCCCGGTGTCGGGCGTCCAGTAGAGGTGCTTGAGCTTCCCGTCGGTCCCGCGGGCGAAGATGTGCTGCTGGTCGCCGAACGCGTAGCCGGTGGGGTTGCCCGCGATGTCGTCGGCACCCCACTGCTCGAAGTTGGGGTCGGCGTCCGTCGGGTACCAGTACCAGTGCCCGATGGTGTTGTCGGTCAGCCGCGCGAAGACGTGCTGGGTGTCCCCGGCGACGAACGCGACCGGCTCACCGGCCAGAGCACCGGGGTAGGACTCCGATTCGATCGACTCGCCCGCGTTGTACGAGTGCAGCAGCGAGCCATCCGCACCCCGGGAGAACATGTGCTCCTGGGTCCCGTACCGGTAGGACGCCGACGCCGCGATGCTCTCGTCGCCGAGGGTGGCGCCCGGCGCCGTGCCGGAGTCGAAGCGGTAGAGGTCGTAGGTGTTCATCAGCGAGATGACCTTGTCCGCGTAGCTCGGGTCCGTGGCGTAGTGCCGGCCCACCTCGCGGATGAACGCCGCAGGGTCGTGGCGGTACGGGAGCGCGCTCGAGTAGGTCGAGCTGGTGGTGAGGAGCCGCCCGTAGTCGCGGAACGAGTTCTCCATCGAGTCGTACGAGCGGAAGTACGCGTTGACCGTGTGGCAGGGCGCCGGCACGCACTCGGTGGTCGGGTACGGCGCGCAGCCCTTCGCGAACGGGCCGGGGTTGGTCGGCGACGTGCACTTGAAGCCGAAGTAGTTCCGGTCGTTGACCGAGAGCGTGCTGCGGCCCCAGTTCGACTCCAGGATCGACTGGGCCGCCGTCACCGAGGCCGGGATGTCGAAGTCGTCGCGGACGCGCTGGGCGGCGGGGCCGGCCGCGGCGACGTAGTCGTCCTGGGCGCCGTCCTCGACGGCCGCGGATCTCATCGCGGCCGACCGCTGTTGTTCCTGCGTGGTCGTGCTCGTCCCCGGGTCGCCGGTCGTCGGCTGCCCGGCCGAAGCGGGCGCGACGAGAGCCAGCGTGCTGATCAACGCGCCGAGCCCGCCGACGGTGATCCGGGTGGTGGTGCGGGTCATGGTGTCCTCCAGGTCGTGGCGATGGGCCAAGCCTGGAAGCCCGGTCTCCAAGTCGACTCCAAGCCGCCTGCAAGTCCCGTTGAAGCGGATTTGGGGCGGACTTGAAGCCTGCCGCGACACGGTTTCCCGGCGAGTCCGCCGCACCGAGAACGGCGGAGCGTTCACCCGGGAGGAAAACCCATGACCGTCCAGCGCACCGGTGCCGTCGTCGCCGCCGTGCTCACCTCGCTCGTGCTCGCCGGCACCGCCCCCGCGATCGCCCAGACCCACCCGCTCGGCCCGGCCGCCGCGGCCGCTTACTACGACCCCGCCCACCCCGGCGCGTTACCGCACGAAGGCACCGCCGGCGTGCCGAGCCATCCGCAGGCCGCCCGGGCGATGACCTCGGTCGAAAACGGCCAGATCACGCGCTCCGAAGTGCTGACCAGATCGAGGTCGTGGATCGACGAGCACGTGATGTACAGCCAGTCCGCGTACCACACCAACCAGTACGGCACCTACCGCCAGGACTGCTCCGGGTTCGTTTCGATGGCCTGGAACCTCAGCACGAGCCTGACCACCGCGACCCTGCCGTCGCGGATGGACGCCATCGGCTGGGCGGACCTGCGGCCCGGCGACGCGTTGTGGCGCAACGGCCACATCGCGCTCTTCCTCGCCTGGAACGACGCCGCCAAGACGCAGCCGATCGTCCGCGAGGAGTTCGACTACGGCAACCCGGCGGTCGAGCGGGCGTGGACCACGCAGTCCTACATCCGCACCTTCACCCCGATGCGCTACCGCAACATCGTCGACGACATCGGCCAGCCGGCCCCGATGGGCGACGAGGGCATCGCGGCGTCGGCGTCCTACCGCTACGGCACCCAGGAGCACATGTTCTCGAAGGGCGCCGACGGGTCGCTCTTGCACTCCTACAACGCGGGCGAGTCCATCGAGTCCGAGTCCTACCTCGCGGCGCTCGCGGGTGAGCCGGTCGCCTTCGTCTCGGGCGACACCCAGCACGTCTTCGCGCGCTTGACCGACAACACGATCGGCCACTGGTACTGGTACCCGACGGACGCCGACCCCAATTTCGAGCAGTGGGGCGCGGACGACATCGCGGGCAACCCGACCGGATACACCTTCGGCGACCAGCAGCACATCTTCGCGCGGGGAACCGACGGCAAGCTCAAGCACCTCTACTGGACCCCGGACACGGGCGTGGTCGAGGAAACCCAGACGCAGAGCATCGCCGGCGACCCGGTGGCCTACGTCTGGGGCGACCAGCAGCACGTCTTCGGCCGCACCACCGACGGCCACCTGGCCCACTGGTACTGGACCCCGACCGACGCCGACCCGAACTACGGCACCTGGGGTTCCAGCACGCTGGCCGGTGACCCGACGGGGTACGCGTTCGGGGAGCAGCAGCACGTCTTCGCCCGCGGCACCGACGGCACCCTCAAGCACTTCTACTGGACCCCCGACGAAGAGGTCGTCGACGAACCGCTCGGTGCCGCGATCCAGGGCAACCCCGTGGCCTACGTCTGGAACGACCAGCAGCACGTCTTCGCCCGCACCCCCGACAACCAGCTCGGCCACTGGTACTGGACCCCGGAAGACAACCAGCCCCGTCACGACAACTGGGGCGGAAACCTCGGCGCCAACCCCACCGGCTTCGCCACCGACAACCAGGAAAACATCTACGGCCGTTCCACCAACGGCACGCTGACCCACTGGTACTGGAACACCGACATGGGCGCCCCCGACATCGAAAACTGGGGCCAGTGAACGAAAGGAAGCACGTCATGCGCACGAAGATCGCGCGGCCGCTCGCCGCGCTGGTCCTGGCCGCGGCGACCGTCGCCGCGGTGCACAGTCCCGCCGCCGCCGACACCACCACGACGCTCAGCTTCTCCGCGCACCAGGACGACGACCTCCTGTTCATGAACCCGGACATCGCTTCCGACGTCGAAGCCGGGTACAACGTGTGGGTCACCTACCTCACCGCGGGCGAAATCCCGTGTGAGAGCCACGATCCGTGTGGCATGGACTACGCCGACAACCGGGTGCAGGGCGAGCACGCCGCCTACGCCGAGACGGCCGGGGTGCCCAACTCCTGGACGTACGAGGAAATGTGGTTCGGCGGCCACCCGGTCGCCGTCGACCACCTCGACGGCACGAACGTGCACCTCGTGTTCACCTACATCCACGCGGCCGCCGGGCCCGAGGACAACTGCGGTGACCTGTACCGGATGCTGCACGACGACTCCTACGTCGCCGAGCCGATCGACTACCGGCCGGCGTACACGAAGGACTCCTTCGTCGGCATGCTGCGGTCGATCATCGACTACGTCCAGCCCGACTACCTGCGCACGCAGAGCACCATCGGGCACCGCGAAAAGCGCGGGGACGGCGTGGCCGACAACGTCGACCACGTCGCCGGGGCGATCCTCGCGGCCGACGCGGACGTCGACGGCGCCGGCAACACCTGGATCCGCCGGGACGAGTACCAGGGGTACGTCATCACCGACTACGCGGACAACGTCGGCGGGTACTGGCGGGACCGCAAGCAGTCGATCTGGAACGCCTACAAGCCGTTCGACTACCAGATCAGCCCGTGGTCGTGGGACAACGTGATGGGCAAGCAGTACCGGCCGGAGGGCCGGATCTTCTGGCCGGGGATCCCCTGGGTGCCGCCGGGCGACTTCAACGGCTGCTAGTGCCCAGGCCGGTCGTGAGTGTGAAACAGGGTGCTAACCCTGTTTCACACTCACGACCGGTTCGGCGCGGGGCTCGCCGGCTTCCCGGGCGCCGTAGCGGGCGAACAGGGCCTGCGCCTCGGCGTGGGTGGCGTCGGATTCCGCCCGCCTGCCCAGCGCCCGCTGGGCGGTCGCGAGGTCACGCAGGTTGCGCGCCCGCCACAGCGGGAGGGAAAGCGCGTCGCACCAGGTGAGGGCGAGTTCGAGGTGCCGCCGGGCGGAGTCCGGTTCGCCGCGGACGAGGTCGAGCTCGCCGAGGGTCCGGAGCATCAGCGCCTGGCCGAAGCCGTCCTGCATCTCGCGGCACGTCGCCAGCGCGTCCTCGAGTTCGGCGTGCAGCTCGCCGGTGTCCCGCCTGCCCTGTCTGATGTGGACTTTCACCAGCGCCTGGGTGGCGTAGGCGATCATCAGCCGGTCGCCGACGTCCCGCAGCAGGGCCAATCCCCGCGCGCACGCCAGTTCGGCCTCGACGAGCCGGCCGGCCGCGCGGTGCACGATGCCGGTGGAGCGCAGGACGAGCGCGACGCCGTGGTCGTCCGGCAGCGACCGGTACCGCTCGAGGGCGAGCTCCAGCTCGAGCAGCGCTTCGGGCAGCCGGCCGAGCTCGGTCAGCACCATGCCGCGGCCGTGGTGCCCCCTGGCCTCCGCACGCGGGTCGCCGAGCTCGTTCAGCACGGGGAGCGCTTCCCCGAGCAGCTCCAGCGCTTCGGGGAGCCGGGCCTGCTCGCGCCGGACACTGCTCAGCATCAGCCGTGTGACCGCCTTGCCGCGGACGTCGTCGACGTCGGCGTACGCCTGGAGGGCCTGCGCGTAGTAGTCGGCGGCTTCGTCGAGCCGGTCCTGTTCGCTGCGCAGCCAGCCGAGCCCGGCCAGCAGCAGGCCCTGGCCGGAGAGGTCACCCGCCTGCCGGGCCGCTTCGAGCGCCGCCGTGTGCGTCCGCCACCAGTGGTGGAAGTGGTTCTCCACGGCGAAGGAGGACGAACACAACGCGGTCGCCAGCCGCACGGCCGCGTCGGCCAGCCCGAGTTCGCTGGCGCGCTCGACGATGTGCACGAGTGCCGCCTGTTCGGCGTCGAACCAGGCGAGCGGTTCGCCGAGGGTGTCGGTGCCGACCAGCTCGGGGGTCGCCGCCGGGCTCGGCGCCGCGGGGCGCAGCGCGCGCACCGGCGTGCCGCCCGACGCCCACTCGACCAGCCGGTACCACTCGTCGGCGGCCCGCCGGACCGCGAGCCGCAACTGCTCGGCGTCCTCCTCCGCTTCCGCGCGTTCCCAGCCGAACACCCGGATGAGGTCGTGCAGGCGGTACCGGGTGACGGCCGAGCCGTCGTTGCTGACCACGTCCAGCAGCTGCGCGCGGACAAGACCTTCGACGATGTCTTCGGCGTCGTCCGGCGGCACCGACAGCAGCACGCTCACCAGCCAGGCACCGAAGTCGGGGACGCCCAGCCAGCCGAGCCGGCGCAGCGCGGACCGTTCCGGGTCGTCGAGCCCGCGGTAGGAGAGGGCGAGGCTGCCGCGGACTTCGAGGTCCCCGATCGCCAGCTCGTTCAGGAACTTCCGCTGTTCGCGCAGCCTCGGCACCAGCCGCGACGGCCGCCAGTCCGGCCGCGCGGCGAGGCGGGCGCCGATGATGCGCACGGCCAGCGGCAGGTTGCCGCAGAGGTGCACGAGCGTGCGGGCCGCGTCGGGCTCGGCGGCGATCCGGGTGCCGCCGACGATCCGGGTGAGCAGGGCGAGCCCGGTCTCGTCGTCGAGGACCCGCAGGTCGATGTGCTCGGTCGAGTCCAGCGCGGCCAGCCGCACCCGGCTGGTGAGCACGCACAGGCAGCCGTCCCCGCTGGGCAGCAGCGGCCGCACCTGGCGCTCGTCCGCGGCGTCGTCGAGCACGACGAGCAGCCGCTTCGACGCCGAAAGGACCCGGTACAGCTCGACGCGTTCGTCGAGGCCCACCGGGAGTTCCCCGTCGGGGACGCCCAAGGCGCGCAGGAACCGGCCGAGCACCTCGACCGGATCCACCGGCGACTGCTGGGCGCCGCGCAGAGCGACGTAGAGCTGGCCGTCGGGGAACCGGGCCCGCAGCAGGTGGCTCACGTGCACGGCCAGCGAACTCTTGCCGGAGCCGGGTTTCCCGGAGATCGCCACCCGGCGCGCGGACGGCTTGGTGAGCGTCGCCGTCTCGGTGCGCCGGCCGGTGAAGTCGGTGATGTCCGGGGGAAGCAGGCACGGGCCGCCGGGCGCTTCCGGTTCCTCGTCGGCCTTCGGCACCGCCGGTGCACCCGCCTCCGGCGCGCCCGCGTCGCCGCGCAAGATCCGCTGGTGCAGCGCCCGCAGCTCCGGCCCGGGTTCGACGCCGAGCTCCTCGACGAGCAGTTCGCGGCCGGTCTGGTAGCACCGCAGGGCGTCGGCCTGCCGCCCGGTCGTCCACAACGCGGTCATCAGCTGGCCGCGCAGGCGCTCACGGAGGGGGTGCTCCGCGACCAGCGCCGTGAGTTCGCTGACCAGCCCCGCGCCGCGGCCCAGCGCGAACGCGCAGTCGACGCGCTTCTCCAGCACGTCCAGCCGCTGGTCCGCCAGCCGCGCGGCTTCCGCGGCGGCGAACCGGGACTTGAGGCCGCCGAGGGCCGGGCCCTGCCACTGGCCGAGCGCCTGGTCGTAGCGCTGTTCGGCGGTTTCGTGGTCGCCCGCGCCGGCGGCGGCATCGCCTTCGGCGGCCAGGCGGGCGAACTCCAGCAGGTCGACGGTGCAGCCGGTCAGCTCGATCCGGTAGCCGCTCTGCTCGGTGAGGATCGCGCCCGGGGCGCCGTCGGGCTGCTGGAACGCCCGCCGCAGCGTCGAAACGTAGGTGTGCAGCAACGCGGACGCGCTGTCCGGCGGCGTCTCGTCCCAGATGATCGAGATCAGCCGGTCGGCGTGCAGCACCCGGCCTTCCGCCAGCAGCAGCGCCGCGAGCAGCGTGCGGGGCTTCGGCCCGCCCAGCGGGACATCGGCCCCGGTTCGCCGCGCGGTCACCGCCCCCAACAGCTGAAACCGCATCGAGATCCCCCCAGTCCCGTGAGATCACACGTTCAGGTGACCTCGCTTCGGACCCTAGTCACGCCTGATCACGTGCGGAGGGGAAAACACTCGAACGGCCGAAGCCGCCCGGTTCAGCAGTAGCCGAGCTGCGCCAGCGTGTCCACGATGATCTCGGACGGGTGGTACTTGTCCATCCAGGACTCGCCGCGGCGGTTCTGGTACGTGTCGAGGAAGTTCTGCAGCTTGTCGCCGCGCATCTCGGTCAGCACGACCGTTTCGCCCAGGTGCTGCGGGGTTTCCGTGCGCTCGCGGTGCACCGCGCAGGGGAGGCCGAGGTAGTAGCACTCCGCCGACAGGCCACCCGAGTCGGTGACGACGTATTCCGCGCGCGCGACCAGCGGAAGGAACTTCAGGTAGCGCATCTTCGGCTGGACGATGAACTGGTCGTCGAAGATGTTCCCGATGCCCAGCGCGCGGATCTTCTCGCGCTCCGGCGCACCGGCCATGTACAGGATCGGCATCTTGCGGCTCTGCTCGCGCAGGATCTCCAGCGCCTCGCGGTACTTGTCCGGGCGCGAGACCAGTTCGAAGCGGTGCAGCGTCGCCAGGCCGAACTTCTCCGGCAGGTTCGGCACGTCCAGCGGTTGGTTGATGGCCAGGCGCATCGCGTCGATCGCCGTGTTCGCTTCGGTGTTGACGACGACGCCGCGGGCGTGCCGCAGGTTGTTGACCTCGCGGATGCTCGGCGCGAAGTGCATGTCGACGATCTTCGCCGCGATCTTGCGGTTCAGCTCCTCCGGCAGCGGCGAGAGGATGCTGCCCGACCGCGCGCCCGCCTCGACGTGCCCGACGCGGGACTTGAGGATGCGCTTCCCGATCAGCGAGCCGTACGGCGTGGTGAACGTGTCGCCGTGCACCAGCACCAGCGGGGGACGGCCGTCCTCGTTCAGCGCGGCGCGCAGCTCGTGGCGGCGGCTCCACGCGGTGCGCAGCACCTGCGCGGCCCAGCCCGGCACCTGCGCCGGCGACTCGAGGTTGTGGGCCTTGTCCTCCGGCACCAGCCAGACGTCGGGCGCCGGCATGTCCAGGTCGGCCAGTACGTCCGCGACCTCGTCGACGTGCTGGGCGGTGAACCAGATCTTCGGCCGCATCCCGCGCTCGCGGATCCCGTGGTAGACGGGCGCGATCTTGATCAGTTCCGCGGTGGTGCCGAGAATGAAGGAAATCACCAGAGGAGCCCATTTCCGGTCGGGTGCGGTGGCGTAAGGATACTGGCCGACCCCCCGCGGGGGCCGCCGGGTAGCCTCGGCACGGTGAGTGCGAACCCGCTCCTCCCCTCGCTCAGCGTCGTGATCCCGGTCTACAACGAGCAGGACTGGATCGAACGCAGTGTCGGCGCGCTGCTCGCTTCGGCGTCGGCCGCGAGCTGGCCGATCGAGGTCGTCGTGGTCGACGACGGCAGCACCGACGCCACCCCGTCCCGGCTCGACGACCTGCGTGAACGCCACGGCATCACGGTGCTCAGCCAGGCCAACGGCGGCCGGTTCGAGGCCAGGAGCGCGGGCATCGCCAAGTCCTCCGGCGAGTGGATCGCGCTGCTCGACAGCCGCGTCATCGTCGACGAGCACACCCTCACGTTCCTGCGCGACCAGCTCGTGGACCACCCCGAGCGCGCGGTCTGGAACGGCCACATCAACGTCGCTTCCGAGCACAACCCGTACGCCGGTTTCATGGCCGGGCTGGTGAAGGTGCCGTGGCGCAAGTACTGCGCGAACCCGCGGCTGATGTCGTACGGCATCGAGGAGTTCGACGTCTACCCGAAGGGCACGACCTTCTTCTGCGCCCGCCGCGGTCTCCTCGAAGGCTCGGTGACGGCGTTCGCGTCGCTGTTCGACGACATCCGCTTCGCCAGCGACGACACCCGCATGCTGCGGTGGATCGCCGAGCGCGAGCAGATCTGGCTCGCCCCCGAGCTGTCCGCGACCTACAACGGGCGCGACTCCTTCAAGAAGTTCACGCAGCAGGCGTACTTCCGCGGCACGACGTACGTGGACTCCTACATCGCTTCGCCGGGCCCGGCCCGCAATGCCCTCTTCGGCGCGCTCGCGGCCGGGGTCATCGGCCTGGCCTTCGCCGCGAAGAAGCCGAAGACGACGCTGGCCGCCGGCGTGCTCGGCGCGGTCGCGGCCGGCGAGGTCGTCAAGAAGTGCGGTGCGACCGGCCCCGAGGCCCGCGCGGTCACCAAGCTGCTGCCGGTGTTCGCCGGCGGTTTCGGCGCGGGTGTCCTGCGTGGACTGGCCATGGCCGTGCGGACCAAGCTCCGCCGCCGATGAGCGCCGAGGTGGAAACCCCGGCCGCCGCCCGCAGCGGGCGCACGACGGCGGGCAGCCTCGGCGGCTCGCTGATCGTGTCGATCGGCCTCGGCTACGTCCTCACGGTCGCCTGCCAGCGCCTGTTGTCCCCGCAGGATTACGCGGTCTTCGTCACCTTCTGGGGCCTGGTGATGGGCCTCGGCAGCACGCTCTCGCCGCTGGAGCAGGAGCTCTCTCGCCAGTCCGCGGTGGCCGCGTTGACCGGGGGCAGGGCGGGGCGCCCCGCCCTGCGCGCGGTCGCCGTCGGCATGCTGGTCGCGGCCGCTTTTTCGCTCGCCCTGCTGATCCCGCCGGTCAACGAAAAGCTCTTCGGCGGCGACTGGTCGCTGGCCCTGATCGTGCTGTGCGGCGGCGTCGCGTTCGCCTGCCAGTTCGGCACCCGCGGGCTGCTGATCGGCCAGCACAAGGTCAAGGCGTTCTCGCTGCTCGTGGTGGCCGAGCCGGCCATCCGCGCGCTCGTCCTGGGCGTGCTGTTCGTCTCCGTCGCCTACAACGTCGTCTCGCTGGCGATCGCGGTCGCGGCCGGCTCCTTCGCGTGGCTGCTGTTCGCGCGCCCGGCCCGGCAGCTGCTCGACCCGCACGTCGAGGGCGACGGCTGGGGCGTCACCGGCCGCCGGATGGGCATGCTGCTGGTCGGGGCCGCGCTGACGGCCGCGGTCATCACCGGCTACCCGGCGCTGGTCGGCCTGCTGGCCCCGGGCGGCGACCGCGACCGCGTCGGCGCCCTGTTCGCCGCGCTGGTCATCGCCCGGCTGCCGCTGACCCTGATCGGGCCGGTGCAGTCGCTGGCCGTGCCGTTCGTCGTCCGGCTCTCGGTCACCGAGGAAGGCCGCCACAAGCTCCGCCGCGTGCTCGCCCTCGGCGCCGCCGCGTCGCTGGTGCTGGCCGCGCTCGGCGCGCTGGTCGGGCTGTGGCTCGGGCCGTGGGCCGTCCGGTTCGTCAGCGGGCCGAAGTACGACATCGACGGCTGGTCGGTCGCCGGGCTCGTCTGGTCGTCGGTGCTGCTGGTGCCGATGCAGCTGCTCACGGCCGTGCTCGTGGCCCGCACCCAGGCCCGGCTGGTGCTGGTCACCTGGGCGATCGTCACCGGCACGGCGTCCCTGCTGCTGGTGCTGCTGCCCGGCGAAACCGTGTTCCGCGCGGTCGTCGCGCTGGCCGCCGCGCCGACGCTGGGCCTGGCCGTGGTGCTCGCGTTCGTTCTCCGGAAAGCACCGGAATCGGTTTCGGGGACAACCCCGGGCACCGGTGGAACGTCTTCGTAGCGGCCCAGTAAGGTGCGTTGCGAACCCGCCGGTGGGGACGGGAAACGGCGTGAAACGCCGGTAAGGTTTGGACTGCGAATTCGATGAACGTGCTACTCGTTTTGCTCGCGTTCTGGTTGCCGGGTCTGGTGTTCGGTGCCGCGATCCGGCTGCGCGGCTGGACGCTGGCCGCGGCAGCGCCGATGCTGACCTTCGGCCTCGTCGCCCTCGGCATCCCGGTGCTCGGCCGGTTCGGCATCCGCTGGTCGATGCCGAACGTCGCGCTGTGGACGCTGGTGCTCTCGGCCGTCGGGTTCGCGCTGGCCTTCGCGGTGACGCGGTCCACGCGCCGCCGTCACCCGGACTGGACCGAGCCGGAGCGGCCCGAGCGCAGCCTTCGCGACCACCTGCTGATCGGCCTCGGCGTCCTCGCCGGCCTCGGCATCGGCACCGTCACGTTCCTGCGCGGCATCCGCGACGTCGGCAACGTCCAGCAGGGCTGGGACGCGCCGTTCCACGCGAACCTGGTCCGCTGGATCGCCGAGCACGGCGACGCCCGGCCGTCGACCGTCGGCACGATCGCGAACCTGCCGAACGAAACGCACTACTTCTACCCGGACACCTACCACGCGCTGCTCGCCCTGGTCTTCGGCAAGGGCGGCCTGACGATCATGCCGACGCTGAACCTGGCGGCGCTCGCGGTCGTGCTGACCGTGCCGCTCGGCGTCGCGGCGATGTGCCACGCCTGGCGGATGCCCCCGATCGGGGTGGCCGCGGCGGCCGCGGTGTCGGCCTGCTTCACGGTCTTCCCGTACGACTCGCTGTGGCGCGGCCCGCTGTGGCCGTTCGTCGCCGGCGTCGCGCTCATCCCGGCCATGCTCGCGGTCGCCCGGCACCTGCTGGAGCCCCGCGCGATCGCCGGCCCGGTCGCCATCGGTGTCGGCGTCGCCGGGCTCGCCGGCCTGCACACCAGCGTCGTGTTCGTCGTCATCGTCTACTTCCTGCTGATCCTCGCCGCGGTGGTGTTCCGCTTCGAGGCGATCACCTGGCGCCGGTCGCTGCCGTCGCTGCTCGCGACCGTGGTGCTGGCCGCCGCGCTGGGCATCCCGGTGGTGCTCCCGTCGCTGTACAACGCCGGCGGCGTGACCAGCGCGTACTGGGCGAACGAAGCGACCGTGAGCGGCGCGGTCGGCGAGACGATCACGTTCTCGCCGATGGCCGCGTTCCCGCAGTGGTGGATCGGCGTCCCCGCGATCATCGGCGTCTTCCTGCTGGTCAAGCACCGCCGGATGCTGTGGATGGTCGGCGCGTACGTCGTGCTCGGCGGGTTGTTCGCCGCGACCGTCTCCCTCGAGACCGACCTGGTGCACACGCTGAGCAGCCCGTTCTACAACGACAACTGGCGCGTCGCGGCCCTCGTGCCGCTGGCCGGCTGCGTCGCGTTCGGCGAGTTCGTGCACACCGCGTCCGGCTGGTTCGCCGAAAAGGTGGCCCCGCGCCTGCCGAACCTCAAGCCGGCCACGCTCACCCTGGTCGGCGTCGTGGTGCTCGCGCTGGTCGTCGGCGGCCTGAGCCGCGGCGGCTACATCGGCCGCAACGCCGCCCGCCTGCAGCTCAACTACAGCGGCGGCCCGACGGTCAGCAAGGACGAAGAGGCCGCGTTCACCTGGCTCGCGCAGCACACCGCGCCGGGCGAGCGCGTGCTGAACGACAAGGCCGACGGGTCCGTCTGGATGTACGCGCTGGCCGGCGTGATGCCGACGCAGTGGAACTTCTACGGCGCCGAGTTCGACACCGACGCGGGCTACCTGAGCGTCTTCGCCAACGACGTCGAGAAGTACCCGAAGGTGCGCGAGCTGCTCACCGAACTGAAGGTCCGCTACGCCTTCGTCGGGGCGGGCAAGGTGACCCCGGCGACGCAGAACGACGTCGGTCTCCAGCACCTCGACAGCAGCCCCGGCTTCAAGCTGGTCTACCGCAACGCGGGCGCGAAGATCTACGAGATCGAGGGCCAGCAGGGCGTTGTCACGGCCGGTGCCGCGCCTGGGTCCGGCACCGGTAACGGGCAGTGAAAGGCTAAAGTGATCGCGTGTCCACCACCTCCGTGACCAGCCGCCGGGTGCTGATCGTGATGCCCGCGCTCAACGAATCGGCGAGCGTCGCTTCGGTCATCGCGCAGGTCAAGCGCGCTCTGCCGGACGGCGATCTGCTGGTCGTGGACGACGGCTCGGCGGACGACACCGCCAAGCTGGCGCGCGCGGCCGGGGCCGAAGTGGCCCGGCTCGCGGTGAACCTCGGGGTCGGCGGCGCGATGCGCACCGGCTTCCGGTACGCCGCCGCCCGCGGCTACGACGTCGTCGTGCAGGTGGACGCGGACGGCCAGCACGACCCGGACGAGCTCGACGCGCTGTTGCGCGGCCTGGACGACGCGGACATCGTGATCGGCTCCCGGTTCGCCGGCAAGGGCGCCTACAAGGCCAGCGGGCCGCGCAAGTACGCGATGGTCGTGCTGTCGCTGGTGTTCTCCCGCCTGGCGAAGACCAAGCTCACCGACGTCACGTCGGGGTTCAAGGCGATGGGCCCGAAAGCGATCCGGCTGTTCGCCGGCTACTACCCGGCGGAGTACCTGGGCGACACGGTGGAGTCGCTGGTCATGGCCATCCGGGCCAAGCTGACCATCAAGGAGATCCCGGTCGTCATGCGCGAGCGCGCGGGCGGCACACCCAGCCACTCGCCCGTCAAGTCGGCCGTCTACCTGGGCCGCGCCGGCCTCGCGCTGCTGCTGGCGCTGGTCCGACGCCGCCCGGCCGTCGACTCCTCAGACTCGGCATAAGGAGCTACCGAAGATGGTCGGTTGGCGCATCCTCAGCATCGTCATCGCATGCCTGGTGCTCTTCGTCGTCATCGAGATGATGCGGCGGCGCAAGCTGCGCGAAAAGTACGCGGGTGTGTGGCTGATCGTCTCCATCGGCGTCGTGGTCCTGGCCGTGGTCCCGTCGGCCGCGGATTTCCTGGCCAAGCTGACCGGGGTGGAAACCCCGTCGAACTTCGTCTTCCTCCTGGCCGGCGTCGTGCTGGCGCTCGTGTCGCTGCACCTGTCCACCGAGGTCGGGCACCTCGAGGAAGAGGTCCGCACGTCGGTCGAGGAGATCGCGCTGCTGCGCTGCGAGCTCGAAGACACCCGGCGCGACCTGGAGCGGCGGATCGCCGGGCTGGAGACCCGCGTGTCGGCGCCCGACGACGTCAAAGGGCTCCCGGAGGTCGAGCGCGTCAGCAAGTGACGCGCTGATCGAAGCCCTGCTCGCCGCGCCCGCCCGGCTGGGCGGGGTCCGCGTGCTCGCGATCGACGGGCCGTCGGGTGCCGGGAAGTCCACACTGGCCGCCCGGGTCGTCGAAGGCCTGCGCGCCCGCGGGTGCCGCACCGAGCTGGTCAGCACCGACGCCTTCGCCACCTGGGACGACCCGGTTTCGTGGTGGCCGCGGCTCGTCGACGGCGTCCTGCGTCCCCTGGCCGAAGGCGTTCCGGGCGCTTATCGGTGCACCGACTGGTCTTCCGGCGTTCCCCGCCCGGGTGAGCTCGTCCGGGTGAGCGTGCCGGACGTGCTGGTGCTGGAAGGCGTCTCGAGCGGCCGGGCTTCGGCAAGAACCCTGCTTTCGCACCTCTGCTGGCTCTCCGGCGGCCCGGAAGCCGTGCGGCTGGCCAAAGCCGTCGGACGGGACGGGGAGGCCGCACGGGCCGAATTGGGGCGCTGGCAACGGTTCGAGCGTGGCTGGTTCGCCGTCGACGGCACCCCCGCGGCGGCCGGAACCCGACTTTCGTAGGGAACGAATCGGTCACCCAGCGTGACCAGAGGACCCGGATCGATCCAGCCCGGCATCACGACCGGACCAACATAGGTACCGCCATCTGAGTTAGTGATCCGGCACCGGGTGCATCCGTAACGCACAAACGGTCACATTCTGTCGTGATTTACGGACACATTGCGGTCAAATCGACGTCCACGTAGCGCGATCGTAACCTCACGTGCTTAAGTGCGAGCCGAGTTCCCGCTAGTGTCGGCGAACACACGATCGTCCGTCGAGTTCCTGACCGACCGGACGGTGACTTTGAACCCGAAACATCTCCCAAGGGGTGCCAGATGCAGCAATTGCGGCTGACCCGAACACGCCGCGTGGCCCTGATCGGGCTCGCCGGCGCGCTCGCGGTTTCGCTGTCCGCCTGTGCGGAATCCAAGCGTGAAGAAGGCGCCGGGGGTGGTACCGGGGGCACGATGATCTTCGGTGCGGCCGGCAACCCGAAGCTGTTCGACCCCGCGTTCAACGACGAGGGCGAGACCTTCCGCATCACGCGGCAGATCTTCGACACGCTGATCCAGAACAAGCCGGGCACGGCCGACCTCGAACCCTCGCTCGCCGAGAAGTGGGAGTCGAGCAACGAGGGCAAGACCTGGACGTTCTCCTTGAAGACGGGCGTCAAGTTCTCCGACGGCACCGCGATGGACGCGACGGCGGTCTGCGCGAACTTCGACCGCTGGTTCAACATGAAGGGCGCCGCCGCCCAGAGCCAGATGATCTACTACGGCGACGTCTTCGAGGGCTTCGCCAAGAACGAGGGCGACGCGGCAGGCGACCCGGTCTACAAGAGCTGCGAGGCGAAGGACCCGGCGACCGCGGTCCTCAACCTGAACAAGGCCAAGGGCGCGTTCCCGGCGGCGTTCACGCTCCCGTCGTTCGCGATCCAGAGCCCGACGGCGATCAAGCAGTACAACGGCGACACGGTCACCCAGAGCGGCGACTCGTTCACCTACAGCGAGTACGCGAACAAGCACCCGGTCGGCACCGGCCCGTTCAAGTTCGACAGCTGGGACCAGGGCAAGGGTGAGATCACCCTGGTGCGCAACGACAGCAGCCCGTCCCCGGCGAAGCTCGACAAGCTGATCTTCAAGGTCATCCCGGACGAGAACGCCCGCAAGCAGGCGCTCAAGGCCGGCGACATCAACGGCTACGACTACCCGAACCCGGCGGACTACGGCCTGCTGCGCAACGACGGCGAGCAGGTCCTCATCCGCCCGTCGTTCAACGTGCTGTACCTGGGCATCAACCAGTCCGGCCCGAACGCGGCGAAGCTGAAGGACCCGCGGGTCCGCCAGGCGCTGGCCTACGGCATCAACCGCGAGCAGTTCGTGAAGAGCAAGCTGGCCGAGGGTTCCGAGGTCGCGAGCGAGTTCGTCCCGAAGGTCATCTCGGGCTACACCGACGACGTCACCAAGTACCCGTACGACCAGCAGAAGGCCAAGGACCTGCTGAAGGCGGCGGGCGCCGAGGGCATGACGCTGAAGTTCTACTACCCGACCGAGGTCAGCCGCCCGTACATGCCGAACCCGGCGGACACGTTCACGGCGATCTCCGAGGACCTGAAGAAGATCGGCATCACCATCGAGGCCCACGCCGAGCCGTGGAACGGTGGCTACAAGGACGACGTCCAGAAATTCGGCAAGCAGGACCTGCACCTGCTCGGCTGGACCGGTGACTACAACGACGCCGGCAACTTCGTCGGCACGTTCTTCGGCCGCGAGAAGAAGGAGTTCGGGTTCAACAACCCCGAGCTGTTCTCGGCCCTCGCCGCCGCGGACGCTTCGCCCGCCGGCGACGCGCACGCCAAGGCGTACCAGGAAGTGAACAAGAAGATCATGGACTTCCTCCCGGCGGTCCCGATCGCGTACCCGACGCCGGCCATCGTCGTCGGCCCGAAGGTCAAGGGTCTGGTGGCGAGCCCGCTCACCGATGAGCGCTTCAACACCGTGACCGTGAGCTGACAAACGGATTTCAGCCAAAGGCAAGGGGTGGGTGCTACCGCGCCCACCCCTTGCGCCTGATCCCGGGCTGGCGACAAAGGACTGCACGTGCTCCGTTTTCTCGTGCGTCGGCTGCTACAAGCGATCCCGACGCTCCTCATCCTGTCCATCCTGGTCTTCGCGTGGTTGCGTTCCCTGCCCGGCGGTCCCGCAGCCGCGCTGCTGGGTGACAAGGCAACGCCCGAGAAGATCGCCGACCTCAACCACGTACTCGGGCTCGATCAGCCGATCATCCTGCAGTACTTCGGGTTCCTCGGCCGAGCCTTCACCGGCGACTTCGGCAACTCCCTGGTCTCGACCCAGCCCGTCATGGGCGAGATCACCACGTTCCTGCCGGCGACCATCGAACTCGGCTTCACGGCCATGCTCATCGCGTGCGTCGTCGGCATCCCGGCCGGTTACCTGTCGGCGCGCTACCGCGGCGGGCCGGTCGACAACGGTGTCATCCTGCTCAGCCTGATCGGCGTCGCGGTGCCGGTGTTCTTCCTCGGCTACATGATGCAGGACCTGCTGGCCTCGCCGCTGGGCCTGCCGTCGCAGGGCAGGCAGACGACCGGGCTCGACGCCACGGCCATCACGAACTTCGCCATCCTCGACGGCATCATGACGAGCGAGTGGGACGCCGTCTGGGACGCGATCCGGCACCTGATCCTCCCCGCGTTCGCGCTGGCCACGATCCCGCTCGCGGTGATCACCCGGATCACCCGCGCGTCCGTGCTCGAGGTGCTCAACGAAGACTTCATCCGCACGGCCAACTCGAAGGGCCTCACGCAGCAGGTGGTCCGCCGCCGGCACGTGCTGCGCAACGGCCTGCTCCCGGTGGTCACCACCATCGGCCTGCAGACCGGCGCGCTGCTCGGCGGCGCGGTGCTGACCGAGCGGGTGTTCAACTTCCGCGGCCTCGGGTTCCTGCTGGCCGAAGGCATCGAGCGGCGTGACTACCCGCGGCTGCAGGCGCTGCTGCTGTTCGGGGCCGTGGTCTACGTCCTGGTGAACATGCTGGTCGACATCTCGTACGGGATCATCGACCCGAGGGTGCGTGTGCGATGAACACTCTGCTCAACAAGAAGAAGGAACCGATCGACAAGCTCGCCGCGGCGAGCGGGCGCAGCATCGGCGGCGAAGCGTTCCGGCGCATGCTGCGCAGCCCGGTCGCGATCACCGGTGGCGTCATCACCGGCCTGTTCTTCCTCCTGGCGATCTTCGCGCCGCTGCTCGCACCCAAGGACCCGCTCGACCGGTCGATGCAGGACCAGGTGCAGCTCGGCCGGGGCATCATCCCCGGCTCGATGCCCGGGTACCCGCTCGGCGTCGACGACTTCGGCCGCGACTTCCTGTCCCGGCTGATCGTCGGTGCCCAGCAGACGCTGATCGTCGGCGTGCTCGCCACGCTGATCGGCGTGCTGCTCGGCGTCATCATCGGCGGTCTCGCGGGCGCGTTCGGCGGCTGGGTCGACACCGTCCTCATGCGACTGGTCGACGTCATGCTGTCGTTCCCGTCGCTGCTGCTGGCCATCTCGATCGCGGCGCTGTTCTCGAAGCCGAGCCAGTGGACGGTCATCCTCGCCGTGTCGATGGTCGGTGTGCCGATCTTCGCGCGGCTGCTGCGCGGTTCCATGCTGGCCCAGCGCGACGCCGATCACGTGCTGGCGGCGACGTCGCTGGGTGTGAAGCGCGGGACGATCGTGTTCCGGCACATGCTGCCGAACTCGCTCGGCCCGGTCATCGTGCAGGCGACGCTGACGCTGGCGACCGCCATCCTCGAGGCCGCGGCGCTGTCGTTCCTCGGTCTGGGCGACCCGGACCCGTCGCGGGCGGAGTGGGGGCTGATGCTCGGCAAGGCCGCGCGCCAGTTCCTCGACATCCGCCCCGAGCTCGCGTACTACCCGGCCATCGCGATCATCATCGTCGCGCTCGGGTTCACGCTGCTCGGCGAGTCCCTCCGCGAAGCCCTCGACCCGAAGAACAGGCGGTGAAAACCCATGGCACTCCTTGAAGTCCGCGACCTCACGGTCGATTTCGTCCGGCGCGGCGAGAAGCCGTTCACCGCGGTGAACGGGGTCAGCTTCGACGTCGAACCCGGCCAGACGGTCGGCCTGGTCGGCGAGTCCGGCTGCGGCAAGTCGGTGACGTCGCTGGCGATCATGCGGCTGCTGGCCCGGCGCGGCAACAAGGTCAGCGGCTCGGTGCGCTTCGAAGGCACCGACCTGCTCACGTTGTCCGACCGGGAAATGCGCGACCGCCGCGGCCGCGACCTCGGCATGGTGTTCCAGGACCCGCTGTCCTCGCTGAACCCGGTCATCCCGATCGGGCTGCAGATCACCGAGGTGCTGGAGCGCCACCGCGGGATGTCGCGCAAGGCGGCGTCCGTCGAAGCGGTGGACCTGCTCGACAAGGTCGGCATCCCCGACCCGTCGCGGCGGCTTTCCGAGTACCCGCACCAGCTTTCCGGCGGGATGCGGCAGCGCGCGCTGATCGCGATCGCGCTGGCGTGCCGGCCGCGGCTGCTCATCGCCGACGAGCCGACCACGGCCCTGGACGTCACCATCCAGGCGCAGATCCTGGCGCTGCTGCGGGAACTGGTGCAGGACACCGGTACCGCGCTGATCATGATCACGCACGACCTCGGCGTCGTCGCCGGGCTGTGCGACGAGGTCAACGTGCTCTACGGCGGCAAGATCGTCGAGCGCGCGCAGCGGCACCAGCTGTTCGCCGAACCGCGGCACCCGTACACGCACGGCCTGCTCGCCTCGATCCCGCGCCTCGACGCGGGCCGCGGCGAGAAGCTGGTCCCCATCCGGGGTTCGGTGGCCGACAACATCCCGTGGGACAACGGGTGCGCGTTCGCGCCGCGTTGCCCCAACGCGGTGCCCGCGTGCCGCGAGGTCCAGCCGCAGCTGGTCCCCGACCGCGGCGGGCTGCTGCGCTGTCACAACCCCGTGCGGCCGCCGGTCGCGGCGGGAGGAGGAACCCGATGACCCGTCCTGCTGGTGACGTGCTGCTCGAGGTCACCGACCTCAAGGTGCACTTCCCGATCAAGCGCGGCATCGTGATCGACCGGACGGTCGGGCACGTCTACGCGGTCGACGGCGTCGACCTGGCCATCCGCCGCGGCGAGACCTATGGCCTGGTGGGCGAATCCGGGTGCGGCAAGTCCACGCTGGGCCGCGCGATCCTCCGGCTCAACGAGCCGACCAACGGCCAGGTCGTCTTCGACGGCACCGACGTCGCGGCCCTGAAGGGTGAGGAACTGCGGAAGGCCCGGCGCCGGATGCAGATGATCTTCCAGGACCCGCTGTCCAGTTTGGACCCCCGCCAGTCGGTGGAATCCATTCTGCTGGAAGGGATGCACGCGCACGGGCTCGACCAGGACAAAGAATCAACACAGCGGCGACTCCGATCGCTCCTGGCTTCGGTAGGACTGCCGGAGACGGCGCTGCGGAAGTACCCGCACGAGTTCTCGGGCGGGCAGCGCCAGCGCATCGGCATCGCGCGGGCGCTGGCCGTGGAGCCGGACCTGATCGTCGCCGACGAGCCGGTGTCCGCATTGGACGTTTCGGTGCAGGCCCAGGTGGTGAACCTGCTGGAGGACCTGCAGGACCAGCTCGGGCTGACCTACCTGGTGATCGCGCACGACCTCGCGGTGGTGCGGCACATCTCCGACCGCATCGGCGTGATGTACCTGGGCGCGCTGGTCGAGGAGACCGACGCGGACTCGCTGTACCAGGACCCGCTGCACCCGTACACGCGGGCGCTGCTGTCGGCCATCCCGGTGCCGGACCCGCAGGTCGAGGACACCCGCGAGCAGATCCTGCTCGCCGGTGACCTGCCCTCGCCGGCCAACCCGCCGACGGGCTGCCGGTTCCACACGCGCTGCCCGTGGCGGCAGGCGAGCCTGTGCGACACCGACCGCCCGCAGCTGCGCGAAATCGGCGCCGGGCACCGGGTGGCGTGCCACTACGCGGAGGACATCCGCGACGGGCGCATCCAGCCGCACGAGGTGAAGCCGGAACTGGTGGAGCTCACCGGGGCGCTGAACCCCGACCTGGGCCCGCCGGACGTCGGCACGGCCGCCGAAATCCTCTGAGCGGAGCTTTCACGTGAAAGTGACCCGGAGGTACCCCCTCCACGTCACTTTCACGTGAAAGTGCGCGTCAGGGCTTGAGGTCCAGCGCGGCGCTCATCGTGCCGTCCATGTAGAACGGCGTCGAGTCGTGGACGTGGGCGATCCGCCACTCGCCGTTCTCGCGGCGGAAGCCCGTCGTCGAGCGGAACCAGAGCTCGAACTTCCGGGGCATGCCCTTCGGCGTCGTCGACAGCCGGTTGAGCGAGTGGCTGTAGGCGACGTCGCCCCCGACGACGACTTCGAGGTCGCGGACCTCGTACTCGATCGGGCCGTCGAAGCTCGCGAACCACGCCTTGCGCGACTCGACGTCTTCGCCGTGGTGCGCGAGCGGCGGGGCCAGCGTGTACGCGAGGAGCCCGGGCACGCACTGCGCGGCGAGCGCTTCGGCGTCACGTTCGGTCATCGCCTCGGCGCGGGCGGCCACGAGTTCGCGAATCAGCTTGTCGTCGTGCTCGGTCATGCCATCCTCCTGGAGTGGTGGTGCCTTGCCTGTCGTAGGGACGTAGGCGCCGCCGCGCGGATTTCGACATCCAGCGGGAGGCGTTCGTGAAGTACGTGGTGCTGATCTACGGCAACCCCGAGTCCCGCGCGGCGTGGGCGGGCATGAGCGACGAGCAGCGCGCGGCCGGTCTCGCGCACTACCAGCAGCTCAACGACGACCTCGACGCGTCCGGCGAGCGCGTCGTGTCCGAGCGCCTGGCCTACCCGGAGCTGACGAAGCAGGTCCGCGCCGGCGAAGGCGGCGTCCTGACGACGGACGGCCCGTTCGCCGAGGCCAAGGAGTTCCTCGCCGGCTTCTACCTGCTGGACTGCGAGAGCCTCGAACGCGCGACCGAAATCGCCGGCCGCGTCCCGGAGGCGTCGTTCGGGGTGGTCGAGGTGCGGCCGGTGATGGGGCTCCGGTGATCCCCGACCTCCTGCGCTCGCTGACCCCGCAGGTCGTCACGGCGCTGGTCCGCCGCTACGGCGACTTCGACGCGTGCGAGGACGCGGTCCAGGAGGCGCTGCTGGCGGCGTCTCAGCAGTGGCCGTCGGCGATGCCGGACAACCCGAAGGGCTGGCTGATCACGACGGCGTCCCGCCGCCGCATCGAGCAGCTGCGCAGCGAGACGGCCCGGCAGCGCCGTGAAGCGGCGGTGGCGCTGGCCGAGCCACCGGACCCGGCGCCGGTCGCGGTCGACGACACGTTGACGTTGCTGCTGCTGTGCTGCCACCCGTCACTCTCACGGCCGTCGCAGGTGGCGCTGACGCTGCGCGCGGTCGGCGGCCTGACGACGGCGGAGATCGCGCGGGCGTTCCTGGTCCCGGAGGCCACGATCGGCCAGCGCATCAGCCGCGCGAAGCGCTCCCTGCGCGGCGAGCGGTTCGTCGCTTCGGGCTCGCCGGACCGGGTGCTGGAGGTGCTGTACCTGATCTTCACGGAGGGCCACACAGCCAGCTCCGGCGACGCGGTGAACCGGGTCGAGCTGACCACGGAGGCGATCCGGCTGACCCGGCAGCTGCGCGCGTCGCTGCCGGAGGACGGCGAGGTGACGGGCCTGCTGGCGTTGATGCTCCTGACGGACGCCCGCCGCCCGGCGCGCGTGTCGCCGTCGGGGGAGCTGGTGCCGCTGGCCTCGCAGGACCGGTCGCTGTGGAACCGCGAGTTCATCGCGGAGGGGACCGCCCTGATCACGGGCGCGCTGTCGTCGTCGCCGGTCGGCCCGTACCAGCTCCAGGCGGCGATCGCGGCGGTGCACGACGAGGCGGCGTCGACGGAGACGACGGACTGGGCCCAGATCCTGACGCTGTACGACTTGCTGCGCGTGGTGGCGCCGGGCCCGATGGTGACGGTGAACCGCGTGGTGGCACTGGCGCAGGTGGCGGGTCCCGAGGCAGGGCTGGCGGAGCTGGCGGCGGCGGCATCGGACCCGGCGTTGGCGGCGCACCACCGGGTCGACGCGGTACGGGCGCACTTGCTGGAGCTGTCGGGGGACGTGGCCGGGGCTCGGCAGGCGTACCTGGCGGCGGCCGAACGGACGTTGAGCGTGCCGGAGCAGGGCTACCTGCGGTCCCGGGCGGCCGCACTGGCCGAGGCCTGAGCCTGTCCTCCCCAGGATGTCATGAACGAGTCGTTCACCTCGCCGGACGCGATGAAAGGGTCGTTCATGACGTTCTCGCGGCACCCGGCCGGCCCGCGGGGAGGTTGCGACTTCGTTGGTGCGCCGCAGGCAGTGCCCGCCCGCGGTGCTCGCTCGGCACCGCAGCGCCCGCCCTCGCCGCAGGCAGTGCCCGCCCGCGGTGCCCGCTCGGCACCGCAGCGCCCGCCCCCGCCGGGGTGCCCGCCTGCGGTGCCCGCCCGCCCTCCCCGACCCGGGATGTCATGAACGAGTCGTTCACCTCGCCGGACGCGATGAAAGGGTCGTTCATGACGTTCCCGCGGCACCGGCCGGCCCGCGCGGAGGTTGCGACTTCGCTGGTGCGCCGCAGGCGGTGCCCACTCGGCGGTGCCCACTCGGCGGTGCCCGCTCCGCGGTGCCCGCTCCGCCGTGCCCACTGCAGCGCCCGCCCTCCCCAGGGGGCCATCCCCGTTCCAGCCTATCGCCGCACCCCGACAAAACCCGGCCGCTCCCCGAGTTGTCCACATGGGGGTGAACCCTGTGGACAACCCTGTGGACCGGCGAACCACCCCCATCTGCGGGAGGATCACCCCATGCAGGTCACCGTGCTGGGCGCGACCGGGCGAACCGGCTTCCACGTAGTCCGCCTGCTCGCCGCGCGCGGTCACGCCGTGAAAGCCGGCCTCCGCAGCCGGAAGCGGGCCGAGGTGCTTCGCGGGATCGAGAACGTCAAACCCGTGCTCGCCGACGTCACCGCCGATCCGGCCGATCTCGTCGAGGTCCTCAGGGACTCCGACGTCGTCATCACCACGATCGGGGCCCCCGATCCGGAACCCGAATCGGTGAACCTCGTCGACCGGGACGGGGCCATCACCGCCGTCCGGGCCGCCGAGGAAGCGGGGGTGGCTCGCTTCGTGCAGCTCTCCGCGCAGTTCGCCGACTCACCCGATCAGGGCGATCGGCTCGTCCGGTCGATCCTGCTCGCCAAGCAGATCTCCGACAGCGTCCTGCAGAAGTCGGCGCTGACCTGGACGATCGTCCGGCCCGGGACGCTCTCCGACGGGCCCGCGACCGGGCGGGTCAAGGCGGCCGGGCACCTCGAACCGGGGCGCATCACCAGGCAGGACGTCGCCGCCGTGCTCGTCGGGACGCTGGCCGAGCCGCTCACCGAAAACCGCGGGTTCGACGTCGTTTCCGGGGAATTCCCGGTCGCGCCGGCCCTCGCCGCGCTCGACTGACCCCCGACCTGAGTAGGACCCCCGGCAATACCTGAGTAGGCCGCCCCGAGCGCCCCGCCCCCGGTACCCTTCGGAAAGCAGATTCCGGAGTACCAGGGGGTACGAGCAGTGCACATCGACCAATGGCTGGAGGCGATCCCGCCGCTCTCGGTGTACCTGATCGTCGGCGCGGTGATCATGATCGAGAGCCTCGGCATCCCGCTCCCCGGCGAGATCGTGCTGGTCAGCGCGGCCTTGCTGGCCTCGCAGCACGACACCCTGAGCCCGGTTTGGATCGCGGTGCTGGCCAGTGCCGGCGCCATCATCGGCGACAGCATCGGGTATTTCATCGGGAAGACCGGTGGCCAGCGCCTGTTCGCCTGGGCCGGGCGGAAATTCCCGAAGCACTTCGGCCCGACGCACCTGGCCAACGCCGAACGCATTTTCGACAAACGCGGTGTGTGGGCCGTCTTCCTCGGCCGCTTCATCGCGTTCCTGCGCATCCTCGCCGGCCCGCTCGCCGGGTCGCTGCGCATGCACTACCCGAAGTTCCTGCTGGCGAACGCGGCCGGCGGCATCGTCTGGGCCGGCGGCACCACCGTGCTCGTCTACTACCTCGGCGTCGTGGCCGAACAGTGGCTCGGCCGGTTCTCGAAGTTCGGCCTGGTGGCCGCGGTCGTCATCGGCATCGTCGTCTTCTTCGTCATGAAGAAGCGCCTCGGCCGCACCCACGAGGGTGAAGAAGAGACCCCGAAGCAGGAAGAGACGGCGGCCTAGACCGCCACCAGCTCCGGCTGGGGCTTGCGCGTGAACCGCAGCGAACCCAGCAGCACGCCGGCGATGACGACGGCGGCCGCCCCGATCTCCAGCCCGGTCGGCCGCTCGCCGAGGAAGGCGAACGACGCCGACAGCCCGACCACCGGCACCAGCAGCGAAAACGGCGACACGACGCCGGCCGGGTTGCGCCGCATCAGCGTCGTCCACAGGCCGGAGCCGACGACGGTGCCGATCAGCACGACGTAGGTCAGGCCGCCGAGCGCGGTCAGCCCGGTCGGGGTGCCGAGCGTCGTCAGCGACCGCCACTGCGCGGCCGGGCCTTCCATGACCAGCGAGAGCGCGAACATCGGCAGCGGCGGCACGACCGACATCCACAGCGTGAAGTGCAGCGGGTTGTCCGGCTCGGCCCGGCGCGTGCTCAGGTTGCCGAACGCCCAGCTCAGCGCGCCCAGCAGGGTCAGCACCATCGGCAGCAGGGCGGCGTGCCCGGACTGCTGCCACGCGATCGCGACCATCCCGGCGACCGCCAGCCCGATGCCGGCCAGCTGGTGCGGCGTGACGCGTTCGCGAAGGAAGACGGCGCCGAGCAGCACCGTGAACGGCGCCGACGCCTGCAGCACCAGCGACGCGAGCCCGGTCGGCATCCCGGTGTCCATCGCGATGAACAGGAACGCGAACTGCCCGGTGCCGAAGCCGAGGCCGTAGCCGAGCAGGTACCGCACCTTCACCTTCGGCCACGGCACGAACAGGATCGTCGGCACGGCGATGACGGCGAACCGCAGCGCCCCCGCGAACACCGGCGGGAACTGGCCGAGCGTGGCGTGGATGGCGAGGAAGTTGAGTCCCCAGAGGACGGCGACGAGCACGGCGAGCAGGCGGTCACGAGCGGGCATGCCACCACTGTGACCACGTCGACCGTGAAGGACCAGCGAGAATATCTGCAGGGACTTTGTAGCTGAGCTTCACGAAAAACACGCTGACCTGCACCGCTCTCCGGCGCGGTCGTCCGTCCGCCGCCGACGCCGCTGACGCGGTGTTGACCACGCCGCCCGGCTCCGGTCACGATCTCCGCCGTCGTCGACTGGGGGAGAAACCGATGATGCGAGGAGTCCTGCCGCTGACCGGGTTCGCGGCGCTGACCGCGGCGCTCGACGTCTTCGCCGGCAACCAGCTGGAGCAGCTCCGCCCGGCCACCGTCGCCGCGGTGTCGTTCGGCATCGCCGCGGTGGTCTTCCTGGTGCTCGCGCTGCTGCGGGACGGCGCCGCCACGACGTTCCGCCCGGTCCGGGAGCTGCGCGGAGACGTCGCGATGATCAACGTGACGACCGCCGTCACTTGGCTGTCGATGCTGTTCGCGCTGCGCTACCTCGAACCGGCGGTGGTCAACGTCGTCGGCATCGCGCTCGGCCCGGTGCTGACCCTGATCCTGAACCCCGTGCTGCGCCGGGGTTTTCCGGCCCTGCGCGCGGAGGCGTGGGTCGCGGCCGGGATCGGTGTGCTGATCGGGCTGCTCGTCTGGGGCTCGTTCACCGGCCGCGGCGCGCTCGACCGGACGGCGGGCGAGACGCTCACCGGCGTGGTGCTGGTGCTCCTCACCGGCGTCGGCTCGGTGGCGAACGTGCTCTATTCGAAGCGGCTGAGCGACGCTTCGCTGCCGCCGCGGCGGGTGCTCGCCCTGCGGTTCTTCCTGATCCTGGCCGTGACGTGGGTGCTGGTCGCGGTCGACGACGCACCGGGCGTCCTCGCGGCGCTCGTACCGTCGGCGTCGATCGCGGTGTTCGGGGTCGCGCTGCCGCTGTACCTGCTGCAGGTCGGCATCAAGCGGACCGAGCCGATCACGGCGTCGATCCTGCTGACCCTTTCGCCGCTCTTCGCGTACCTGATGCAGCTCGCCGACCACCGCCTCACGCCGTCCGTGCTCACGTTCGGCTGCGTCGCCGGGATCGTCGCGCTGGTCGGCGCCGGGACGGTCGCCCGGCTGCGGCACGACCGTGAAGCCGCGCCCGCTGAATGCCTGCGGACTTTGTAGCACCGCTTCACATATGCTGGCGCCGTGGACCTGGGACGACTGCGCACGCTGCGGGAGTTCGCCGACCGCGGGAGCGTGACGGCGGCCGCGCGGGCGCTGCACTGCACGCCGTCGGCCGTCTCGCAGCAGCTGCGCGCGTTGCAGGGCGAGGTCGGGCTGCCGCTCACCGAGCCGGCCGGGCGGGGCCTGCGGCTGACCGACGCGGGGCGGGCGCTGGTCGCCCGCGCCGACGAGGTGCTGGCCGCGCTCGAGCGCGCGGAGTCCGAATTGGACACTTACCGCAGCGCGCCGCGCGGGCGGGTGCGCGTCGCGATCTTCCAGTCGGCCGGGCTGATGCTGCTGCCCGGCCTGCTGACCCGCGTCGCCGCGTACGAGGGGCTGGAGGTCGACGTCCGCGACGTCGACATGACGCCGCCGGAGGTGCCCGGCCTGGTCGCGGACTACGACGTCGTCGTGGCGCACCGGGACGAGCACGCGCCGGAGTTCGATTCGGACCGCCTCGACGTCGTGCCGCTGCTGCGCGAGCCGCTCGACGTGGCGCTGCCGGCCGGGCACCGCCTGGCGAGCCGGCGGCGCGTCGACCTGGCGGAGCTGGCCGACGAACGCTGGATCGGCGTCGACCACGGGTTCCCGGTGGACGACGTGCTGCGCTCGCTGACCGTCCGCACCGGCGTGCGGCCGGTCGTCGTCCAGCGGATCAACGACTTCCGGATCACCGAACGGCTGGTGGCGGCCGGCCACGGCATCGCGCTGGTGCCGCGCTACACGATCGACACGCGGCGGGGCAGCGGCCTGGTCAGCCGGCCGCTGGCCGGCATCCGCGCGGCGCGGCTGGTGGAGGCGGTGTGCCGCACGGGCGCGCTGCAGCGCCCGGCGGTGGCCAAGGTGATCGAGGAACTGGCCGCGGAGGTCGCCCAGCTCACCGGCTCGTGAGTGGTCAGGGCGGTTCTAGCCGCCCTGGCCACTCACGACCTGGTGGCCGCGCAGGTAGGCGAGTGCGATGCTCAGTGCGTCCTCCAGTGCCGTGAGGTCGTGCCGGATGTGCGCCAGCAGCAGTCCACCTTGGACGGACGTCATCGCCGCCTGCGCGAGCCGGGCCGGGTCGGCGTCGGGCGCGAGCTCTCCCTTGTCCCGCAACGTGGTCAGCCCGCGCACGAGGTGGGACTCCCACTGCCGGTAGGCCTGGTCGACCAGCGGCGCGAGCTTCGGGTTGTCGCCGACTTCGCCGGCGAGGTTGCCGAGCGGGCAGGCGACCGGCGTGCCCGCTCGGCGGTGGACGTCCAGCAGCTGCTCGGTCCACGACTCGAGGTCGGCCCACGAGCTCAGCGTGAAGATCGCCGGCTGGTTGGCGAGGATCTGCTCGACGTACCGGTCGATCACGGCCTCGACCAGCTGTTCCTTGTTCTTGAAGTAGTGGTACATCTGCGATTTCCCGGCCCCGCTCGCGGCGAGCACCTTGTCGACGCTCGTGCCCGCGACGCCGTCGACGTACATCAGGGCCGCCGCCGCGTCGACGATCGCTTCCCGCGTCCGCTTGCCGCGCGGGGTCGAGGCCGCTGCTTGCGTCTCCATGTACCGAATAGTACAGTTCGGCACATTGTACCGATCAGTACAACAAGCTAGGGGGATCCATGACGCTCGACAACGCACTGACCGGCGTGAACGACCACCTCCGCGGCGTGCTGCCGCCGGAGATCTTCGCCGTCCTCGAAGCGGACCGGCGCCGGGCCGCGACGGACTTCGCCGAGGTCGGCACCAAGATCGACGACTTCACCCTGCCGGCAGCCGATGGTGCGACGACGAGCCTGGGCCGGCTCGTCTCGGACGGGCCGGCGGTGCTCGTGTTCTACCGCGGCCAGTGGTGCCCGTACTGCAACCTGACCCTGCGCACATACCAGCAGGAAGTGCTGCCCGAGCTGGGGAAGTCCGGTGCGAGCCTGGTCGCGATCAGCCCGCAGCGGCCGGACGGCCCGGCGCCGGAGCTGGCGTTCCCGGTGCTGTCGGACGTCGGGAGCACGGTCGCGCGGGGCCTCGGCCTGAGCTACCCGGTGTCCGCCGTCGTGCGCGAGGCCATGGAGACGCTCGGCACCGACCTCGAAGCGGTCAACGGCACCTGGGAGCTGGTCCACCCGGCGGTCGTCGTGGTGGACCGGGACCGGGTGCTGCGGTTCGTCGACGTCCACCCGGACTTCGTCACGCGGACCGAACCGGCGGAGATCCTCGAAGCGGTCAAGTCGCTTTAGCGCCGCGCTTCACGCCGTAGGTGATCACCGAACCCAGGACCAGGGCGACGCCCAGGGAGAGCAGCACGCTGATCCCGGGTTCGGTGATGAGCCGGCCGCCCGCGTAGCCGAGGAAGGCCACGTAGGACGTCCAGAGCGTGACGCCGATGGCCGAAGCGGTGAAGAACTCCGCCATCGGCCACCGGAGCGAGCCGGCGAGCAGCGCGCCGACCGTGCCGCCCACACCGTCTTCGGGGGTCCGGGTGGCGGAGCCCCCGGCCCGGGGCGGAGCCCCGGATGTCATCGCAGCCAGCGGGCGATCACCAGCACGGGACGCGGGGTGGCGCTGCAGCCGCCCGTCGACCCAGCCGATGCCGGCGGCGATCTTCCGCCGCCGGCTCAGCCGGTTCAGCGCCGCCCGGCCACCGAACCGGCCGAGGGCGTAGAGCGCCTGGTCGGACGCCAGGCACCCGGCACTCGCCACGGCGATCACCAGGGCCGGCGAAGTCCCGCCCTGCGCCGCCGCGACGCCGATGCCGAGGAGCGTCACCTCGGTGGGCAGCAGCGATACGACGAACAGCACCAGCAGTACGGCCGTAGTCGCGTCCACAGGAACCCGACAGGCGGCCCACAGGTTCAGCGGTTGGCGCGGTTCACCGCCGACACGACCGCGCGCAGCGACGCCGTCACGATCGACGGGTCGACGCCGATGCCCCAGAACACGCGGTCCGAGATCGCGCACTCGATGTACGACGCCGCGCGTGCGTCGTCACCCGGGGAGAGCGTGTGCTCGCTGTAGTCCAGCAGGCGCAGGTCGAAGCCCACCGTGGACAGCGCGTCGAAGAACGCCGCGATCGGGCCGTTGCCGCTGCCGGTGACCTCGTGCTCGTCACCCTCCACGCGGACCGTCGCGGTGATGTCGTACTCGCCGTCACCGTTGTCGCGGACGTGCTGGCGGACCAGCTCCAGTGGCGTCTTCAGCTCCAGGTACTCGGCCGAGAACGCGTTCCACATCGTCGTCGGGTCGACCTCGCCGCCCGCGGAGTCGGTGTGGCGCTGGATGACCTTCGAGAACTCGATCTGCAGGCGCCGCGGCAGGTCGAGCTGGTGCTCGGCCTTCATGATGTAGGCGACGCCGCCCTTGCCGGACTGCGAGTTCACCCGGATGACGGCCTCGTACGTGCGGCCGACGTCCTTCGGGTCGATCGGCAGGTACGGGACCTCCCACGGGTGCTCCTCGACGGGTACGCCGGCCTTGTCGGCGGCGTCCTTCAGCGCGTCGAGACCCTTGTTGATCGCGTCCTGGTGGCTGCCGGAGAACGCGGTGAACACCAGGTCGCCGCCCCACGGCGAGCGCTCGGGCACCGGCAGCTGGTTGCAGTACTCGACCGTCCGCTTGATCTCGTCCATGTCCGAGAAGTCGATCTGCGGGTCGATGCCCTGGCTGTAGAGGTTCATGCCCAGCGCGACCAGGTCGACGTTGCCGGTGCGCTCGCCGTTGCCGAACAGGCAGCCTTCGATCCGGTCGGCGCCGGCCTGGAAGCCCAGCTCGGCCGCGGCGATGCCGGTGCCGCGGTCGTTGTGCGGGTGCAGCGACAGGATCACCGAGTCGCGGCGGGCCAGGTTGCGGCTCATCCACTCGATCGAGTCGGCGTAGACGTTCGGCGTCGCCATCTCGACGGTCGCCGGCAGGTTCAGGATCACCGGCTTCTCCGGCGTCGGCTGCCAGATCTCGGTGACGGCGTCGCAGACCTCGAGCGCGTAGGACAGCTCGGTGCCGGTGTAGGACTCCGGCGAGTACTGGAACCGGAAGTCGGTGTCGGGTTGCTTGTCGGCCAGCTCGACGACCATTTCGGCGGCCTGCGTCGCGATCTTCTTGATGCCTTCGCGCTCCTCGCGGAAGACCACGCGGCGCTGCAGGATCGACGTCGAGTTGTAGATGTGGACGATCGCCCGCGGCGCGCCTTCGAGGGACTGGAACGTCCGCTCGATCAGCTCCGGGCGGCACTGGGTCAGCACCTGGATGCTGACGTCGTCGGGGATGGCGCCTTCGTCGATGATCTCGCGGACGAAGTCGAAGTCCGTCTGCGACGCGGCCGGGAAGCCGACCTCGATCTCCTTGTAGCCCATGCGGACCAGCAGGTCGAAGAACTTGCGCTTGCGCGCGGGCGACATCGGGTCGATCAGGGCCTGGTTGCCGTCCCGCAGGTCGACGGCGCACCACAGCGGCGCGCGGTCGATGCGCTTTTCGGGCCAGGTGCGGTCGGGCAGGTCGATGTTCTCGACGACGTCGTACCAGGGGCGGTAGCGGTGCACCGGCATAGACGTGCCGCGCTGGGTGTTCCAAGCGGGCTGGTCAGCGGGCGCGGGACGAGAGGGCTTGCGGATCTTGCTCATGGGTTCGGGGGTGTCTCCAGCTCGACGGGTGCGACCGGCACCACGAAGCCCCGCGACGGGGAGCCGGTCCGGTCAGGCCCCGTCGCGGCAGCGAAGCAGGAGAGCACGCGCCACGGCTCCACCATAACCAGGCAACGCCGCCCGAGGGAAGCCGGGCGGCCCCTTCCCGGGGTTACCTGTGGGTAGCAATTGGACGGTCGCCGTGCGAAACTGCGGGCATGGCTGAGCACGCAGAGTCGTCGTCGGAGGAGACCGAGGTCTCGCGCCTGGCTCCCGTCGACTGGCGCAGGACCGGGGGCCGCGCCGCCTCCGCGGTGGCGTCGATCGTCCGCTGGGTAGGACTGGTCTTCGCGGCGTTCCTGGTGATCCACGTGATCTTCACGGTCGGCTCGGCCAACCCGGACAACGGCATCGTCTCGTTCGTGAAGTCCTGGGCGGACGGCCTGGCGCTGGGGTTCAGCGACCTGTTCACGCCGAGTGACGAAAAGCTGCGCGTGCTGGTGAACTACGGCATCGCGGCGATCTTCTGGCTCGTGGTGTCGGGCATCCTCGCGAAGGTGATCCGCCGGGTGGGCGGCGCTTCCTAACGCCGGGCCAGGCCTTCCCAGATCCGGGCCGCCGCGGCCTGCCGCGCGTGGTGCTCGCCGTCGGTGCTGCCGGTCGAGCCGCGCCGCAGCTGCCCGAGCAGGTCCATCGCGGTCGACGACGGCAGTTCGCGCAGCAGTTCGACGACGTCTTCGGCCGGTGAGTAGCAGAGCAGCCGGCCGTCGGCGAAGGCCTGCGGCTGACGGGCCGCCAATTCGCGCAGGTGGTCGAGGCCGAGCTGCGGCAGCACCCGGGCGGCGAGCGGCACGGGCATCTCGTGGAGGAGGCCGCTGATCTCCTCGAGGGGCAGGTACCGGAGCACGGCCGCGGCGTCGGGTGGAGCCAGCTTCGCCAATTCACGGTAGATCCCGGCGTAGCCGTTCTTGCGGATCCGGGCCAGCGGCTGCTTGCCGAGCTCGGCCATCAGGCGAACGGCGGTCCGGGCCGCCTCGGCCGGGCCCGGCCCGGAAGCGGCGGCCGGTCGCGGGGGTGGCTCGGGTGGCGGCCCGCCGGTGAAGATGACGTTCCCGTGCACCGCGCCGATCTGCCCGAAACTGCCCGTCGAGACGCCGGACGCCTCGTTGTGCACCGCTTCCCGCTCGTCCATCGGCCACCTCCTGCCGGTGAAGTCGCGGATCGGCGGACACGGTTACAGCGCCGGCTTGCCCCACTGGTCGGTGAACGCGAACTCCGCCAGCGGCACCCGCACCCGCTCGGCCTTCTCGCGCTCGATCCGCCAGTCCTCCTCCAGCACCTCGGGCGCGGCCGCCGACCCCACCGCGATCGCCACCTTCGGCGCCGCGTCCGGCGGCAGCGAGAAGGCGTCCCGCACCGCATCGGGCGAGAACCCCGCCATCTGGTGCGCGATCAGCCCGAGCTCCACCGCCTGCAGCACGAGGTTCTCCGACGCCAGCCCGAGCCCGTACTCCGCGTACGGGACGTCGCCCTTCTCGTTCGTCGTCACCACCACGCCGATCAGCAGCAGGCCCGCGCGGTGCGCCCACGCCCGGTTGCCCGAGTTCAGCGTGGCCAGGATCGCGTCGAACGCCGGGGTCCCGCGGACGCCCACCAGGTACCGGGCGGGCTGGGTGTTGCCGAACGACGGAGCCCAGCGGGCCGCTTCCAAGAGGGCTCGCACCTGTTCCGTCGTCACGCGAGCCGACTCGTCGTAAGCCCGCGGGCTCCACCGTTCGGCCAGCAGGGTCGCGATCGGGACGCTCGTCACAGCTGGCTTTCGCACGATCTCGACCATACCCAGGCGTGCGCTGCATCACTCGGGAGGAAGGGCTACGCGCATTTCGTTGGTGTTGCGGAAGATTTACTTCCGAGTGACCCACGCAAAGGGTCCGCCCCACGTCAAGAGGGTGGCGGGCCGTCCCAGCCCCGGTAGGCTCCTCTTCAAATCATGGGACGCGGGGGCTCTCCGGTGCCCACCAGGGAGCCGCCCGGCCCGCGAGGAGGTTCGGGCGTGGCCCTCGTGGTCCAGAAGTACGGCGGATCGTCGCTGGAAAGTGCCGACCGGATCAAGCGCGTCGCCGAGCGGATCGTCGCCACCAAGAAGGCGGGGAACGACGTCGTGGTGGTCTGCTCGGCGATGGGTGACACCACCGACGAGCTGCTCGACCTGGCGCAGCAGGTCAACCCGGCGCCGCCGGAGCGGGAGATGGACATGCTGCTCACCGCCGGTGAGCGCATTTCGAACTCGCTGGTCGCGATGGCGATCGCGGCTCAGGGCGCCGAAGCGTGGTCGTTCACCGGTTCGCAGGCCGGCGTCGTCACGACGTCGGTGCACGGCAACGCGCGCATCATCGACGTCACGCCCAGCCGTGTCACCGAAGCCCTCGAGCAGGGTTACGTCGCGCTGGTGGCGGGCTTCCAGGGGGTCGCGCAGGACACCAAGGACATCACCACGCTCGGCCGCGGCGGCTCGGACACCACCGCCGTCGCGCTGGCCGCGGCGCTCAACGCCGACGTCTGCGAGATCTACTCCGATGTGGACGGTGTGTACTCGGCCGACCCGCGGATCGTGCCGGACGCGAAGAAAATCGACGTCATCCCCTACGAGGAGATGCTGGAGCTCGCCGCGAGCGGCTCGAAGATCCTGCACCTGCGTTCGGTCGAGTACGCGCGGCGCTACGGCGTGCCGATCCGAGTCCGCTCTTCCTACAGTGACAAGCCGGGCACGACGGTGACCGGTTCTATCGAGGAGATCCCCGTGGAACAAGCCCTGATCACCGGTGTGGCGCACGACCGCTCCGAAGCCAAGATCACGGTCACCGGCGTGCCGGACCACACCGGTGCCGCGGCCCGGATCTTCCGCGTGATCGCCGACGCCGAAATCGACATCGACATGGTGCTGCAGAACGTGTCCAGCACCGTCTCCGGCCGCACCGACATCACGTTCACGCTGTCGAAGGCCAACGGCGCCAAGGCGGTCAAGGAGCTGGAGAAGGTCAAGGCGGAGATCGGTTTCGAGTCCGTCCTCTACGACGACCACGTCGGCAAGGTCTCGCTGGTCGGCGCCGGGATGCGCTCGCACCCCGGCGTGACGGCGACGTTCTGCGAAGCGCTGGCCAACGCCGGCGTCAACATCGAAATCATCAACACCTCGGAGATCCGCATCTCGGTGCTGATCCGGGACGCGCAGCTCGACGAAGCCGTGCGCGCGATCCACGAGGCGTTCGAACTCGGCGGCGACGAAGAAGCCGTCGTCTACGCGGGGAGTGGTCGCTGATGACCGAGGGACTGCGGGTCGGGGTGGTCGGCGCGACCGGCCAGGTCGGCGCGGTGATGCGCAAGCTGCTGGCGGAGCGGGAGTTCCCGATCGCCGAGCTCCGGTACTTCGCTTCGGCGCGCTCGGCGGGTTCGAAGCTGCCTTGGCGCGACACCGAAATCACGATCGAAGACGCGTCGACGGCGGATCCGTCCGGTTTGGACATCGCGCTGTTCTCGGCGGGCGGCTCGACGTCCAAGGCGCAGGCGCCGCGGTTCGCCGAGGCGGGCGTGACGGTGATCGACAACTCCTCGGCGTTCCGGATGGACCCGGACGTGCCGCTGGTCGTCAGCGAGGTCAACCCGCAGGCGATCAAGGAAGCGCGCAAGGGGATCATCGCCAACCCCAACTGCACCACCATGGCCGCGATGCCGGTGCTGAAGCCGCTGCACGACGAGGCCGGGCTGGTCCGCCTGATCGCGTCGACGTACCAGGCGGTGTCCGGTAGCGGGCTGGCCGGCGTCGACGAGCTGGCGGGCCAGGTCCGCGCGGCGGCCGAGCACGCGTCGCTGCTCACCCACGACGGAGCGGCGATCGACTTCCCGAAGCCGGCGAAGTACGTCCGCCCGATCGCGTTCAACGTCCTGCCGATGGCCGGGTCCATTGTGGACGACGGCGAGTTCGAGACGGACGAAGAGAAGAAGTTCCGCAACGAGAGCCGCAAGATCCTGAGCATCCCGGGCCTGGGCGTCTCGTGCACCTGCGTGCGGGTGCCGGTGTTCTCGGGCCACTCGATCTCGGTGAACGCGGAGTTCGCGCAGCCGCTGACGCCCGAGCGCGCGACCGAGCTGCTGACGCACGCGCCGGGCGTCGAGCTGTCGGAGGTCCCGACCCCCCTGCAGGCGGCGGGCAACGACCCGAGCTACGTCGGCCGCATCCGGGTGGACCAGGGCATCGAGGGCGGCCGCGGCCTGGCGCTGTTCATCTCGAACGACAACCTGCGCAAGGGCGCGGCGCTGAACGCGGTGCAGATCGCGGAGCTGATCGCGCAGCAGTGACCACAGTGGACAGCTGAAACTCACTTGGCGTTTCGCGGTGCTCAGGAGATCCTGGGCACCGCGAAAACATTTCCAGGGGAGGAAATCATGTACACCGCTGTCGACGGCGCCCGCGTCCCGATCCGGATGTGGGCGGATCCCGCGTCGGTCGAAGAGCAGGCCATGCGGCAGCTGCAGAACGTCGCCAACCTGCCGTGGGTGCACGGGCTCGCCGTGATGCCCGACGTGCACTACGGCAAGGGAGCGACCGTCGGCAGCGTCATCGCCATGCGCGACGCCGTCTCGCCCGCCGCCGTCGGGGTGGACATCGGGTGCGGGATGAGCGCCGTGCGGACGTCGCTCGCCGCGAGCGACCTGCCGGACGACCTCGGCAAGCTGCGCCGGCGCGTCGAAAGCGCCGTGCCGGTGGGGTTCGGGCTGCACAAGACGCCCGTCAACCCCGCGAAGGTGCACGGCGTCGGCGGCTGGGACGCGTTCTGGCGGGGCTTCGGCGAGCTGCACACCGGCGTCCAGGAGCTGCACGACCGGGCCGCGCGCCAGATCGGGAGCCTCGGGGGCGGGAACCACTTCATCGAGGTCTGCCTCGACGACGACGGCCGCGTCTGGCTGATGCTGCATTCGGGTTCGCGCAACATCGGCAAGGAGCTCGCGGAGCGGCACATGGCGGTCGCGCGCAAGCTGCCGCACAACGCCGACCTGCCCGACCGCGACCTCGCGGTGTTCGTCGCCGGCACGCCGGAGATGGCGGCCTACCGGCGCGACCTGTTCTGGGCGCAGGACTACGCGGCGCGCAACCGGGCCACGATGGTCGCGCTGGTGAAGCAGGCGCTGAAGGACGTCGTGCCGCAGACGACGTTCGACGACGCCATCTCCTGCCACCACAACTACGTCTCGGAGGAGACGTACGACGGTGTCGAGCTGCTCGTCACCCGGAAGGGCGCGATCCGCGCCGGATCGGGTGACCTCGGGATCATCCCGGGCAGCATGGGGACCGGTTCGTACATCGTCCGCGGGCTCGGGAACGACTCGTCGTTCCAGTCGGCGTCGCACGGCGCCGGCCGCCGGATGTCCCGCACCAAGGCCAAGAAGCTGTTCACGGCCGACGACCTCGCGGCCCAGACGGCCGGCGTCGAGTGCCGCAAGGACTCCGGCGTCGTCGACGAGATCCCGGCCGCGTACAAGGACATCGATTCGGTGATCCGGGCGCAGACGGACCTGGTCGAGGTCGTCGCGCACCTCAAGCAGGTGGTCTGCGTCAAGGGCTGACCGGTACCTTGGCGCCATGACGAGGGGTGGAACGACGGCCGCGTTGCTGGCCGGGGCCGCACTGCTGCTGAGCGGGTGCGCCGAGGTCGGCAACGCGGTCGACCAGGGGTCGAGGACGGCGGACAAGGTGAGCGCCTGCACGGAGGCGCTCGGGCTGGCGGACCTGAACCCGCTGGTCGACCCGGACAAGCTCAAGGCGCGCGCCGCGGACAAGGAGAAGCGGCTGCGCGAACTGGCCGCGAACGTCCAGGACCAGGACGTGAAGAACGCGCTGCTCGGCATGGCGGGCTCGTACGTCGAGGTGCAGAAGGAACGCATCGAGGACGCCGGCGTCGTGGCCCGGTGGGTTCAGCGCAACGTCACGAAGCTCGACGCCCTCCGCGCGGCCTGCGGCTGACCGCGGCGGGCAGGCTAGCTCTCCGCCAGTGCCGGCACCGGCTCCGCGGTCGGGTCCACCGTGCGGGTGTGGCGGCGCAGCAAGCCCGCCGCCGCGATCACCAGACCGCCGAGGCCCGCCGCCGCGAAGCCCCACGCCGGGCTCGAGTGATCGATCGCGAAGCCCACGAACGGGCTGCCCAGGGCCAGGCCGAGCCGGGTCGACGCGTCCTGCAAGCCCATCGCCTCCCCGCGGACCCGGGGCGGCGCGATCCTGCTGACCGTCTCCGTGGTCGCCGCCAGGGTCGGGGCGCACAGCAGGTTCGTCGGGATCAGCACCAGCATCAGCAGCCACCACGGCTGGTCGGCGAGCCCGACCGGCACCACCAGCAGCGCCATCAGCAGCATCAGCACGCCCTGCGGCAACGACCGCTTGACCGCGCCGTGGACGATGCCGCCCAGGATCGATGCCGCGCACATCACCGCGATGACCAGGCCGGTCACGCCGATGTCGCCGTTCGCGCGCAGGGCCGCCAGCGTCGCCAGCTCGGTGCCGACCAGCACGAACAGCGCGCCGCCCGCGATCAGGAGCGTGGCCACCAGCTGCCAGGACAGCCAGGTGCGCAGCTTCGGCCGGACGCCGTCGACGACCGGCTCGAGGTCGTCGCGGATCGGCGGGTCGACCAGCCAGATCAGGAACGCCGTGCCGCCGAACAGGACGCCGAGCGCGCTGAGCGTGAACGTCGGTGAGAGCGCGGTCATCGCCGCGATGCCGGCCGCCGGGCCGATCATGAACGTCGCTTCGATCGAGATCGTGTCCAGCGAGTACGCCGCCCGCCGCTCGGCCACCGGGACGAGCGCGGCCAGCACCTGCCGGGCCAGCGAGCCCGCCGGCACCGAGAGCGCGCCGGCCGGGATCGCGACCACGGCCAGCGCCGCGTACGGCAGGTGCGGTGCGGCGATCCAGAACGCCGTCGTGGCGAGCCCGCAGACCGCGACGACCGGGCGCAGCCCGTACCGGTCCAGGAACCGGCCGAGCAGCGGCGCGCCGAGGGCCATCCCGAGGGTGACGCCGGCGCCGACCAGCCCGGCGGCGCCGTAGCCGCGGCCGAGCCCGGTGACGATGTACAGCGTCATCATCACGCCGTTCATGGTCATCGGCAGCCGCGCCAGGAACATCAGGGCCATGGTCGAGGGGACGCGGGGAACGGCGAGGACCCGGCGGTAGGGCTGCAGCGGCACGTCCCCGATGAGAACCCAACCTGGTACGCGCGTGCAACAAAATTTCGACACTGGTGCTCGATAATTTTGAGAGCTACTCTCATTTGGTAGCACCTATTAAATGGGGGTCGCTATGACTCAGCTTTATCCACGCAGGTGGTGGGCACTCGGTGCGCTCGCGGTGAGCCTGCTGACCGTCGGGCTCGACCTGACTGTGCTCAACGTCGCCGTGCCGACGCTGGCCGTCGACCTCGGCGCCACGACGACGCAGCTGCAGTGGTTCGGCAACGCCTACACGCTGGCGCTCGCCGCCCTCCTGCTCCCGGCGGGCCTGCTCGGCGACCGCTTCGGCCCGAAGAAGCTCCTGCTCGGCGCGCTCGTGCTGTTCGGGCTGGCTTCGCTGGCGTGCGCCTACGCCGGTTCGCCGGGCGCGCTGATCGCCGCCCGGGTCGTGCTCGGCGTCGGCGCCGCGTTCCTCATCCCGCTGTCGCTCTCGCTGCTCAACACCCTCTTCCCGCCCGAAGAGCGCGCGAAGGCGCTGACGACGTGGGTGCTGGCGACGTTCGCCGGCATCCCGCTCGGGCCGCTGCTCGGCGGCTGGCTGCTCGACCACTTCGCGTGGGGCTCGGTCTTCCTCGTCAACGTCCCGCTGACGGCCGTCGGGGTGGCCGCGGTGGTGTTCCTCGTGCCGCTCACGCCGGGGTCGGGCCGGGGCCGCGTCGACCTCGCGGGCATCGCCCTCTCGGCCGCCGGGCTGGTCGCGCTCACCTACGGCTTCGTCCACGCCGGCGAGCACGGCTGGGCCGACCCGGTGACCTACGGCCTGATCGCGCTCGGCGTCGCGCTCGTCGCGGTGTTCTGCCGGACCCAGACGCGGGTGGCCGCGCCGCTCACCGACCTCGCGCTGTTGCGCGAACCCCGGTTCGTCTGGGGCGCGGTGCTCGCCACGGTGGTGTCCTTCGCGCTGATGGGCTTGATGTTCGTGCTGCCGCAGCTGTTCCAGGCCGTGCAGGGCGCCGACGCGCTGCAGACCGGGCTGCGGCTCCTGCCGCTGATCGGCGGGATGCTGGTCTCGGCCAAGATCGCCGAGCGGCTGGTCGCCGCGGTGGGCGTGCGGGTGGTCGTCACCGGCGGGTTCCTGCTGCTCGCGGTGGGCCTGGCCTGGGGTTCGGCGACGGCGCCGTCGGACGGCTACGGCGGCACGGCCGGCTGGGAGGTCGTCATCGGCCTCGGCACCGGGTGCACGCTGCCGCCGCTGATGTCGATGGCGATGGGCGCGCTCACCGAGGGCCGCTCGGGCGCCGGCTCGGCGCTGATCCAGGTGCTGCGCCAGGTCGGCGGCACCATCGGCGTCGCGGTGCTGGGCACGGTGCTCAACGGCGTCTACCGCGACGGCGTCGGGGTGGCGGGCCTGCCCGGGCCGGTGGCCGACGCGGCGCGGGGCAGCGCGTCCGCCGCGATCGCCGTCGCCGGGAAGCTCCACCTGCCGGGGCTCGCCGAGTCCGCGCGGGTCGCGTTCACCGACGGCATGGCGGTGACGCTGTGGGTCTGCGCCGGGCTCGGCGTGGCCGGCGCGCTGCTGGCGGCGCTGTTCCTGCCCGGCCGGGCGGCCGCGGAGGTGCAGCCGCGAGAATCGGGGCATGACGTCGTCGCCATCTGAACCGCAGGGACTGCGCGAACGGAAGAAGGCCAAGACGCGCGCCGCGATCCAGCGGCACGCGTTGCGGCTGTTCCACGAGCGGGGCTACAGCGCGACGACGGTCGACCAGATCGCGGCCGCGGCGGAGATCTCGCCCAGCACCTTCTTCCGGTACTTCCCGACGAAGGAGGCGACGGTGCTGTACGACCCCTTCGACCCGCTGCTCATCGCCGCGGCGCTGGCGCAGCCGGCCGAGCTCAGCCCGATCGGCGCGCTGCGGGCGACCGTGACCACCATCCGCGAGGTGCTCCCCGCCGACGAGTGGGAGCGTGAACGCCAGCGGCAGCGGCTGGTGCTGCGCGAACCCGAGCTGCGCACGGCGGCCATGGACAAGTTCGCCGAGGGGATCGACCTGCTGGCCGGGTTCGCCGCGCAGCGCACCGGCCGCGAGCCGGGCGGCTTCGAGGTCCGCAACTGGGCGGGCGCGGTGGTCGGCGTCGTCCTGGCCGCGTTCCTGGGATCGGCGGCGGATCCCGAGGCGGACACGCTGGCCGTGCTCGACGAAGCCGTTGCCCACCTGGAAGAGGGTTTGCCGCTCTGAATCGGCGAATCGCCTTCGCATCTGCGCGCTGACCTGTGTGGGTGGCGGCGCGAACGTGGGGGGACACCCCGTCTGGAGCAGTCAGGACACGCGGTCCGACGGAGTGATGAAGCCAAAAGATCACCGTTTACACCCGTGTAGGTGCCCCAATCGTTCCATAGTGGACAGTGATCACCGCTGAGTGACGATCGTGCTCGGCAAGGGTGATCTTCAGGGGGAGGGGCAAGCTTTCGACGTTAATCAGATGCGGGCCAGTTCGCCTTTTCCGGATCCGGCACGTAAGGGTTAGAAAACATCTCGAACCGGTGATCGGGTGGCTTATCTCCGATACGGCGGGTATCGATTTAACCCGTCAGGTCTCCCGAGGCCAGGAGGTAAAAAATGAAAGGCAAGATCGGGCGGGTCATCGCCCTGGTAGCCGCCGGCAGTCTGCTCGCGGTCGGAACGGCGGGTATGGCGTCGGCGAGCCCGGACGGGGGCAAGGGTTCCTCCAGCACCCAGGCCCTCGCCGCACAGGTGCTCCAGATGCGTGACGACCTCACCAAGGTGGCCTACGCGGGCAACGTCGGTGCCACGCGCGGCGACCTCGGGCAGTTCAGCCCGGTGCTCGCGGACATCGCGGCCGGCAAGCGCTACACCGTCCAGACCGACACCGAGCAGCTCGCCGGCCTGGCCAAAGGCCGGGCGGACGAGTCCAGCAGGCTCCTGACCGACCCGACGGCGAAGGCGCGCCAGCTGCCGCCGCTGCCGTTGCCCATCCCGTCGCTGCCCGACTTGCCCGGGCCGTTGAAGATCGTCAGCGACCTGGTGAAGGCGCTGCTCGCGGCCGTCACCGGAATCCTCGGCGGCCTGCTCGGCGGGCTGCCCGTACCGCCGCTGCCGGTGCCCCCGCTGCCCGCACCGGCGGGCTGACTCCGGCCACGGGAAACAGGGGGATCCGGAGCCCGGCGCGGACATTTCTCCGCGCCGGGCTCCGGATTCGGTTCAGCCCTTTCCGGCCAATCCCTGTCGCAGCGCGCCCGCGGTTTCGGCCAGTGCTTCGCGAAACCGCGTGCCGACGCCGGTGAAGTTGATGAACCCGTGGATCAGGTCCTCGTGCCGGCGCAATGCCACCTCGACGCCCGCCTCGCGCAGCTTCTCCGCGTACGCCTCGCCTTCGTCGCGCAGCGGGTCGAACCCCGCCGTGACGACCAGTGCCGGCGGCAGGCCGCTCAGGTCGTCCGCGCGCAGCGGGGAAAGCCGCGGGTCGGTCAGGTCGCTGCCCTCCGGCACGTAGTGGCCTTCGAACCACTTCATGTGCACGTCGGTCAGGAACAGGTTCTCGGCGAACAGGTCCTGCGAGCGGTACCGGTGCGCGAAGTCCGTCGCCGGGTAGATCAGCAGCTGGAACGCCGGCGCCGGGCCGCCGCGCTTGACCGCCTGCTGCGCGGTGACGGCGGCGAGGTTGCCGCCCGCGCTGTCCCCGCCGACGGCGATCCGCGCCGGGTCGGCGCCGAGGTCGCCCGCCTTCGCCACGGCGTAGTCGAACGCCGCCAGCGCGTCGTCCGTCGCCGCCGGGAAGGGGAATTCCGGGGCCAGCCGGTACTCGATCGACAGCACCCGCACCCCGGCGTGCTTGGCCAGGAAGCGGCAGGCGTTGTCGTGGCTCGCGCGGGTGCCGATCACCCAGCCGCCGCCGTGGAAGAACACCAGCAGCGGCGACTTCTCGGGCAGCCCGACGGGCGTGTAGAGCGTCGCCGGCAGTCCATCCATGCCCCCGCCGCCACCCTCAACGGAGGAGCTGCGCTCCGCTGATCGATTCCCGTCCAGCGTCGGCACATCCAGCTCGCGCGCTGAGACGGGCTCGACCGGCCGGCCGCTGACCAGGTGCCGGCCCACGTCGAGCAGGGCCCGCGACTGCTCGACCGACCCGCGCACGAGCTCGGCACGGGCGATCTTCTGCAGCCGGAGCAGCAGCTGGGCGTCGAGCGCGAGGTCCTGGCCGTCGATGCGGACGGTCCGGCCCGCCGCCGCGCGCCGGACCGGCGCGGGCAGCCAGAACGCCAGCTGGGACGCGGCCGCCTGGACGCGGACCGGGAGCGGGATCGCCATGGGTTCCTCCTGAGCTTCGGTGCCGCCCCGGACGTTACTTGTCAGTAGGTAACAGGTCCAGGTGTGACCGGGACCTCGGTCCCAGAGTCTGGTCCTCCAGTTAAGTGGAGGGGTTAGCCTGGAAAACGTGACTTCAGCCAGGACGCTCAACGTGCTCGGGATCGGCGGCTCGCTGCGGGAGGGCTCGCAGTCCGAACGCGCGCTGCAGATCGCGCTCGGCGGCGCGGCCGAAGTCGGTGTCCGGACCCGGCTGCTGACCGGCCCGGACCTGGTCCTCCCGTTCTACGACGCCGGCGTGCCGGAGCGCGACGAACGCGCCACGCGGCTCGTCGAAGCCATCCGGGAGGCGGACGGGATCATCGTCGTCTCGCCCGGTTACCACGGCGCGCTGTCCGGCCTGGTCAAGAACGCCTTGGACTACGTCGAAGACCTGCGTGACGACCGCCGCCCATACCTCGACGGCCGCGCGGTCGGCCTCGCCGCCGTCGCGTACGGCTGGCAGGCCGCGGTGACGACGCTGGAGCAGCTGCGCACGATCACGCACGCGCTGCGCGGCTGGGCCACCCCACTGGGTGGTTCGATCAACTCGGCCGAGACCAAGTTCGACGAAGGCGGTGGCGCGTCGGACGAGAAGAGTGTCCGGACGCTTCGCCTGATCGGGCGGCAGGTCGCCGAATTCGCGGTGACGCGCACCGCTTGACGTTTTCACCCGGGTGGGTCCGGGGTAGTCGATGAACGTGACGCCTGCCATGTGCGGGCACTGTTCCGCGGGTGCGGGATGTTGTGCCCAGTGAGACGCTCGATCGAAGAGCATCCAGAGCAGAAGGCGGGCTGAGCATGGGTCAGGCGATCTACACCGCGGTGGCGACGGCTCGCGGCGACGGCCGCAACGGCGAGGTCACGTCGTCGGACGGCGTCATCGACGAATCGCTGGCCATCCCGAAGGAGATGGGCGGCCCGGGCGGGGACAAGACCAACCCCGAACAGCTCTTCGCCGCCGGCTACTCGGCCTGCTTCCACAGCGCCCTGCAGCTGGTCGCCCGCCAGGCCAAGGTCGCGCTGGCCGACTCGACGGTGACCGCGGAGGTGAGCGTGCTCAAGCAGGACGTCGGCTTCGGCCTAGGCGTCGCGCTGAACGTGTCGCTCCCGGGCCTCGAGCAGGCGCAGGCCGACCAGCTGGTCGAGCAGGCCCACCAGGTCTGCCCGTACTCCAACGCGACCCGCGGCAACATCGAGGTCGCGCTCTCCGCCACCGTCTGATCCCCCGTCGTCGAACCAGTCCGAGGAAAGGACCACCAGAGATGAGCAAGTCTCCGATCAAGAGCCCGCTTTCCGAGGCCGACAAGGAGATCACCGGCAACGCCCTGCAGGCGACGCTGGTCGACTTGGTCGACCTGTCCCTCATCGCTAAGCAGGCGCACTGGAACGTCGTCGGCGCGAACTTCCGCAGCGCGCACCTGCAGCTCGACGAGCTGGTCAACACCGCGCGCCAGTACGTCGACGAGGTCGCCGAGCGCGCCAACGCCATCGGCGTCTCGCCGAACGGCAAGGCCAAGACCGTCGTCGAGAGCTCGGGCGCGCCGGACTACCCGGACAACTGGCAGTCCGTCGAGTCCACGGTCGCCGCGGTCGTCGACATCCTCTCGACGCTGATCGAGCGGCTGCGCGCCCGCATCGACGAGACCGACAAGAGCGACCTCGTGACGCAGGACCTGCTGATCGAGATCACCCGCGCGCTCGAAGAGGCGCACTGGATGTGGCAGGCGCAGCAAGCCTGACTTTTTTATCGCCACGAAAGGGCCGTTCCGGACGGAGCGGCCCTTTTTCGTCGGTGGAGGTCAGTACCTTCGGTGGCATGGTGCTGCATCAGGGGAAAACCGACCACCCGGACCGCGCGGGCGGGACGAACCCGCTGTACGCCGGGGCGAACCCGGCGCTGGCCGCGGGGTTCGTCATGCCGCACGACAAGCTGCGCGAGGACTCGCTGCCGCCGGACACGGCGCTGCAGCTGGTGCGCGACGAGCTGATGCTCGACGGCAACGCCCGGCTCAACCTCGCCACGTTCGTCACGACGTGGATGGAGCCGCAGGCGCGCGAGCTGATGGCCGAGTGCGTCGACAAGAACATGATCGACAAGGACGAGTACCCGCAGACGGCCGAGCTGGAGCGGCGCTGCGTGAACATCCTCGCCGACCTGTGGCACGCCCCCGACCCGACGGACGTCATGGGCTGCTCGACGACGGGGTCGTCGGAAGCGTGCATGCTCGCCGGGATGGCGTTGAAGCGGCGCTGGTCCCAGCTCGGGCGCACCGGGAAGCCGAACCTGGTGATGGGCGTGAACGTCCAGGTGTGCTGGGAAAAGTTCTGCGAGTACTGGGAGGTCGAGCCGCGGCTGGTGCCGATGGAGGGGGACCGGTACCACCTCTCGGCCGAGGAGGCCGTGGCGCGCTGCGACGAGAACACGATCGGCGTGGTGGCGATCCTCGGCTCGACGTTCGACGGCAGCTACGAGCCGGTCGCGGAGATCGCCGCGGCGCTGGACGCCCTGCAGGAGCGCGCCGGCTGGGACATCCCGATGCACGTCGACGGCGCTTCGGGGGCGATGATCGCGCCGTTCCTCGACCCCGGGCTGGAGTGGGACTTCCGGCTGCCGCGGGTGGCGTCGATCAACACGTCCGGTCACAAGTACGGGCTGGTGTACCCGGGCGTCGGCTGGGTGCTCTGGCGCGACCGGGCCGCGCTGCCGTCGGAGCTGGTGTTCAACGTCAACTACCTCGGTGGCGACATGCCGACGTTCGCGCTGAACTTCTCGCGCCCGGGCGCCGAGGTGGCGGCGCAGTACTACACGTTCGTCCGGCTCGGCCGGGACGGTTTCCGCGCGGTGCAGCAGGCATCGCGGGACGTGGCGACGCACCTGTCTTCGGGCGTCGAAGCGCTGGGTCCCTTCGAGCTGCTGACCCGCGGCGACCAGCTGCCGGTGTTCGCGTTCACGACCCGCGCGGACGCGGGGTTCGACGTCTTCGACGTGTCACGCCGCCTGCGCGAGCGGGGCTGGCTCGTGCCCGCGTACACGTTCCCGGAGAACCGGACGGACCTGGCGGTGCTGCGGATCGTCGTCCGCAACGGCTTCACGCACGACCTCGCGGACCTGCTGCTGGCCGACCTCGCGCGGGTCCTGCCGGAGCTGGCGAAGGAGGGCGGCCGCCCGAAGGATCCCGCCAAGGCGACCGCCTTCCACCACTAGTGCCAGGACTTGGCGCGGGCGTACTGGTCGGGCCAGCGCACGTCGGCGCCGAGAACGTTCGCCGCGCGGAGCGGCCAGTGCGGGTCGCGCAGCAGGGCGCGGGCGAGGAACACGACGTCGGCCTGGTCGTTCCCGACGATCTCCTCGGCCTGGTGCGGGTCGGTGATCATGCCGACCGCGCCGGTCGGGAGGCCGGCTTCGGAGCGGATGCGCCCGGCGAACGGAACCTGGTACCCGGGCCCGACGGGGATGTCCGGGTGCGGGGTGTTGCCGCCGGACGAGGTGTCGATGAGGTCGATCCCGCGCTCGGCCAGCAGCTTCGCGAGCCGGACGGACTCGTCGACGGTCCAGCCGCCCTCGGTCCAGTCGGTGGCGCTCAGCCGGGCGAAGAGGGGGAGACCGGTCGTCGCCCGCACGGCGTCGGCGATCTCGAGCGCCAGCCGGGTGCGCCCCTCGAAGTCGCCGCCGTAGCGGTCGGTGCGGGAGTTGGACAGCGGCGACAGGAACTGGTGCACGAGGTAGCCGTGGGCGAAGTGCAGCTCGAGCACGTCGAACCCGACGCCCGCCGCCCGGCGGGCCGCCTCGGCGAAGGCCTCGGGGAGCGCGGCAACCTCGTCGGTGGTCAGCTCGCGCGGGGTGGCGTACTCGCCGAAGGCCGTCGCGGACGGTCCGACGGTCGGCCAGCCCCCGTCCTCGGCGGGCACGCTGCCGGGCCCGTCCCACGGCCGCTTGGTCGAACCCTTCCGCCCGGCGTGGGCGAGCTGCATCCCGATGGCGGCGTCCTGCCCGTGCACGAACTCGACGATCCGGCGCCAGGCGTCGGCGTGCTGGTCGCTCCAGATGCCGGTGTCCTGCGGGCTGATCCGCCCTTCGGGGGTGACGGCGGTGGCTTCGGTCATGACGAGCCCCGCACCCCCGGCGGCGAACTGGCCGAGGTGCACGAGGTGCCAGTCACCGGGGAATCCCTCGGTGGCGGAGTACTGGCACATGGGAGAAACCCAGACCCGGTTCGGCAAGGTAAGTCCACGGACGGTGATCGGGCTGAAGAGTCGGCTCACACTTCGATCAACGACACGCGCCCGCGCTCTCTTCCCGAGTGGGCCCGCCGGTGACCCGCGCGACCCGAATCCGGCCCCGGTACGTGCCCGCCGTCTCTTCCCGTCGCCAAGGGCTCTACCGGCGAGTAACGTCGACCACATGGGTGTCGCTGCTGACGAACGCCAGGCCTTGAGCTCCCTCCTCCACGACCTCGGGCCCGACGCGCCCACGTTGTGCGAAGGCTGGACCACGCGGGATCTCGCCGCGCACCTCGTCGTGCGGGAACACCGCCCCGACGCCGCGCCCGGGATCATCGTTCCCGCGCTCGCCGGGCACACGCAAAAGGTGCAGGACCGCTACGCCGCCAAGCCCTGGGGCACCCTCGTCGACCAGGTGCGGAAGGGCCCGTCGAAGTTCTGGCCCACCGCCATCGGCCCCCTCGACGAGCTCACCAACACCGCCGAGTTCCTCGTCCACCACGAGGACGTCCGCCGCGCGCAGCCCGGCTGGGAACCGCGCCCGGCCGACGCCACCAGGGACGCCGCCGCGTGGAAGTCGGCCAAGCAGGCCGCCAAGCTCAACCTGCGCAAGGCGCCCGTGGGGGTCACCCTACGGACCCGCACCGGGCAGGAAGCCGCCGTCAAGACCGGGCCCGATCCCGTCGCCGTGATCGGCGACCCGATCGACCTGCTGCTCTTCGTGTTCGGCCGCGACGCCGTCCGCCTCGAGTTCGAAGGCGACGCGGCCGCCGTCACGAAGCTGCAGGGTGTGAACCGCGGACTCTGAGCGTCACCCAGCGGCCCACCGGCAGCGTGACCACGATCGCGGCCAGCACCAGGTGCACGGCCATGAACGCGACCGCGGCCGGCACGCTCGGCGGGCCGCCGAGGAACACGATCATGTGCGACGCCCACTTCAGCTCGGTCGGCTTCGTGCCCGCCGCCCAGACGTCGTTGAGCGCCCAGAACGTCAGGTCGTTCACGCCCGAGATGACCACCAGGATCGACGCGATCCCGACCTTCAGCACGTTCGCCGTCCGGCCGCCGCCGAGGCGGTACGCGAGCAGTGCGAACAGCACGATGAACGTCGTCACGAACAGCTCGAACTGGTACACCGGCTGGAAGTCCTGGTCGGGCGAGCGCGCGAACCCCTGCACCCGCATCACCAGCTCGGTGTCCAAATAGGACATGTACACGAACACGGCGAACACGATCAAGGCCGGCCCGAAGCGCCCGCGCGGGAACAGCGAAACCGTCAGCACCGCGAAGACGAACGGGCACAGCTTGAACGCCCAGTCGCCGACGTTGTCCAGCGTCTGGTCCGGCGGCAGCACCACCATGATCAGCAGCGCGGTGACCACCGCCGGCACGGCGGCGACCAGCCACAGCCACTGCCGCCGCCGGTACAGGGCGGCGACCAGGCCGGGCGATTCCAAGAGCGTCACAGTTCCTTCTCCACCCAGAACGGTCCGAGGGCCAGCGCGTCGACGTCGGTCTTCAGGTAGCACGCGATCGCGTCGGCCGGGCTGGCCACGATCGGCTCGTTGTTGTCGTTGAACGAGGTGTTGACGACCATCGGCACCCCGGTCAGCTTCTCGAACTCGCCGATCATCCGGTAGTACAGCGGGTTGTCGGTACGGCTCACAGTCTGCACCCGCGCGGTGCCGTCGACGTGCGTGATCGCCGGGACCTCGTCCCGCTTGTCCGGCAGGACGTCGAACACCAGCAGCATCACCGGGGACGGGTAGTCGCTGACGAAGTACTCGCCCGCCCGCTCCTCCAGGCACGAAGGTGCGAACGGCCGGAACGCCTCGCGGTGCTTCACCTTCTCGTTCATCCGCGTCTTGGACTCCGGGTCGCGAGGGTCGGCGACGAGCGAGCGGTTGCCCAGTGCCCGCGGCCCGCACTCCATCCGGCCCTGCACCCAGCCGACGATCTTGCCGTCGGCCACTTTCGCCGCGGTGTGCGCCGCGATGTCGTCGACGCGCTCGTACTCGACGCCGGCGTCCTGCAGCGCCAGCTCCATCTCGGCCTCGGTGTAGTCCGGCCCGGTGTAGGTGTAGCCGTCGCGCGGGCGCGGCTTGCCGTACTTGGCGACCGACACGTCGAGGGCCGCGCCGAGCGCGCACCCGTCGTCCGCCGCCGCGGGCTGGGCGAAGAAGTCCTCGAACGGCGTCTCCAGCAGGATCCGCCCGTTCATGACGCTGTTCAACGCGACCCCGCCGGCGACGCACAGCCGCTTCGAGCCCGTCTCGCGCTGCAGCCACCGCGCCAGGTGCAGGCCCGCTTCTTCGAGCGTCACCTGCAGGGCGTACGCGATGTCGCAGTAGTGCTGGGGAACGGGATTCTCGGCCGTGACGCGGGTTTTCGGCCGCGCGGGACCGAAGGCGTCGGTGAACTTCCGGGACATCACGTGCTTGCCGGTGCGGTGGTGGCCGAACCAGCTCAGGTCCAGCTCGAAGCCGCCGTCGTCGTCGAGGTGGATGAGCTGCTTGAACGCGTCGACGTAGGTGTCCTCGCCCAGCGGCGCGAGGCCCATGATCTTGCCTTCGTCGCGGGTCGGGTAGAAGCCGAGGTAGCCGGTGACGCCCGCGTACATCGCGCCGAGGGAGTGCGGGAACTTGATCCGCCGCAGGTCGACGATCTTGTTCCCGCGCCCGTGCGCGAGGTAGGTCGCCGTGCCGTCGCTGCCGATGCCGTCGAAGGTGAGCACCGCCGACTCGTCCCACGGCGAGATGAAGTAGCCGCTGGCCGCGTGCGCGCGGTGGTGGTCGACGAGGTGGGTCTTGAACTTCGTCGGCCCGGTCCAGCCGGCGGCCTCCTTGACGTCGTTCGCCAGCGTGTAGGACCGCTTGATGTGCGCGAGGACCGCGCCGCCGACGTGGTAGTCGTCGTGTCCCTTGCCACCGCCGGTGAGGAAGGTGTCGACCATGCCCGCGGACTTGCCGCCCTCGTCGCCGTTGGTGTTGCGGAAGACGTCCAGGGTGCCGGGGAAGTACCGCGCGAACACCTTGGCCGCGTGGATGCCTTCCTTCCAGCGCTGCCAGTAGTAGGCCACGTGGTCGACGTCGGCGAGCGTGATCCCGGCCCGCTCCAGGCAGAACTTGATGGCCTCGGCGGGGAAGCCGCCGTCGTGCTTCACGCGGGTGAAGCGCTCCTCCTCGGCGAACGCGATGATCTCGCCGTCGCGCACGAGTGCCGCCGCCGAGTCGTGCACCCGGCTGATGCCCAGTACGTACATGATTTCTCCCAGTGGTTCAGAATCGGCGGACCAGGCGCCGCAGGACTGCCGCCTTCACCGCGAGCGCGAAGACGAGTGCGGCGAACCCGCCGACCGGCCCGAGGACGGGGACGAGCAGTGCCGCCGCGGCGGCGGTGGCGACGAGCGAGACGACGGCGGTGCCGGACGTCAGCGTCAGCACCTTGCTGTTGGTGTTTTCGATGAGGAAGCCCGCGTACAGCCCGGTCGCGTACAGCGCGGTCTCGACGAGCACGAGCAGCCCGAGGACGACGTACGCGTCCTCGGCCGTGAGCGAGGCGCGGGTCCCGGGGATGGCGAGACCCGCGCCGAGCAGGACGACCACCGCGATCCCGGCGCGTTCGACCAGCCGCAGCAGCGCGACCGCCCGCGCCCGCCCGGCCGCCGCGCCCGTGCCGCGCATCCGCCGCGACGCCGCCGGCTGGTGCAGCTTGAGCTGGTAGTACAGCAGCGAGCAGAACGCGCTCGACACCAGCAGCGCCAGGTAGAACGGGCCGCTGTCGGTGGTCCGGCCGGACAGCGCGAGCACCGCGAACACGACCGACGTCGAGATGACGTCGAGCAGCTCGGTCAGGCCGAGCAGGACGGTGCTGCGGCCGAACGCGGGCAGCAGCCGGTGCCCCGGCACCCGGCCCCCGCGCAGCCACGGCCGGGGCAGCAGGGCGACCGAAGCGCCGAGGATGACGAGGATCCCGCCCAGCAGCAACGCCAGGTGCGTCTCGGGTGGCCAGCCCACCGCCCACGTCACGCACGTCACGACGCCGACCACGACCGAGCCGGCGGCGAACGCCAAGGCGTCCAAAGTGGACTTGTCGCGCAGCCGGTGCAGGCCGGACACCGTCATCAGCAGCCCGCCGGAGATCGACCAGGCCGCCGCCGTCAGGTACAGCGCCGCGTCCGACCGCGGGGCCACCACCAGCGCGACGGCGGTCGCGGCCAGCACGGCCAGCACCGGCACCGCGGCCAGCCGGACCGCGAGCGCCGCGACGGCGTCCCGGGTCCGGTGCAGCCGCGGCAGGCTCTTCAACGCCGACTTCTCCGCCGCGGCCGGCACGAAGTTCAGCCAGGTCATCAGGCCGAGCGCGTTCGCGAAACGCCCGTAGTCGCGGGCGCCCCACGCCGTGATCAGGACCAGCCCCATCACCTGCACCGAAAGCCGGAACACGCCCCGGCCGGCGAGCAGGCGCAGCACCACCGCCGGCCGCGGCGGCGCCACGGCCGGGGCGGTGCTGACCGAGGGAGGACCCGTCACGGCAGGGGTACCGCCATGTCCTGGTCGCTCAGCAGGAACTTCAGCGTGCCGCGCACGGCGTTCTCCGCGGACAGCAGTTCCGGCACCGACCCGGCCGTGAGCACGACGTACCCGAGCTTGTGCCCGGCCTGCTCGTAGGGCCGGACGAACGAGCCCTCGTCGGCGAACAGGTGCAGGCCGACCAGCCCGGGCAGCGCGCGCACGTCCGCGACACCGTCCACCCGGGACAGGTGACCGCCGCGGTCGGACGCCAGGATGTGCACCAGCGTCGGCTTCGGCTGGTGCAGGTCCAGCCGCACCTCGTCGCCGGTGGCGGCGGCGATCCCGGCGCCGATCAGGTCGGCGCCGTGGCAGTGCGCGATCGCTTCCGCCAGCCCGTTGCCGCCCATCCGGGCGCCCATCTCGATGAGGTAGAGCCGCCCGTCCCGGCCGAGCACGGCGTCGAGCGTCAGCGGTCCCGTCCGGTAGCCGAGCTCGGTGCAGATCTGGTCGAGGGCTTCGATCAGGCTCAGCTCGACGTCGGCGGGCAGCTCGGCGGGCAGCAGGTGCGACGACGTCACGAAGAACGGCGGCGGCGTGAGCACCCGCTCGGTCACGGCGTGGAAGACGATTCGCCCGTCGACGACCAGCGCCTCGATGGTGAAGTGCGAGCCGTCGAGGTGCTCCTCCACGACCAGGCGGCCGGACGGCGAGAACGCGAGCGACTCGGTGAACGCCCTGGTCAGCCGGCCCGGACCCGGGCAGGAGACGACCCCGCGGCTGCCCGAAGAGTCGACCGGCTTGACCAGCGTCGGGAAGCGCAGCTGCTGGGCGGCGTGGATGAGCTCCGGCCCCGGGCGGCCGTCGACGCTGCGGTAGCTCGGCAGGCCCAGGTGGTCGCACAGCGCGCGGAACACCGACTTGTCCGTCGACGCGGCCACCGCGTACTGCGGCAGCGGGTCCGGCATGCCCCAGTGGCGGGTCAGCCACGCCAGCGCCGGCAGGCCGACGTCGCTGGCCGGGCAGAGCACCCCCGCGAGGTCGCGGCGGCCCTCCAGCGCCGCCGCGATCTGCTCCGGTGCGCGCACGCTGACCTGCAGGAACTCGTCCGCGTACGCCACTGCCGGTGCGCCCGGCCGGACGTCGACGCAGATCGTGCGGAACCCCAGCTCCCGCGCCCGCTCGTAGGTGCTGACCGAACCGTCCGCGCCCCCCAGGATCACCAGGGTTCTCGCGGGGTCCTTCTTCGAACTCGTCACGCCGAAACGCCTTTCCCCAGGTGCACATCGATGAGCCGGGGACCCGCCGGGTCCGCCGGGGTGAAGAGCCGGTCCTCGGCGTCGACGACGACGTTCGCTTCCCGGATGTAGAACTGCCGCGGCCTCGGCTGGCCCGCGCCGACCACGACGAGGTAGCGCACGGTCAGCGACGCCACCAGCAGCAGCACCGCGAGCAGCGCGAACAGCAGCGTGGCCGTGACCCCCGCGCCGAGCAGGCCGAACGCCGCCGCGCCGCCGGCGAGCACCGCGATCCCCGCGGCCAGCAACGCCGTCGCGGACGCCGCGGTCGTGAGCCGCCGGGTGAACCCGACGAAGAGTTCGATGGCGTGCGATGCCAGGAACCCGAAGCCCACTTTGGACTCGCCGCGCTCGCGGGCCCGGTGCGCGACCTGGACGCAGGTGTACCGGCTGGTCAGCCGGGGGACCGTGGCCAGGAAGTACGGCGTGCCGAGCCGCAGGTCGACGATCTTGCGGGCCAGTTCCGCGCGGACCAGCCGAAACGCCGTGGCGCCCGGCGGGATCTCGATCCGCAGGACGCGCCGGCCGAGGAAGTGGAACGCGGCGGTGCCCCACCGTCGCAGCCGCGGGTCCTGGCGGTTGGTGCGGACGCCGAAGACCGCGTCGTTGCCCAGCTCCGCCGCCGCGACGAGCTTCTCCGCTTCGGCGGCGGGGAACTGCTGGTCGGCGTCGACGTGCAGGATCCACGGTTGCGCCGCGTAGCGGTAGCCCGCCGAGAATGCGGCTTCGAAACCGAAGTTCCGAGAAAAGGACAAATACCGCACGCGCGGGTCGGCGGCCGCGAGTGCGCGGATCTTGTCCAGTGTTCCGTCGACGCTCCCGTCATCGACGTAAAACAATTCCAGTGAGTAGTGGCCTAGTTCGTTGGTTATTTCCCGATAGGACGGTTCGACGTTCTCGACTTCGTTGAAGCACGGAATGACTACGGTGAGTCCACTGTGGGCCGGCCCCGGGAAAGGGGTCGTCATCTGTGCTGCTCAGGTACGTGTGTCGAATTCGTGTCCGCGCGGTCACCGACAGTGCGAATGGTGATCATGAATCCCCCAGCCGGATCCGATAAGGCCGCTTGCCGATTGCGGTGTGGCGGGAGTTATAAGCAGACGGATCGGTGAACGGCGACGGTACTTCGGCGAATTCCTCCGTTCAGACCCAGACCAAAGTAGTAACCCATCCGGCATTCGGGGTGACCTGGCGGCCAAGTCCTTCCCCGCGGGCCGGTCGGTGGCGCAGACTCCCCGGCCATGTGGAATCTGGGGGCGGGGGTCGTGTGGCGCGCTGCCTACGCGCGGGCGGTGCGCTCGGCGTTCGCGACGGTGCCGTTCTACCGCGAGCGCTGGGCGCTCGACGGCCGGGAGGACCCGGTCGTGGTGCCCGGGCGCACCGGGACGAACGGCGGCGCGGTACCCCTCGCGGAAGCGGTGCACAAACTGGTCGACCTCGTCCCGCTCGCCGGCGGCGCCCGGCGGCCCGAGCCGGCGCGCGGGCTCGGGCGGGTGCTGCGGACGGCTCGCCGGCCGGACCCCGGCAGCCTGGTCGTGGTGCTCGGACCCGACGACCTGCGGCCGCCGTCGGACCTGCCGAAGGGGGTGCGGGGCTGCGTCGCCGATCCGGACGCGCCGAGCGCCTCGGTGCTGCGCGAAGTCGCGGCCGTGCTGGACCGCGGGCGCCGCGTGCTCGCCGTCGGTGACGACAAGGCGATCGCGGCGTTCGCCGAGGACCACCGCGTCGAGGCCGTGCCGCACCGCGAACTCGATTCGCTGGACGCCGGCCCGTACGGCGTGCTGCACGACCCGGTGCTCGGGTACCTCGGCGCCTTGGGCGACTGCGGGCGGTGGCACCTCGACTGGCCGCACGTCTACGCGCGCCCGACCGCCGCCGGGCTCGCGTTCACGTTGCTGCGCCAGGCTTCCCCGCGGTTCGTCGACGTCGTCCCGGCCGGCGGGGTGCGCGGCGAGATCGCGTTCTGCCCCCGGCACGGCACCCCGGTCGTCCTGGCATGAGGTTCACGTTCCACGACCCCCGCGCCGACCCGGCGCCCGCGGGGTGGGCGGAGTTTTCGCGGGCCGCCCGGCTGCACCCGGTGTGGGACTACGGCGTGATGGGTCTCGAAGCCTGGGGTGCCCGCAACCCGCAGCTGCTGGTCGTCGCGGCCGACGGCGACGCGCTCGTCGCCGCGGTGTCCGTGCTGGTCTGCCGTCCCCGGCTGGCCCCGCGGTTCGCGCCGCGGCCCGGGAAGCGCTTGCTGCGGCCGTTCTGGGCCGAGGTCTGCCAGCCGTGGCTCAGCGGCTACCCCGGGATCGCGTTCGCGCCCGGGGTGCGCGACCACGCGGCGCTGGTGCGGGAGTTCGAGCGGGAGCTGGGCCGCCACCTCGGGCCGGGCCTGCTCGGTGTCGTCCACCGCGCGCTCGGCGAGGAGCTCGCCACCGGCCTCGCCGGCCGCGGCCGGCTCGTCAAGCGCGTGGATCCGGTGGCGGTGCTGGAGAACCGGTTCGAGTCCGAGGAGGACTGGATCGCGTCGCTGTCGAAGTCGCGGCGGGCGGGGCTGCGGCGGCAGCGGCGCCGGCTCGCCGAAGACCCGTCGCTGGTGATCCGCGGCGGCGCGGGGCGCACCGACCTCGACGGCGCCGAGCTGGCCGGGTTGATCCAGGCGCACCGCGAGCGGTACGGGCGGCTGGCGCTGGACACCCGCACGCCGCCGTCGGCGGGGTTCCTCGACCGGTTCGTCCGGCGGCCGGACGTGCACACCCTGACTTACACCGGCACCGGCGGGCAGCTGCTCGCCGTACAGACCATGCTCGACCACCCGGACACCCCCGTCCTGCAGCACTGGGCGGCGCTGCCGCCGGCCGCGGGCGGGAAGAAGTGGCTGTACTTCGACTCCTACGTGCGCGCGGTGCGCTTCACCGCGAAGCGCGGCGCCCGGGAGCTGTCCGCGGGGCGCGGCATGATCGAGCTGAAGCAGGAGCTGGGGTTCCGGCCCCGGCCGGTCTACACGGCCGCCGTGCCGAGGCCGGTGCTGGGCCGGTGAAGACCGTGACCGCGGTGTCGCGGGTGGACGTCCACGACCCCCGCACCGATCCGCCGCCGGAGGGCTGGGCCGCGTTCCGGGCCCGGTGCCTGCCGCCGGTGTGGGACTACGAGCTGCTGCGCCGCGAGGCGTGGCTGGCGAAGAACCCGCCGGTGCTCGCCGTCGTCCGCCAGGGCTCGCTCGTCGTCGGCGCGTTGTCGGTGATGGTGTGCCGGGGCTGGGGCGCCGGCAAGTTCGGCCCGCTCTCCGGTGGCCGGTTCCGGCCGCGCTGGGCCGAGGTCTACCTCCCGCTGCTGAGCGGCTATCCGGCGTGCGTCTTCGACGACGACTTCACCGACCGGCGCACCGCGATCCGCCAGTTCGAACGCGCATTGCGTGAGTACGTCGGCCCCGGCCTGCTCGGCGTCGTCTACCGGGCGATGAACCCGGAGCTGGTGCCCGCGCTGGCGGGCCGGGCCCGGATCAGCCGCGAGATCGACCCGGCCGCCGTGCTCGTCAACCGCTATTCCACTGTGGACGAATGGGCGGCGGCGCTCGCGCCGGACGTCCGCGGGTACCTGGACCCGGACGTCGCCACCGAAGCGGCGGCCGGGCGCACCGACCTCGATCCGCACGAGCTGGCCGTGCTGCTCAATGCCCACCGCGCGCGGCAGGACGACCGCGCGTGGGCCGGCGGCCAGCGTTCCCGCGTCGGCGGGCTGCACCTGGACACCCGCAGCCCGATCGCGCCGGCCTACCTCGACGCGCTCGTCCGGCGTCCGGACGTCGTGACCCGGACCTACCGGGCCGCGGACGGCAAGTTGCTCGGCTTCAACACGATGATCGACCAGGACCGCGGGTGCGCGGTCCACCACTGGGCCGCGCTGCCGAGCGCGGAAGGCGGCCGGAAGGGTCTCTATGTCGACTGCTACGCCCGCTGCGTGGCCCACATGATCGCCTCAGGACGGCCGGAGCTGACCGCCGGCCGCGCGATGCTGCCGGAGAAGGAGGCGCTGGGCTTCGGCACGCGAAGCCTCTTCTCGGTGGCGGTCCCGAGGCCGGTGCTGGGCCGATGACCTGGACCGTCCGGGTGCTCGACCCGCGCACCGATCCCGAACCCGCCGGCTGGGCCGCGTTCCTCGAAGCCCAGCAAGCCCCGCTGACCTGGGACTACGGCTTGCTGTGCACGGAGTCGCGGCCGTCGCGCAGCCCGTACCTGCTCACCGTCGTCAGCGACGGCGACGAGCTCGTCGCCGCGGTGCTCGCGATGGTCTGCCACCCCGGCGGCGCGGCCGAGCCCGGCGCGGTCGGCGGTGTCGCGCGGTGGACGCCGCGCTGGCTGGAGGTCCAGCACGCCTGGCTGTCGTGCTACCCGGCGTGGCTGTTCGCCGAAGCGCTCGACGCCGCCGCGTGCCGCGAAATCCTGCGCCGGTTCGAACGCGCCGCCTGCCGGCGCACCGGGCCGGGCTGCCTCGGCGTGGTCTACCGCGCGGCCACCCCGGACACCGCCGGGCTGGTGGCCGGGCGCGGCCGGCTCGTCCGGGGGATCCAGCCGGCCCTGGTACTGGAAAACACCTTCGGCGACCTCGACGACTGGCTCGCGTCGCTGAGCCGCAACCGCCGCTCGAGCCTGCGCGGCCAGATCCGCAAGATCGCCGCCGACCCCGGGGTGGTCGTCCGCGAGGGCACCGCGCGCGACGACCTCGACCCCGAGGAGCTGGCGGCGATGCTGCGGGCGCACCGCGCGACCAAGGGGCCGGTGAAGTTCGACCAGCGCGGCCCGGTCACCGCCGAGTACCTCGGCGAGCTGGTCCGCCGCCCCGACGTCGTCACCACGACCTACCACGACGCCGAGGGCCGCCTGCTCGCCTTCACCGACCTGCTCGACCACCCGGTGATGCCCCTGCACCAGCACTGGGCCGCGCTGCCGCCCGGTGGCGGCCGGCCGAAACACCTCTACTTCGACGTCGTCGTGCGGGGAGTGCGGCACATGATCGAGAACAACCGGAAGTTCCTGTCGCTGGGCCGCGGGGTCACCGATCTCAAGGCCTCGCTGGGGTTCAGCCCGAGCCCGATGACCGGCGTGGTCGTGCCGAGGCCGGTGACGCGGTGGTGATCGACGTGCTCGACCCGCGCCACGACGCGGAACCGGCGTACTGGGCGGCGTTGCGCGAGCGGGCCGGCCTGCGCGCGGACTGGAGCTGGGCGGTGCTCGCGACCCAGGCCTGGGCCGCGCGGACCCCGCAACCGGTGACGGTGCTGCGCGAGGGCGGCGAGCCGACCGGGGTGGTCAGCGCCGCGTGGGTCACCGGCCGGACGCGGCGGCACCGGTTCGCCGGCACCGGCCGGGGCCGGGTCGGCGGCCTCGACGTCCGCGGGCCCGGCGCGGGTTCGCAGCCGGGCTGGTGGTTCGCCGACGCGGGCGGCGACGGCGGCGTCACGCGCCTGCTCGAGACGTACGTCCCGGCCATGCGGGCCGAACTCGGCCGCGGCCTGCGCGGGCTGCTGGTGCGGCAGGTCGGCGAACCGGGTGTACCCGCCGTCGACGGCCGGTTCCGGCTGGTGCGCCGGACCGAGGACATCGCGGTGCTCGACGTCGCCGCGTTCGGCTCGCGCGACGACTGGATGAACTCCCTGGCCCGCAAGCGGAAGCAGAACCTGCGCAAGATCTTCCGGACCTTCGACGCCGACCCGTCGGTCGAGGTGCGGTTCGTGCCGGGGAAGGACGCCGACCCGGTCGCCGTCGCCGAGGTGCTGCGGCACAACGAGCGCAAGCACCACGACGTGCCGATCGTGCCGTTGCCGCACTTCACCGGCTACTTGGCGGCGCTGCTGCGGCAACCCGACGTCTCGGTGATCTCCTACCACGACACCCGGACCGGGCGGCTGATCGCGCTGGCGACGCTGCTCGACCACCCGGACCTGCCGATCGCCCGGCACTGGGGCGCCCTGCCGCCCTCGGACGGCGGCCGGCCGAACCTGTACTTCCACTTCTACGGCGAGGCGGTGCGCTGGGCGATCGCGAACGGGCGCGCGTCGGTGGTGTTCGGCAAGAAGATGACGGAGATGAAGGCGACCCTCGGCGCGCGGCTCGTCCCGCAGTTCGCGGCGGCCGTCCCGGTCTGGTGTTAGCTTCCCGCCATGCCCATGATCAGCGTTTCCCTGTTCCCCGGCCGCACGCCCGCCCAGAAGAGCGCGTTGGTCCGCGAACTGACCGACGCCTTCGTCCGCACGTGCGGCGGCAAGCCCGAAGGCGTCCAGGTGACGCTGGTGGAGATCGGCGCCGACCACTGGGCCACCGGCGGCGTCCTGCACTCCGAACGCTGAAGCCGCACTTTCACGTGAAAGTGCGGCCTTGGCCCCCGCACTTTCACGTGAAAGTGCGGGGGTTGGGGTCAGCGCAGGTTGAGGGCTCGCAGGGCGAAGTGGACCTCGATCGACGTTTGCTTGATCGTCTCCGCGATCACCAGCGAGCCGTGGCCCGCGTCGTAGCGGTAGAACTCGTGGTGCAGGTCGCGGCCGCCGAGCCGGTTCAGGTAGTTCTCGATCTGGCGGATCGGGCACCGCGGGTCGTTGTCGCCGGCCAGCACGAGCACCGGCGCGGTGACGGCGTCGACGTAGGTGAGCGGCGAGCACTCCCGGTACACCGCCGGCACGTCCTCCGGCGAACCGCCGAACAGCGCGCGGTCGAACGAGCGCAGCTGCTCCATCTCGTCTTCGTACGCGGCGACGTAGTCCGCCACCGGGACCCCGGCGACACCCGCCGCCCACCGCGCCGGCTGCGTGCCGAGTGCGAGCAGGGACAGGTAACCGCCCCAGGAAGCGCCGTTGACGACGCACTTGGCCGGGTCGCTGAGTCCACTTTGGACAGCCCAGTCGTGCACCGAAGCGACGTCTTCCAGCTCGGTCAGCCCCGGCCGGCCTTCGATGGCGTCGCGCCAGGCCGAGCCGTAGCCGGTCGAGCCGCGGTAGTTGACCTCGACCACGGCGAACCCGGCGTCGAGCCAGGTCGCGCGGTAGGCCGAGAAGCGGTCCTCGTCCGCCGCGTGCGGGCCGCCGTGCAGGGAGAACACCGTGGGCAGCGGGCCGTCGGCCGCGTTCGAAGGCCGCGAGACCAGCGCGTGGATCCGGCCGCCGACGCCTTCGACGAACGCGTCGGTCACCGGCTCCGACCCCGGCGCCCGGTCGCCCGGCGGCTCCAGCAGGATCGCGTCGGCGCCGTCGGTGGTCCGCGAGCGCACGGCGCTGGGCTCGGCCGCGCTCGACCACGAGTACTCGACCGTGCCGTCCGGGCGGACGCCCGCGCCGCCGATCCGGCCGGCCGGGGTGTCCACAGAGGACAATTCGGCGGTGTCGAGGTCGTAGCGGTACAAGGAACTGCGGCCCTCGTGGAAGTGCACGACCAGCAGGGCGCGCGCGTCCGGGTACCAGCCCGCGACGACCTCGCCGGGCAGGTCCAGCTCGAGCTCGGTCTCGGTGTCCGCGCGGACGTCCCAGACGAGCAGTTCTTCGCGGCCACGGCGTTCGTGCAGGACGAGCAGCCGCTGGTCGCCGGGCAGCGGCGAGAACTCCAGCGCGGACAGGCCCTTGCCTTCGCCGTCCCACTTCTCGGCGACCACGCCGAAGCCGTCGGTGGCGAGCACCCGCAGCGCGGGGTGGCGCGAATCGCCGTGCTCGGAGTGCGAAATCGCGATCAGGCTCTCGTCGCGGGAGAGCGAGGAGATGCCGGCGTCGTCCGCGTGGCTGTAGAAGCGGTGCGTTTCGCCGCCGACCCGGGCGAACAGCTCGCTGCCGTCGTCGGTCGAGACGCCGACCGCGACGAGCTTCGCGCCGATCTCGAGCCCGGCCGGGTAGCCGTCGTGGACGTCCGGGACACCCTTCTCCGGCTTGCTGCCCTCGGTCGCGGCGAACGGCTCGCGCACCCACGAGCCGAACTCGTCGCCGTCGGTGTCGTCGAACCACCAGATCCACTCGCCGTCCGGGGACGGCGTCGCGTGCAGGGTGCCGTTGGGCCGGTCGGTGACGCGGCGGTGCTCGCCCGTCGCGCGGTTCCAGGCGTAGACCTCCCAGACGCCACTGGAATTGGACACGTAGATGTTGGCGTCGGGCGCGTCGCGGGCCCAGTCGGGCGTGGAGATGCGCGGCGCGTGGAAGCGGGCGCGCCAGCGGTTCTCGGCTTCGGCGTCGTCGAACAGCCGGTCCGGGACCACCGCGGGCGGATATTGGTTCGCTGACTGCGTGCTCACCCCTCGATCCTGCCACCTTCTGGCCGTACTGTGTGCGGGGTGCTGGAGGGTTACGCGCCGGGCTACGGGCGAGACGCGGTTTCGATGATGTCCGCGCGCACGGCTGCCGAGCGCGCGGCGTTCGCCCAGCCCCTGTTCGCCCCGGGCACGTGGGTGGTCGACCTCGGCTGCGGCCCGGGCTCGATCACGCTCGGCCTGGCGGCGGAGTCCCGCGTCACGGGGGTGGACCTCGACGCCGGTCAGGTCGAGCTCGCCCGGGCCGCCGCCCGCCGCGCCGGAAGGTCCACAGTGGACTACCTGGTGGCGTCGGCGTACGACCTGCCGTTCGCTGACGCGAGTGTGGACGTGGCTTTCTCGCACGCCTTGTTCGAGCACTTGGCCGCTCCGCTGGACGCGCTCGCGGAACTGCGTCGCGTGCTTCGCCCCGGCGGTCGCCTGGCGCTGTCCACTTCGGACTGGAGCAAGGCGCGCCTGCGCCCGAAGACGGCGAACGTCGACGCGGCCCTGCGTGGGCACTACCTGCTGCGCCGCCAGGCGGGCGGCAACCCGTTCGCGGGCCGGGTGATCGCCGAGCAGTGCGCGTCGGCGGGGTTCACGGAGATCGTGTCGAGAGCCCGCTACCGCTCGGACATGAGCTACCGGGACCTGGCGAAGTACGTGGAGTCCCGGTTGGAAGCGGCGCTCGAGGGGGAGGGCCGCGACCGCGACCAGCTGGCGAGCGCGGCGCGTTCGGCGTCGGTGTGGACCCGCGGCGGGGACGGCGACTTCAGCCAGTGCTGGGTCGAAGTGACGGCGACCCGCTGAAACCAGAAGAGCCGGTGTCCGAAGACACCGGCTCTTACTCGTCGGGGTGGCGGGATTCGAACCCACGACCTCCTCGACCCGAACGAGGCACGCTACCAAGCTGCGCCACACCCCGAGGTACTGCTTAACGGGTCGTGGAGAAGTCTAGCGGACGGTGTTTCGGGCTTTCCGCGGGGCCAGCTTTCGGGGCTTCGCGGGCTCCGATCCACGCGGGACCAGCGTCAACAGGCTCGCTTCCGGCGGGCAGGCGAACCGGGCCGGCGCCCACGGCGACGTCCCCAGGCCGGCCGAGACGTGCAGCCACATCTGCGCGCCCCACCGCGAAGCACCCCGCGCGCGACTGCGATCCAGGTCACAGTTGGTGACGATGGCACCGTAACCCGGGAGCCGCAGCTGGCCGCCGTGGGTGTGGCCCGCCAGCACGAGGTCGTAACCGTCCGTGGCGAACGTGTCGAGGACCCGCGGCTCCGGCGAGTGCGTCACGCCGATGCGGACGGCGGCGGTGCGGTCGGCCGGGCCAGCGATGTCGGGGTAGCGGTCGCGGCGCAGGTGCGGGTCGTCGACGCCGGCCGCGAACACGGCCTGCCCGCCGACGTCGACGGTGCGGCGGACGTGCGTCAGGTCGGTCCAGCCGTGCTCGACGAAGGCCGCGCGCAGGTCGCGCCAGGGCAGCTGGACGCCGTGGATGCGCTTCTTCTTACCCCGCGGCATCAGGTACCGGGCCGGGTTCTTCGGCTTGGGCGCGTAGTAGTCGTTGCTCCCGAAGACGAACACCCCCGGCCGGTCGAGCAGCGGGCCCAGCGCGCGCAGCACGGACGGCACGGCCGTCCGGTGCGACAGGTTGTCCCCGGTGTTGACGACGAGGTCGGGGTTCAGCTCGTCGAGCGCGGCGACCCAGCGCTGCTTGCTGCGGTGGCCCGGCAGCATGTGCAGGTCCGAGACGTGCAGGACGGTGAACGGCCGCGAGCCCGGCGCGAGCACCGGGAGCTCGGCGGTGCGCAGGGTCCAGTGGCGCCGTTCGATGCCGACGGCGTAACCGAGGGTCGCGACGCCGAGCGCCACCGTCCCCGCGGCGAGGCGCTTCGCGGTCGCCCCCGACGTGCTTGTGTTACTGAGCGTGCTCACGGGCTCCAGGATACGTGCTCAACGGTTGGATGAACTCGCCGCCGTTCTGGGGAACCTGCCGATTAGCATCTGCGTCGGCCCGTACAAGGGTGACCAGCCGGGGGGTTGGGGAGAACGATGGAGCAGTTCGGGCCGTACAAGATCGAAGGCCTGCTCGGCCGAGGGGGAATGGGCGAGGTCCACCGCGCCTACGACACCGCGCACGACCGCGTGGTCGCGCTGAAGCTGCTGTCCGGTCCGAACGCGGGCGACGAAGCCTTCCGCGCGCGGTTCCGGCGCGAGTCGCAGATCGTGGCGCGGCTGCGGGAGCCGCACGTCATCCCGATCCACGCCTACGGCGAGATCGACGGCCGCCTCTACCTCGACATGCGCCTGGTCGAAGGCAAGGACCTCAAGGAACTGCTCGAGGACGGGCCGCTCACGCCCGAGCGGGCCGCCGGGATCGTCGAGCAGGTCGCGGGCGCGCTCGACGCCGCCCACGAAGACGGCCTGGTGCACCGGGACGTCAAGCCGTCCAACGTGCTCGTGACGAGCGCCGATTTCGTGTACCTCGTGGACTTCGGCATCGCGCGGTCGATGACCGCCGAGGGCACGTCGATCACCGGCACCGGCAACGTGATCGGCACGCTCGACTACATGGCGCCCGAACGCTTCGGCGACGCCCCGATCACCGGCCTGGTCGACGTCTACGCGCTCGCGTGCGTGTTCTTCGAGTGCGTCACCGGCCGCCGGCCGTTCTTGGGCGAGGGCGCGGCCGCGCAGATGGGCGCGCACCTGACCGCGCCGCCGCCAGTGCCGTCACAGGTGCGCCCGGGCCTGCCGGCCGCGCTGGACGCCGTGGTGGCGCACGGGATGGCGAAGGAGCCGGCCGCCCGCTACCCGACGGCGAAGGCGTTCGCCGACGCCGTCCGCGCGGCGGTGACCGCGCCGGCGCCGCCGGCCCCGACGTGGCAGAAGACCCTGCCGGGCCCGGTCGGTCCGGTGGGCCCGATGGCCGTGCCGGGTCCGCCGACCCCGCCGCGGCCCACGCTGGCCGCGCCGCCGCCGACGTTCTCCGGCCCGCTGAACCCGCCGTCCGGGCCGGTCCCGATGGCCGCCCCGGTGACCGGGCCGTACGCCGGCCCGCCGACCGGTCCCCACCCGGGCCCGCCGACCGGCCCGCAGCCCGTCCGGTTCACCGGCCCGGCGGGCAAGGTCGGCCCGGCCGCGCCGCCGAAGTCGCAGCGGAACCGCTGGATCGCGTTGTGCGCCGCGCTGGCCGGCGTCGTAGTGGTCGCACTGGTGATCACCTACGTCGTGACCAACGGCGACAAGGGGAACACGGCGAGCCCCGGCCCGATCACCCCGAAGACCGTCGTCTCGACGCCACCGCCCTCGCCCTCGCCGACGCCGGAGAAGAGCCCGGAGACCGCACCGTCCACTTCGGAATCGAAGAGCGCGCCCGACACCAAGCTGTTCGACGCGCTCCCCGCGGTCTACAAGGGGTACACGTGCGTGCCCGCGGCGGCGCCGGCCGGCACGGCAGCGGCGGCGGAGTGCACGGACTCGAACGTCGGCGACGTCAAGATCGGCAACGTGGTGTTCCAGCAGCCGACCGGGGCGAAGTTCGTGCGCTTCCCGGACGCGGCGGCGATGGACGCGTTCTTCCAGGACATCGTGAAGACCCAGGGACTCACCCGCGACGACGCTCACGGCGCGTGCCGGCCGGACACGCACCCGAAGATCTGGGGCACGTACTACCGCGCGGAGGTCCCGAACCCGGTCCCGGGCGAGTTCCTGACCTGCTTCCTCGGCGACCCGGCGCAGCTGGTGTGGACGGAGAAGAAGACCCTCGTGGCGGGGATCCTGCTCTCCACCAAGGTGACCGACAACGACGAGCTGGACAAGCTCTACCAGTGGTGGAACACGGAAGTCCTGTCGGAGATGCCCAAGAACTGAAGAGGGCCCGCGGTTCCCCGCGGGCCCTTCTCCTCGTCCTGGCTACCGGCCGCCGCCCATGTACTTCGGGTCCGGTGGCGGTAGCTCCATCCTCGGCTGGCTCGCGTCCATGATGTTCTTCATCGCGCCGAACCAGGTGCGGGCCGGGGCCTTGCCGCCGAAGATGTTCCCGCCGCCGCCGCAGACCCGGACGTTGCCCGGGCCGGCGTCGCAGATGCCGCCCTGCCCGCCGCCGAACTTGAACGTCATCGCCGCGCCCGCCAGCTGCGGGGTACCGCCGACGAACGCCGCCGAGACGTTGCCCTGCGTCGTGCCGGTCTTGCCGATGATCGGGCGGTCCCAGCCGACGTCGGCGGCGGCCTTGGCCGACGTGCCGCCCGGCTGGTCGTCCTTGCTCATGCCCACGGCGAGGGTGTTCGCCAAGCCCTCGGGCACGGCCTGCTCGCACGGTGCTTCCTTGACCGGCACCGGCTTGCCGTTGCGGTCGGTCACCCCGGCGATCGGGGTCGGCGGGCACCAGACCCCGCCGGAGAGGATCGTCGCGGCGACGTTGCCCATCTCCAGGCCGCTCACCGGGCTGAACCCGAGCGTGAACGCGCCCAAGCCCGGACCGTTCGGCGTGGGGCCGTACGCCTCCGCCTGGCTCTGGCTCTTGCCCTTGACGTTCGGGTCGACCGGGCCGCCGCCGGTGTTGCTCGCCATCGTCTCGCGCAGGCCGAGCCGCTTCGCCATGTCGATGGCGGGACCGGTGCTGCCGAGCTGGTCCTCCAGCGCCACGAACGTGGTGTTCGGGGAGGTCGCCAGCGCCGTCTGGAGGGTCGCGTTGGCGCCCACCCGGCTGTAGTCGCCCGCGTTGCCGACGCAGTACCAGTACGTGGCCGGTTTCCCGGTCGGCGTGGTGCTGCAGCCGCCCTTGCCGGTCGTGAACACGCGCGAGGTGTAGGAGTCCGGCATGTCGACCGGCGAGTAGATCCCCGCGATGCCCTTGTCGAGGACGGCCGCCGACGTGAAGATCTTGAACGTCGACCCGGCGCCACCGGTGTTGTAGACACCCGCGGGCAGCGCGTACGTCGTCTGGCCGGCGTCCTGGTCCTGGCCGTAGTCGCGGTTCGCGGCCAGCGCGACCACCTCGTGCCGGTTCTTGCCCGGTCTGATCAGCGACAGCGTGTTCGCGACGTATTTCTGGGTCTTGTCGACCTGCGCCTCGGCCGAGACCTTCGCCTCGTGGTTCGCGCGCTCGTCCAGCGTGCTCTTGATCGTGTAGCCGCCGGTGTAGAGCTGGTCCTTCGTCATCCCGGACTTGAGCAGGTAGTCCTCGACGTACTGGCAGAAGAAGCCGGACTCCGGGCCCGCGCCGATGCAGTTGGCCGGCGGCTTCGCCGGGAAGTCCGGCACGACGCCCAGCGGCTCGCCCTTGAAGCGGTCGGCGTCGGTCTTCGCCAGCTTCTTGTTCTCCACCATGCGGTCGAGGACGAGGTTGCGGCGCGCGGTCGCCTTGTCCGCGTGCTTCCACGGGTCGTTGTTGATCGGGTTGTTCACCAGCCCGGCCAGCAGCGCGGCCTGCGGCACGGTCAGCTTCTCCGGCGTGGTGTTGAAGTACGCGTGCGCGGCGGCGCCGATGCCGTAGATCTGCCGGGAGAACTCGACGATGTTGAGGTAGCCCGCGAGGATCTGCTGCTTGGAAAGCTTCGTCTCGAGCTGGATCGCGATCCGCGCTTCCTTGAGCTTGCGGGCGATCGACTGCTCCTGGGCCTTCTTCTGGCCGACCGGGTCGTTCCGGTAGACGACGTTGATCAGGTAGTTCTTCGTGTACTGCTGGGTCAGCGTCGACGCGCCCTGCGTGTCCGCGCCGGTGGTGTTGCTGACGGCCGCGCGCAGGGTGCCCTGCCAGTCGACGCCGTGGTGGTCGTAGAACCGCTTGTCCTCGACGGAGACCAGGGCCCACTTCATGGCCTCGTTGATCTGGTCCGGCGTGATCGGCAGCCGGTACTGGTCGTAGAGGGTCGCGATCGGCTTGCCGGTGCTGTCGGTGACGGTCGTCACCAGCGGCGGCGGGATGTCGGCGAGGTCCGACGAAGTCTTCTCCACCGTCTCGCTGGCCTGGTTGGACATGACACCGGCGGCCCCCACGACCGGGAAGAGCATGCCGGCGACGAGCACCCCGGCGAGCAGGCAGAGGCCGATGAGCTTGAACAAACCGTCCGCTTTTCGCACGAGGGCCAGGCTACCCGGAACGACTCAGGCGACGGTGACGCCCTGTCTCCGCAAGTGTGAAATCAGTGACAAAACCGACCCCCTTCGGTGACTTCTGGTAACGGAAGGCATTCTAGGTCTCGACGGGGGGAACCGAGGGCCCCTACAGTCCGTCAACGTCTCACGAAGAAAAGCCGTCGGATGGATCAACGCGAGTGGGAGCTCGCCTGCTCCGTTCGGCGGCACCGGCACCGGGGAGGTGCCCGGGTAACCGACGTGAGCTGAGGGAGACACGCTCGCGGGGGCAAGGAGCGCAGTGCCTTTCCCCGCTGGTGCGTCGATCACCAGGGTAGGGAGCTGGGGGTATGGAAACCAACCAGTCGAGCTGGCGAATCAACGCGTCCTGCCGGGACGCCGATCCGGACGGCCTGTTCGTCCGGGGTGCCGAGCAGAACCGGGCCAAGGCCGTGTGCCTGGGCTGCCCGGTCCGCACGGAATGCCTCGCCGAAGCACTCGACGGCCGCATCAACTTCGGGGTCTGGGGTGGCATGACCGAACGGGAACGGCGGGCGTTGCTGCGCCGCCGCCCCGACGTGGAGAGCTGGGCCGAACTGCTGGAAGCGGCCAAGCGCAACGCACTGGAGCGGGTCGAAGTCGGCTGAGCAGGCCGTCACTTTCGTAGGGAAAGTTCCGTCTCGACCGCTCGAGCGCGCAACTTTCCCTATGAAAGTGACGCGTCAGCCGGCGAGCTTCACGCCGATGTCGCGCAGCCCCTCCAGGTCGTGCACGTCGCCGGCCAGCGCGGGCACCCTCGCCAGCGCCACCTCCGGGTGCGCCCGGGTGAACCGCGCCAGCAGCCGCTCTTCGCGCGCGGCCAGCGCGACGCGGTCCGCGTGCAACCGCAGCACCGCCTCGGCCAGCGGCGCGTTCTGCAGGTTCTCGGCCGCCGCCAGTGCCTCCGCGGCCGAGAGCGACGCCAGTACCGGGTGCGTGCGGTTCGCGATCAGGCCGGCCAGCGGCATCGACTCCGAGGACAGCCGCTCGACGAAGTAGGACGCCTCGCGCAGCGCGTCCGGCTCCGGGGCGGCCACCACCAGGAACGACGTGCCCGACGAGCGCAGCAGCTCCGCCGTCTTGCGGGCGCGCTCGCGGAAGCCGCCGAACATGCTGTCGAACGCCTGCATGAACGCCGAAGCGTCGGTCAGCAGCTGGCCGCCGATGATCGTCGACACCGCTTTCGCGAACATCGAGAACCCGGCGTTGACGACCTTGCGCAGGCCCCAGCCGCCGGCCTTCGCCGGGCCGGTCAGCAGGCGGATCATCCGTCCGTCCAAAGCGGACGACAGCCGGGTCGGGGCGTCCAGGAAGTCCAGCGCGGAGCGGCTCGGCGGGGTGTCCACGATGATCAGGTCCCAGTCGCCGGTCGCCGCGAGCTGGCCCAGCTTCTCCATCGCCATGTACTCCTGCGTGCCGGAGAACGACGTGGAAATGGTCTGGTAGAAGGGGTTCTTCAGCAGCGCCTCGGCGCGTTCCGGCCCGGCGTGCACGCGCACCATGTCGTCGAACGTGCGGCGCATGTCGAGCATCATCGCCCACAGCTCGCCCTTGGGCTCGAACCCGTCGACCTGCACCTGCTTCGGGTGGTTGCCGAGTTCGCGCAAGCCCAGCGCCTGGGCCAGCCGCCGCGCGGGGTCGATGGTCAGCACGACCGTCTGGCGGCCGCGCTCGGCCGCGCGCAGCGCCAGCGCCGCGGCCGTCGTGGTCTTGCCGACACCGCCCGAGCCGCAGCAGACGATCACACGGCTTTCCTGGTCGTCCAGCAACGCGTCGATGTCGACGGTGGTCACAACCGCACCCCCTGCTCGGTCAGGGCCTCGGCCAGCTCGTAGAGGGCCGCGACGTCGATGCCGTCGGTCAGGTCCGGCAGTTCGAGGGTGGGCAGGTCGGCCTCGGCGAGCTGCTCCCGCGCCCGCTGCTCGGCGGCGACCCGCACGGCGTGCTCGACGGTCTCGTCGACCAGCGCTTCCAGCGTCTCCTGCGGCAGCTTCAGCCCGGCCGACGCGAGCCCGTCGCGGACGCGCGAGGCGTCGACGCGGCCGTCCGCGGCGGCGGTCACCGAACGGGCCGGCAACCGGGGCGGTCTGACCCGGTTGACCAGCACCGCGCCGGGGCGCAGGTCGGCGCCGTCCAGCTCGGCGACGGCCTCGACGGTCTCGCGGACCGGCATCTCCTCCAGCAGCGTGGCGAGGTGGATCACGGTCTCGCCGGAGTGCAGCAGCTTGACGACGCCGTCGGCCTGGCCGCGGATCGGGCCGGTCTTCGCGAGGTCGGTCAGTGCCTTGGTGACGTCGAGGAACTTGACGACCCGGCCGGTCGGCGGCGAGTCGACGACGACGGCGTCGTAGGTGTGCCGCCCGTCGGACTCGGTGCGCCCGACGCACTCCTTGACCTTCCCGGTGAGCAGGACGTCCCGCAGGCCCGGCGCGAGGGTGGTGGCGAACTCGATCGCGCCCATCCGCCGCAGCGTCCGGCCGGCGAAGCCCAGGTTGTAGAACATTTCGAAGTACTCGAGCAGCGCGGCTTCGACGTCGATGTGCAGCGCGCGCAGCTCGCCCCCACCGGGGACGGACGCGATGCGCTGCTCGGCGTAGGGCAGCGGCTCGGTGTCGAAGAGCTGGGCGATGCCCTGGCGGCCTTCGACTTCGATGAGCAGCACGCGCCGGCCTTCGCGGGCGAGCGCGAGCCCGAGCGCGGCGGCGAGCGTCGTCTTGCCGGTCCCGCCCTTGCCGGTGACGAAGTGCAGCCGGGCACGGGCAAGCTCGTCGGTCCAGCCGGCATGGGAAGTGGTCACTTCTTCACCCTAAATCAGCTCTCAGCTGGCCAGCAGCATGACGCTGACCGCAGCGGCGACCGCCGCGACCAGTGCCCAGGCCACGGCGCCGGGCAGCACCGTGAGGGTGAGCACGCCCACCACGAGCAGCAGGGTGAAGGTGATCACGCCGCCGATGGCCACCTGCCCCGAGCTCTGCGTCCGATCGCGCACCTTCGCCATCACGACGAGCACCAGGGGGAGTCCGGCCGCCGCGAGCAGCGCCGTCGCGATCACGCGCCAGGTATCCACGGGCCAACGCTAGCGGCGTGAGATGAACCACACTCCGGCGCGTCGCGAGCCGAAACACGGCGGTGGCCCCCGGCGCTCTTGCCCGCTTGGCTACGCTCCCGACCTATGAGCGCCACCAAGTGGGAGTACGCGACCGTCCCTCTGCTGATCCACGCGACGAAGCAGATCCTCGACCAGTGGGGCGAGGACGGCTGGGAACTGGTCACCGTGCTGCCGAACCCGACGGGCGAGCAGCACGTCGCGTACCTCAAGCGTCCGAAGGGCTGATCCGTGAGCTGGAGCGAACGGCTGAAGGAACTCGGCATCGAGCTGCCCGGCGTGGCCGCTCCGCTGGCCGCCTACGTGCCCGCCGTCCAGAGCGGGAAGCACGTCTACACCTCGGGTCAGCTGCCCTTCGTCGACGGCGTGCTCGCCGCGACCGGCAAGGTCGGTGCGGAGATCAGCCCGGAAGAGGCCAAGGGGCACGCCCGCACGTCGGTGCTCAACGCGCTCGCGGCCGTGCACGCACTGGTCGGCATTGACAACGTCGCGCGGATCGTCAAGGTTGTCGGCTTCGTGGCTTCCGCGGAGGGCTTCACCGGCCAGCCCGCGGTCGTCAACGGCGCGTCCGAGCTGCTCGGCGAGGTCTTCGGCGACGCGGGCATCCACGCCCGCTCGGCCGTCGGCGTCGCGGAACTGCCCATCGGCTCGCCGGTGGAGGTCGAACTGATCGTGGAGGTGCAGTGATGGATCCGGACATCGAGCAGTCCACGCACGAACTGCTGCTCCGGCTGGCCGGGCGGCTGCCCGACCAGCTGCTGTGGCGGTTCCGCGACTGGCTCGGCGAGGGCGCCATGGGCACGCTCGCCCGGACCCTGCCGAGGTCTTTGCTTAAGCACAGGATCGATCTCGACCAGACGGAGTACCGGCTGCTCGTGGCCGGTCTCATCCCGCACGGCGCGGACTGGCACCAGGTCAGTTCGACGCTGGGGGTAGACGACGTCACCGAGAACCGGTACACATTCACGTCGAGTGCGCCCGAATGGGTTAACTCGGTCGACTCCGTGTCCGTGTTGATCCACGCAACGTTGCGGGGACGCCCGGACGTGGGGGAAGTGCGGCAGAGCTGGCGACACGTCGGTGTGGTCGGGCAGGGAACCGCCAAGCGCGTCCTGCTGATCACCGCACAGGCGGGGTTGCCGAGGCTGACCGGCGAGCTGCAGCGGGTGCTGCGCGTTCTGGGCGACGAAGAGCCCAGCGTCGAAGTCATCCCGCCGCGCTTCGACCTGCCGGGTTACCACCGGGCCGCGCTGGCCGACTCAGAGCTGGTCTGCGTGGGCGCGGTGACGGGAAGCCGGCTAGTAGCCGCATAACGCTCGCCCGCCAGCGAGCTGGGAGGGAGCAAGGCAATGGTGGAGGTCCACGACGGCCCGCCCATGGACGGGTTCTCGGTGCCCCTGCGCCTGCACAACCTGTTACTGGCCCTGGCGGGCCGGATCGACGACAGCGCACTCACCGAAGCACGGGAGCTGATCGCCCGTGCCCACATCGACGAGGCGGTCGAGCTGACCACCGGCACGCTCATCGCGGGCCGGATCCCGGTCAGCTCCGCCGAACAGCGCGAGCTCGCGCTGGTGCTCGAGATGAGCCGTTCGGACGCGACGCTGGCCAACGATCTGCTGGTCGACGAGGCCGAGCCGGTCAACGCGCACCGGTTCACCGGCGAGAACTCCCCGGAGTTCGGCATCGCCGAGGCGCTCGACCGGACGCTGCAGGTGCTGCCGGACGTCCGGTCGGTGCACGCGGTGTGGCGCAACACGCCGGCCGGCAGCGTGCCGGGCGCGCTGCCGCAGCGCGTGGTGCTGGTCGAGCTGGGACCGGACGGCAACCCGCCCGCCGTCGCGTTCCGCGTCGACACGGCGCTGCGCCGGGCCGGGATCCACTCGGTCGTCGAGGTCAGCGGTCCGGGAGTGGCGCACTCCGAGTACCACCAGGCCGCTTCGGCGGCCGCGTCGCCGGCCTGGGTGACGGGGGGCACGACGTCGAGCACGTCGTCCTTTCGGCCGGAGCCGATCGTCAAGCCGCCGGCCCCGGTGAGCCCGGAGCCGGTCGCGGAGTCGGGCAGCAGGCACAGCATGCGTTCGAGCAGCACCACGACGGCGCCGGTCGAGCCGGTCGCCCCGGTGGTGCCGATCGTTTCGCCGCCGCCACCGGCCCCGGAACCGCCCCGCAAGATCCGGGCCGAACGGTCCGAGACCCGCGCGGAGCGCACCGCCGACCTGACGCCGGCCGAAGTCGCGCAGTTGCGGCAGGCGCTGGCCGAAGACCCGGAGAAGGGCCGCGAGATCGCCGCGGGCAAGCCGTCGATGCACGAAGTCGTCGAGCTGCCGGCGCTGGACCTCGACGACCCGAGCCTGAGCGAGCGCGACCGGGCGCTGCTGCGCGAGCTGCACGCCGAGCTGGCCGAGCGCGAGCGGGCCGAGGCGGCGAAGATGCGGCTCAACGGCGCTTCCCGCTCCGGCGGCGACCAGCGCGGCTGGACCGCCCCCTAGGCTTTGCAGCACAAAGCCGCACTTTCACGTGAAAGTGCGGCTTTTGCTGTGTCCGGGATGCCACAACTGGGCGACGGAACGTCGGGTGGCGGAGGTATGTTGCCCGGGTGGAGCAGCCAAAGGAGTTCGTCTTCGACATCCCGGTCGGCGCCGGGGTAGCCACCCGCGCCAACTCGGACGGCCCGCCGGCGACGCCGAAGGACGCGGCCACCGTGATCCTGGTCCGGGACGGCGCCGACGGCGTCGAGGTCTTCCTGCAGCACCGGGTCAAGGGCATGCCGTTCGCGGGCGGGATGACCGTGTTCCCGGGCGGCGGGGTGGACCAGCGCGACGCCGACGCGTCGGTGGCCTGGGCCGGCCCGGCCCCGTCGTGGTGGGCCTCGCGCTTCGGCTGTGACGAAGCCCTCGCGCGGGCGTTGACCTGCGCGGCGGTGCGCGAGACGTTCGAGGAGTCCGGGGTGCTGCTCGCGGGCAGCTCGGAGACCGTGCTCACCGACGTCGTGCCGTACGCCGCCGCGCGCCAGGCGCTGGAGACGCGGGAGGTGTCGCTGGCCGGGTTCCTCGCCGACGCGGGCCTGACACTGCGCGCGGACCTGCTGCGCCCCTGGGCGCACTGGATCACGCCGGAGCAGGAGCCGCGCCGCTACGACACTCGCTTCTACGTCGCGAAGCTGCCGGAGGGCCAGCAGGCCGACGGGGCGACGTCGGAGGCGTCGAGCTCCGGCTGGCAGCGTCCTGAGGAGGCGATCGCCGACGCGCGCGAAGGCCGCCGCATGCTGATGCCGCCGACGTGGCTGACGCTGAGCGAGCTCGCGCAGTTCGCGACCGCCGAAGACGTGCTGAACGCGCCTCGCGAGATCGTCCGGATCGCACCGACGCTCATCCGCGAGAACGACCACGTCCGCGTCGTGCTGGAGAAGCGATGAGCGCCCCCGCGTACGGCGTGCTGCGCCAGGTCACCGAGACGGCTTCGGTGCTGCTGGAGAACAACCCGTCGTCGATGACGCTCGAAGGCACCAACAGCTGGGTGCTGCGGGCGACGCCGGACACCCCGGCCGTCGTCGTCGACCCGGGGTACCGCGACCTTGAGCACCTCGAGCTGCTGGCCGGCGTCGGCGCGGTGGAGCTGGTGCTCCTCACGCACTTCCACCCCGACCACGCCGAGGGCGCGCCGTGGTTCGCCGAGCGTGTCGGGGCGCCGGTGCGGGCGTTCGACCCTGCGCTGTGCGTCGGCGCGTCGTCCTTTGTGGACGGCGAAGTGATCTCGGCCGGCGGCCTCGACCTGCGTGTCCTGCACACCCCCGGCCACACCGGCGACTCGGTGTCGCTGGTGCTCGACGGCCAGGTGCTGACCGGCGACACCATCCTCGGGCGCGGCACCACGGTGCTGCACGACCTCGGCGACTACCTGCGCTCGCTGCGGAAGCTCATCGAGCTGCCGGCGGGCACGACCGGGCTGCCCGGGCACGGCCCGGAGCTCCCCGATCTGCCGGCTACCGCGCGTGAGTACCTCGCGCACCGGGAACAGCGGCTCGACCAGGTGCGTTCGGCTCTTCGGACGCTGGGGGCGGACGCCACCCCGCGCCAGGTCGTCGAGGTCGTGTACGCCGACGTCGACCGGGCGCTGTGGGCGCCCGCCGAACTGAGCGTGCAGGCGCAGCTGGACTACTTGCGGTCGGAGGAACAGGGATGAGCAACGTCGAGGTCGAGTTCTACTGGCGCCCGGGGTGCGGGTTCTGCGCCGCGCTGGACCGGCCGATGTCGAAGAGCGGCTTCAACGTCCGGAAGATCAACATCTGGGAGGACCCGTCCGCGGCCGCGCGCGTGCGCGAAGTCGCGAACGGGAACGAGACGGTCCCGACCGTCATCGTCGGGTCGACCGCCATGGTCAACCCGTCCTTCGCCGAGGTCGAGGCCGCCGTCAAGGCAGCTTCGGCGGGCTGATCGTGCTGGGCCGCTTTCCGTGCAGGAAGGCGGCCCACACTTCGCGCACCCCGGGTTCCGTTTCGAGGCCCTCCGGGGCGCCGTCGAGCATCGGCGCGGCCCAGACGTCGTGGGTGCCGAAGAGGAACGGGATGTCGATGCAGTGGCAGGCACCGAACCGGTTGCCGGGCGCCTGCCAGTCGAAGCGGTAGGTGACGGCGTCGAGCTTCTCGATCAGCTTTCGCTGGTGAAGAAGCCGTTGGCGGTCTCGATCGCTTCTCGCGGCGCGTCGGGGACGAAGGCGCGCAGCTCTTCTCGCGTCCAGCTGATCAGCGCGGGCCCGCGTGGTGCGGCCTCGATGAGGTCGGCCGCGACGAGGTCGTCGTCGGCGACCAGCTGGAACGGCGGTTGGATCGAGCCCGGCTTCCCGGGCACCGCGAGCTGCGCGGCCAGCACCCGCTCGACCGGCGCGGTCCGGATGTCCTCGCCCGCCAACGCCTCGGCGAACCGCCCGGCGGCCACCGCGGCTTCGTCCGTTGTGGACGGTCGCATCCCAAGTGGCGCACTCTGCAACGCGATCCGCTTGATCAGGCCGTGCGCGCGCGGCGACGACCACAGCGCGAGCGTCGACTGCGCACCCGCGGACTGCCCGCCGAGGGTGATTTCGGCCGGGTTCCCGCCGAACGCGGCGGTGTTGTCCCGCACCCATTCGAGCGCGGCGAGCTGATCGGCGATCCCGAGGTTCGGCGGAATCCCTTCGGCGCTCAGGAAGCCGAGCACGCCCAGGCGGTAGTTGAGCGTGACGACGACGGCGTCGGCCTCGCGCGCCAAGCGCGTGCCGGTGTACCAGACCTGACCGCCCGAACCGCTGGAGAACCCACCGCCGTGGATCCACACCAGCACCGGCCGGCTCCCGGCGGTCGACGGCGTGAAGACGTTGAGGGACAAGCAGTCCTCGCTCTGCGGCAGGGGCATCGGCCCGAGTGCGTGCTCCAGTCGCGACGGCGGCTGCGGCGCCGCGGGACCGGGTTCGAGCGCGTCCCTCACCTCGGTCCACGGCTTCGGCGGTATGGGTGCTTCGAAGCGTTTCGCGGTGGCGTAGGGGATTCCCTTGAACACGCCCTGCGCGCCGCGCACCGGTCCGGTGGTGGTTTCGACGATCATCGTGCCTCCTCGAAGTACAGCGCGGCGCCACCCGCGTCCTCGGCGCGGACGAAGAACCCGCCGGCCCGGGTGGTGGTCGGGACGTGCTCCTCGACCAGCTTCCGCGCTTTCGCCAGGTCGGCAACCGCGACGCCGCGGGCGGCGAAGAACGGGAGTTCTTTCGGGAGTTCGCCGGGCAAAACGGCGTCGAGGTCGCTGACGCCGACGATGCCGGCCAGCGGCCGGCCTTGCGTGATCACGGCGTACCTCTTCTCGAAGGCGGCGACTTCGTCGTCGGGCACGACCAGCAAGATCCCGGCGACCCCGCGGGCGCCGTTGGGGTGGCCGAGGTAGCGCGGCTGGTGGACGTACTCCGGCGTCAGGTGCTCGGCGGTGTGCAGGATGCCTTCGGGTGTCCGGTCCCGGCTGACGTGGACGCTGCGGAAGCGCGCGGTGCGAGTGCCTTCGGGCAGTTCGACGTCCCGTTGCAGCTTCAGCACGCCCGAGTTCGAGAGCCCGGCTTCGCGCAGCCGGCGTTCGGCTTCCTCGGAGTCGTCGACGCCGAAGGAGCAGCCGTGCAGGCCGTCGCCCCGCGCGTCCAGGATGGGCAGGACCCGCCACGGATCGCCGGCGGTTTCGTCGACGATGCCGATCAGTTCGAGGAACGAGTCCCCGAAGTAGGCGCAGCGGTTCGCGGTGCAGCTCGGCACGAGTGCGTCGTCGCCGGGACGGGACGCGAAGTGCGGCGACGGCGGGCTCAGCGTGAAGCCGAGTTCTTCGTAGCGCCGCCAGGTTTCGGCGTACTTCCTGGTCAGGAAGACGGTGTGGTCGATGTTCATGCCGCCGAGCCTGGTCTCCCGCCGGCCTTTTCTCCTTGACCTCGACCGACGGTCGGCGCACGCGCTGCAGCTGGACGGCCGGGCGTCGTTCAGCGCGATCGCGTCGGTGCTGGGCGTCTCGGACCAGACGGTGGCCCGCCGCTACCGGAAGCTGCGCTCGTCCGGGGTGCGGCGCGTGGTCGGCGTCCCGGAGGCGGCCCCGCTCGGCCAGGTCCACTGGCTGATCCGCCTGGGCTGCGTCCCGGACGCGGCCGCCCCGATCGCCGCGGCACTGGCCCGCCGCGACGACACCCAGCGGGTGAGCCTGATGTCCGGCGGCACGGAGATCGTGTGCTTCATCCGCGCCCCGCTACGCGCGGCCTCCTGCTGGGTCAGCTGCCGAAGACACCCCGGGTGGTCTCGATGACGGCCTACCGCCTGCTGGGCCGTTTCGCCGGCGGCCCGGCGGGCTGGTCCGGCCGCTCGAGCGCGCTGTCCCCTTCGGAGGCGGCCGCGCTCCTTCCCTCTGCGACGCCGACGACCTACCGCCCAGAACCCGGCGACCCGGCCCTCCTGGCCGCGCTGGCCCACGACGACCGAGCCGACATGTCGACTTTGTCGGCGGCTTCGGGCCGCTCGGAGTCGACGGTCCGCCGTCGCCTCGAGGCCATGCGCACGTCGGGAGCGCTGTACTTCGACGTAGAGGTGGACGCAGCCCTGCTGGGCTACCCGCTGACGGCAATCCTCTGGCTGACGGTGGCTCCGTCAGCCCTGGAGTCGGTCGGCCAGGCGCTGGCCTCCCACCCCCAGGTCGCCTTCGCGGCGGCCACAACGGGCCCGTCGAACCTGGTGGCGAACGTCGGCTGCCGCGACGACGCGGCCCTGTATTCGTCCTTGGCCGACGACTTGGGCGGGTTGCCAGGCGTACGCCAGGTGGAGACGGCCCCGATGATCAGAACGCTGAAGCGCTTCGGCACGGTGCCGCCGGTGTAGCTCCGACAGTCCGAGCCGCTCGGGTCGCTGACGTCAACGGCTGAGCATCGGCATCAGGTAGTACGTCAGTTCCACCTCCCCGGGTTCTGCCGCCCGCAGGACGCACGCCCGCATCCCCGGCTGGATGGACAGCTCCACCCGCTCCCCGTCGAACGCCTGCAGTGCGTCGAGCAGGTAGCGCGCCTGGAACGCCGGTGACGTCCGGCCGCCGGTGACGTCCGCCTTCAGGGTTTCCTCCGCCTCGCCCGTGTCCTGGCGGGCGCTCGCCAGGCGGACTTGGGCGTCGCCCACCTGCAGCGTGAGGACCCGCCGATCCTCCGCGTACACCCCCACGCGGCGGACGGCCGCCGCGAGCGCGTCCGCCGCCAATGTCACCGTCGTGTCCACCGCGCCCGACTGGATCGAGTCCTCGGACAGGAAACCCGCGTCCAGGACCGCCGTGCCGACCAGGCCGCCCGGCCAGCTGACCCCGAACCGGCCCGGGCCGACGTGCAGGCCGACGCGGCCGCGGGCCTGACGGGCCGCTTCCGACAGCAGGGCCGCCGGGACCAGGACGTCCAGCGCACCCGGCGACAGCAGAGGCAGGCGCGCCACCGCCATCCGGTAGCGGTCCGACGCCGTCAGCGTCAGCCGGTCGCCCGCCGACTGGAGGCGGACGCCCGTGAACAGCGGGAGCGGGTCGTCCTTCGCCGCCGTTCCCGCGACGACCCGCAACGCCGAGGCGAACGCCGCACCGTCCACTTCGGACACCTGGGCGGGCGGGCCGGCGGCCGCCTCGGTGTCCGGGAGGAGCGGGAGCGCGAAGCGGGCGTTGTCCAGCCGCAGGGCCAGGCGGCTGCCTTCGACGACCAAGCGCACCAGCTCGGCGTCGAGCACCTTGAGCGTCTCCACCAGCGGCGCCGCCGGGACGACGACCGAGCCGTCGGTGTGCGTGGTCGCCGGGCAGTCGAACCGGACGGTGAGATCCGGGTCGCTGCCGGCGACCGTCAGCCCCGCCGAACCGGCGCGCAGCCGCAGCCCGGCGCGCGCGGGCAGCAGCCGCGACGCGGCGGAGACAGCCGCCGAGAGGCGGTGGGCAGGAGCGGTGACGTCCATGCCCGCCAAGCTAGCGGCGACCACCGACAAAAACCGCAAACCCGCAGCTCAGGGGTCGTGAGTGAGAAACTGGGTAGAACACGGTTCCCACTCACGACCAGCCGCGGCAGACCTACTGACCGGCGCCGACCAGCGTGGGCGAGGTGACGTCCGCCGGCGGCGAAGCCGGTCGCATCGTCCCGCGCAGCAGCCAGACCCCCACCGCGAGCACCAGCCCGGCCACGCTCGCCGCCAGGAACGCGGCGCCCGGGCCCGCGTGCTCGACCAGGTAGCCGCTCACCGACTGGCCGCCCGCCAACCCGAGCGTCACCGCCGTCAGCACCCAGCCGAACGCTTCGGCCGCGGTCCCGGCCGGGGCGACCAGCTCGATCGCCGCCGAGTGCGCCGTCGACTGCGGCGTGATCAACGCACCCGCGAGCAGCATCATCAGCGCCAGGCCCCACAGCGACGACGGCCACGCGAGCAGCGCCACCAGCGCGCCGAACCCGCCGAGCAGCGCCGGCAGCCGCAGGCCCAGCTGGCGCGGCCACGGCCGCAGGCTGTACGCGACGCCGAACGCGACCGAGCTCAGCGACCAAGCCGACAGCAGCAACCCCCCGAACGAGGGAGAACCGGCCTCGGTGGCCGACGCCGGCACGGCGACCTCGACGAACCCGATCACCACGCCGAAGCCGAGCGCGGCGAGCGCCAGCGTCCGCATGCCCGGGCTCGAGAGCGCGCCCAGCAGGGAGCCGGACGGACCCGGAGCCGGACCCCAGTCCCGGACCGCCGGGCTCAGCGCGAACAGCAGCGCGCCGGTGAACTGCAGCGCGACGCCCAGCACCAGCCCGGTCCCCGCCCACGGCGCCAGCACCAGCAGCCCGGCGACACCCGGGCCGAGGATGAAGAAGACCTCCATGCTGATCGCCTCGTAGGAGAACGCGGCGTTGCGCGCGCCACCCGGCGGGAGCAGCCGCGTCCACAGCGCCCGCGACGCCGACCCGACCATCGGTTCCGACAGCCCGGTGACCGCGCCCAGCGCGACGAGCACGACCGTCGCCGCGTGCGATTCGATCGCCGTCACGAGCGCCGCCATCGAGAGCGCCGACAGCAGCGCGACGACGAGCAGCGGCCGCGTGGGCCCGAACCGGTCGATCAGCCTGCCCTGCACCACGGCGCCGATCGACACCCCGACGAGTGAACCGGCCGAGACGAGCCCGGCGGCGGCGAACGAGCCGGTCTCGCGCTGGACGTAGAGCAGGGCCGAGATGCCGATCATGGCGATCGGCAGGCGGGCGAGCACGGACGCGACGGCGGGCCGCCGGGCCGCGCGGGTCGTCAGCGCGGTGCGGTAGTCGGCGAGGGACGTGCGGCTTTCGTGGTTCGAGGCAGACTGGGACACGCGTGACAGTATGCCGCAGAGTGGTACGTTAGTACCAGTTATTTGGCGGTCAGGTGCGTCACCGGCGACTGCAAGTGGATCATGACTGGTCTCGATCCGGTAACAGTCACGATATTCTCCGTGAACTCGTGCAACGAAACGGCCCGGGTGGCGTCCTTGAGAGTGAATGGCCTTGAATTCGTGGGTATGGGCCGTGATGGTTGAACAACAGCACAGAACCCAGCTCCCTCCGGCATATGGGTCGGGGCCTGGCCCGGAGGGCGGGGAGCGCGGATCGTCGGGGGATGGTCCGCGCGACAACGAAGAGCCGGTGCGCCACGTCGGGGGTGGCGCCCGGCTCTTTGTTTTGGGCCAGCACTGTGTTTCGGGTGCGAAGAAGGCCCCTCACCGAGGTGAGGGGCCTTCGCCGTGAAAAGACTCAGCGAGCGCGGCGGGCCAGACGCTCCGGGTCCAGGATCAGCACGCTCTTGCCTTCGAGCCGCAGCCAGCCGCGGTGGGCGAAGTCGGCGAGGGCCTTGTTGACGGTCTCGCGCGAGGCACCGACGTACTGGGCGATCTCTTCCTGCGTCAGGTCGTGCGTGACCCGCAGCAGGCCCGCCTCCTGGCTGCCGAACCGCTGCGCGAGCTGCAGCAGCGCGCGCGCCACGCGGCCCGGGACGTCGGTGAAGATCAGTTCCGCGACCATGTTGTTCGTCCGGCGCAGGCGGCGCGCGACCACGCGCAGCAGCTGCTCGGCGATCTCCGGGCGGGTCGAGATCCACTGGCGCAGGGCCGGGCGGTCCATGGTGACCGCGCGGACCTCGGTGACCGTGGTCGCGCTCGACGTCCGGGGGCCGGGGTCGAAGATGGACAGCTCGCCGAACATGTCGGACGGGCCGAAGATGCCCAGCAGGTTCTCGCGGCCGTCCGGCGACTTGCGGCCGATCTTCACCTTGCCGGACTGGATGATGTACAGCTTGTCGCCGGGTTCACCCTCGTTGAAGATGACATGGCCGCGGGGGAACTCCACGGATTCCAAGGTCTGGGCCAGCGCCTCCGCCGCTGCCGGCTCCACACCCTGGAAAATGCCCGCACGGGCCAGGGTTTCGTCCACCTCGGGTGCCTCCTCGTCGAGAAACGTTCACGCCCCTCCCTTGGCTGGAGGAGCGTGACGCCGATCACTTGCGCGTCAGTCTAGGGCGTACTCCCGAGATCGCCCGTCGGACGCGCGGCCCGCCGAAACGATCTCGTTCGAACGTGGAGCCTAACTCCGCACGCGACGCGCGCGTAGCCTGGCTGCCCGTCCGCCCAGCCTACGGAGCCGGAACAGCTCGAGGGCCCGGCCGATGCCGTGCCCGTAGAGCGCCCTGACCTCGTTGGGCTGCGCCTGCTCGAGGAACTCTTCGACCTCGTTCTCCTGCACCGCGACGTGCTTGAGCCTGCTTTCGACGCGCTCCATGAAGAGCGCGAAGAACATGATCACGAGGGGGACCAGGATGACGAACCAGACAGTCATGACCGGACCCCGAAACACTCAGTGAAAAGCATCTACTCCAGATCCTCGCTCATGGCGGCCGGAAAACTGCGCCGAGGTGGTGCTCTGGCGTGTCGGTGTCCACCGGTGCACTGACCGGCCCGTCCGACGGCGCCCGTAGGCTATCGGGGTGCCTCCTGCCACCACGAACGCCCCCCGTGAGGGCGCTGGTGAAAGCCGATTGGCTCTGGTGAGACGCGCCAGGCGGATGAAGCGTTGCTTGGACGACGTGTATCCCGGCGCCCACTGTGAGCTCGACTTCACCACGCCACTGGAACTGCTGGTCGCGGTCGTGCTGTCCGCGCAGACCACCGACGTCCGGGTGAACCTGGTCACGCCGGCGCTGTTCGAGCGCTACCGGACCGCCGCCGACTACGCGGGCGCCGACCGCACCGAACTGGAGGAGTACCTCCGGAGCACCGGCTTCTACCGGGCCAAGGCGAACTCCGTGATGGGGCTCGGCGCGGCGCTGGTCGAACGCTTCGACGGCGAGGTGCCCGCCAAGCTCGACGACCTCGTCACCCTGCCCGGCGTCGGCCGCAAGACCGCCAACGTCGTGCTCGGGAACGCCTTCGACGTCCCCGGCATCACCGTCGACACGCACTTCGGCCGGCTGGTCCGGCGCTGGGGCTGGACGGCCGAAGAAGACCCGGTCAAGGTCGAGCACGCGGTCGGCGAGCTGATCCCCCGCAAGGAGTGGACGATGCTCTCCCACCGGGTGATCTTCCACGGCCGCCGCGTCTGCCACGCCAAGAAGCCCGCGTGCGGCGCCTGCCCGCTGGCCAGGGATTGCCCGTCGTACGGCACCGGCCCGACCGGGTTCGAGGAAGCCGCGAAACTGGTCAAGGGCGTCGAAAAAGACCACATCCTGGCCCTGGCGGCGCCCCGGTGACGAGAGTCACCAAGTGGGCGCTGGCCGCCGCGGTGCTGGCCGTGGCGCTGATCGTCGCGCTGCTGCCGCGCGGGGGTGACGACCGTGCCGCGAAGCCGTCCGAGGACCTCGCGCCCGACCGGTCCGCGGCGGCGCTCCAGCCGTGTCCCGCGCCGGGCTCCGCGCCGCCGGTGAAGCAGCTCGAAGGCGTCAAGGCGGACTGCCTCGGCGACGGCGCGAGCGTCGATGTCGGCCAGGCCCTCGCCGGCGCTCCGGTGCTGGTCAACGTGTGGGCGTCGTGGTGCCAGCCGTGCCGGACCGAGCTGCCCGTGCTCCAGGAGTACGCGAAGCAGCCGGGCGCCGTGCGCGTCCTCGGCGTCCAGGTGCAGAGCCCGGCGAAGGACGGCTTGAACCTCCTGGCCCGCCTGGGCGTGCACCTTCCGTCGGTGTTCGACGGGGACGGCGGCAGCGGCCCGGTCCGCGCCGCGCTCAAGGTGCCCTCGGCGCTCCCGGCGTCCTACCTGGTCACCGCCGGTGGCGAGGTCCGGTTCATCGCGAATCCCCGCACCTTCGGGAACACTGACCAGGTGCGCGCGGCAGTCGAGGGGGCATCGTGATCGGACCACTGGTCGAGCCGGAGTCGGTGCCCGAGTGGCTGCGGCCGCTGGTCAAGGTCAGCGGCGACGTCGACGCGAAGACGTTCACCCGGTTCAGCCCGCCCGAAGCCGCGTACACGCGCGCTGCGGCGGTCCTCGTCCTCTTCGGCGAGCGCGAAGCCGACGGCGAACCCGACGTCCTGCTCCAGCGCCGCGCCGACACGCTCGGCTCGCACGCGGGGCAGGTCTCGTTCCCCGGCGGCGGCGCCGAGGAAGGCGACGGCGGCCCGATCGGCACGGCGCTGCGCGAGGCCGAAGAGGAGACCGGGGTCGTCCCGGCCGGCGTCCGGCCGGTCGCGGTGCTGCCGGAGCTGTTCGTTCCGGTCTCCAGCTTCGCGGTGACGCCGGTGCTGGCGCACTGGGCGGAGCCGTCGCCGGTGCACGCGGTGGACCCGGCCGAGACGGCGTCCGTGGCCCGCGTCGCCATCGCCGACCTGGTCGACCCCGCGAACCGGTTCACGGTCAAGAAGGCCGGCGCGCCCTGGAAGGGGCCCGCCTTCGAGGTCAGCGGCCTGTTCGTGTGGGGGTTCACCGCCGGGTTGCTGTCGGTCCTCCTGAGCCTGGGAGGCTGGGAGCGCGAATGGGACCCGGGCGACGTCCGGGACCTCGACGAAGCGCTGGCCGCCTACCGCGCGCGGGTACTGAACGGGGAGTGACGTCGTGAACTGGGTCGATGTGCTGGTGCTGCTGCTCGCGTTGCTGGCGGCGGTGTCCGGCGCGTACCAGGGCGTGCTCATCGCGCTGCCGTCGCTGGTCGGCGTCGTGCTCGGTGCGGTCGTCGGCATCAAGCTGGCGCCGGTGGTGGTCTCGTTCTTCGACGACCCGGTGTGGAAGGTCGCCTTCGCGGTCGCGACCGTCGTCTTCCTCGTCGCCTTCGGCGAGGCGATCGGCGTCTACGTCGGCCGCAAGCTCCGGCAGAAGATCCGGCCGGACAAGCTCTCCGGCGTCGACAAGACGCTCGGCGCGATCGTGCAGGCACTGGTCGTCTTCGTGGTGGCGTGGCTGATCGCGACGCCGCTGACGACCGTGTCCGGCCTGCCGGGGCTGGCCAAGGCCATCAACGGCTCGGTCGTGCTCGGCAAGGTCAACGACACCATGCCGGCCGCCGCCCAGGGCTTCCCGAGCCAGCTGCGCAAGCTGCTCGACGCGTCCGGCTTCCCGTCCATCATGGATCCGTTCGAGAAGGCGCCGACGGCGGACACCTCGCCGCCGGACCCCGCGCTGCAGAGCAGCGCCACCGTCCAGCAGCTGCACGGCAGCGTGGTCAAGATCCGCGGCAGCGCCAGCTCGTGCTCGCGGTCGCTCGAAGGCAGCGGGTTCGTGATCGCGCCGCAGCGGGTGATGACGAACGCCCACGTCGTGGCCGGCACCGACACCGTCGGCATCGAGACGACCCAGGGCGACTACCCGGCGCGCGTCGTCTACTTCGACCCCGAGGTCGACATCGCGGTGCTGGCCGTGCCGCGGCTGCGCGCCGAGCCGCTGCAGTTCGCCGCGGAGACGGCGCGGGCGAGTGACAGCGCGATCGTGCTCGGCTACCCGCTCGACGGCCCGTACCGGGCGACGCCCGCCCGCGTGCGCGGCCGGATCAACCTGCGCGGCCCGGACATCTACGAGGCCAACACCGTCCAGCGGGACGTTTTCACGGTCCGCGCGGAGATCCGCAGCGGCAACTCGGGCGGCCCGATGGTGACGCCGGACGGCAAGGTCATCGGCGTCGTCTTCGGCGCGGCGGTGGAGGCCCCGGAAACGGGCTTCACGCTGACCGCCGAGCAGGTCCGCGCCGAGGTCGACGCGGCACCGTCGCAGACGTCGAACGTCTCGACCGGGTCCTGCGCCGCCTAACGGCCGTACCGCAGGGCGAGGCCGTCCAGGAGCGCCCGCATGCCCGACTCGAAGATGTCGTCGAGCACGAGGTCGTACCCGGTCTCGCCGAGCTCGCGGAGCATCTTCGTGAACACCGGACGGCCGCTGGTCATGGTCCCCATCAGCGGCGCCTGGCGGTCCATCCACTGCTCCTCGGACAGCCCGGACGCGGCCAGCGCGTGCTGCTCGCGTTCGAGGTGGATCGCGAGGCCCTGGACGTGGGTGAAGAACAGCACGTGCAGGTCGCAGAGCGTCGCCGCGTCGACGCCGAGCTCGGCCAGCGCCGCCAGCGCCCATTCGCCGTGCATGCCGAGGTTGCGCAGCGGCAGCGGCCGGGTGAGCGGGGCCAGCTGGGCCAGCCACGGGTGCCGTCGGTAGAGCGACCAGAGCGTGCGGCCGCTCAACGTCAGGCGCTCCCGCCAATCGCCCACCGGGTCGGCGGGGTAGCCGCGTTCGCCGTAGGCGGCGTCGGCCATCAGCAGCACCAGCTCCTCCTTGCCGGTGACGTACCGGTAGGGCGCCATGGCCGCGACGCCGAGGCGGGCCGCGATCCCGCGCATCGAGAGCGCGGCCAGGCCTTCCGCGTCGGCGACGGCGATGGCGGTCCGCACGATCCGGTCCCGGGTCAGGGGCCGGTGGCCACCGGACCGGCGTTCCCGGCCCGCGACGACCGTGCCGGACCGCGGCTCCGCGCGCACCAGCCCTTCCTGACCCAGCAGGGCCAGCGCCTTGGCCGCGGTCGCCATCGCGACGCCGTGCTCGGTCGCGAGCCGCCGCGTCGAAGGCACCCGCGCGCCCGGCGGAAGCTCGCCGCGGGTGATCCGGCCGCGCAGTTCCTCGGCGATGGCCACGTACTTCACCGCTGCCTCCTGACCTAGTACAGCGGGCTGTCTGTGCTAGCACAGATTTGGCCGTACACCTGCGTGAACCCCACTGTGGGACGCACAAGTGTACGACCCTGGAGGGAACATGCGGAACGTCCTGATCTCCGGCGCCGGCGTCGCCGGCGGCACCCTGGCCTGGTTCCTGGCCCGCGACGGCTGGGCGGTGACCGTCCTCGAGCGCGCACCCGGCCCGCGCACCGGCGGCCAGGCGATCGACGTGCGCGGTGTCGCGCTCGACGTCGTCGACGAGATGGGCCTCGGCGACCGGATGCGCGCGCTGCGCACCCGGATGCGGGGGATGACCGTGGTGGACGGCGAGGGCCGGGAGCTGTTCCGGTCCGAGGAGTTCACCTACAGCAGCGGACGGCTCGACAACGCCGACTTCGAGGTGCTGCGCGACGACGTCGTCGCGATCCTGCAGGAGGCGGCCGACGTCGAGTACGTCTTCGGCGACTCGATCACGGCGCTGACCGAGGAGGCGCACGGCGTGCGCGTCGAGTTCGAACACGGCGGCTTCCGGACGTTCGACCTCGTCGTCGGCGCCGACGGCCTGCACTCGGCCGTGCGGCGGCTCGCCTTCGGGCCGGAGGAGCGGTTCGCCCGTCACCTCGGGCAGTACCTGGCGATCTTCCCGGCGCCCAACTTCCTCGGGCTCGAGGACTGGCAGGTCTGGTTCCGCCACGAGCACACCGGCGGCGTCGCGTACCCCGTGCGGGACAACACCGAGCTGCGCGTGACGCTCGGGTTCGGCTCGGAGCCGCTGCCCCGGCTGACCGTCCCGGAGCAGAAGCGGCTGATCGCCGAACGGCTCGGCGGCGTCGGCTGGGAGGTGCCGAAGCTGCTGGAAGCCATGGCCGGCGCCGACGTCTTCTACTTCGACGCGATGGCCCAGATCCACCTCGACCGCTGGTCGGCCGGGCGCGTGGTGCTCGTCGGGGACGCCGGCTACTGCGCGTCGGCGCTGTCCGGGCAGGGGACGAGCCTTGCGCTCGTCGGCGCCTACGTCCTCGCGCAGGAACTGGGCCGGGCCGGCCACGAGGAGGCGTTCGCGGCCTACGAGCGGCGGATGCGGCCGTTCGTCGCGCTCAACCAGGCGCTGGCGACGGAGAACCCGGAGGGCGGTCCTTCGGAGGAGTCGGTCGACCGGGCGAAGAACGCGATCAGTCTCGTTTGAGGAAGTCCACGAGCGCCGCCGACGTGCGGTCCGGGACTTCGAGGTGGGGGAAGTGCCCGACGCCCGGCCAGAGCTCCGGCTCGGCGTGCGGGCCCGCCCAGCGCACCGACGACGTCGCCGTCTCGGGCAGGATGCAGGTGTCGTCGGCGCCGTGCAGCTGCAACGTCGGCGCCGCGATCCGGGCGCCGACGGCGTCGGTGAACCGGCGGCCTTCGCCGCGGAACTGCGCCCGGAACGCCCACCGGTAGTACTCGAGCGCGCTGTGCGCGACGCCGGGCACGAGCATCGCCCGCCGGAACGCGCCCACGCTGTCGGCGAAGTCCGAAGTGGACCGCCAGTCCTGGCCGGCCCAGCCGCCGAAGAGGTCTTCGACGGCTTGGGCGTCGTCCTTCACGAGCCACTTCTCCGGCGCCACGGGAACCTGGAAGCGGAAGAGGTGCCCGGCCGCGCGTCCTTGGCCGCGCCACGGGCGGACCGACGAGCGCAACGCGAGCGGGTGGGCGGCGCCGATCGCCGTCACCGAGGACACCAGCCGCGGGTGGAGCGCCGCGACCGTCCAGGCGAGCAGGCCGCCCCACGCGTGCCCGACGAGGTGCGCGCGGCGCGCCCCGAGCGACTTGATCAGCCCGCCGACGTCGCCGGCAAGCGTCCAGGCGTCGTAGCCGCGGGGTGGCTTGTCCGAGTCGCCGTAACCGCGGAGGTCGACGGCGACCGCCCGGAACCCGGCGTCGGCGAGCGCCCGCAGCTGGTGGTGCCAGGTCCACCAGAACTCGGCGAACCCGTGGAGCAGCACGACGACGGGCCCGTCGCCGAGCTCGGCGACGTGCAGCCGGATGCCGTTCGCGGAGACGTCGCGGTGGGCCCACGGGCCGTCGAGCCGGACACTCGACGGGTCGGGGGAAGCAGGCAACGCCTCAGTCGCGGGTGGTCGTCAAGTCGTCTTCGGGCGCGCGCTGCGGCTTGAGCGCGGCGGCGGTCTCCTTGACGCTGGCGATGGTCCGCTCGGGAGCCTTGAACTTCTTCACCTTGCGGTAACCGAGGAAGCCGGCTCCGGCCGCGACCAGCACCATCAGGAAGAACACGATGCCGAACGCGATCCAGCGGTAGCGCACCCATTCGGCCAGGCCTTCGGCGGCGAAGAAGAACAGGAAGAACGTGCTGTACAGGAAGACCGTCAGCGCGATCAGGAAGTAGACGGCCCCCTTGAGGCCCTTCTTCACCTCGCCGACCAGTTCGGACTTCGCGAGCTCCATCTCGGCCCTGACCAGGGTCGAGATGTGCTGGGTCGCGTCGCCGACCAGCCGGCCGAGCGACTGGTCGCCGGGGACGTCGTTCGCGGAGGACAGCGGGAGGTAAGGCACGGCCCCCACGCCGTCGGGGCCGGTGCGTTCGTGCTTGGGGCTGCTCACCGGGTCATCGTGCCATGTGTCCGGAAACCGGGCGCGGCGGCGTCACACCGTGTCGGGTTTTGGGGGTCCAGGGGGCTCGTCCCCGGCCGGGGACCGGGGCTCGGCCCCGGAAGATTCGGTGTCGGAGATTCGGGCGTGCACTTTGCTACGGCGGAGTAGCAGGGCCGCTGCCAGCAGGGACGCCACGGCGGACGCGATCAACACCGCGGCCTTCGCCAGCTCGCTCGTCTCCTCGGGCAACGCCAGCTCCGCGATCAGCAGGCTGACCGTGAACCCGACCCCGCCGAGCACGGACAACGCGGCGAGGTCGCGCCAGCTCATCCCGCGCGGTTTCTCCGCCGCGCCCAGCTTCACGGCGAGCAAGCTGGCGCCCAGGATGCCGACGAACTTGCCGACGACCAGGCCGACGAGGACGGCGAGCGGCAACGCCGTCGTGAACACCGCGCCCAGCGAGTCGCCGTTGACCGAGATGCCGGCCGCGAACAACGCGAACACCGGCACGGCCACCGCCGCCGACCACGGCTGGAGCCGGTGCTCGAGCCGCAGTGCCGGCGCCTCGGCCTCGCCTTCGTCGGCGCGGACGCGGGTGAGCAGGCCGAGCGCGACGCCGGCGATCGTCGCGTGGATGCCCGCCGAGTGCACCGCGACCCAGGTGAGCAGCGCCAGCGGCACGTAGATCCACGGCGTCCGGACCCGCTTGTGCTGCAGGAACGCGTAGAGCGCGAGCGCCACGACGGCGACAGCCATGGCGACCAGGTCGAAGCCGGTCGTGAACAGCAGGGCGATGACGAGGATCGCGCCGAGGTCGTCCACCACGGCCAGCGACAGCAGGAAGACCCGCGCGCTCGAGGGCAGGTTCGACGCGGTCAGGGCGAGCACGCCGAGCGCGAACGCGATGTCCGTGGCCACCGGGATGGCCCAGGCGCGTTCGATGCCCGGCGTCCCCCAGCCGACGGCCAGCGCGACGAGCGCGGGCACGACCATGCCACCGATCGCGGCCACGACCGGCAGGATCGCCTGCTTGAACCGGGACAGCTCGCCGATGACGAGCTCGCGCTTGAGCTCCAGCCCGGCGACGAAGAAGAACAGGGCGAGGAAGCCGTCCTTGGCCCAGTCCCCGAGCGTCAGGTTCAGGTGCAGGAACTCCGGGCCGACCCGGAACTCGCGCAGGGCGTGGTAGCTGTCCCGCAGCGGCGAGTTGGCCCAGAGCAGGGCGACCGCGGTCGCGCCGAGCAGGATCAGGCCGCCGGTCGTCTCGGTGCGCAGGTAGCGGGCGAAGTCACTGAGCGGGCGGGTCATCGGGGCGGCTCCTGGGGTCGCTGATCACTGTTGCCGACCAGACTTCCCGGCGCACCTTGACGGTATTTTAATTCTTTTTGTCACGGATCGTTATGGCCACCGCCACACGGGGTGGCGGTGGTGGGTCACACGGTGTCCTCATAGCATGCCAAGCGACAACGAAGTCCGAGACAAAGGAAGACAGAGTTGTGAGCACCTCCACCGAGGTCCAGCAGGACACGAGGTTCTTCGGGCACCCACGAGGGCTGGCGAACCTCTTCGGCGTCGAGATGTGGGAGCGCTTCTCCTTCTACGGGATGCTCGGCATCCTCCCCATCTACCTCTACTACCAGGCCGACCAGGGCGGTCTCGGCCTGGCGCAGGAGTCCGCGCTCGGCATCGTCGGCGCGTACGGCGGCCTGGTCTACCTGTCGGCGGTCGTCGGCGCGTGGGTGGCCGACCGGCTGCTCGGCTCCGAACGGACGTTGTTCTACAGCGCCGTCCTGATCATGGTCGGCCACATCAGCCTGGCGCTGCTGCCGGGGCTGACCGGGATCGGCGTCGGCCTGGTGTGCGTCGCGATCGGCAGTGGCGGGCTGAAGTCCAACGCGACGGCGATCGTCGGCACGCTCTACGCCGAAGGCGACGAGCGGCGCGACGCCGGCTTCACGATCTTCTACATGGGCGTCAACCTCGGCGCCTTCGTCGGCCCGCTGCTGACCGGGCTCGCGCAGACCGCGGTCGGCTTCCACCTCGGCTTCGGCCTGGCCGCGATCGGCATGGCGCTGGGCCTGATCCAGTACACGCTCGGCCGCAAGAACCTCGGCGACAAGGCCAAGGAGGTGCCGAACCCGCTGCCGTCGTCGCAGCGCCTGCTGGCGATCGCGGCCGCGGTGCTGCTGGTCGCCGCCATCGTCGTGCTGGTGACGACCGGCGTGGTCAACCCGGGCAACCTCGCCGACGTCGTCGTGTGGGTGGTCGCCGTGATCTCGGTGATCTACTTCCTCGTCATCCTGACCAGCCGCAAGATCAGCGGCGTCGAGCGCAGCCGGGTGTTCTCGTTCATCCCGATGTTCATCGCCAGCGCCGCGTTCTTCTCGCTGTACCAGCAGCAGTTCACGGTCGTCGCGGCCTACACCGACCAGCGGCTGAACCGGAGCCTGTTCGGCTGGGAGATGCCGGTGTCCTGGGTCAACTCGATCAACCCGGTGTTCATCATCGTGTTCGCGCCGATCCTCGCGGCGCTGTGGACGAAGCTCGGCGACCGGCAGCCGTCGACGCCGATGAAGTTCGTGATCGGCACGGTGCTGATGGGGTGCGCGTTCCTGCTGTTCCTGCCGATGGTGGGCAGCGGCAAGAACGCCAGCCCGCTGCTGGCTATGGTCGGCATCCTGTTCGTCTTCACGATCGCCGAGCTGTGCCTGTCACCGGTCGGGCTGTCGCTGTCGACGAAGCTGGCGCCGGAAGCGTTCCGGACGCAGATGGTCGCGCTGAACTTCCTGTCGATCTCCCTGGGCACGGCGATGTCCGGCAAGCTCGCCGAGTACTACACGGTCGACGACGAAGCGCCGTACTTCAGCACGGTCGGCGGCGTCGCGATCGGGGTCGGCGTGCTGCTGTTCCTGGCCATCCCCTTCATCCGCAAGCTGATGAAGGGCGTCCACTAGCTAGCCGACGGTGACCCCGAAGAGCACCCCGACGAAGTAGGTGACGACCATGGTGAGGGCGCCGACCCCGACGTTGCGCAGGATCGCGCGCCCCACCTTGGCGTCCCCGAGCCGCGCGCTGAGCCAGCCGGTCAGCGTGAGGCCGACGACGACCGCGGCCGCGCACGCCCACACCCGCAGCGAGACGCCGGCCCAGGCGATGGAGAGGATCGGCAGCAGCGCGCCGACCGAGAACGCGATGAGCGAGGCCCACGCGGCCTGCCACGGACTGGTCAGGTTGTCGGGGTCGATGCCGAGCTCGGCCTCCGCGTGCGCCTGCAGCGCGTCCTTTTCGGTCAGCTCCCGCGCGACGCGGCTCGCGAGCTCCGGCGAAAGCCCCTTGTTCTCGTAGATCCCGGCGAGCTCGCGCTCCTCGGCCTCCGGCATCGTCTTGAGCTCTTGCTTTTCGAGCCGGAGCAAGGCCTGTTCGGTGTCGCGCTGGGTGCTCACGGAGACGTATTCCCCGCCGGCCATGGAAAAGGCCCCGGCGACGAGCCCGGCGATTCCGGCGGTGAGGATCGCCGTGCTTTCCGTGGTCGCTCCCGCGACCCCGACGACGATCCCGGCGACGGACACGATCCCGTCGTTCGCCCCGAGAACCCCGGCCCGCAGCCAGTTCAGCTTCCCGCCCACGCCCTGGTGCGGTTCGTGGGCGTGCCCCACGGCGTCGCCGTCGATCGTTTCGGTCACCGGACAAGTGAAACACGAACGGGGAATCGTGGCGAGACTTGTTCTTTTTGTCAGGTACGCCTAATTAACGCGTGCCTTGCCTAAGTCGGTCCTGTGTGGACTCTCAGCGATCCTGGGCCATCATGGTCGGATGGACGAGCAGGTTTGGCAGCCGCTGCGTACGGTGGAGGGCCTCCCGATCACCGGCGGCGAAGGCCGGTTCCGGCTGCTGGAGACGGCACCGGGCGGCCTGGCGTACTTGATCCACTACCCGGCGGGCGTGGCCTCACCCCCGCACACGCACGACCACGACTCGATCGTGTACGTCCTGTCGGGCCGCCTGCGCGGCGAGGTGGACGGCGTGGAGGCAGAGCTGGAACCAGGCGATTCGGCGGTGCACCCCCGCGGGGTCGTCCACCAGGTGGAAGCGCTGACGGATTCGATGTGGGTGGAGTTCAAGTCCCCGCTGCCGGAGCGGCCGCCGATCGCCTGACCCGGGCACGACCGGGACCACCCTCCTCGGCCTGGTCAAGCACCTGTGAGCACGAAAAACGCGAGGAGATCACCGGCCGCTACCGGCGCGCCCGGGCGCACTCCGACGCGACCATCACCGCGCTCGCCATCGACTCGCCCGGCCACGTGCCGTGGTGGCCGCGGCCGGATAGCGGAAACGCCCGGCCCCGCGCGAAGCGGACCCGGGCGTCTCCTGGAAAAAAGCTCAGGCGTCCAGCTCGGCGAGGGCCTGCTTGGCCTTCTCGAGCTCGGCCTCCAGCGCCGCGACCTTCGCCGCCTGCGCCTCGCGGGCCTGGTTGATCACCTCGTCGATCGGGCCGGACAGTTCGCTGTGCAGCTCCTTCGCCGCACGCGAGACCGCCGCCGCCGGGATCTCGAGGCCCTTCGCGACCCACTTGGAGCCGTTCTTCAGCTCGGCCTGCCACTCGCCGTCGGCGGTGCCGGTGACCGTCAGGATCAGTTCGACCGTGCGGGTCTTCTTCGCCGTCGACGCCGTCGCCGCGCCCTTGGGGCGGCCGCGCTTGGGCTTGGGGGCCTCTTCCTCGGCCGGCTCGGGCGAGCCTTCCGAAGCGGAGGGGGACGCGGACTCGGTGACGGTCGCCTCGTCGGTGGCAACGGCCGGCGCCTCGGTGGTGGCCGAAGCCGTTTCCTCGTCGTGCGTCAGGACATCCACGGTCATCGTCGTGTCGTCTCCTTGCCCGGGAAGTGGGTGTGGTTCGCGGCACAGTGTAGAACATGCGTTCGACGCGCGCCGCTCGGGGGTTCCATGACAGAGCCCTCCCGGCGCGAAGCCGGAAGGGCTCTGACGGGGAGAACGCTAGCTCACTCCTCGGACTTGCCCGACTTCAGGCCCGACGAGATCAGGTCCATCACCGACGAGTCGGCCAGCGTGGTGACGTCGCCGACCTGCCGGTTCTCCGCGACGTCGCGCAGGAGCCGGCGCATGATCTTGCCCGAGCGCGTCTTCGGCAGCTCCGGCACGACCATGATCTGCCGCGGCTTCGCGATCGGCCCGATCTCCTTCGCGACGTGGTTGCGCAGCGCCTGGATGGCCTCCTCGCCGCCGTCGACCGCGTTGCCGCGCAGGATCACGAACGCCACGATGCCCTGGCCCGTCGTCGGGTCGGTCGCGCCGACGACCGCGGCCTCGGCCACCGTCGGGTGCGAAACCAGCGCCGACTCGACCTCGGTCGTCGAGATGCGGTGGCCGGACACGTTCATCACGTCGTCGACGCGGCCCAGCAGCCAGACGTCACCGTCGTTGTCGTACTTCGCGCCGTCGCCGGCGAAGTAGAAGCCCTGGTCCTTGAAGCGCGACCAGTACGTGTCGCGGAAGCGCTCCTCGTCGCCCCAGACCCCGCGCAACATCGACGGCCACGGCTTGTCGAGCACCAGGTACCCGCCGCCGCCGTGCCCGACCTCGGTGCCGGTGTCGTCGACGACCTTCGCGGAGACGCCCGGCAGCGCCTTCTGCGCCGAACCCGGCTTGGTGGACGTGACGCCCGGCAGCGGCGAGATCATGATCGCGCCGGTCTCGGTCTGCCACCACGTGTCGACGATCGGCGCCTTGCCCGCGCCGATGTTCTCGCGGTACCAGATCCACGCCTCGGGGTTGATCGGCTCGCCGACCGAACCCAGCACGCGCAGCGACGAAAGGTCGTACTTCTCCGGGATTTCCGCGCCCCACTTCATGAAGGTGCGGATCAGCGTCGGCGCCGTGTAGTAGAGGGACACCTTGTACTTCTGGACGATCTCCCAGTGCCGCCCCTCGTGCGGGGTGTTCGGCGTGCCTTCGTAGACGACCTGCGTGACGCGGTTCGCGAGCGGGCCGTAGACGATGTAGCTGTGGCCGGTGATCCAGCCGATGTCGGCGGTGCACCAGTAGACGTCCTCGCCGGCCTTGTGGTCGAAGACGTTGTGGTGCGTGTACGCCGTCTGCGTCAGGTAGCCACCCGACGTGTGGAGAATGCCCTTCGGCTTCCCGGTCGTCCCGGACGTGTAGAGGATGAACAGCGGGTGCTCGCTGTCGAACGCCTCGGGAGTGTGCTCTTCGGACTGTCCGTCGACGAGCTCGTGCCACCACAGGTCGCGGCCGTCGGTCCAGGGGACGTCGCCCTCGAGCTTCTCGCCGGTGCGCTTCACGACGATGACCTTCTCGACGGTTTCGGCGCCTTCGAGCGCTTCGTCGACATTGGCCTTCATCGGCGCGGCCTTGCCGCGGCGGAACTGGCCGTCGGAGGTGATCACGACCTTCGCGGCGGCGTCGTCGACGCGGGCCCGCAGCGCCGTCGGCGAGAAGCCGCCGAAGACGACGTTGTGCAGCGCGCCGATCCGCGCGCACGCGAGCATCGCGAAGATGGCCTCGGGGACCATCTGCAGCTGGATCGCCACGACGTCGCCCGCGTTCACGCCCAGCGACGCGAGTGCGTTGGCGGCCTTGGAAACCTCGGTCTTCAGCTGGGCGTAGGTGATGTCCCGCGTGTCACCCGGCTCGCCGACCCAGTGGATCGCGACCTGCTCGCCGTGCCCGGACTCGACGTGCCGGTCGACGCAGTTGTACGCGACGTTCAGCTTGCCGCCGACGAACCACTTCGCGAACGGCGCATTGGTCCAGTCCAGTACCGTGGTCCACTTCGTGTCCCACGTCAGCCGCTCCGCCTGCTTCGCCCAGAACGCTTCGCGATCGGCGTCCGCCTCGGCGTAGAGATCGGCCTTCGCATTGGCCTGAGCAGCGAAATCGTCGCTGGGCGGGAAGGTGCGGCTCTCGGTGAGCAGGTTGTCCAGGGCTGGGGACTGCTCGGTCATGGTTGCAAGGCCTCCTGTAGTGCGCCGAAACGACGGCTAGCGGCACGCTAGCGACGTTAGTCCGCCTTGTAAAAGGTTGCACCCACGTTGCCCCGCCGTTTCACCGAGGCAGGCGAGCCGCGGTGACTAAGCGTTCGTTCAGCCGGGCCTTGGCGGCCGGCCATTCCGGCGCCACCATCGAATAGGTGACGGTGTCGCGCGACGAGCCGTCCGGCCGGATCCGGTGCGCCCGCAGGATGCCTTCGCGAAGCGCGCCGAGCCGTTCGATGGCGCGTTGCGAGCGCAGGTTCCGGATGTCGGTCTCCCAGGAGACCCGTTGCGCGTCAAGGGTTTCGAACGCGTGCTGGAGCAGCAGCAGCTTCGACTCGGTGTTGAGCCCGGTGCGCTGCCAGTCCGCGCCGATCCACGTGTGCCCGATCGAGAGGATCCGGTGCTGCTCGACGACCTGGTAGTACGACGTCGTCCCGGCGACCCGGCCGGAGGTGACGTCGATCTGCGCGAAGGCCCGCCGCGCGGGGTCGGCGAGGGCCTGCTCGACCATCCGCTGGGCCGCCGGAAGATCCCCCGGCTGACGGATGCTCAGCCAGGCCCAGATGCCCGGGTCGGTGCCCGCTTCGAGGAGGCCCTCGGCGTGCCAGGGCGTCAGCGGCTCCAGGCGGACGTGCTCGCCGGCCAGCGTCGGTTGCGTGTTCCAGTCGCTCACGTGATCACCGTAAGGCCGGTAATGGCTGTCTCGGATAGCCAATTTTCAAGCATCTTCACAGGCCACTTCGGCGTTGCCTATGCTCGGCTGACCACGACGAAGGGCGAGATCGATGGCCGACGAGCGCGAAGAGCTGAGCTGGGAGCTGTTCGGCACCGCGAGCCGTGAACTGGCTCACACCATCGCCGACGACGGCTTCGCGCCGGACCTCATCCTCTCCATCGCACGCGGCGGCCTCTTCGTCGCCGGCGCGCTCGGTTACGCGCTCGACGTGAAGAACCTGCACGTGATGAACGTCGAGTTCTACACCGGCGTCGACCAGCGGCTCGACCTGCCGGTGATGCTGCCGCCGGTGCCCAACGTCGTCGACCTGACGAGCAAGAAGGTGCTGATCGCCGACGATGTCGCCGACACCGGCGCCACCCTCAAGCTCGTCCGCGACTACTGCCTCGACCACGTCGCCGAGGTGCGCTCGGCCGTCGTCTACGAAAAACCGCACTCGACGGTGAAGTGCGAGTACGTCTGGCGGCACACCGACCGCTGGATCAACTTCCCGTGGTCGGTGCTGCCGCCCGTGGTCTCCCGAGAAGGCCAGGTGCTCGATGCCTGATCCGCTCAAGCCCCTCCTCGACCTCGAAGGCGTCGCCGCGGCGGCGAAGTCCGCGCAGGACGCCGTCTTCAAGGTGCACCGCCTGCCCGCCAACCTCCGCGGCGGCGCGGCGACGGCGGCCGAAGCGTCGGTGCGCGCCGCGCGTGCGTCCGCCGGCATCGAGGGCGCGAACCCGGAACTGCCCGCCGACGGCGCGGTCGCCGACCCGGTCCTCGCCGGTGCGCTGCGCGTCGCCGAGACGTTGGAGACGCTCCTCCCGACGTGGCGCCGCGCGCCGCTGCAAGCGTTGGCCCGCCTGCACGTCCTCGCCGCGGCGGACCTCGTCGACGACCTGGACGCGTTGGGGCGCCCGCATTCCGGCGGCGGCCGGCTCGAGCTGCTGGCCCAGCTGGTGACCGGCGCGACGTCGGTCCCGGGCCCGGTGCTCACGGCGGTCGTGCACGGGGAACTGCTGGCGCTCAAGCCGTTCGGCAGCGCGGACGGTGTCGTCGCGCGGGCGGCCGCCCGGCTGACGATGGTCGCGACCGGTCTGGACCCGAAGGCGCTGAGCGTCCCCGAAGTGGCGTTCTTCCGGCGGGTCCCGCGCTACCTCGAAACCGCGGAAGGCTTCGCGAGCGGGAAACCCGAAGCGGTGCGCGAGTGGCTGCTCTTCTGCTGCGAAGCGTTCGAAGCGGGTGCGCGCGAAGCGAAGAGCATTTCGGACGCGGCTTCTTAAGTGGTCAGTTTCGCCGCCCACTTCTCTTCGATCCGCCCGAACCGCCACACCGCGAGCGCGACGACCCACGTCAGCACGAACAGCCCGACGATCCCGAACCCGACGTAGTCCAGGTCCACCGACGCGATCGCGGCCAGCGGTCCCGAGGTGATGTCCAGCTTCTCGGCGAGGATCGACACGAGCTCGATCGTGCCGATGACGAACGCGACGGCGACCGACAACGTCGTCACCGTGATGTTGTAGAAGATCTTGCGCACCGGTTTCGCGAACGCCCAGCCGTAGGCGAAGTTCATGAAGCAGCCGTCCACGGTGTCGAACAGGCTCATCCCGGCGGCGAACAGGATCGGCAGCACGAGGATCGCGTACCAGGGGAGGGCGAACGTGGCGGCGCCGGCGGCGAGCACCAGCAGGCCGATCTCGGTCGCGGTGTCGAAGCCCAGGCCGAACAGCAGGCCGACGGGGTAGATGTGCCACGGCTTCCGCACGGACTTCGTCGCCCCGCGTAGCAGCCGGTTCATGACACCGCGGTTGTCCAGCTGGTGCTCCAGCGCGGCTTCGTCGAACTCGCCGTGGCGCATCCGCTTGAACACCCGCAGGATGCCGATCAGCACGACGAGGTTGAGGATCGCGATCACGTACAGGAACACGCCCGACACCGACGTCCCGATGAGGCCGGTGGCGGTGTGCAACGCCGAGGAGTCGTCCTCGACCTGCCCGGCCAGCGCGCGGACACCGAGGGAGAGCAACAGGCACAGCGCGAAGACGATCGTCGAGTGCCCGAGGGAGAACCAGAAGCCGACCGACAGCGGCCGCTGGCCGTCGGCCATCAGCTTGCGGGTCGTGTTGTCGATCGCGGCGATGTGGTCGGCGTCGAAGGCGTGGCGCATGCCGAGCGTGAAGGCCGTGACGCCGAGGCCGATCCCGAAGACGCCGGACGCGCCCAGCGCGTAGTGCCGGGGTGCGACGAAGACCGCCAGCACCACCCAGCCCACGACGTTGAGCAGCAGGACGAACCCCGCCATCCCGCCGATCGACACCCACTCGCGGCGCGAAAGGCCACGCCGCGAGTCCTCTTCCGTGCCCGTCATCGCCCACCAGCCTTCCTCATCTGTGAGGTTAGACAGGTGAACAGATGAACGGCAATGCGTCTCTGACAGCCGGGGCTACGCCCCGGGCCGGGGGCTCCGCCACCCGGAGCCCCCGAAAAGCCGGGTGTCAGCTGGCGCGCACGCGCACCATGTCGAGCGCCTTGCGAACGTGTCCGCCCGCGGTGTGCAGCGCCTTGGCTGCGCTCGTGACGTCGGTGCCCGAAAGCAGGTGCACCAGCGCCACCTTGAGGTCGCCCCCGGCCTCGGTGAGCGCGTCCGAGCAGTCCGCCATCGTCATGCCGGTGGCTTCCTGCAGGATCCGGATGGTCCGGCCGCGCAGCTTCGCGTTCGTCGCCCGCATGCTGACCATCAGGTTGGAGTAGGTCCGGCCCAGCTTGATCATCGTCGCCGTCGAGAACGAGGTGAGGATCATCTTCTGCGCCGTGCCCGCCTTCATCCGGGTCGACCCGGCGATCGCCTCCGGACCGGTGTCGACGGCGATGAGCACGTCGACGCCCGCCGGCTTGGCGGCCCTCGCGTTGCCCGACACCAGGCCGGTGTGCGCGCCCTGGCGCTGGGCCGCGAGCAGCGCACCCAAGACGTACGGCGTCCTGCCCGACGCCGTCAGCCCCAGCACGAAGTCGCCCGGCTGGACCATGGCGGCCATCTCGGCCGCGCCGGCCCCGTCGTCGTCCTCCGCGTTTTCGACGGCCTGGCGCAGCGCGCGCTCGCCACCGGCGTGGTGCGCGATGAACCAGTCGGCCGGCACGTTGAACGTCGGCACCAGCTCGGCCGCGTCCAGCGTGGCCAGGCGTCCGGACGTTCCCGCACCGACGTAGTGCACCCGGCCACCGGCCCGCAGGGCGTCGACCGCGTAGTCCACCGCACGGGCCACCTGCGGCAGCACCTCGGCCACGGCGCCGGCGACCGTGCGGTCCTCGGCGTTGATCGCACCCAGGATCCCCGCGGTGGACATCAGGTCGATGTCCGTGGTGCGGGGATTGCGGGTCTCGGTCGGCGAATCGACGTGCACCGCCTGCACGGGGACGGTCATCATGCGCCTCACATTTTCTCCGGTCACTACTTGCCGGTTTCCCGCGGACGGCGACGACCGTCCGGCCTGACCCCCAGGCGGTGCGAGCCGACCGCGTCCCTGGTGGCGTCCAGGGCGTTGACCGACGCGTCCATGTGCCGCTGCGCGACGCCGATGAACAGGCAGTCGATGACGGTGAGCTGGGCGATGCGGCTCGCCGTCGCCCCCGAACGGAACGTGGTTTCCCGTGCCGCGGTCGTCAAAACGTAGTCGGCGACCTCGGTGATCGGGGACCGCGGGAAGTTCGTCACGGCGATGGTGATCGCGCCGTGCTCCCGGGCCACCCGCAGCGCCTCGACGGTGTCGGTGGTCGCGCCGGTGTGCGAGACGCCGATCGCGACGTCGCCCGGGCTCAGCACCGCGGCCGAGGTCAGCATGATGTGCGTGTCCGACCACGCGAAGCACACGCGGCCGATGCGGTGCAGCTTCTGCTGCAGGTCCGCGGCGACGAAGGCGCTGGCGCCCACGCCGTAGACGTCCGCGCGGCCGGCGCTCGCGACGACCTCGATCACGCGCTCCAGCGTGGCGACGTCGAGCTGGTCGGCCGTCTCTTCGACCGCGCGTGCGTCGGCGAAGCTGACCTTGCCGATCACGGCGGCCAGGTCGTCCTCCGGGCCGATCTCGCCGCCGAGGTTGCGCGTGGTGCGCGCCTCGGTGCGGGCGGTGTCCGCGGCCAGCGCGATGCGCAGCTGCGGGTACCCGCCGACGCCGACGGCCTTGCAGAAGCGCGTCACCGTCGTCTCACTCGTGTTGGCGGCCAGGGCCACCTCGGTGATGCTGCGTCTCGCGACGTGCGCGGGATCCTCCAGCACGACCTTCGCCACGCGCTGCTCGGCGCGGGCCAGGCCAGGGAGCAACGACCGGATGCGCACCAGCGGGCTGGAGTCCGCGTCCCGTGCGGCCATCTGGACCGATACGGGCTCGGACGGTGCCGTGCCGACTACGGATTCGGTATCATTCACCGTCGGAAAGTTACTAACCGTTGGCATCTGCGACAAGGCTACCCACACCCTTCAGTCCTACCGCAACCCATCCGTGTCTGCGGATCTGGATTTGCGATTAATCACTGACCAGAAAGTCGCCAACCAGGTCGGTCTTGTTAACGAGGTCAAGCTAACGACTTGGCAACTTAGTGTCGCGGTGCAAGCGGCAAGCGGACGGTAAACTCGGGTCGATGGTCGACGTTCGGCGACAGCTCGCTCACCGAGCGCTCAACTGCCAACCCTCCGCGACGAAAGCGGCCGGGTTTCGTTCACCGTCGAGGAGTGATCGGCCGCTCTCGGTGACTTTCACACCGTCGACCGAAACTCCGCGTCCCGTGTAGTTCGGGTCGGTGCTGTAACGCCAGCGGAGGCTGATCGAGGCCGCGTGCGGCAACGGCCCGATGACCTTCCACCAGGCACGGTGGCCGTGTCCGGAGAGCGACGTCACGCTTCCGGAGGGTGCCCCCGGTCCGGATACCGATACGGCGATCGGTTGCCAGTTCACCCCGTCGGTGCTGGCTTGCAGCTGAAGTGGATCAGTCGGGCCTTCGGTGTCCACGAAAGCGTAGAACGAGACGCGAGCTTGATCGCTCTCCGTAGTAAAAGGCCGAGTACTCAGCGTGGCAACGCTCGCATTACCCAGCGTGCTCGCCCAGGCGTCCTTCCCGACCGCCGGCCGCACCGCCATGGCCCTGGCCAGCGACGTCGCCCACACCTGGCGGGCGGTGTTGATCGAGCCCCAGCCGCGGCTCGGGTGCACCCGGTTGGTCAGCAGGATCGCGAAGGAGCGCGACTCCGGGTCGATGACCAGCGTCGTCCCGGTGAAGCCGGTGTGGCCCGCGGTGACCGGCGACGCCAGCGCGCCCATGTACCAGGGCTGGTCGAGCTCGAAGCCCAAGCCGTGCGCGTCGTCCGGGAACTGCTGGTTGTAGTTCGTCAGCATCATCTGCCGCACGGTCTCTTCGCCCAGGATCCGGTGCCCGCGGTAGCTGCCGCCGTTGAGCATCGTCTGGGCGAGGGTGGCCATGTCGCCGGCGGTGCTGAAGACCCCGGCGTGCCCGGCGACGCCGCCGAGCGACCACGCGTTTTCGTCGTGCACGCTGCCGCGCACCATCCCGCGCGGCGGGTTCGCCTCGAACTCCGTCGCGGCGATCCGGTTCAGCTTCGACGCGGGCGGGTTGTACCCGGTGTCGACCATCCCGAGCGGCGCGGTGATCCGGTCGTGGACGACCTTGTCGAGGGTCTGCCCGGTCAGCTTCTCGACGATGAAGCCGAGCGTGAGCAGGTTGATGTCGGAGTAGAGGTACGTCGTGCCCGGCTTGTTCTTCAGCGGGCTGTCGAGCACGGCCTGGCGGCGCGACGGGATGTCCGGGTAGCCGGCCCAGAGCGAGGGGATCGGGTCGGCGTCGAACCCGGAGACGTGCGTGAGCAGCATCTTGACCGTGATGGCCGCTTTGTCGCCGGTGGCGAACTCGGGGAAGAAGCGGGACACCGGGGTGTCGATGGTCAGCTGCCCGCGCTCGACGAGCTGCAGGACGGCGATCGACGTGAACAGCTTCGAAATCGAAGCCATGTCGAAGATCGTGTCGTTCTTCATGGGGACCTGCTGGTCGGCGGGCAGTTCGGTGCCCGCGGCGTCGGCGTACCGCAGCGCGCCGCCGACCGCGTACCGGTCGACGATGACGCCGTCGTGCGCCAGCAGGCCCACCGCGCCGGAGAAGTGCGGGTGCCCGGTGGCGTCCGGCTTGGTCCAGCTCGCCAGGAAGTCCTCGGCCGCCTTCATCGGCGCCGGGTCGAGGCCCACTTGCTGCGGGGGTCCGGCGCGCAGGGTCGTCCACGCCGGGGCGAACCCCTGCTGCGGCCGGTCGAAACGGCCGGCGTCGTGGTGTCCCGTGATGGCGCTGGCTCCCGAATCCGACACGGTCAACGTAGTCAGCGCGACCAGCACTCCGGCGGCCGCGGCGAGGACCTTCCTAGCACGCACGAGCTTCCCCCTCAGCGGTAGAGCAGGTAGTGGCGACGTCTGCGGTCGAACTCGGCGAGCTCGGCCCGCCAGGCCCCGGTGACCTCGTCGACGCCCGCCCCGGCGTCGACCATGGTGCGCAGCCGGTCGGAGCCGGAGAGCTTGTCGATGTAGTTGTCCGGGCGCCACGCGAAGACGCCCGGGTGCAGCGCCTTCGCCGTGACGAGCATGGCGACCGCGGTCCGGATCGCGTCGAAGGCCCGCGGGTCGCTCACGCTCAGCTGCACGCCACCGCAGGTCTGGTTGACGAACTTGCTGAACGTCGGCACGAAGTAGACCTCGCGGAACTTCGCGCCCGGCAGCGCGAGGTCCTCGAGCTTCTCCCGCCAGCGCCAGTCGAGCCCGGGCGCGCCGATGATCTCGAACGGCCGGGTCGTCCCGCGGCCTTCGGAGAACACGGTGCCCTCGAACATCCCGGTGCCCGGGTAGACGAGCGCGGTGTCCGGGGTCGGCATGTTCGGGCTCGGCAGCACCCAGTTCAGCCCGGTCTGCGCGAAGAGCGTGTCGCGCTGCCAGCCGCGGACCTGGACGACTTCGAGGCGATCCAGCTGCACGCCGTCGCCGGGCAGGAACTCCTCGGCGAAGTAGCGCGCCAGCTCGCCGGCGGTCATGCCGTGCTGCTGGACGATCGGCTTCTTGCCGATCCCCGAGGAGAACTTCGGGTCGAGCAGCGGGCCGGCCGCCCGGCCGCCGATCGGGTTCGGCCGGTCGAGCACGACGAAAGCGGCCTTGACCTGCGCCGCGGCCACCATCGCCGTGTAGAGCGACCAGATGTAGGTGTAGAAGCGCGCGCCCACGTCGGCGATGTCGAACACGACGGTGTCGACGCCCGCCTTGGTGAACAGCGAAGCGAGCTTCGTCGCGTCGACGCCGTACGCGTCGTACACCGGGACACCCGTGCGGGGATCGGTGTAGTCGCCTTCGGAGCCGCCGGCCTGCGCGCTGCCGCGGAAGCCGTGCTCGGGCCCGAAGGCCGCGACCGGCTTGACGCCGGCCGCGACCATCGAGTCGACGATGTGGTCGCCGTTGAGCAGCACGCCGGTGGGGTTCGACAGCACCCCGAGCTTGCGGCCCTTGAGCGGCCGCCAGCCCTGCGCGGCCAGCTGCTCCGCACCGGTGAGCACCCGTCCGTGGTTCTGTTCGGCCTGCGCCGGCTGCTCCGGCTGGGCACCCGCGACGGCCGAGCCGCCCGCCAGGACCGGGACGGCGGCCGCGCTCGCGCCCAGGAAGTGGCGCCGGTTGAGCGTCACCAGGTCAGCCCGTGGCCGAACGGGTACTTGACCGTGGTCAGGTCGGCGCCCGCCGGAATGTCGACCGGCAGCTTCCCGACCGGCTTCGTCTCGCCGAGCACCACCTTGGCCAGTGCTTCGAGGGTCGGCGTGATGTAGCCGTAGGTGGCCAGCCACGTCTTGACGGTGCTCGGGTAGCCGGCGTCGTACGGAATCTGCGCGGCGACCGCGACGACCGGTTTCCCGGTGGCCTGGAGGGCGTCGAGCAGCTTGGTCTGCAGCGGGAAGGTGGCGATGTTGTTGGTCAGCACGACGACCAGGTCGGTGTTCTTGGCGTTCGCGACGGCCTGCGCGATCTGCGCGTCCGTCGGGGCCTGGCCGGTCTGGTAGGCGGTCGCGGCCGTGCCGTGCGCGGTCAGCTTCTGGGCGAGGGTCGCGGTGGTCGAGACACCCCAGCCGGTGACGAGCGCGGTCGCGGGCTTCTGCTTGAGCGGCAGCACCCCGGCGTCGTTCGCTACGGCCGTGATGCCGCGGTCGGCGATGTCCTGCGCGGTGGCGAGGCTCGCCGGGATGCCCACGGTCTTCATGACGCGGTTCGTGTCGACGAACGGCGAGAACAGGATGCCGCGCTTGAACTTCAGCTTCAGCACGCGCAGCACGCTCTGGTCGATCCGCTGCATCGGGATGTCGCCGGTCTTCACGGCGGTGAGCACCGAGTTGATGGCGAGGTCGAGGTGCACCGGCATGAGCAGCTGGTCGATGCCGGCCTTCAGCGCGAGCACCGGGATCTCGGCGTCGCTGTGCAGCTGGCGCACGCCCTGCATCTCGAGGGCGTCGGTGACGACGACCCCGTTGTACCCGAGCTCGTTGCGCAGCTTGCCGGTGATGATCGGCTTCGACAGCGTCGCGGGTTCGAGCGACGGGTCGAGGCTGGGAAACTGGATGTGCGCGCTCATGATCGAGTCGACACCGGCCGCGATGGCGGCCTTGAACGGCGGCACGTCGGTGGCCCGCCACTGCGCCTCGGTGCTGTCGATCCGCGGCAGCCCGGTGTGGCTGTCGGTCGGCGCGGCGCCGTGCCCGGGGAAGTGCTTGCTGGTCGCGGCCACGGACTTCTGGAAGCCCTTGAGCTCGGCGGTGACGAAGTCACTGGCCAGCCCGGGCTGCCCGGCGAAGGACCGCACGCCGATGACCGGGTTGGCGGGGTTCGAGTTGACGTCCGAATCGGGTGCGAAGTCCTGGTTGATCCCGACGGCCCGCAGTTCCTGGCCGAGGATGGTGGCGGCCTTGGTGGCCCGCCCGGTGTCCCGCCCGGCGGAGATGGCCATGGCGTTCGGGAACTCGGTGGCCGGCGCCCCCATCCGCGTGACGGTGCCACCCTCCTGGTCGGCGGCGACCTGCAACGGGATGTGCGCCCCGCTGGTGATGGCGGCCTTCTGCAGCCCGTTGGACAGCTTGGCGACCTGGACCGGGTCGTCGAAGTTGTCGCGCGTGTCGTTGTTGAAGTAGATGACACCGCCCAGGTGGTACTTCCGGACCACCTGCGCCGGGGTGTCCACGCCGAAGTCGGTCTGGTTCTTCGGGTTCACCTCGTCGGCCGTCTTGCCGTTCACCCAGGTGATGAACAGCTGCCCGACCTTTTCTTCCAGCGTCAGCCCCCGCAGCGCCTGCGTGGCGGCGGCCTCGGCCTGGGCGTCCACGCTCATCCGCGGCGCGCTCGCCGCGGTCGCGACACCCACACCGGTGAACGCGAGCACCCCCGCGACGGGCAGGGCGAGCGCATGGAACCTCCGATTTCGGGTCGTCACGACCAGCCTCCCAGAAAGTTGCGGACGCCCGGCGGACGTGAGAAGTCCACTCGGAGGCGCCAGTATCGGGAAGCTACTCACCGAATCCGGTGATGTCCATCGACCGACCGCACCAACGGACCGTTCGTACCCGGATCGGTAGGAAAGTCGCCGTTCGCAACGTGCACAGAGGTCCGAACGGGTGGCGTGGCCCGGGCTCGCGTGCCGCGCACGCACCCAACTCGCCAAATAGACGAGGCGGCGCCCGTGGCCAAGGGCCACGGGCGCCGCCTGCAAGCGCGAACTTCTCGGGCGACCAAGCGTGCAACTCTGGTCGTACCTACATGGACTCGGCGTGTGGCGTCCCACTACGCAGTCCCTAGACGACGAGCCTCCCGCGGCGCGCTGCGCGTGGGTACCCGGAGTCCGCGCACGGAGGTTTGCCGGGGTGGAACAGGCTTCTCTTCTACCTGTTCCCTGGCCGACCGAACGTCCGCACCTACTTTCTACGCCGTGAGCCCGGTCACTTCAAGTGCGCGGATGGGTGCACCGGTACAGAGGCTGGATCGGGTGACACAGGCACCCAGCGCGACGGACAATTCGGGGCTGGGCCAAGCAAAGTGGCGGCCGTACGGCCGTGTGGGTGGCGAGGCCCGCCGGCTACCGGGACCGACGGCGACGGCTGAGGCCGTACCAGGTCGCTCCGGCGGCCACCGCGCCGACGCCGAGGGCCACGATCCCCGCCGATCGGGTGGGGATCCGGGTGCGCAGCGACATCGGCCGGTCGAACGCCAGGATCGGCCAGCCGCGGTCGAGCGCCTCGCGCCGCAGGAGCTTGTCCGGGTTGACCGCGTGCGGGTGCCCGACCACCTCGAGCAGCGGGATGTCGGTGCTCGAGTCGGTGTAGGCGAAGCACTCGGCGAGGTCGTAGCCGTGCGTCGCGGCGAGCTGCTTCGCCGCGACGGCCTTGTTCGCCCCGTAGCAGTAGAAGTCGACTTCGCCGGAGTAGCGGCCGTCGACGATCTGCATCCGCGTCGCGACGCTGCGGGTCGCCCCGAGCATTTCGGCGACGGGCGCGACGACCTCCTCGCCGGTCGCCGAAAGCACGATGACGTCGTGGCCGTCCGCGCGGTGGCGCGCGATCAGTTCCGCCGCTTCCGCGTACACGAGCGGGTCGACGACGTCGTGCAGGGTTTCGCGGACGATCGACGAAACCTGGGCGACGTCCCAGCCCGCGCACAGCGCGGAAACCTCGGCGCGCAACCTCTCGGTTTTGTTTTCGTCGGCGCCGGCGAGTGAAAACACAAGCTGCGCGTAGGCGCTTCGCAACGCGGCGCGACGGTTGATCAAACCCTCCCTCAGCAACGGTTTGCTGAACGCCAGCGCGCTCGACGAAGCGATGATCGTCTTGTCCAGGTCGAAGAACGCGGCCACCGCGTGCTCCGGGCCCGGCTTCCGGGTGCGCGACGGCGCACTGCTCGGTTCGGCCACGTGCCCAGGATAAGAGCTTGATCGCGGCGCGTCCCGTTGATCCACCACGGACGCGCCGCGCCGCCGGAAATTCCATGACAGGAAGGCACTTCCGGCGCGCTGTGCCGTTACCGAACTGTGTGCCTCGTCCGGCGCGCGAACCGGCGCCCGGCGGAGTTACAGTGAGGGAGCCCGGTGTCCAACCGGGCCGGTTCAGTCCGACCCCCCGGGGCTGAACCCACGGCGGCCCTCGTCCCTCCCCCCTGGCGAGGGCCGCCCTCTTACTTTCCGCTAACCTCCGCCGATTTTCTTTGGCCCGCGAGGAATCCGCTTTCCGGCCGAGGCGGCTCGTCGGCTGCGGCGGTTCACGCCGCTTTCCACCGCACGTGCGTCACGGGTGGGCGCGATCCTGCCACGGCTCACCGACAAACCGGTTCGCGAGCGGTTCCCCGGGCGGAAGTTGTCCACAGCACCCGGGTTGTCCACAGCCCGCCGCCCGACCCGTTGTGCCCCCGTGCCCCCGCCCGCGACGGTGGAAGCCGGGCCACCCACGGCCCGCACCGACGACGGGGGAGGAACGCATGACGGGGGAACGACCGCTGGTGGTCGCCGCGGACGAAACCGTGCTCGACGAGATACTGCGCGTGGCGGCGGTCGCGGGCTGCGAGCTGGACCGGGCACCGGACCTGACCGCGGCACACGGCCACTGGGCCCGCGCGCCCCTGGTGGTCCTCGACGAAGAAGCCGTGCGCCTGCCGCCGGCCCTGCCCCGGCGCCCCGGGATCCTGCTGGTCTGCAAGGGCAGCCCGGGACCGGAGACGTGGCGCCACGCGTTCCGCGGCGGCGTAGAGCGCGTGATCTCGTTGCCGGACGAGGAGACCGAACTCGCCGGCGCGTTCGCCGACGTCGTCGAAACACCGGCGGAGGAACCCGGCCTGGTGCTCGGTGTCGTCGGCGGCCGAGGAGGTGCGGGCGCGTCCGTCTTCGCGGCGACGCTGGCGCTGGCAGCGGACCGGGAGCCGGGCGGCGCCCTGCTGGTGGACTGCGACCCGCTCGGCGGCGGCCTGGATGTGTTGCTGGGTCTGGAAAAAGCGCCCGGCCCGCGTTGGTCGGACGTACGCCTGACCGGCCGCGTCTCACTGCCATCGCTGGCCGCGACCCTCCCACGGCGAAGACACCGCGGCGGCAGCCTGCCGGTGCTGGCGTGCGGCCCCGAGGGCGAAGGCCCGTCGGTCGAGTCCCTGTCGGCGGTCCTTTCCGCGGGCCGCCGCTCGGGCCGCACGGTGGTGTGCGACCTCCCCCGCACCCTCACCGACGCGGCCGCGGAAGCGGTGGCGGTCGCCGACCTGGTGGTGCTGGTGGTCCCGGTGGAACTCCGCGCCTGCCTGGCGGCGAAGCAGGTCCTGCGCCGCCTGTCGGAGCTGACGGCCCGAACGGGGGTGGTCGCATGTGGACGTTCGAGAGCCGAAGCCCCCCAAGCCCACGCGGCCGGCCTCCTGGGCCCACCCGTACTGGCCTCGATGCCCCCGGAACGCGGCCTCCCAGCCGCAGTGGAGCGCGGCGAGTTCCCGGCCAAATCAACCGGCCCGGTGGCCAAGGCAGCAGCCCGAGTCCTGACCGCAGCCCGCCGCGAAGCCCGAGCGGCCACCCGATGAGCACCCCGACCAGAGTGCGCGACCTCCTCCTGCCCGCTCTTTTGACGCTGGCAACCCGCAGCCCGGCAAGCGCCAAGAACTTCCTCGCACTGCTGCCACCCCCGCCACGACGGGGCACCCGCGTCACGGCCGACGCCACTCCCGCCCAGCTGCCGCCCCGGACACGGCCAGGCACCCGGGTCACGGCCGAAGCCACTCCGACGCGGGCCTTGACGGAGCCCTTCCCGCCACCGACCGGCACCCGCGTCACGGCCAACGCCACTCCCGCCCAGCTGCCGCCCCAGGCACGGCCAGGCACCCGGGTCACGGCCGAAGCCACTCCGACGCGGGCCTTGACGGAGCCCTTCCCGCCACCGACCGGCACCCGCGGCACAGCCCCAGCACCCCAACCCACCCTCCGACCAAGGCGGTGAGCCCATGACGACCGACTTCGTGGACCGCGTCCGCAACCGCCTGGCCGGCGACCGCCGCCAGGCCGACCCGGTCGCCGTCGCCACCGCCGTCCGCGCCGAGGCAGGCGGCGCCCTCGGCCACAACGCCGTCCTCGACGCGGCCCGCCAAGCCCGCGACGAGTTCATCGGCGCCGGCCCACTCGCCCCGCTCCTCGAAGACCCGAACACCACCGACGTGCTCGTGACGAGCCCGGAAGAGGTCTGGACGGACGGCCCCACCGGCCTCACCCGCACCACCGTCCGCTTCACCGACGAAGAAGCCGTCCGCCGCCTGGCCCAGCGCCTCGCCCTCGCGGCGGGCCGCCGCCTCGACGACGCCCAGCCCTATGTGGACGGCTGGCTCCCCGGCGCCGGCCCGCACGGCCGGATCCGCGTCCACGCCGTCCTCCCGCCGATCGCGACGGCCGGCACCTGCCTGTCCCTGCGCGTCCTCCGCCCGGCGACGCACGACCTCACCGCTCTCCGCGCACTGGGCGCGTTCGACGCCGAAGGTGCGAAGCTGCTGCAGACCGTCGTCACCAGGCGGATGGCGTTCCTCGTCACGGGCGGCACCGGAGCGGGCAAGACCACGCTCCTCGCCGCGCTGCTCGGCGCGGTCGACCCGGGCGAGCGGATCGTCTGCGTCGAGGACGCCGGCGAGCTGCAGCCGGCGCACCCGCAGTTCGTCAGCCTCGTCGCCCGTCCGGCCAATGTGGAGGGTGCGGGCGCGGTCGGCCTGCCCGAGCTGGTGCGTCAGGCGCTGCGCATGCGACCCGACCGGCTGGTGGTCGGCGAAGTTCGCGGCGCCGAGGTCGGCGCGTTGCTCACCGCGCTGAACACGGGTCACGACGGCGGCGCGTGCACGGTTCACGCGAACTCCCCGGCGGAGGTCCCGGCCCGCATCGAGGCCCTCGCCGCGCTGGGCGGTCTCGGCCGCGAAGCCGTGCACAGCCAGCTGGTCGCGGCGATCCGCGTGGTCCTGCACATGCGCCGCGAGCTGGGCGGCCGGCGTCGCCTCGCCGAGGTCGGCGTGCTCCGCACCGAACACGGCCGGGCCCGGGTGGTGCCGGTGTGGCGCGCGGGCCGCTGGACGATCGACCGCCACCTGTTCGTGAACTCGGGGGCGATCGCGTGCTGAACCTCCTGCTGTCAAAAGGTTTCCCGCGCGAGCGAAGGAGACGCCGATGATCACGGCGTGGTTCCCATTGTGCGTCGGCGCGGCGCTGGCGTGCTGGCCCGCACCACCGAACCGGCTCCAAGCGGTGATCGAGCCACCGACGACGATCCGCGTTCCCGACGTGTGGCGCGTCGTCCGCTGGCTGTTCCCCACGGCACTCGCGGGTTTGGTGGCCGGAATCGGCGGTGCGATCGCCGCGGGCATGCTGACGCTGGCCTGGCGCCAGGAGTGGCGAGCCCACCGGCGCGCCGGCGCCGAACTCGCGATGGCGGCGCACACCGCGACCGCGTTGCGGACGATGGTGGCCGAGCTGCGTTCCGGCGCCCACCCCGTCACCGCGGCGGAAGCGGCCGCGGACGTCGTCCCGGCGCTGGCGAACGACCTCCGCTCCTTGGCGACGGCGGCCCGGCTCGACAGCGAACCGCGCGCACCAGCCCTGCCCGAGCTGGCCGCGGCCTGGAGTCTGGGCAAGCGCTACGGCTTGCCGATGGCCGACGTCCTCGACGCGACCCGCCGCGACGCCGAAGCGAGCCTGGCGTTCGCCCGCCGGATGCGCGCGAAGCTGGCCGGCCCCCGAGCGAGCGCGGCGGTGCTGACCGGCCTTCCAGCCCTGTGCCTGCTGCTCGGGCAGGCCATGGGCGCGGCCCCGCTGACGGTGCTGACCGGAAGCACCCCCGGCCAGCTGCTCCTGATCGCGGGCAGCGGTCTGCTCTGGGCAGGAACGGCGTGGTGCCGCGCCCTGACCGGACGGACGCGCATCCGATGAACGCGGCCGCACTGGTCCTCGTGGCCTCAGCCCTGCTCATCTGGCCGGACGACACCATGGCGAGGCGCTTCGGCCAACCCCACTCCGTCCGGAAGTGGCCACGCGCGATAGTCCCCATCGCGACAGCGTCGGCCGGGGTATCGACAGCCGTACTGGTCGGCGGAGTGGCCGGGGTGACCCTGGGCGCGATCGTGACCGGCACCGGCTGGTGGGCGATGCACCGCACCCGCCGTCCACGCGCACCCACGACGGACATCGCGACCAGGCTCCGGCTCGCGGGAACGCTCGACCTCCTGGCGGCCTGCCTGCGAGCGGGGCTGCCGGTTCCGTCGGCGCTCGAAGCCGTCGCCGGCACCGCGCCCACCGAAGCGGGTGCGGCGATGCGCTCGACCGCCGGCCTCCTGGCCCTCGGTTCCCGTCCGGAAGAGGCGTGGGAACCGGTGCGCACCGCTCCCGGCCTCGCCGAACTGGCGGGCGCGGCCATCCGGACGTCCCGCTCCGGCGCGGCCTTCGCCGCGGCGGCCGCCGACCTCGCCGGCCGGTTCCGGGACGAGCTGGCCGCGGAAGCGGAGGAACGCGCCGAACGGGCCGGGGTGGCGCTCGCCCTGCCGGTGGGCGTGTGTTTCCTACCGGCCTTCTTCTGCCTGGGCGTGCTGCCGGTCGTCCTCGGCCTGGCCGGCCACCTCGGCCCGCTCTTCTGACCACCAGTACTGAAGGGAAGAACCCATGCGTGCGTTCACCCGCCGCCCCCGCTCGGACGACGGCTCGACGACCGTCGAATACGCGATCGTCACCGTGGCCGTCGCGGCGTTCGCGGCCGTCCTCTACACACTGCTCACCGGAGACTCGGTGGTCTCGTGGCTGACGAACCTGGTCATGAAGGCCCTGACGGTGCCATCGTGACCCGCCGCGACGAAGGCGCGGTGACGGTCGAAGCGGCCCTCGGCCTGGCCGGCCTGACGGTGACGACAGTGCTGCTGGTAGCGGCCCTGACGGCGTTGACGAGCCAACTGCGCTGCACGGACGCCGCCCGCGAGGCGGCAAGGCTCCTCTCGAGAGGCCAACCCGAGCGAGCGGCCGCGGCCGTCCACCAGATCGCCCCAGCGGGCGCGAACCTGGCGATCGAGCAAGCAGGCGACGCGATCACGGTGAAGGTGACGGCCCAACCAGCCGGCAACCTGCTCCCGGCACTCCACCTGAACGCGACGGCCTACGCGGTGGCCGAGCCGGGCACCAGGACCACAGATGACTGACCACCGCCAGGACAGCGGAGCGGCCACCATTTGGTCGGCACTGGCCGTGGCGGCGTTGACGAGCGTGGCCACCCTCGGCATCTGGCTCGGAGCCGCGACGATCGCCCGCCACCGAGCAGAGACAGCAGCTGACCTGGGCGCCCTGGCAGCGGCCTCTCACGCGGCGGAGGGGCCGACGCAGGCCTGCGAACGCGCCAGGTGGGTCACCGACCGGATGGGTGTGAAGCTCCTGACGTGCCGCTGGCAACGCCTGGACGCCCTGATCGAGGTCGAGTCCCCAACAGGAGCCCTCGCCGGCCTACCCGCCCCGGCAGCCCGAGCCCGCGCCGGTCCCACAGGCCAACCACCGTGACCCAGCCCGTCCGAGCGGGTCCGGTCCCACCGACTGACCGCGGTGACCGGCCTGCGCTGGTCCCGCAGGTCAACCACCGTGACCCAGCCTGATCGAGGCGCGTACCGGTCCCACCGGTTGGCCGCGGTGACCGGCCTGCGCTGGCCCCGCAGGTCAAACACCGTGACCCAGCCTGATCGAGGCGCGTACCGGTCCCACCGCTTGGCCGCGGTGACCGGCCTGCGCTGGCCTGCGCCGGTCCCCCAGACCAACCACCGAGCGGGTACCGGTCCCAGCGACTGGCCGCCGGTGACCAGCCTGCGCCGGTCCGCCGGGTGGCCACCGCGACCCGGGCTTGGCCGCTCGAGGCCGTGCCGGTCGCGCCGGCCAGCCACCGTGACCGGCCTGCTCGCGTGAGGTGCGCGCCGGTCCCGTCGGCTGGTCGCCGCGGCGTGGCCGCTCGAGGTCCGCCGGCTGGCCTGGTGGCCAGCGGCTGGCCGACCGCCGCCGCCCCTCCCGCGGCGCACCGCGCGACGGCCGGCCGGACGAGCCGCTCATCGTCACTGGCCGCCGTTGCCGTTCGTCCGCGCCGACCGGTCGGTATGCGGCGATGACCGGCTGTTCCGCCGGACCTCACGATGAGCGGCCCATCGTCACGGGCAGCGGTCGTTGATGCACGGTGAGCGGTCGAACACCCCGCTCACCTGGGCCGAACAGCTGCGCCGCAGCCGCCGCACGCCTGCTCCAGGGCCGTCCTGTCCTGGGGATTCGTACGACGAACGGTCCGCAACCGGTCGCCGTTCGCCGTCCATCCGTGCCGTCGGGTTCGGTCGGGCCGTACGGATCACCGGGCGTTCATCGCCCCGTAACCACCGGTTGTCGCGCGGGGGTTCCGGGCAATGTGCAACTTGCCGTTAAGTGAGATGTGCGACACCACGGCAGGGTTTAAGCGGGTCGCGGAGAACCGGAACCTCTAAGGCAGGAAGACAATGTTGGACGCGAATTGGCCGGACAGCTGGCGCGGCGCCTTCCGCATCGAACTGCGGGCGGAGGCGATCGGACTCGCTTGGCGTGGCTGGCCGGTGCTCCCGGGCGTCAACCCCGCTCCGCTCACCGAGGGCGACGACCTCACCTGGCGCCGTCCGGTGCCGGCGAGTGACGCCTGGCGCGAGCAGATCGGCACCCACGCCCACGACGTCGCCACCTGGTTCTCCGACCGCACCCACAGCCTCCTCGTCGCGACCGGCACCGTGCTCGACGCCATCGAGGTCGACGACGAACTCGGCAAGCGCGCCTGCCGCCTGCTCCGTGCCCTCGGCCACCCGGCGCCGATCATCGCGCTGCCGAACGGCCGCTGGCTCTTCCTGACCACCGTCGCCGACCGCGTGCCGGCCGAGCTGGCCACCCGCGCCGCCATCCAGTGGCACGGCAAGGACAGCTACATCCCGCTGCCGCCGTCGCCGTTCCAGCACGGTGTCGTGCACTGGCGCGTCAAGCCCGAGGTCTGCGGCTGGCAGCTGCCGGACGCCGCCGAGGTGCACGACGTGCTCGTCCGTGCGCTGGCCGGTGTCGAAGCCCCGCAGCTGGTCCAGACCACCGCGGCCTGAACCACCGCGGCCTGAGCCCATCCGAACCACCGCCCGCGGCCGGTCCCAGCCCGGCCGCGGCGGAGCAGGACACAACTCCATGAACCACCAGTGGCCGTTCTAGTTCCCGTGTTGACGCAATGCCCCGAGCACGGTTTCCAGAACAGCCATCGCACCCGCCTTGTCCAGCGGATCGTTGCCGTTCCCGCACTTCGGCGACTGAACGCAGGACGGGCATCCCGTCGGGCACTCGCAGGAGACGATCGCCTCCCGCGTAGCGACCAGCCACGGGACAATCGCGGCATAACCGCGTTCGGCGAATCCCGCACCCCCGGGATGGCCGTCATGCACGAACACCGTCGCCTCCCCGGTGTCTTCGTGCCACGCGGTACTCACCCCGCCGATGTCCCATCGGTCGCACGTAGCGAACAGCGGTAGCAGGCCGATCGCCGCGTGCTCGGCGGCATGCAGGGCACCGGGGACCCGTGCCGGAACCAATCCGGCACTCCCCGGTGCCCTGCCACCCTCGTGAGCGGGCCCCCGACCGCTTGCCAGGGTTTCCTCCCCGGTCCCCACCGGCCCCGCAGATTCGGTCCCCACCCGATGGCCCCCGGTCCCCGCCTCGCCATCGGCCGAAGAGCCGCCGAGCAGCTCGGCGGAAACCGTGTACCAGACCGCCCGCGTGCGCAGGCTCTGCTCCGGCAGGTCGAGCGGCGTGTGGTCCAGTACCTCCCCGGACGGCCGGCGTCGCAGGTACCCGACGACCTGCGACGTCACGGCCACCTCGCCGAGGCAGACGCTCACCCCGCCGAAGTCCTGCTTCTCCTGGGTGCTCAGCACCGAGATGTCCACGACTTCGCGCGGTGTCGTCGTCCAGTCGGGGTTTTCCGCGTGCACCAGCGCCAGCCCGGTCTCCAGGTCCAGTTCGTCGACGACATACGACGACCCCTGGTGCAGGTACACCGCGCCGGGGTGGACGGCGAAACACGCCGAGCCCGGGTCGACCGTCCCCAGCATCCGGCCGGAGTCCGATTCGACGACCGCGATCTGTTCGCCGCCCGTCCCGCGGATCCCGACCTCGGCGTGCGGCCGGTCCCGCGAAGTCCAGTACCAGCCGCTCGACCGGCGCCGCAACAGCTTCTGCTCCGCCAGTTCGGTCAGCACCTCCAGCGCCGCCGCGCCGCCGAACACCTCGAGCTCGGAAAGCGTCAGCGGCAACTCGGCCACGGCGCACGCGAGCTGCGGCGCCAGCACGTACGGGTTCGCTGGGTCGAGCACCGCCGTCTCCACCGGCCGCTCGAGCAGCGCCGCCGGGTGGTGCACCAGGTACGTGTCGAGCGGGTCGTCCCGCGCGACGAACACCACCAGCGCGGAATCACCGGAGCGGCCCGCGCGCCCGGCCTGCTGCCAGAACGAAGCGAGCGTGCCCGGGTAGCCGGCCAGCACGACCGCGTCCAGTCCCGCGATGTCGACGCCCAGCTCCAGCGCGTTCGTCGTCGCGACGCCCAGCAACCGTCCCGACAGCAACGCGGCCTCGAGTGCGCGCCGCTCCTCCGGGAGGTAGCCGGACCGGTACGCCGCAACGGTTTCCGCCAACGCCGGGTCCACTTCGGACAGAATGCGACGCGCGCCCAGCGCGGCCAGCTCCGCGCCCCGCCGCGAGCGGATGAACGCCAGCGACCGCGCCCCTTCGACGACGAGGTCGGCGAGGATCCGCGACGTCTCCGCGCCGGCCGAACGCCGGACCGGTGCGCCGTTTTCCCCGGTCAGCTCCTCCAGCAACGGCGGCTCCCACAGCACCACCGTGCGGGAACCGCGCGGAGAAGCGTCGTCCGTCACGGCGACACACGGCACCCCCGTCAACCTTGAGGCGAACGAAGCAGGCGAAGCCGTTGTCGCCGAAGCGAGCACGAACACCGGCGAAGCGCCGTAGTGCTCGGCCACCCGCCGCAGCCGGCGCAGCAACAAGGCCACGTGCGAGCCGAACACACCGCGGTAGCTGTGGCACTCGTCGACCACCACGCAGTTGAGCCGCCGGAAGAACGACGCCCACCGCCCGTGCGCCGAGAGGATGCCGCGGTGCAGCATGTCCGGGTTCGTGAACACCCAGTTCGCGTGCGCGCGCACCCAGTCGCGCTCGGCCATCGGGGTGTCCCCGTCGAACGCCGCCGCCCGCACGCCGGGAATGTCCAAAGAGGACACCGACCGCAGCTGGTCGGCGCCCAGCGCCTTGGTCGGCGACAGGTAGAGCGCGTTCGCCTTCTCGCCCGCGGCCAGCCGCGACAGCACCGGCAGCTGGTAGGCCAGCGACTTGCCCGACGCCGTGCCGGTCGAAACCACGACGTGCCGACCCTCGTACGCGTGCGAAGCCGCCTCGGCTTGGTGCGCCCAAGGGGCCGAGACACCGCAGTCACGCAGCGCAGCGACGACCGCCGGATCCACCCACGACGGCCACTCTGCGTAACCCGCTTCGCGGCCCGGCAAGTCCGCGACGTGGGTGACCGGGTCCTCGCGCGAAGGGATGCCGGCGGTCACCCGCCCCAGCAGCCGCCGCCCTCGTGAGTCGTCCACCAGGCGAGCTTGGCACAGGGGTCCGACAGTTCTCGCATCCCCAACTGCGCCAACGGATCGGCGAAAGGGTGATCGATCAAGTGAGGAGGCTCACAAGGTAACGGAATGTGCCGTCACCGGGACGGCGTGAAGACGCTGGTTGCGATACCAATACACTCCCGCAATCCACACCCTCTGTGGTGAGCGTCATGTGAGACGTGCATTGCGTCCCGGCTAGCGTGTCGCTCGGTACAGGGTCCATGCCAGCGCCGGCCGTGTCGAACCCTCGGCTTGCCGTCGACGCTGGCGATCGGCGACGTCTCCTGGAGGACGAATGTCACGGCAGTTCCTCGCGGAGGGCGGTTCCATCACGCTCTCCGGAGCTGGCTACACGATTGTCGGTGTAGTCGCCGTGGTCGCGCTTGCCGCACTCGTCATCGGCTACGTCCTGCTCAAGGAGGTGCTGGCCGCAGGCCAGGGCACCGCCAAGATGCAGGACATCGCCAAGGCGGTGCAGGAAGGCGCGGCCGCTTACCTCAAGCGGCAGCGGAACACCCTCGCGATTTTCGGCGTGATCGTGTTCCTCCTGCTCTTCGCACTTCCCGCCGACGACTGGAACGAGAAGATCGGTCGTTCGATCTTCTTCCTGGTCGGTGCGGCGTTCTCGTTCGCGATCGGTTACCTCGGCATGTGGCTGGCCACGCAGGCGAACCTGCGCGTGGCCGCCGCGTCGCGCGAGGAAGGCGGCCGCGAGATCGCGATGCGCGTGGCCTTCCGCACCGGTGGCGTGGTCGGCATGATCACCGTCGGCCTCGGCCTGTTCGGTGCCGCGGTCGTCGTGCTGGTCTACACCGGTCAGGCGCCGAAGGTCCTGGAGGGCTTCGGTTTCGGCGCCGCGTTGATCGCGATGTTCATGCGTGTCGGCGGCGGCATCTTCACCAAGGCTGCCGACGTCGGCGCGGACCTGGTCGGCAAGGTCGAGCAGGGCATCCCGGAGGACGACCCGCGCAACGCCGCGACCATCGCGGACAACGTGGGCGACAACGTCGGTGACTGCGCGGGTATGGCCGCGGACCTCTTCGAGTCCTACGCCGTCATGCTCGTCGCCGCGCTGATCCTGGGCAGCACCGCCTTCGGCGTGCACGGCCTGATCTTCCCGCTGATCGTCCCGGCCATCGGTGTCATCACCGCCGTCATCGGTGTCTACATCACCAAGGCGCGCGCCGGCGAAGGCGGTCTGGTCACGATCAACCGCTCGTTCTACATCTCCGCGGTCATCTCCGCCGTCCTGTCGGCGATCGCGGCGTTCGTGTACCTGCCGAGCAGGTTCTCCGACTTCGGCGCGGGCTTCGAGAAGACTGCGGGCAACCCCGCGGTCATCGCGACCGTCGCGGTGATCATCGGCATCGTGCTCGCCGCGATCATCCTGAAGCTCACCGGCTACTACACCGGCACCGAGTACAAGCCGGTCAAGGACGTCGCGCAGACGTCGGAGACCGGTGGCGCGACGGTGATCCTGTCGGGCATCTCGGTCGGCTTCGAGTCCGCTGTGTACACCGCGTTGGTGATCGGCGCGGCAGTGTTCGGCGCATACCTGGTAGGCGGCGGTGTCGCGCTGTTCGCCGTGGCGCTGGCCGGTACCGGTCTGCTGACCACCGTCGGCGTCATCGTCGCGATGGACACGTTCGGCCCGGTTTCGGACAACGCGCAGGGCATCGCCGAGATGTCGGGCGACGTCGACGAGAAGGCCGCGCAGATCCTCACCGAGCTGGACGCGGTGGGCAACACCACCAAGGCCATCACCAAGGGCATCGCGATCGCGACGGCGGTCCTCGCGGCGACCGCGCTCTTCGGTTCTTACTCGGACGCGATCACCAAGGCCATCGGCGACGGCGCCGACTTCGTCGCCAACATCGTCGGTCCGGCGACCCTGGTCGGCGTGATCATCGGCGCGGCCGTGGTGTTCATGTTCTCGGGTCTCGCCGTCAACGCGGTCTCCCGCGCGGCCGGCGCGGTGGTCTACGAAGTCCGCCGCCAGTTCCGCGACATCCCGGGCATCATGGAGGGCACCACCCGCCCCGAGTACGGCAAGGTTGTCGACATCGTCACGCGCGACTCGCTGCGTGAGCTGACGACGCCGGGTCTGCTGGCGGTCTTCGCCCCGATCGCGGTCGGCTTCGGCCTGGGCACCGGCGCGCTCGCCGGGTACCTGGCCGGCGCGATCGCCTGCGGCACCCTGATGGCGATCTTCCTCGCCAACTCCGGTGGCGCGTGGGACAACGCGAAGAAGCTCGTCGAGGACGGCAACCACGGTGGCAAGGGCTCGTCCGCGCACGAGGCCACCATCATCGGTGACACCGTCGGTGACCCGTTCAAGGACACCGCCGGCCCGGCGATCAACCCGCTGATCAAGGTCATGAACCTGGTCTCGGTCCTGATCGCGCCCGCCGTCGTCCAGTTCTCGATCGGTCCGGACGAGAACGCCGCGGTCCGCATCATCATCTCGCTCGTCGCGGTCGCCGTGATCGTGGCGGCGATCGTGGTCTCGAAGCGCCGGGGAACGGTTCTTTCCGACACCCCGACGGAAATCAAGGCCTGACACGCACTCGTTCCCGGGCCCGGCACGCAGCGTCGCGTGCCGGGCCCGGGGCGTGTCGGGACATCCCACACAGGCTCGGCGACTTGCGAAGCGGCACCGAGTCGGTACCGTCGGCCCTTCCGGGACGTCGTCGAGCAGGAGGTGCACAGGTGCGGCCGCGGTCAACCGTTTTCGCCGCCCTACTGTGCCGTTGGTCATCAATCCGACGGCAGCCACGGCGGAAGACCATTGCGCCGTGCAGATCGGCCGCGGACCGTGTCCGCCTGCTTTCGGCCGGATTGCTGACCGCGACGATCACGATCGGCCTCGCCGGGTGCGGGCAAGCCGCCACGCAGTCCCCGGCGCGGGACCAGGGTCTGTCCGTGACGACCGTGGTGCCGCAGGCCGATCCGGCGGCGAGCTGGGCGGAGGGCTACTGCGCCGCGGTGACCCACCTGGTCCGCGCGCTGGCGGAGTTGCCCACCGTCGACCCGAGCACGCCGCAGCAGGCGTCCCGGACGTCCAGCGACCTGCTCTCGTCTGTGGTCGGCGGGCTGAACCAGAGCCTGGCCGGGCTGAACGCGCTCGGCGCGCCCCCGGTGCCGTCGGGAGACGGCGGCCGCGCGGACGTCATCGGGCAGTTCACCGAGATCCGCGCACAGGCCGAGCAGGCGCGTCAGCGCATCGACGCCGTCCGCGGCGACGCCACGGCGACGAAGGCCGCCTTGGGCGAAGCCAGGGCGACGCTCGACCGCATCGACGCGCTCGACTACCTCAAGGGCCTCAAGGACGCCCCGGCGTTGACGGCGGCGGAGCAGCGCGCCCCGTCCTGCCGCCAGCTGGATCAGCCGCCTGGCTGAAGATCGCGCCGAGGTCTGCCGTTAATCGAACTTGTGTTCTAGTATGGCGCGGTGGATCGGACGATCTCGCTCTTCTCCGCCGAGGCCAGCGGGCCGGGCCTGGGCGACCTGGCCGGCCTGTTGTGCTGCCACGGCCAGATCACCGGCTTCGGGCGCACCGCCGCCCGGCTGTCCGTGGTCGTCGAGGAGCCGTGGCGAGCGCACATCCTGGCGCGCGAGTTCCGCTGCCGCGGCGCGGACGCGCAGGTCTCCAAGGCCGACTGCGGCCGTCCGCAGGTGCGCACGTCGTTCCGGGTCGACCTGCTCCCGCTGGCGTTGCGGTGGCTGCGTGAGGGCTGCGCGGGGCCGGTCGAGGACGACTCGGGCAAGGCGGTGCCGGACGGCTTCCGGCTGAGCGGCGCGATGCTGCGGATGTGGGCGCTGGCCAGTGGCCGCCCCGGTACGCAGGGCTACCTGCTGGGTGTCGACCCGCTCGCGCCGACCATGCACGAGCGGCTGGTCGAGGCGCTGACGCCGTTGGGGGTCGCGGCGAAGCTGACCGGCCCGAAGGCCGAGGTCCCGGCCGTCAAGGTCACCGGGAAACGCCGTTTGGAGGCGCTGCTGGAACTGATCGGGGAGCCGCCGCCGGGCGCCGAAGCGGCGTGGCCGGGCGCGGAGCCGCTGCCGGTCCCGCACCCGGAGGCCGCGACGAGCACGGCCTGACCGGGTGCGGGAGCAGCGTCAGGGCCGGGGCAGCGTGCAGCCGGCCTGGGTGAGGGCGATTTCGTTGGCCGGGGTCAGGCAGGCGGGGATGCCGTAGGTCTCCTGGCCGTAGTTCGTCTTGTAGTGCACGGTGACGTTGCCGGCCTGGTCGACCTCGCACGGGTTGTTGTCCGTGCAGCGCGCGCCGTCCTCGTTGCCGGTGTTGTTCACGCCGATGACCTTGCCGCCGGAGACGATCGGCGAGCCCGATGTGCCGCCGATGGTCTGGCAGGCGGAGGTGTAGCGGATCGAGTCCTTCCAGGTCCAGCTGCCCTCCTTCAGCCGGTAGACGAACCCGTCGACGTTGCAGGAGTAGATGCGCTTCCAGTAGCCGGAGACGACGTCGATCGCCGCGCCCGCCGACGGGTGGGCGTTGGACAGTTCGAGCGGCGAGATCCCGTAGCTGGACTTGATCTGCGCGTAGGTCGTGGTGAGCTGGTAGAGCGACACGTCGGTGTCGGTCATCGTGCCGTAGACGATCTTCTTGGCGCGCAGCGTCGCGGTGTTGCCGCCACTGGCGTTGAGTAGCGTGAACGTCCGGCTGGACGAGCGGTTGGTGATGACCTGCCCGGGAGCCGGGAAGCCGGTCTCGAGGCAGTGGCCGTTGGACATGACGAGCGCGGGTGCGGTGTCCGGCGTCGCCGCCGGCTTCACCACCGAGCCCGAGCAGTTGGAGAGGGCTACCGTGCCGGCGAAGTTCGCCGCGGCCGCGCTCGCCGGAGTGGTCCCCAGTAATACTGTGGCGGTCGCGGCGGTGAGCAGGGCGCCGAGGAGGCGTCGGGTCATGGCGGATCCTTTCGGCTGAGCGGGGAAACCAGTGAAGCGGTCACGTCCCCGCGCCCACCACCGTCGAACGGAGGGTATCCGCACGGTCACGCGCTAGGCTGCGCGGGACGTGGCCGAAATCACGTGGCAGGTACGTTGGGGAAACATCGCCGAGGTCAGCGGCGATGCGCTGGACACGGGAACGGCGGCGTGTTGGGTCACCTCCGCGCCGTCCGGCCCGGGAGAGCGTGCACACTGGCAGGTCGAGACGCGGGCCCGACGCCCCAGGGCAGGGCCTGGTCCCGATCGCGGGACGAGATGAGCGGAGAGCAGGACAGCGTGGCAGGAGCACGGACGAAGAAGAACGGAGCCTCGGCGGACAACGGCGCCGGGCACCGGCGGCTGGTCATCGTCGAGTCGCCGACGAAGGCCCGCAAGATCGCCCCCTACCTGGGCGGCGGTTACGTCGTCGAGTCCTCCGTCGGGCACATCCGCGACCTGCCGCGGGGCGCTGCCGACGTCCCCGCCCAGTACAAGGGTGAGTCCTGGGCACGCCTCGGCGTCGACGTCGACAACGACTTCAAGGCCCTCTACGTGGTGACTCCGGACAAGAAGTCCAAGGTCACCGAGCTCAAGAGCCTGCTCAAGGACGTCGACGAGCTCTACCTCGCGACGGACCCCGACCGCGAGGGCGAAGCCATCGCGTGGCACCTGCTCGAGACGCTGAAGCCGAAGGTCCCGGTCCGCCGGATGGTCTTCCACGAGGTCACCGAGCAGGCCATCCTCGCGGCCGCCGACTCGACCCGTGAGCTGGACGCCGACCTCGTCGACGCCCAGGAGACCCGCCGCATCCTCGACCGCCTGTACGGCTACGAGGTCTCGCCGGTGCTGTGGAAGAAGGTCATGCCGAAGCTTTCGGCGGGCCGCGTGCAGTCCGTGGCGACCCGGATCGTGGTCGAGCGGGAGCGTGAGCGGATGCGCTTCACCTCGGCGTCCTACTGGGACATCTCGGCGACCATGGACGCCGGAGAGGAAGCTTCGCCGCGGAACTTCGCGGCCCGGCTCGTCGCCGTCGACGGCGCGCGCCTGGCCACCGGCCGCGACTTCGGCTCGGACGGGCAGCTCAAGGCGTCGAACAACGAGGTCCGCGTGCTGGTCGAGGCCGACGCGCGGCGTCTGGCCGAAGCGCTGAAGCAGCGTGACTTCAAGGTCTCGAGCGTCGAAGAGAAGCCGTACACGCGGAAGCCGTACGCGCCGTTCATGACCTCGACGCTGCAGCAGGAGGCGGGCCGCAAGATGCGGTTCACCTCGGAGCGCACCATGCGGATCGCGCAGAAGCTGTACGAGAACGGTTACATCACTTATATGCGTACCGACTCCACGACGTTGTCGGAGTCGGCGATCTCGGCCGCGCGCAGCCAGGCCACGCAGCTGTACGGCAAGGAGTACGTCTCGCCGTCGCCGCGCCAGTACACGCGCAAGGTCAAGAACGCGCAGGAAGCGCACGAGGCGATCCGGCCGTCGGGGGAGGTCTTCCGCACGCCGGGCCAGGTCGCGAGCGAGCTGGACACCGACGAGTACCGCCTTTACGAGATGATCTGGCAGCGCACGATCGCGTCGCAGATGGCGGACGCCAAGGGCACCACGATGTCCGTGCGCATCGTCGGCAACGCGACCTCGGGCGAGGAGTGCACCTTCGCGGCTTCGGGCCGCACGATCACGTTCGCGGGCTTCCTGAAGGCGTACGTCGAGGCGGTGGACACCGAGACCGGTGGCGAGGCCGACGACAAGCAGAGCCGCCTGCCGGTGCTGGAGAAGGACCAGGCGCTCACCGCGTCGGACCTGAACCCGGACGGCCACACCACCTCGCCGCCGGCGCGGTACTCGGAGCCGAGCCTGGTCAGCAAGCTGGAAGAGCTGGGCATCGGCCGCCCGTCGACGTACGCGTCGATCATCAAGACCATCCAGGACCGCGGCTACGTCTGGAAGAAGGGCTCCGCGCTCGTCCCGTCGTGGGTCGCGTTCGCCGTGATCGGCCTGATGGAACGGCACTTCGAGCGGCTGGTCGACTACGACTTCACCGCCGGCATGGAGGACGAGCTCGACCGCATCGCGTCGGGCAACGAGCAGCGCGCGCAGTGGCTGTCGAAGTTCTACTTCGGCGGCGACATGGGCGTCGACGGCTCGATCGGCCGCCTGGGCGGGCTGAAGAAGCTGGTCGAGGGCAGCGTCGAGGACATCGACGCGCGGGAGATCAACTCGATCCCGCTGTTCAGCGACGAGAACGGGCACACCGTCGTGGTCCGCGTCGGCCGCTACGGGCCGTACCTGGAGCGCGAGGTCGACGGCAACTCGCAGCGCGCGAACCTGCCCGAGGACCTGCCGCCGGACGAGCTCTCGCGGGAGATCGCGGAGAAGCTGTTCGCGACGCCGCAGGAGGGGCGTTCGCTGGGCACCGACCCGGTGAGCGGCCACGAGATCGTCGCCAAGGAAGGCCGCTTCGGGCCGTACGTCACCGAGCTGCTGCCGGAAGTGGAGATCCCCGAGGACGCCACGGCCGCGCAGAAGAAGGCCGCGAAGGCGAAGGCGCCGAAGCCGCGCACGGGCTCGCTGTTCAAGTCGATGGACATCGAGACCATCGACCTGGACGACGCGCTGAAGCTGCTCTCGCTGCCGCGCGTGGTCGGCAAGGACCCGGAGTCCGGCGAGGAGATCACGGCGCAGAACGGGCGCTACGGGCCGTACCTGAAGAAGGGCACGGACTCGCGGTCGCTCTCGACCGAGGACCAGCTGTTCTCGATCACCGTCGAAGAAGCGCTGAAGATCTACTCGGAGCCGAAGCAGCGTGGCCGGTCGGCGACCGCGAAGCCGCCGCTCAAGGAGCTCGGCGAAGACCCGGTGTCGAAGAAGCCGATGGTGGTCAAGGACGGCCGGTTCGGCCCGTACGTGACCGACGGCGAGTACAACGCGACCCTGCGGAAGGGCGACGAGATCGAGTCGCTGACCGCGGAACGCGCGTCCGAGCTGCTGGCCGAGAAGCGGGCGAAGGGGCCTGCGCCGAAGCGGAAGGCGCCCGCGCGGAAGCCGGCCTCGACCACGGCGAAGACGGTCAAGGCGGGCACGACCAAGAAGGCCACCGCGGCCAAGCGGTCCACCGCGACGAAGACGAAGTAGCACCTCAGGAGCCGTGAAGGCCTCCTCGTCGGCCGTTGTGCCCGGTGAGGGGGCCTTCACGGCGTTCGGCCACACTTTCGGGTGACACCTCGAACGGATGTTCGGGAAATTGTCGGTGGTCCCGGGTTTGCTGGACGCGTGACCACAACACCACGCACCGTGCACACGGTGCTCGCCAAGATCCTCAAGCCCGTCCGCGCCGCGGCCGCGGGCAGTCCCTCCGCGCTGGACCTGCACGACTCGCTCCCCGGCTTCGCCGGTGACGGCGTCTGCGGCGTGGCCGTCGCGTTGTTCGACGAGCCGTGGACGTCGGCCTTCTTCGACGACGGCACGCGGTTCGGCGTCGCCGGTGACGGGCTGCGGCGGTCCGGGCCGTCGTCCGGCTCGATCGCCGAGCTCCTCGGCCTGGCCTTCGCGCGGTTGCCGGTGCGGCCGCCGGTGCCGGGCCGGGGCCTGTACCTGGACGCCGACGAGCGCGGGGTGCTGGAGCCCGAGCAGGAGTGCCTGGTCTTCGACCTGCTGGAGGACCTCCGAAGACCTCGGCTCGGCACGGTCCAGGTGGACATCGCCCGCGGTTCGCGGCGGCCGTGGGAGGCGGTGGCGTTCGTCGACGACGACCGCGGCCGGCGCCTGGCGGTCCTGGGCCGGCGCCGGGGCGGTGGCCGCCGGCTCTGGTGGCTGCCGGGGAGCGTCGACGGCCTGGCCGAGGTCGTCGAAGGGCGGGTGCCGGCGCATGCCTGAGCCGCTCGCCGACCGCTCGCCGACCGATGTCACCCGGTCGAACACCTGTGCGAGAAATTGTCGGTGCCAGGGTGTTCAATCAAGGGGTGAACAAGTCAGTCGCCGTCTTCGACGTCATCGACGAGGTCATCGCCCCGCTGTCGGCCGAGGTGCCGCGGCGGCCGTCGGTGATGGAGTTCTACGACCCCGAGTTCGAGATCCCGCCGGTGCTCGCGGACACCGGACCGCTCCCGGGCCGTCGTCCCTCGCCGCCGTTGAGCCTGGCCGACGAGGTGGAGCAGTACACCCGGTTCGTCGCCGGGATGGCCGCGATCGGTCTCGCCCCGGGCGGCGAGGTCACGGCCGAGGCGGTCGGGCTGTACCGGGCGCTGCGCGGTGGCTTCATCCGCGGCGTGGTCACCGGGGTCTTCCCGGCCCGTGACGAGCCGTGGGAGGTCCGGTTCTTCGGCGACGAGGACTACACCACGGTGCTGCACAAACTGGGCAACCGCGCGCGGCTGCGGTCGGGCTTCCTCAGTGAGCTGCCGGGCTGGGTGTTCGACGGCCTGCCGGACCGGCCGCCGGGGCCGGGGCGGGCCGTGCGGATCGAGACGGACGAGCGCGGCCTGATCCCGGGCGGCTGCGAGCGGGCGGTCGAGCTGATCCGCGAGTGCGCGGCCCGCCCGCGGCTGGGCACGGTGCTGGTGGACCTGGCGGTCCGCAACGCGATCCTGGCGGAATACCCGCACGGAGCGTTCGGGCTGGTCGACAACGACCTCGGCCGTTACCAGTTCAGCGCGGCGGTGGATCGCACCGGCCGCTGGACGGTGACGTGGGGTCCAGCGTCGAGGAGCACCGCCGAGCAGTGGATCGTCGAGGCGGTCCAGAGCCATGCGTGAGCCCGCGGCGAACCCGCCGGCCCGCGGGGAGGCGCTCGAGCCGGCGCTCATGGGCCTCACGGTCCGTGACGCGATCCTGGCGGCGGCCGAGCTGATCAGCGACGTTCCGATCCCTCGTAGCGGAACTGCCGGCGACGAGACCGAAGACGAGACGGAAAAGGAGGTGCAGGGCCATGGTTGAGCGCACGGCGGCGCGCGAGCTGCTGGAGCTCGCCGCCGGGCCGGTGCTGGCGGCGATGCCGGACCGGGAGCCCGTCGACCGGCTCTACAACCCGGACGTCAGCGACCACGAAATCCTCGTCCACGGCCCGGTGTCCGACGACCCCGCGGACCTGATCGACGAGGTCGAACGCCACATGTCCTGGGCGGCCTGGATCGACGGCACGCCCTTCGGGGAGGAAGGGGAGCTCAACGAACTCGGCTTCGAGGTCGTCTCGCTGATGCTGCGCGGTTCGGTGCGGGCGGCGCTGTGCGGCGTCTTCGACGAGGGGCCCGAGATCGCGGACATCCGGTGCTACGCCGACGGCGAGCGGGCGTTCATGATGGGCTCGCTGCCGGGCCGGACGGCGATCCACCTCGCCGACTTCGAAGAGCTGCCGGAGATGCTCATCGCGGAGCTGCCGGAGGTCCCGTTCGGGGCCTCGCCGCGGGCGATCTGGCTGTCGGTGGACGCCGACGGCCTGGTCCACGACGGCCAGGACGCCGACCTCTGGGCGATGCGGGAGCTGCTGGCCCGGCCGCGCTCGGGCACGGCGGTGCTCGACATGCTCGCCTTCGGCGGGCTGTGCGCGGAGTTCCCCGACCACGGTTTCGTCCTCGTCGACACCGACCTGGGCCGCTTCGCGCTGGCGGCCCTGGATCGGGGCGACGGGCGGCGCCAGCTCGTCCTGAGCCCGTTCAGCCGCGGGATGCTCCGCGACTGGTGCCGGAAGATGATCGACCTCGGACAGGAGGAGGTGCCCTGACCGGTACTCCATCCGGGCACGATCGCCGTCCGCGAAACTGGCCATCTTGACACCCAAGGTGTGGCCTGTTCCGCGGGGCCGTTTCAGGGCCTGTGTGATCGGGCTCACTACGATCTGTCACCAACGGCGGTCGACCGGGCCACCGGCGGGCTGGACACTGCAGGGGGTTCGGGTGCGGGCTTGCGCTGCGTGACCGACCCTCCACAGCAGACAGAGCCATTGGGCGGATGCGTTATCCGCCATCGTCGCTACCCTGGAAAGGCGAGGACATTCAGTAGTGAGGTGGTCACCATGAGCGCGAACGGTGAGGCTCCCTTCTTCAATGCCCCCGAGCTCACTCAGCGCGACGGCACTCTGTCCCAAGCACCAGGCGAGACGTTCGCGGACCCGGTCTCCGGACTGGTCACCGCGGCGCCGGAGCCGCGCGCCGCGGCTCCGAACGGCCACGAGCCCGCCGCCTTCCCGGTGGCCGGGCCGGTGCAACCCGACGAAGAGGTCGTGCGCCGGATGGTCGAGGAGACACTCCGCGAGGAGGGCGAAATCGGGGCCAGGGCCCCGGAGGCGATCCCGCCGGCGGGCACCTTGGCGGCGAACGGGGACACCCCGCCGCTCGGGGTGCTGCCACGGCAGCGGAACCGGCAGCGGACGTGGCCGACCAGGCCGCCGCAGCTGCTCCGCCCCGTGCGGCAGGAGGCGCTGCCGGACGAAGACCTCGACGACGTCGACGTCGTGCCGGTCAAGCGGCGAAAGCTGCCGAAGATGCCGGCGGTGTCGATGCCGGCGTTCAACCGGCCGTCGTCGAGCGCGGCGGGCGTGATGCTCGCCGTGGCGTTGCTGATCGTGTTCGGTTTCGTCGCCATCGAGATGGTCTCCAGCCTGGTCAGCAGCGTGACCGGACTGTTCGACTAGCGTTCGCTCGCTGTTCCCCACCCCACTGGCACCTCGGGGTCGTCCGCGAGGCAAGGGCCGATCGGGCTACCCTGGCTTCACGGTCGGGCGACCCCACCAGGGCGTCCGGCACCGCGGTGACTAGTGGGGTGGGCGTATCAGCGAGGGCTTGCGATCGGTGCCCGGGTCCGGCCCGGGTGCGTCGTCGGGTGCCGAGGCGTCCACGATCAACCGGGTCCGGCGGGTACTGGCGATCAAACCGTTCCGGCGGCTGTGGGGCGTCACGTACCTGTGCAGCGTGGCCGACTGGCTGAACATCCTCGCCCTCACCGGCCTGGCCACGAAGCTGACGGACAACTACTTCGCCCAGAACTTCGCGTTCGTCGGCGTGGTGCTGACCGGACTGGCGCCGGGGCTGCTGTTCGCCCCGATCGGCGGCCTGCTCGCGGACCGGTTCGACCGCCGCAAGGTGATGGTGGTCGCCGACCTGCTGCGGTGCGGTTTCCTGCTGTCCATCGCGATCGTCAGCGCGCCCTGGTGGCTGCTCGCCGGGAACTTCCTCGTCGGCTGCGCGTCGAGCATGTGGATCCCCTCGAAAGAGGCCGCGGTCCCCAACCTGCTGCGCCGCCCCGACCAGGTCGAGACGGCCAACCAGCTCGGCATGGTGATGACCTACGGCCTCGCCGTCATCACCGCGGCCGGCGCCAACGCGGCCATCACCGGCGTCAACACGACGTTCCACCTGTTCCCCGGCGACCCGAGCCTCAACATCGCGAAGCTCGTCGTCATCATCACCGGCCTGCTCTACCTGGCCAGCGCGATCCTCATCGCCACCCGGATCCCCGAGCTTTCGCTGCGCAACGTCCACGAGCTGCCGGAGCAGAAGGTCAAGCCGGCCGACGAAGAGAAGTTCGGCATCGGCCAGATGATCGCCGACGGCTTCCGGTTCATCCGCAGCACGCCGCTCGTGCGCGGCCTGCTCGTCGGGGCCTTCGGCGCGTTCGCCGCCGGCGGGGCCGTGATCGGCTCGGCCAAGCCGTACTCCTCGAGCCTGCTGGCCGGCGACTCGGCGTTCAACCTGCTGGTGCTGGCCGTCTTCCTCGGCTTGGCCACCGGCATGGCCTTCGCGCCGAAGCTCGCCCGTCGCCTGGCGCACGACCGGCTGTTCGGCATCTCCATCATCGCCGCGGCGCTCTCGTTGCTGGTGGTGGCGCTGTCGCCGCACCTGGCGGTCGCGCTGATCGCCGTGTGTTCCGTCGGCGTCTGGGCCGGGACGGCGTTCCTCACCGGCGTCACGATCATCGGCTCGCGCGTCGAGGACGCCATCCGCGGCCGGATCAACGCCATCTACCAGCTGATGATGAAGCTGGTCCTGTTCGGCACCACGGTCACCGTGCCGGTGCTGGTCGGGCTCGTGCAGCGGCACACGGTCACCGTCTGGGGCAGCCCGCTCACCATCGACGGCACCCGCCCGGTCATGCTCGGCGGCGCCGCGATCGCGCTGGTCGCCGGCCTCTTCGCCTACCGGCAGATGGACGACAAGCGCACCGAGCCGATCCTGTCCGACCTGCGCAACGCGCTGCGCCGCACCCCGCGCCGCGTCAACGGCTTCCTCATCGCCGTCGAAGGCACCACCGCGATCAACACCGCGATCCAGGCCGTCAACCTGGCCGACTGGATGCGCGGCGGCACCCGCCCGGTCGTGGTCGCCGCCGACCCCGCGCTCGACGACCAGCGGCTCACCGCGCTGGTCTCCGGCGCCTCGCTGACCGGGGCGCGCGCCCAGGCGCTGGCCGCCGCCGCGGTGCGGGCCGACATCGTCGAGCGGCACGTCCAGCCGGCGCTGGACGCCGGTTCTGTGGTCGTGATGGAGCGGTTCGTCGACTCGCCGCTCGCGCACCTGTCCGCTGTCGCGGGCCTGGACAGCGACGAGCTCGAAGGCCTCGCCGACTGGGCGACCGGGCGGCTGCGCCCGGACCTCACCGTGCTGCTCGACTCCGCCCCGAACGGCGTCCCGCGCGACAAGTCGACCGCCATGAACGACCAGTGGCGCGTCCAGCACCTGCTCACCGAGATGGCCGCGGCCGACCCGGACCGGTACGTCGTGATCGACGCCGACGGCACCGACGCCGAGGTCGCCGAGCGCATCCGCACCGCGCTGCGCGCCGTGTTCGTCGGCCGCCTGTCCGCGCTCGCGCCGACGACCGAGAAGCCGGTGACGCTGCCGATGGACATCGACGAACCCCTGCCCGTCGAGACCCCGGAAGAGCCTCGCGTGGAGGCGAAGTGACGACGACCGAACGCATCGGTGTCTGGAACCAGGTGGTCGGCCAGGAAGCCGCGGTCGAAACGCTGACCGCGGCCGCTTCGGCCGCCGCGAAGATCGTCGCCGGCGAGCCCGCCCCGCCCGGGGCGATGACGCACGCGTGGCTGCTCACCGGTCCGCCCGGTTCCGGCCGTTCGGTGGCCGCGCGGACGTTCGCGGCGGCCCTGCAGTGCAGCACCGGTACCGGCTGTGACGCCTGCCCCGGCTGCCACACGACGATGGCGGGCACGCACGCCGACGTCCGGCTCGTGGTGCCGGAAGGCCTGTCGATCTCGGTCGCCGAGATGCGGTCGCTGGTCCAGGCCGCCGCGCGCCGCCCGACCACCGGCAAGTGGCAGGTCGTCGTCATCGAGGACGCCGACCGGCTCACCGAAGGCGCGTCGAACGCCCTGCTGAAGGCCGTCGAGGAGCCGCCGGACCGCACGGTCTTCCTACTCTGCGCGCCGTCCGACCACCCCGAGGACGTCTCGGTGACGATCCGCTCGCGCTGCCGCCTGGTGACGCTGCGGACGCCGCCGCCGGAGGCGATCGCCGACGTCCTGGTGCGCCGCGACCACGTCGACCCGGAGCGGGCGCACTGGGCGGCTTCGGTCTGCGGCGGGCACGTCGGCCGCGCGCGCCGGCTCGCCACCGACGAGGCCGCGCGGCAGCGCCGGGCCACCGTGCTGCGGATCCCGCTGGGCCTGCGCCGGCCCAGTGACGTCTTCACCTGCGCCGACCAGCTGATCAGCGCGGCCGAGGCGGACGCGGGCGAGGCGAGCAAGTCCCGCGACGAGGACGAACGCAACGAACTGCGTACGGCGATGGGCGGCGACGGCATCGGCAAGGGCGTTGCCGGGGCCAAGCGGGCCGCCGAAGCCGCGGTCAAGCAGCTCGAGAAGAAGCAGAAGTCCCGCGCCACCCGGACCCAGCGCGACACGCTCGACCTGGCACTGGTCGACCTCGTCGGCTTCTACCGCGACGTCCTGGTGACGGTGACCCGCTCCGGCGTCACGCTCAACCACCCGGACCACGCCGACCAGATCCGCGAAGCGGCTTCGTCGTGGACGCCGGAATCGACGCTCCGCCGGCTCGAAGCGGTGCTGGAGTGCCGCGAGGCGATCGACCTGAACGTCAAGCCGCGCATCGCCGTCGAGGCGATGGTCACGACGCTTCGCCAGGGCTGAGTAGCTGCGCTGCGGCGAATTGTGAACCCCGGGTCAGTAAGCCTGATGACGACAGTCACCGACTTCGCCTAACATGTCCGCCTCGAGCTGCACCTGAACAGCGATTATCCCCGGGGTAGTGACGTCGAGCGGTCGTGAATACCATCCGCCAGGCGGTTCACAGATTTTGTGTACTCGAAGTACTTGCAACCGGGGAGGCGTCGCGCTAGTCTTCAGTGGCGACCAAAGGATAAGCAAGACGTTGAAGGCCGCGGCGACTCCACGGCAGATAAAGCGATGCCCCGGGTGGCATGCCGAAGCAGAGGCGAACCCGGGGCGTACCAGCTGACAGTAGCACATCTTTGTGCTGCCATAAAGTCGATGGAGGCACAGGATGAGAACCGAGCCGGGTTGGGTCCGTGAGACGCTCTCGTCGCCGCGCTTTGCGCCGTACCTGGCCAAGGCCGGTGGCGACCTGGCGGCGGCGATCGAACTGTACTGGTGGAACGTGGACATCTCGGCCGCGTTCTACGTTCCTCTGCACTGTCTGGAAATGGCGCTGCGCAACGCGCTCCACCGGCAGCTCAGCGAGAGCTTCGGCCGAGACGACTGGTGGTCGGTCGTGCCCCTTCGGAAGAAGGGACCGCAGCTCGTGGCCGACGCCCGGCGGAAATTGACCGAGCGCGGCCGTTCTGGCACGGCCGACAACGTCGTGGCCGAGCTTTCCCTCGGGTTTTGGGTGTCGCTGATCAGCCGCAACTACACCCGGGACCTCTGGGTGCCGTACTTGCACAAGGTGTTCCGTCACTACCCCGGGGGCCGTGGTGCGTTGCACCATGATCTGACTACCGTATTGCTGTTCCGGAACCGGATCATGCACCACGAGCCTATCCACCACCGTCACCTGGAAGCCGATCACCGCACGATCCGCCGCGTGCTGGGTTACCTTTCGCCGGCCATGATCACGCAGCTGGAGTCCTACGACCGCGTCGAGCGGACGTTGAAGCAGCGCCCGGCGCCTCCGGAAGGTGTGGTCGATGAGTGATCTGTCGTTGACGGACATCGCGAACGGTGCCGAAGTCCGGCTGAGCGCGGTCAGCAACTGGCGAGTCCGTCACCCGGATTTCCCGCAGCCGCGTTTGGTGTCCGGGCAGGAGTGTTTCGACCAGGACGAAGTCGTGGGCTGGCTGCGGAAGCGGAAGATCCCGAAGCACCGGCTTAAGCCGGACGAGCTGCCGGGGGCTACCTACGGGGATCGCCTCCGAGTCAATGTCGGCCTGCCTGAAGAGCCGGCTTCCGCGCCCGCGCCGACGTCAGCCGGATCCGGACTGCCGTCCTTCCCGGCGCAGCTGCGGTCGGCCTTGAGCGACCTGCGGGGCGGGAACGATACTGCGTCCGCCCTCGAGTACCTGCTCGGACTCGTATACGTCAGGACATGCCGGGCCGAGGTCTGGCCGCGGATCGCCGCCGCCACCAGTTGGCCCGCGGCGCAGAATGCGCTGGCCACGGTCTCGCTCCCCGCCGCGGGCGCCCAGGCGATACCGGTTTTCCGCACGCTCGCGCAGGCCTCCGAGCCAGCCCTGTTGAGCGCGGCCCAACAGATCGACCGGATCGATTTCGGCGACACTGTCGGCCCGGAGTCGACCGGTGCGCGGATCGCTGACGTGATTCTGGCGGAGCTCGAACGACGCATGGGACGCGGTGGCGGGCAGTTCACCCCGCCGGACGTGGCGAGGGTGCTGGTCGAAGTGCTCGAACCCGGACGGTCCGATCAGGTGTATGACCCCTTCTGCGGCTCCGGCGAGCTGTTGACGGCTGTGGCTGCACACATCGGCCGCGACGCGGCTGTGCTTGACGGATGGCGCGGGCACGGGCAGGCATCGCAGACGTGGTCGTTGCTCACCAGCAAGATGAACCTCGCGCTGCACGGTGTCGCAGCCGACATCGCCGGGCCGGTGAGCGCGTTGGAGGAGGATCGCTTTCCGGACCGCCGCTTCGACCGCATTTTGGCGAACCCGCCGTTCAACGCGCACCTGGATTCGCCCGCGACCCGGAACTGGCGGTTCGGCGAGCCTCCCGCGCACAACGCCAACTTCGCCTGGCTCCAACACGTGGTGGACAAGCTGGCGCCGACGGGCCGGGCCGCGGTGATCATGCCGGCGGGTGCGTCCTCCCAGCAGGGCCGGGAGCAGAAAATACGCGGGAAGATGGTCGAGAGTGGGGTGGTTGAGTGCGTCATCGCAATGCCATCCCAGCTGTTCAAGTTCACCGGGATTCCCACCATGGTGTGGGTGCTCCGAGGCGTTGATGAGAGGCCGGGCCCGCAGCAGGTGTTGTTCATCGACGCGCGGTCACTCGGCGAGCTCGTCGGGCGCGCCGAGCGACGGCTGAGCGAGGACGACACGACTAAGATCCGCGATGAATACCGGCGCTGGCGTGACCGCCGCACATTCGACGAGTTCGAAGGGGTGCCCGGTTTTTCGCGAGCCGTCGGCTTCGAGGTGATCGGCGGCAACGATTTCAGCCTCGTCCCTGGTCGCTACGTCGGGGAAGCACCCGGCCACGTGGACGCCGGCGTCGTCACCCGAGAACTCCACGCTTCGTGGGAGGCCATCCGCGAACTCGAGGAGCGCGCCTGGGACGTCCGGGCCGGGCTCAAGTCAGCGGTGGAGGCACTCGTCGCTGGCTGGCGTCCTGAGCGCGCCGGACAGACTGTCGTACTCGGAACAGTGTGCGACGTGCTCGCAGGGCCGGGCGCGGTGTCGAGGGAGAGGCAGGAACCGGGGTGGACGCCCTTGGTGCTGCCTCGCAACATCAGGGACAACCGGATCACGACCCGGGAGTTGGAGGTCGTCCCTCCTCCGACGGCCGCCCGCATGGATAGGTACCGGTTGAAGGCGGGTGACGTGGTCAGCGCGCGTACCGGCACACTCGGTCGGTTCGGGCTGGTGACCGAAGAGCAGGCAGATTGGCTGCTCGGACCCGGGTGCGTCCGGTTCCGCCCGAACGACCAGGTGAACCCTGAGTTCCTGACTTACTACCTGAGCAGTCCCGCGGTCTTTCGATGGCTCACGGAGCGCGCCACCGGCACCGCTATCAAACACGTCAACGCCGAGACTCTGCGAGCCATGCCGCTCCGGCTCCCGCCCTTGTCGGTGCAGCGCGCGATCGTCGAGACTTTGGAACCCTTCGGAGCCGCGGCCGCACTGCACGGGGAGATCAGCGCGACCGCGGAGCGGCTGCAGGCTCTCGTGCTGCCCGTACTGATGGCACCCGAGGGGGATTGAACGCGAAGAACCCCGCCGGGAAAGCTTCCGGCGGGGTTCCTCTTCACAGCCCTCGTGTCACTCGCGCGGTCGCGGCGACGGCTTGAACGGCTTCTCCTCCACGGCGACGGCCAGCGGACGACGGCGGCCGCCCGGCATCGCGGCCACCATCACGACGCCCAGCAGCAGCATCGCGGTGCCCCACCAGAACAGCGGCACGGTGTCGTACGCGCCCCCGGTGTAGGCGAGGTTCTTGACCGGCCCCTTCGGCGCCTGGCCGCCCGCGGGCGGCGGCGTCGACGTCGCCCCGCAGACCACCCCGCCGGTCGGCGCGTAGGCACGAGCGACCTGCTCGCCGAGCGACAGCTGGGCCAGCGAGGACGGCAGGTTCTTGGCCTGGTCGTCCGGCAGCAGGCCCTTGAGCTTGGTCGTCGGCAGCAGCTGCAGGTCGAACAGGCGCGCCGACGCGCCCAGCTGGAAGCCCTTGAACGGCGTGGTCATGTTCGCGGACTTCTGGTCCAGCCCGGCGATGCTCAGCCGCAGCACGCCGAGGTCGAGCACGGTGCCCGCGGTGCTGCCGACCTGCTGGACGCCCTGGGAGAGCGTGGAGACCAGCCCGCCGACGACCGGGATGTCGTTCAGCTGCCCGAACTGGTCGCTCAGGCCCTTCAGCGGCAGCCCGATCGGAATGTCCTTGGTCGGGTGCGCAGCGTCCAGGGTGTACAGCGTCTTGCCGCCCGCCGCGATGGTCAGCACCGGCGCGGTGTAGTCCACTTTGGACGTCTTGGCGTCACCGGTGGAGGTCACCTTCAGCGTCGGCTGGCTGGCCACCTTGATGCTCAGCGCCAGCGGCGTCCCCTTGAGGATCTCGATGTCCGCGCCCTGCAGCGTCGACGTCGACTGCACGGCCTTGTTCTTCGAGCCCGGGATGTCGACCAGCTTGACCTGGGAGCGCGACGACAGCGTGTTCGGCAGGCTCAGCAGCGAGCCGGTGCCGTTCGCCGCGGTCTGGCCGCCGCCCTGCAGCAGGCCGCCGAGGCTCTGCAGGCCCTTGGTCAGGTCGAACCCGCTCGCGAGCGAGCCCGGGTCGAGCTTCGGCTTGAGCGCGTCCAGTCCGAGGTTCGGCATCGACGGGATGACGTTCAGCAGCGACAGGCTCGCCACCGACGTGCTGGCGTCGGCGATGGTGTCGACGCACGGCCCGAGCGTCGGGCTCCACCGCGCGTGCGCGCTCCCGTTGAGCACCCCGACGTTGAGCAGCGGGTTGGCCGGCCCGTTGAGCCCACCGCTGATCGGCTGCGGGTTGTCCGGCAAGGCGGTCTGCACGACGCTGCCCGGCGTCTGCGGCGCGTTCCCACTCACCGACAGCCCGAACGGCGACGCCTGCGCGATCGACTTCTCGTAGCTCAGATAGGCGTCCGAATTCGCCGACGCGCTGGACAGACCCATGCCGGCCTCGAGCGCCGACTGCTTCGGCAGGGTGTCGCCGAACCCGGGCAGGATTGTCTTCGTCGGCACGGCGTTGGGCAGCAACCGGACGATCCCGAGCGCGGTCCCGGCATCCCCGACGGCCTGCCCCAGCGGCTGCGGCCCGATCGGCGCCGAGATCGGCGCCTGCCCGGAACTCGCCGGCTGCGGAATCGGAGTCGTCGGATAGGTCGGGTCGGCGTTCGCCGGCGCCGCGCTGAACAGCAACAACGCCGCGGCCGCCGGCAGGGCCACCGAACGGGGCAGTCTTCGCCGCATGTGCCAGAGCCTCCAGATAGGTCGACCGGTGAGTGAGACCGGCGTCATAGGGCCCTAACGACGGTCCCCCCGGAAAGTGACGGCACGAGCTTCCGCTACACTTGCTCCCGTCGCCAGCGCGAGCCGGAGACATGCCGCCTTAGCTCAGTCGGCCAGAGCGATTCACTCGTAATGAATAGGTCAGGGGTTCGATTCCCCTAGGCGGCTCGTCCAGGTGGAAGGCCTCTGCCCCTTGAGGGCAGGGGCCTTTTTCTTGGCCTCGCGTGTCTTGTGGGGCTTCGCCCCACGCCCCGTCCGGGGCTCTGCCCCGGCCCCCGTCGTGGTTGCGTTGCCGGGTCCGGCGCCGGAGGGTGCGCGAAACTTTGTTCGGGGGAACCACTCTTACGGGTCAAGGTCGAGATGGCGAAGGCCCCCAGCCACGAGCCGGGGGCCTTCGGACAGCACGAGCTACTTCGGGGCTACCACCTTCACGACCGTTGCCTTGGCGTCGCCGCGGGGGGTTCGGTAGGTGATCTCGTCGCCCGCTTTGGCGCCTACCAGGGCCAGGCCCAGGGGACTGTCTGAGGTGATCGCGTCGGCGTCCTCGCCGGGGACCGTCACCACCTGGAACGTCTCTTCGTCGCCGTCCGAGAAGCGGAGGGTCACCGTTGTGCCGTCCGGGAGCTGGGAGTTGCCGTAGCCGCCGTGTTCCATCTTCGCGGCCAAGTCGGCGATCTGGCGGTCCAGCCGGGCGGCCGCTTCGGCGCGGTCGATCACGTCCGCCTGGTCCGCCGCGTCGCCGGTGCGCTCCTGCTCGCCGGGTTGCGGCGCGAGGGCCTCCCGCTGTGCGCGCAAGTTCGCGATTTCCTTCTCCAGCTGGCTGCGCGCAGCCGGGCTGAGCCCCTTGTCCCCTGAGATCACCATGCGCGCATTGTCCGCTGCGCGGACCGGGGTGGCCAATCCGGTTTTTCACCCGAAGGTCATCCGCGGGACGTCTGCCCTAGGATTCGGGGCTGCCGTCCAGTAAGAAGGTAACGAGAATCACCGTGAGCGCAGTCCCCGGTCGCAGCGACCGGCTCTCTCCCAACCAGCTGGCCAAGCAGGAGCAGATCGTCGAAGCCGCGCGTGTGGTCCTCGCCCGCGACGGCCTCGCCGGGTGCACCGTGCGGGCCATCGCCGACGCCGGACCGCTCACCAAGAGCGCGATCCACTACTACTTCGCCGACATCGACGTCCTCATCGACCGCGCGATGGCCGCCCACATCACCGCCTTCGCGGCGGGGCTGCGCGAGGTCGCCGCGAAGCACGACGACCCCCGCCGGCGGCTCTTCGCCGTCCTCGAGGAGTACCTGCGCGTCTTCGCCGCCAACCCGAACGCCGCCTTCCTGTGGTTCGAGTACTGGATCGCCGCCGGGCGCGCGCAGCACCCGCAGGCCATCGACGTCATGCTCACGTCGCTCACGGAACTGCTCGCCGAGCTCCTCGCGCCGCTCGACGTCGACGACCCTCGGGCCCGCGCCCGGGCGCTGCTGTCGTACCTGCTGGGCACCGTCGTCCAGCAGCGGGTGCGCCCTCGGCCGTTCGCCACGCTGCGTGCCGACATCGAGGCGCTCTGCTTCGCGAACTACGGCCAGTAACACCCAATAGATCCGTAGAGGTACGGATTGTGCGGTACGTCCGGCTCCGGCCAAGGTCGAGGAACCCCCGAGAGCAGGAGACGTGATGCGCACACGAACGTGCATGGCAGCGGCTGCGGCCGTCCTCTTGGTGCTCACCGTCGGCGGCCAGGCCGGTGCCGCCCAGCCCGACGGACCGCAGGTTTACGAGGTCAGCGGCACCGGCACCGCCCAGCAGCGCACCGAGGTCGCGCGGACCGGCGCCGACATCCTCGACGTCGAAGGCGCGACGACGACGATCATCGCCAACCCCGGCGAGGTCGCCCGGCTGCGCGCGCTCGGCTTCGGCGTCAAGGCGGTCGGCAAGGTGAACCGCCCGCAGGGCACCGCGACCGTCGAGGACTTCCCGGCCGGCTACACCGGCTACCACACCTACGCCGAAACGCAGACGGAGCTGCAGAAGGCCGTCGCGAACTACCCGTCGCTCGCGAAGCTGAGCAGCGTCGGCACGTCGTACGAAGGCCGCGCGCTGTCGGCGCTCAAGATCAGCGACAACGTCGGCACCGACGAGAACGAGCCCGAGGTCCTCTTCACCTGCAACCAGCACGCGCGCGAGCACCTCACGACCGAGATGTGCCTGCGCATCGTGCAGCGGCTGACCAGCGGGTACGCCACCGATCCCGCGATCAAGCGGCTCGTCGACGGCGCCGAGATCTGGGTGGTCCCGAGCGTCAACCCGGACGGCTCCGAGTACGACATCTCCGGCGGCACGTTCCACAGCTGGCGCAAGAACCGCCAGGGCCCCGGCACCGACACCAACCGCAACTGGGGCTACAAGTGGGGCTGCTGCGGCGGCTCGTCGGGCTCGACGTCCAGCGAGACCTACCGCGGCACGGCGGCGTTCTCCGCGCCCGAGACCCGGTCGCTGTCGAACTGGGTGAACTCGCGGGTGGTCGGCGGCGTCCAGCAGATCAAGACGCACATCGACTTCCACACCTACTCCGAGCTGGTGCTCTGGCCGTTCGGCTACACCTACGCCGACACCGCGCCGGGCCTGACCGCGGCCGAGGCGCAGAAGTTCCAGTCGCTCGGCAGGCAGATGGCCGCGACCAACGGCTACACGCCGCAGCAGTCCAGCGACCTCTACATCACCGACGGCAGTGTCAACGACTGGATGTGGGCGCAGCACAAGATCTGGAGCTTCACCTTCGAGATGTACCCGAAGGGCAGCAGCCCGGGCTTCTACCCGCGCGACACCCAGATCGTGCCGCAGACGACCCGCAACGACCAGGCCGTGGACATCATCATCAACGCCGCGATCACCGGCTAACCCCCAGCGGCCAGGTACGCGGCGCGCGAATGGCCTCCTTCCCCGTGGACCGGGGAAGGAGGCCACTCGCGGTTTAGGGTGCGGGCATGCCTCTGTTCTCGTTCGAAGGGCTCAGCCCGCAGGTCCACCCGGACGCCTGGATCGCCCCCACCGCCACCCTCATCGGCGACGTCGTCGTCGAGAAGGACGCCTCGATCTGGTTCGGCGCGGTGATCCGCGCCGACTTCGGCCGGATCGTCATCCGGGAGGGCGCCAACATCCAGGACAACTCGGTGATCCACGTCAACGACGGCGTCTGCGAGGTCGGCAAGAACGTCACCGTGGGCCACCAGTGCCTCGTGCACGACTGCACGATCGGGGAGCAGGCGCTGATCGGCAACGGCTCGACGGTGCTCGACAAGGCGAAGATCGGCGCGCGGGCGCTGGTCGCGGCCGGGGCCACCGTCACGCCGGCGACGGAGGTGCCGGACGAGGTCATCGCGATGGGCAGCCCGGCGAAGAAGTTCGTGCCGTTGACCGACTCCGCGCGCATGTGGGTCGAGCACAACGCGGCGATCTACCAGGAGCTGGCCCGCCGGCACCGCGCCGGGACCAAGCCGATCGATTGAGGTTGACCCTCCAGTAACTGGAAACCCTAGCTTCGGGGCATGGCTCCGAAGAAACTCACCCACCAGGTCACCCTCGAGCTCACCGCGGGCAACGCCCCGGTCGTCGACCTCGGCAAGATGCTGGGGCAGACCGGGGTCAACCTCGTCGAGATCAAGAAGGCGTACGACGCTTCGACGGCGGCCCAGCGCGGCGACGTCGTGCCGGTCGTCGTCTCGGTGTTCGAGGACCGCTCGTTCGCGCTGCGGCTCAAGACGCCGCCGACGTCGTTCCTCATCAAGAAGGCGTTGGGGGACAAGGGTTCCGCGCGGCCGGGGCACGAGGTCGCCGGCAAGCTCACGACCGACCAGCTGCGCGGGATCGCCGAGCGCAAGCTGCCGGACCTGAACACCTCCGACGTCGAAGCGGCGATGCGCACGATCGCGGGCACGGCGCGCTCCATGGGCGTCGTGGTCGTGGACTGACGTGCGCAAGCACGCGGTGGTGCCGCCGTTCCACGCGCTGGACCCCGAGCTCGGGGTCGCGGAACGGTTGCTGCGCCAGGGAAATCCGCAGCTGAGCGCGATCGTCGCGCGGCTGCCCGACGAATCCGCGGCCGCCCGCCGCCTCAACGCCGTCCTGGCGGAGGCGGGTGCGCGGCCGCGGCTCGTCGCGACCGGGACGGCGTGGCGGATCGGTTACGTGACGCCGTACGCGGGCACCGGCGAGCTGGCCGCGTACGCGGCCGGGCTGGCCGAACTCGTCGCGGTCGGCGGCTGGCGGCGGCTGAAGCGCTGTGCCACCTGCGCGCGGCCGTTCTGCGACCGGACGTCGGGCTGCACCCGCAAGTGGTGCGCCGAGCACCGCCGGGGCACTGGCTGGGTGGACTAGGCTCTTCCCCGCAGCAGCGACTGGCGCCATCGAGGTGGAGCACCACCGGGAAGCGACGACGAGGCCCGCACCGCGCGCCTGGGTGAAGGCCACTCCAGAGCCGGAGCACGCCATGACCCACCAGCCGAAACTGAACGCGCTCACCGCCGCCGACCCGCAGATCGCCGGGCTGGTCGAGGACGAAGCGAAGCGCCAGCACGACAAGATCCGACTGATCGCCTCGGAGAACTACGTCTCGCAGGCCGTCCTCGAGGCGACCGGCAGCGTGCTCACCAACAAGTACTCCGAGGGCTACGCGGGCAAGCGGTACTACGAGGGCCAGCAGTTCATCGACCAGGTCGAGCAGCTCGCCATCGACCGCGCGAAGGCCGTGTTCGGCGCCGACCACGCGAACGTCCAGCCGTACTCCGGCTCGCCGGCGAACCTCGCGGTCTACCTCGCCTTCGCCGAGCCCGGCGACACCGTGCTGGGCATGGGGCTGCCCGACGGCGGCCACCTCACGCACGGCTGGGGCGTGTCCGCGACCGGCAAGTGGTTCACCCCGGTGCGCTACGGCGTCACCAAGGAGACCGGCCGCGTCGACCTCGACCAGGTCCGCGACCTGGCCCGCGAGCACCGGCCGAAGCTGATCTTCTGCGGTGGCACGGCGATCCCGCGCACGATCGACTTCCCGGCGTTCGCGGAGATCGCCGCGGAGGTCGGCGCGGTGCTCGTCGCCGACATCGCGCACATCGCCGGCCTCGTCGCGGGCGGCGCGCACCCGTCGCCGGTCGGGCACGCGCAGGTCATCACGACGACCACGCACAAGACCCTGCGCGGCCCGCGCGGCGCGATGATCCTGTCCGACGCCGAGCACGCGAAAGCCGTCGACAAGGCGGTGTTCCCCGGCCTGCAGGGCGGCCCGCACGACCACACGACGGCGGCGATCGCGGTCGCGCTCGGCGAGGCGCAGCAGCCGTCGTTCAGCGAGTACGCGCACACGATCGTCGCGAACGCCCGCGCGCTGGCGGACGCCTTGCTGGCGAAGGGCTACGACCTGGTTTCCGGCGGCACGGACAACCACCTGCTGCTGATCGACCTGACGAACAAGGCGGTCGCGGGCAAGCCGGCGGCGAAGGCGCTGGACCGCGCGGGGATCGAGCTGAACTACAACACGGTCCCGTTCGACCCCCGCAAGCCGTTCGACCCGTCCGGCATCCGGCTCGGCACGTCCGCGATCACCACCCGCGGCCTGCGGCCGGAGCACCAGGCCCAGGTGGCGGACTGGATCGACCGCACGATCACCGCCGCGGCCGCGGCCAACGAATCCACTCTGGACGCGATCGCGGCGGAGATCCGCGAGTTCCTGGCGCCGTTCCCGATCCCGGGTTACTCCGCCTGACGCAGGATTTTCGCGGCCGCCGCGTGCAAGGCGGGCGCGGCGGCGAGGAAGCTGCCGGCCGACGGCGTCCATGGGGCGCCGTCGGCGGTGGTGACCACGGCGCCGGCCTCGCGTGCGACCAGCGCCGCGCCGGCGAGGTTGGTCGCGTCGCGGCCGTACTGCCAGAACAGGTCCAGCCGCCCCGCACCGACATCGGCGACCTGCCACGACGTCGGCCCGAGGTTCCGCACGGCGGCGACCTCGGAGAGCACGGCGGTCAGCGACCGCCCGGCGGCTTCGGCGACGCCCGGCTGCTTCACGACGAACGGCGGCTGGCTCGTGGCGGCGACGGCGGCGTCCAGCGCCGTCTTGCGTGACGGCTCGACGCGAATTCCGTTCCGGGTGGCGCCTTCGCCCCTCCGCGCCGCGTAAGTCTCCTTCAACCACGGCGAGTGCAGCACGGCCAGCTCGGGTTCGCCGTCGCGGACCAGCGTGACGGTGACGCAGTACTGCGGCAGGCCCTGGAGCAGCTGGACGGCGCCGTCGAGGGCGTCGACCACCCAGACTTCGCCGCTCGGCAGGTCGCCGAACTCGCCGGCCCACGCCGCTCCCGGCCTGACTTCGGCCAGCGCCGCCTCGAGCGCCGCGGCGAGCGGGTCGTCGATCGCACCGAAGACCTCGGAGAGCTCTTCGAAGGAGGCGGGCGGCCGTTCCGGGGCGCGGACGCCGGCGGCCAGGGTTTCCACGATGTCGATCACGGATTTCAGCATGGGTTCAGAATCGCGCCGGACCGGTTGTTCGAGGTACTCCAGCGCCACCAGATGAGCGAAAATGGACTCCGTGATGCAGCTGATGACCGAAATCGAACAGAGAGTCGTCTCCGCTCTGCAGGTCGACGGCCGCGCCGGGCCCGGCCGGATCGCCGAGGTGCTCGGCCTCTCGCCGCGCACGGTCACCCGTTCCATCGCCCGGCTTCGCGCCGACGGGCGGCTGAAGGTCGTCTGCGTCCCCGATCCCGCGCACGGCCTGCGCGGTGCACTGCTCCTGCGGGTCAAGGTCCTCCGCGGCCGGACGCCGGCGATCGCCGACGCCTTGGCCGCCCGCGACGACGTGCTCTTCGTGGACATCCTCGCGGGCGGCGAGGAGATCAGCGCCGTCGCGCTGGGCGGGCTGGACGGCCGGCTCGTGCACGACGCCCTGCCGTCGACCTCCGCCGTCACCGAGCTGCGGGCGTACTCGGTCCTGCACGTCTTCTCCGACGCGACGCAGTGGCGCACCGGTCTGCTCACCGACGCCGAAGTCTCCGCGCTCACCCCGCCTCCGCCCGGCGAAGACGTGACCCTGGACGACCTCGACCGCCGGCTGCTGGCCCGGCTGGCCGTCGACGCGCGGCTCGGGCCCGGCGAGCTGGCCGCGGAGGCGCCGGAATCGACCGTCCGGCGGCGGATCGACCGGCTCGCCGCCGCCGGGCGGATCCGGACCTACGCGAACGTCGACGTCGCGGCGCTCGGCCTGGGCGTCGACGCCAACGTCTGGCTGACCGTCCCGCCGGGGCGGCTCGACGAGGTCGGGCGGGCCTTGGCGCGGCACCCGATGGTCCACGGCACCCTCGCCACGACCGGCGTCACCAATCTGATGGCCGCCGTCTGGTGCCGGGACCTCGGCGACCTCTACGCCTTCGTGACCGGCCTCGACGTCCCTTCCGCCGAGGTCACGGTCGTTGCGCGGGCCGTCAAGCGGGCCGGGAGACCGGGCTCACAAAAAAGTTGATTGCACCATACAAGCTTCCGGGGAATACTTGGTCGAGACAAGTAGTTGAGCGGTACAAGCAACTACGCGAACCGAGGGAGACCACCATGAGCGACACCTCCACGGCGGAAGGAGCAGCCGCTACGAACGGCAAACTGAGCCACCGCCAGATCCTCACCGTCCTGTCCGGCCTGATGCTCGGCATGTTCCTGGCCGCGCTCGACCAGACCATCGTCTCCAGCTCGATGCGGACCATCGCCGACGAGCTGCACGGCCTGTCGCTGCAGGCCTGGGCCACCACCGCCTACCTGATCACCGCCACGCTCTCCACGCCGCTGTACGGCAAGCTGTCCGACCTCTACGGCCGCAAGCCCATGTACCTGACGGCGATCTCGCTGTTCCTGATCGGCTCGCTGGCCAGTGGCATGGCCACGTCGATGTACGAGCTCGCCGCGTTCCGCGCCTTCCAAGGGCTGGGCGCCGGTGGTCTGATGTCGCTCGCGCTCGCGATCATCACCGACATCACCGCGCCGCGGGAGCGCAGCAAGTACCAGGGCTACTTCATGGCCGTCTTCGGCATCTCGAGCGTCGCCGGGCCGGTCGTCGGCGGGTTCTTCGCCGGCATCGACACCTTCGCGGGCATCACCGGCTGGCGCTGGGTCTTCCTCGTCAACGTCCCGATCGCGCTGGCCGCGCTCGTCGTCGTCACCAAGGTGCTGAACCTCCCGCACACCCGCGTGGACCAGAAGGTCGACTACTGGGGTGCCGTCGCGCTGGCCACCGGCCTGGTGCCGCTGCTGATCGTCGCCGAGCAGGGCCGCGAATGGGGCTGGGGTTCCGCCGCCTCGATCGCCATGTACGTCGTCGGCGGGCTGGGCGTGGCCGCGTTCGTCTGGATCGAACGCCGGATGGGCGACGCCGCCCTGCTGCCGCTGCGGCTGTTCAAGCGGCCGGTGTTCCGGATGGCCACGCTGGTCACCGTCGTGCAGGGCGCCGGGATGTTCGGCGCGATGATGTCGCTGCCGCTCTACCTGCAGATCGTCAAGGGCGCGACGCCGACCCAGGCCGGCCTGCAGATGCTGCCGCTGACGCTCGGCATCATGGTCGCCAGCCTGACCAGCGGCCGCCTGATCGCCAAGACCGGGCGCTACAAGATGTTCGCCGTGGCCGGGATCGGCCTGATGGCGGCGGCGCTGTTCGCGCTCTCGACGATCACCGTCGACAGCTCGCTGGCGCTGGTCATGGTGATCGCCTTCGTGATCGGCCTCGGCCTCGGCGCCTCGATGCAGACGCTGGTGCTGGCCGCGACCAACGACGTCCGCCCGCAGGACATCGGTGTCGCCACCTCGGCGGCGACGTTCTTCCGGCAGATCGGCGGCACGGCGGGCACCGCGGTGTTCCTGTCGATCCTGTTCGGCACGGTCGGCGACCGGATCGCGAACGCCATCCGCTCGGCGATGACGAGCCCGGCCTACGTGTCGGCGCTGGCCCAGAACCCCGCGTTCGCGCAGCAGCTGAAGAGCGGCGGGCTGGACGTCAACGACACGTCGTTCCTGTCCTCGCTCGACCCGACGCTGGCCCGGCCGATCCTGCAGGGCTTCGCCGAGTCGATGAGCACGGTGTTCCTGGTCGGCGGGATCGTGCTGACCGTCGGGTTCGCCCTGGTGTGGTTCCTCAAGGAGAAGCCGCTCTCGGACAAGTCGGCGATGGAGCAGCGCGCGGACGCCGAGGCGGAGGCCGCTCCGGCCCTCGCACTGGCGCACTGACCCGCTGGAACACGAAGAGGCCCCTCGGAATCCGAGGGGCCTCTTCCGCGTGCCGTCAGTGGTCGGCGCCGCCGTTGGCCTTCTCCTTGGCCAGCCGGTCGGTCTCGCGCTCGTACGACCGGGCGATCTCCGCCTCGGCCTCGGTGCGGCCGACCCAGGACGAGCCTTCGACGCTCTTGCCGGGCTCGAGGTCCTTGTAGACCTCGAAGAAGTGCTGGATCTCCAGGCGGTGGAACTCGTTCATGTGGTGGATGTCGCGCAGGTGCTCGAGGCGCGGGTCGTTCGACGGAACGGCGATGACCTTGTCGTCCGGGCCCTTCTCGTCGGTCATCCGGAACATGCCGATCGCGCGGCAGCGGATCAGGCAGCCCGGGAAGGTGGGCTCCTGCACGAGCACCATCACGTCCAGGGGGTCGCCGTCCTGGCCGAGGGTGTCGTCGATGAAGCCGTAGTCGGCCGGGTACTGCGTGGCCGTGAACAGGGTCCGGTCCAGCTTGATGCGGCCGGTCTTGTGGTCGACCTCGTACTTGTTGCGCTCCCCTTTGGGGATTTCGATCGTGACGTCGAACTCCACGGCGTCCTCGCTGCTTCTTTATAGATCCGGGCGTGCCCGCGGCTCGCGGGCGGCAACCTTCATGACTGTCTTGACGTCTCCTAGTGTGGACTACGGCCTGCCGCGGGTCCGCATCGATGTCGGCCACGCGGCATGTGACCTTGGCCCCTTCCGGGGCAGGTGAGAAGGAGTGGTGGGTGCCGGAAAACGACCAGCCGATGTGGCCTTCGTCGGACGAAGACCGCTCGTCGTCGGGCGCGCGGAAGACCACCCCGATGTCGCTGCCCGAGCCGCCGCCGGGCGCGCCGGGGGAGTCCGGCGTGCCGAAGGTCACAAGCAGCGAAGCCCCGAAGGGGTCCTGGTTCGCGCCGAACGTCGCGCCCGAGCCGGTCCCCGGCCTCAACGCGCCGGCCGAGGAGCCGCCACCCCCGCCGCCCCCGGCCAAGCAGGACCTGGCCGACCGGCTCGGCAGCCGCGAGCCGAAGCGGCCGGCCGAGGCGGGCACCGAGTACATCCAGGCCGAGCCGCCGGTCGCCGAGAGCACCCAGTTCATCGAGGTGAAGCAGCCCGAGCGGACGCCGGTCGTGCCGGTCGAGCGCGACGTCTGGCCCGCCGACCAGCCGGAACGCCGCGAGGAACCGCAGCAGCAGTGGCGTGAGGAGCTGCAGCTGTGGCGCGACGAGCAGCAGCGCCGCGAAGAGCAGCTGAAGCGCGCGGACGACCAGCGCCGTGACGAGCCGCAGCGCCCGGAAGAGCCCCAGCAGCCCTGGGCCCAGCGCATCGAGCTGCGGGAGAACCGCGGCGGCGACCGCCCGGCCGAACCGGGTGAGCGCCGGCCCAACCTGCCGCCGGAGCCGCCGCGCGGGGTCGTGCCGTCGGCGTCCGCCGGCTCCCTCGCCCGGCCCCAGCGGATCGAGCCGGACGGGCAGCGGTTCGACGCCGAGGCGACCGTCGGGATCGAGCGGCCCACCCAGTTCCCCGCCGCCTTCCAGCAGCAGCCCCAGCCGCGGAACGAGCCGCCGCGGCCCGAGCAGCGGCCGCCGTCCGAGCCACCGCCCGCCGCCGAAGCGCCGCCCTCAGAGGAGCCGCCGAAGAAGCGGAAGAAGGGCAAGCTGATCGCGCTCGTCGTGGTCGTCCTGCTGGTGCTGGCCGGGGGCGGGGTCGCCGCGGCGATGCCGAAGGTGTCGAACCGGTTGGGCCTGCCGTGGGCGCCCAACGCGCCGAAGGGCGACAGCCCGGACCCGGTCGCCGCCACGCGCCAGCTGCAGGGGCCCGACACCGCCGGGACGGCGCCGACCGCGAACGGCGTCAAGTCCGTGCTGGCCTCGGCGGCCGGCAACGGCGCGCTCGGCCAGCTCACCGGCAGCGTGATCGACCCGGTGAGCGGCACCGTGCTGTGGGACCGCAGCTCCTCGACGCCGGTGACGCCCGCGTCGACGACGAAGGTGCTCACGTCGGCGGCCGCGCTGCTCTCGCTGGACCACAACCTGCGGTTGTCGACGAAGATCGTCCAGGGCGCGGACCCGGGCACGGTCATCCTGGTCGGCGGCGGCGACACGACGATCACCAACCTGCCGCTCGGCACGGACTCGCCGCTGTACCCGGCCGGCGCGCACGTCGACGACCTCGTCGCGCAGGTCAAGAAGGCCGCGCCCGGCGTCAAGAAGGTGCAGGTCGACCTGACCCTGTTCAAGGGCGCGACGACCGCGCCGGGCTGGGAAGCGGGCGACGCGCCGTCGACGTACGCGACCCAGATGGCCCCCGTGATGGCCGACGGCGGCCGGATCAGCCCCAAGGACAACAACTCGCAGCGCACGGCCAACGCGGGCAGCGCGCTGGCCTCGTCGATCGCGTCGAAGGTGGGCGCGTCGGCCGCCGGCCAGGCGACCGCGCCGAAGGACGCGAAGGTGCTCGGCGAGGTCAAGTCGGCCCCGCTGACCGAGCTGGTGTCCGACCTGATGGTGCTGTCCGACGACGTCCTCGCCGAGGCCATCGCCCGTCAGGTGGCGCTGGCGAACGGCGAGGAAGCGAGCTACGCGGGCGGTGCGAAGGCGACCATCAAGGTGCTGAAGGACCACGGGTTCGACGTCTCGGGCGTCGACCTTTCCGACGGCAGTGGCATCTCGTCGCTCAACCGCATCCCGGCGCGGCTGCTGACCCAGCTCCTGGCGGCCGCGGCGGCACCGGAGGGCAAGAACCCGGGCACCGGCAAGCTGCGCCCGGTGCTGGCGGGCCTCCCGGTGGCGGGCGGCTCCGGCACCCTCGCCGACAAGCGGTTCGACACCCCGGCGTCCCAGGCGGGCCGCGGCTGGGTGCGGGCGAAGACGGGCACGCTGACCGGGGTGAACACCCTGGCCGGGCTGGTGCTCGACCAGGACGGCCGGGTGCTCGTGTTCGCGTTCATGTCCAACGGCTCGGACACCGATCCCGGCCGGGACGCCATCGACGTGCTGGCCACCAGCCTCCGCAAGTGCGGGTGCGCCTAGCTGTAGTGACCATGGACGTTGTTGACGGTTGAGCGGCGCGTCGGGTTGATCAGAGCGAAGACCTCCGTGCATGGACGCAGGCTGCTGATCGACCGTGTCACCGCTGGACGCCCGGTTGCCCACGTCGCCGCTGAGCTGGGAATCTCCCGCGCGACCGGCCACAAAAGGATTCGCCGCCGCGCCACCACCGCCCTGGCCGAACTGGGCATCGACCACATCGAACGCGTCATGCCGACAACGCCCTGGCCTACCGCCGCTCCACGCCGGGTGTGACGCCCTCGCCGACCTCGGCGCCCAAGCCCGCTTCACCCGCCGCTACCGAACTCAAACCAACGGAAAAGCCGAACGCTTCAACCGCACCCTCGCCGAAGAAAGGGCCTACGCCCAACCCTTCACCAGCTCACACCACCCCGCCGAAGCACTAGCCGAGTTCCTGCACCGCTACAACCACCACCGAGCCCACACCTCACTCGGCGGAAAGCCACCCAGCACCCGAGTCAACAACCTCACCGGGCAGTGCGCCTAGCGCCGGGCCGCCTCGGCGACCCGTTCGATCTCGGCCCGGCGCGCCTCCCGCGCGACGGCGTCGGGCTCCCGCGCCATGGCTTCCGCGTCGAGCCCGGTCGTGCCGTCGAGCTGCTCGCGCAGGATGTCGGCGTGCCCGGCGTGCCGGTTGATCTCGGTCAGGAAGGTGACGAGGACCTTGAAGAGGGTCACGTCGGGGGACGGCCACCACGGCACGTGGCCCGGCGCGTGGAGGGCGAGCTCGCCGATCGTGGCGTCGGTGTGCGCCCACACCCGCCGGTAGCGGCCGGCGATCTCCGCGCGGGTCTCGTCCTCGGTCGCCCACAGGTCGGTGCCGCGCTCGGGCAGCGCCTCGGGGAACGGCCGGCCGAAGACCTCGCCGAAGTAGCGGGCTTCCCAGGTCGACAGGTGCTTGACCAGGCCGAGCAGGTTGGTCCCGGTCGCGGTCAGCGGGCGGCGGACGTCGTGTTCGCCGAGTCCGTCGAGCTTCGCGAGCAGCGCTTCGCGGATCCAGCGCAGCTCGTCGTGCAGGTACGCCTTGGCGTCGTCGTCGATCACGGACGCCAGCTTGCCGCACCGCGTACCTCTCCGTGTGCGAAGCGTGCGTAGATCGTGGCCGGAAACCGGCCCGGGCCAGGTAGCGTCGGAAGGGTGAGTCAGGAAACCGAGACCCGGCCCATGGTCGACTGGGCGATCGCCGCGCAGACCGGCGCGTTGCTCGTGCGCGGCGGCCCGCAGGTCCCGCGCGAAGAAGCCGAAGCAGCCGTCACCGACCTCCGCGAGCTGACGATGGAGGCCGAGGGGCACGTCCGGCAGCTGACGAACCTGGGCCTCGACCTGCCGCTGCTGCCCGGCGAAGTCGTCGACCGGCCCGGCTGGGTGCGGTCCGCCGCCGCCGGGCTCGGCGCGCTGACCGGGCGCGCGCTGCCGCAGCAGGGCGGCCCGCTCGGGCCGATCCTCGCCGGGGGCGCCGGCGTCCAGACCGGCTTGGTGCTCGCGTTCCTCGCCAGCCGCGTGCTCGGCCAGTACGACCCCTTCGGCGGCCCGGAGCGGGACGGGCAGCTGCTGCTCGTCGCGCCGAACGTCGTCGCCGCCGAACAGGCGATGAACGTGCCGGGCCACGACTTCCGGCTCTGGGTCTGCCTGCACGAATGCACCCACCGGCTGCAGTTCACCGCGGTCCGGTGGCTGCGCGACTACTTCGCCGACGAGGTCGAGCGGCTCGTCGCGGGCCTCGCGGGCGGTGGCAGCGACAGCCTGTCCGACCTGTTCGGCCGGCTGCCCGAGGCGATCAAGCAGGGGCCGAAGCTGAACCTCGCGGAGCTGCTCCAGTCACCGAAGGAGCGCGCGGTGTTCGACCGGCTGCTGGCGCTCTCGACGCTGCTCGAAGGCCACGCCGACTACGTGATGGACGCCGTCGGGCCGCAGGTCGTCCCGAGCGTCGACACGATCCGCGAGCGGTTCACCTCGCGGCGCAAGGGCGGCGGCGTCTTCGACCGGCTGCTGCGCGCGCTGCTCGGCGTCGACGCGAAGATCCGCCAGTACGAAGAAGGCGCGAAGTTCACGAAGCACGTCGTGGACGCCGTCGGCATGGACGGCTTCAACGCCGTCTGGCGCTCGCCGAACACCCTGCCGTCGCGCGCCGAGATCGCCGATCCGGCGGCGTGGGTCCGGCGCCTGCACGGATGACCGGGCCGGCGGTCGCGGCCGTCCGCCGGGCCGTCCGCGCCTTCCTGGACGTCGTCGAGGCGCCACCCGAGATCTGCGTCGCGGTCTCCGGCGGCGCCGACTCCCTCGCGCTGGCCGAAGCCACCGCGTACACCGCGCACCGCGCCGGGCACGTCGTCCGCGCGCTGGTCGTCGACCACGGCCTGCAGGACGGCTCGGCGAAGATCGCGCGGGACGCGGCGGCCGCGGCGAAGGCGCTCGGCGTCGACGAAGCCGAGGTGCGCCGGGTCGACGTGACCGGCGCCGGCGGCCCGGAAGCCGCCGCCCGCAAGGCCCGCTACCGGGCGCTTGCCGGGCACGGGCTCGTCCTGCTCGGCCACACCCTCGACGACCAGGCCGAAACCGTCCTGCTCGGCCTCGGCCGCGGCTCGGGCCCGCGCAGCGTCGCCGGGATGCGGCCGCACGACCCGCCGTGGGGACGGCCGCTGCTGGCCGTCGCGCGCGCCACCACCCGCGCCGCGTGCGCCGAGCTCGGCGTCGAGCCGTGGGACGACCCGCACAACGCCGAACCGCGCTTCACACGCGTCCGGTTGCGCACCGAAGTGCTGCCGCTCCTGGAAGACGTCCTCAACGGCGGGGTGGCGGGCGCGCTGGCCCGCACGGCCGCGCAGCTGCGTGAAGACAATGAGGCGCTGGACACAATGGCGGACGTGATCTTCACCCGCGCGGGCGGCGCCGAAGGGCTGGAAGTCGGACTCATCGAGGCCGAGCCCGCGGCACTGCGGCGGCGGGTTCTTCGCAGGTGGTTGCTGCAATCGGGTGTGCGCGAACTCACCGACGCGCACCTCCGTGCGGTCGACGGGCTGGTCGCCCGGTGGCGTGGTCAGGGTGGTGTCTGGTTGCCCGGCAACTTGGAGGCGCGGCGGGCGCATGGCAGGCTCTGCGTCAGCTCCCAACCCACCACACGAGGGGAATGACCCGTGTACGAGGGCGAAATCGCCTCCGTGCTCGTCACCGAGCAGCAGATCAAGGACAAGATCACGGAACTGTCGGAGCAGATCGCCGCCGACTATCCGGCCAACGGGCAGGGTGAACTCCTGCTGGTGGGTGTCCTGAAGGGTGCGGTCATGTTCATGACCGACTTCGCCCGCGCGCTGCCGCTGCCGACGCAGCTGGAATTCATGGCCGTCTCCTCGTACGGCTCGGCGACGTCGTCGTCCGGTGTCGTGCGGATCCTCAAGGACCTCGACCGCGACATCGCGGGCCGGGACGTCCTGATCGTCGAAGACATCGTCGACTCCGGCCTCACGCTGTCGTGGCTGCTGAAGAACCTCGCCAGCCGCAACCCCGCGTCGCTCGAGGTCGTTTCGCTGCTGCGCAAACCCGAAGCGGTCAAGGTGGACGTGCCGGTCAAGTACATCGGCTTCGACATCCCGAACGAGTTCGTCGTCGGCTACGGCCTCGACTACGCCGAGCGCTACCGGGACCTGCCCTACATCGGGACGCTGGACCCGAAGGTCTACACCGCGTAGTGCACCGGCGGAGTTCACCGACCGTTCACCGCAACTACCGGATTCGCGGAACCCCGGTGGCGAAGTTTGCGTCATAGGCTCTGATCACGTGCGTTAACCTATGCGAAGACCATTCGTGCCCGCGGTGACCGGGTCGGGGGAACGGGAGAGAGTTCTGATGGGGAACAGCAGCGCTGCCGACGCGAACGCCTTCAAGGCCGCGGCCGCGGCGGGCCAGGTCGGGATCGACCCGGACGCCGCGCAGACCGTGCTGAACAAGATCCGCACCGGCAAGGACGCGGTCGAAGCCCTGCTCAGCGGCGCGGGCACGCTCGCCCAGCCGCCGAAGCTCGGCGACAACCCGGTCGGCAACGCGATGGCCGCGAAGTTCGTGCAGCGCGCGGACGGCGGGGGCGACTCGTACGCCGCCGCGCTGCAGAACCTGCTCGACCAGTACTCGGCCGCGGAGGAGGGCATCGTCACGGCGATGTCCCGCTACCACGAGATCGACAACGCCGCCGCCGAACCGTTCCGCAACGCCTGAGTCCGAGGGGGATTTCGCAGTCATGGCTCCGAACCGCAGCGACCAGCCTTCGTCGACCACCGGGGGCTCGACCGACCCGGGCTCCCTCGTCCCGCTCGGGGACAACTCAGCGTCGCAGAACATCGTCGACAACGCCCGCGGCAGCGCCGGCGGCTTCGACATGGGCAGCGACCGCGCGATCGCGAACCCGCCGAACTGGAACGCGCAGGAAAGCCAGCAGCTCTACGCCGGCGCGGTCAACAACAACGACCCCGGCACGGCCGAGGCGACCGGGCACGCCTGGGCGCACCACGGCACCGAGCTGAAGCAGGCGTCCGACCACCTGTACAACGCGATCGCCGAGCTCGGCAACGCGTGGGTCGGCCAGGGTGCCGGCGGTGCGCAGGGCGCGCTGGTGGCCATCGCCAACTCCGGTTCGCAGGCTTCCGAGGCCGCGCACACGATGTCCGACCGGCTCGCCCGGCAGGCCGCGGCGGCCGCCGAGGTCAAGAAGATGCCGGCCCCCAAGGACTACGACCCCAAGCAGTCCATGGCGGCGGCGCTGGCCGGCGGCCCGGCGGCGCTGATCGCCGACCAGAAGGCGCAGGCGGACGCGGCCAACGACGTCAAGGCGCAGCAGGTCGCGTTCTTCAACGCCTACACCAAGTCGATGAGCGAGGTCGACAGCTCGACCCCGAGCTTCGGCCCGGAGTCGCTCGGCATGAAGCCGACGGGCTCGCACAACTCGATCTCGTTCAACGCGGTCAACTCCGTCGGCAGCACCGGCCCGGTCCAGGGGCTCCCCGGCGGCGCGGGTGACGCGATCTTCGCCTCCAGCACCTCCGGTTTCGGCGGCAACGGCGCGTTCGGCGCGCAGCACGCGGCCGGTGTGACCGGGGCGAGCCACGGCGTCCCCGGCGGCTTCGGGGCCGACGCGGCTTCGCTCGGCAGCGACGCACCCGGCGGTTCGGTGCCGGGCACGGGTACCGGTGCCGGCTCCGTGACCGGCGCCGGCCAGGTCGCCCCGGGCGGCGCGGGGGCCGGGGGCACCAGCCCGCTCGGCAAGATCGGCATGGGCCTCGGCATCGGCGGCGTCGCCGGTGGCCTCGGCGCGCTGGCTTCGCGGGCGCTCGGCGCGGGCACCAAGTCCGGCTCGAAGGCCGAGAACGACACGACGCTGGCGTCGGCCGAGGGCCAGAGCGCCGCTTCGGCCCAGGCACCGCAGCAGGGCGTCGTATCGCCCGCGGGCACCATCGGCGGCCAGCAGGCCCCGCCGCCGATGAACCCGGCCGGCATGGGCGGCATGGCCCCGCAGGGTGCCCATGGCGAGCAGGACGAGGAGCACACGCACGCGTCCTTCCTCATCGAGGCGGACCCGGACGAGGCCTTCGGTGCGAACCAGGCGACCCCGCCGCCGGTCATCGGCGCGTGGTCCGAGGACGACGAAGACCGCTGATCCTTTCGGGCCGGGCACGCCGACGGTGTGCCCGGCCCGGTTTCTCCTGGGGGGTGGCTCGATGCCGAACGCTGAGCTGCTCACCCCGGTCGAGGTGGACTTCCTGTGGGAGTCCGCCGGGCTGGGCGAGCTGCCGTACCCGCTGCGCATCCGCTCGCACGGCGAGACCGTCGACGAGCGGTCGCTGCTGCGCCGCCGCACGTTGGAAGGTCTCGTCGCGCGCGGGCTGGCCGACGGCCGCGGGCGGCCCGAACCGCACGTCGAGGACTACTTCGGCGTGCTCGCGGGCGCCGAGCTGAGCCTGGACGCCGTCCAGCTGATCGCCCCGGACGCCGAGCCGCTGCTCGCGATCGCCGGCGTGCTGGGCGGCCAGGGCCTCTTGGCCGTGCAGGACCGCCGCGGCCTGCACCTGAACCCGTGCCCGGCGGACGGCCTGGCCAGCGCGATCGTCTCGCTGCTGCCGGGTGCGCCGCGCGGCACCGAGAAGTCGATCACGGTCCCGCTGGAGCAGCTGGTCGGCGCGCACGGCGTCGACTTCCTGCAGCGGCGGGGCACCGGCGACGAGCGTTCGTCGGCGGACGAGGACCGCAAGGCGCTGGCCCGGCTGCACGCCCAGCCGCGCCTGCGTGGCGGCCAGATCGCGGCCAACGCCCGCTCCCGCGTCGGCGGCCGGACCCGGACCCCGGTGCTGAGCTGGTTCGACACCGAGACGGGCCGCTACTTCACCCAGGCGACGCAGGGCCGCGACGGCCGCGACTGGATCACGATCGCCCCGGCGGACGCGGCGACGCTGCGCCACCGCATCGGCGAGATGCTGGCGACGGCGGCGAACTCGACCGCGCCCGTCTGATCCCTCTTCCGGGCACCAGCGTCACCTCTGCCAAGATCGGGCTCCGGCTTCTTCGAAGGTGCCCCGTCCGACGATCACTTTTTGTCGGTGGTGCGGGCTACGCTGAGCGAGAGTCCGATCCGGGAGAGTAATGATGCAAGAGTTCTTCTCGCCACTGGCGTTCGACTTCCTCTGGGAGTCGGCGCAGGTCGGGGAGCTGCCGTACCCGCTGCGAGTCCGGTCGCACGGCGCGACCGAGGACGAGCGCGTTTCGCTGCGCCACCGCGTCGACGTCGAGCTGAAGGCGCGCGGCATCCGCGAGTCGCGCGGCAGGCTGGCGCCCCCGATCGAAGACGCGCTCCACCTGCTCGCCTTCGCCCCGCTGACCATCGACGCGCTGCACATCCCGCAGTTCGAGGCGCCGACGGTCGGCGTGCTCGCGGCGGCCGACGACACCAAGGGCGTGCTCGCGGTCCAGGACGCCGACGGCATCTGGCTGCGGGACGTCCCACCGGACGCGCTGGTCTCCGCGGTCGTCGACGTGCTGCCCGCCGGCCCCCGCGGCAGCGAGGCGTCGGTCACACTCCCGCTGGACGACGCCCTGCGCACGGCCCCGATCCGGGTGCCCGTGCCGCTGCCGTCGGCGGGTGAGGAAGAAGACAAGCGCCGGGGCAAGGCCCGCCGGACTCCGCTGAGCGAGCGCGTCACCGCCGACCCGCGGGAGGCGTACGGCCGGCTCGCCGGGCAGCCGCGGCAGCGCGGCGGTCAGCTGGCAGCGAACAGCCGTTCGCAGGTCGGGGCCAAGCAGCGGTCCCGCGTCCTGGCCTGGTTCGACACCGCGAGCGGCCGCTACCTGAGCCTCTCCCGCGCAGGTACGGACGGTCGGGAGTGGGTCACGGTGGCCCCCGCCGACCAGAAGACTTTGCGGACCCGGCTGGGCGAGATGGTGAGCAGTGTGTCGGACGGCACGCGATAGCGTGACCACCGAGGACGCGGGGCGGGAACCCGGGCGCGGTATCGCCCGTTGACCTGCGAGAGGCTCACAGGGGATGAACGCGGCAGCGGACGGTACCCTGATGGGACGGGTGTCCAGGCACCACGCGTTTGTCAAGATCGTGATGGCGGGTATCACAGGAGCCGCCCAACCAGGGAGGGTCGAGGCCACCAGGGCCGAGTCGTATGAACCGGAAGAGCGTGCTCAGGAACCCACTGCTGTGGATCGTCGCGGGGTTGCTGGCGTTGTTCGCGTACAACACGATCTTCGACAGTGATCGTGGGTACACCCAGGCACCCATCTCGGTGGCGAACTCCCAGATCTCCTCGAACAACGTCAAGGAAGCCAGCCTCGAGGACAAGGAACAGCAGCTCAAGCTGCTGCTTTCGAAGCCCGTGGACGTGGACGGCCAGCAGGTCACCCAGATCATTTCGCAGTACCCGGCGGATGCCACCCGCCCGATCTACGACTCGTTGATCGCGGCGAAGACCGGCGGCCAGCCGATCAAGTTCACCACCAAGGTGACCCAGCAGGGCGTGCTGACGCAGATCCTCATCTTCGCCATCCCGCTGGCCCTCGTCCTTGGCCTGCTGATGTGGATGATGAACAACGCCCAGGGTGGCGGGAACCGCGTCCTCAACTTCGGCAAGTCCAAGGCCAAGCAGCTGAACAAGGACATGCCCAAGACGACCTTCGGGGACGTCGCGGGTGCCGACGAGGCCGTCGAAGAGCTGTACGAGATCAAGGACTTCCTGCAGAACCCGGCGCGATATCAGGCGCTCGGCGCGAAGATCCCGAAGGGCGTGCTGCTCTACGGGCCGCCCGGTACCGGCAAGACGCTGCTCGCGCGAGCCGTCGCCGGCGAGGCGGGCGTGCCGTTCTACACGATCTCCGGCTCGGACTTCGTCGAGATGTTCGTAGGTGTCGGTGCCTCGCGAGTGCGTGACCTGTTCGAACAGGCCAAGCAGAACGCCCCGTGCATCATCTTCGTCGACGAGATCGACGCGGTCGGCCGCCAGCGCGGCGCCGGCCTCGGCGGCGGGCACGACGAGCGCGAGCAGACGCTGAACCAGCTGCTCGTCGAGATGGACGGCTTCGACGCCCGCGGCGGCATCATCCTGATCGCGGCCACCAACCGGCCGGACATCCTGGACCCGGCGCTGCTGCGCCCGGGCCGGTTCGACCGGCAGATCCCGGTGTCCGCGCCCGACCTGCGCGGCCGCAAGGCGATCCTCGAGGTGCACGCCAAGGGCAAGCCGATCGCGCAGGGCACCGACCTGGGCAGCCTGGCCAAGCGGACCGTCGGCATGTCCGGCGCGGACCTGGCCAACGTGCTGAACGAGGCCGCGCTGCTCACCGCCCGCCAGAACGGGCACGTGATCACCGACGTCGCGCTGGAGGAGTCGGTCGACCGCGTTGTCGGCGGCCCCGCCCGCAAGAGCCGGATCATCTCCGAGAAGGAGAAGAAGATCACGGCCTACCACGAGGGCGGCCACGCGCTCGCCGCGTGGGCGATGCCGGACATCGAACCGGTCTACAAGCTGACCATCCTGCCGCGCGGCCGCACCGGCGGGCACGCCTTGATCGTCCCGGAGGACGACAAGGAGTTGATGACCCGCTCGGAAATGATCGGCCGGCTGGTCTTCGCGATGGGTGGCCGCACGGCGGAGGAGCTCGTCTTCCACGAGCCCACCACCGGTGCGTCCGCGGACATCGAGCAGGCGACGAAGATCGCCCGCGCCATGGTCATGGAGTACGGCATGAGCGCCCGCCTCGGCGCGGTCAAGTACGGCCAGGAGCAGGGCGACCCGTTCCTCGGCCGGTCGGCCGGGCGGCAGGCGGACTACTCGCTCGAGGTGGCGCACGAGATCGACGAGGAGGTGCGCAAGCTCATCGAGACGGCGCACACCGAGGCGTGGCACGTGCTGAACACCTACCGCGACGTCCTCGACGAGCTGGTCATCGAGCTCCTGGAGAAGGAGACGCTGCAGCGCAAGGACCTCGAGCGGATCTTCGCGACCGTCGAGAAGCGCCCGCACATCACCGTCTTCAACGAGTTCGGCGAGCGCACGCCGTCGGACAAGCCGCCGATCAAGACCCCGGGCGAGCTGGCGATGGAGCGCGGCGAGCCGTGGCCGCCGCCGGAGAAGGAGCCGAAGCCGGCCCTGAAGCCGGAGCCGACCCCGGTCGGCACGGCCCCGGGCGCGGGCGACCTGCCCGGCGGCCCGCCGTACCCGTCCCCGACGCCGGCGGACCCGAACGCCAACCCGTACGCCCCACCGCAGCCGGGCGCCTACCCGAACGGCGGCCGTCCCTACGGCGGCCCGAACGGTGGCCCCAACGGCACGGCGCACTGGCCGCAGTCCTACGGCGGCGGCCAGCAGCCCGGTAGCTACCCGGGCGGCCCGGCTGGTGGCCAGAGCGGCCCGCCGAACTACGGTGCCCCTCCGGGCTGGACCCCCGCGACCTCCCCCGGCGGTCAGCCGGGCCAGTCGTGGCGGCCCGGTGGTGAAGAACGCCCTCGTGAGCACGGCTGGTTCGCCGATCAGGCGGGCAACCAGCAGAACGAGGGAGAACGACGTGACGTGGATGGACCGGACAAGCCCCAGTGACGCCGACCGCCCGGTCTTCGACCAAGACCGGGCGGAGAAGGCGATCCGCGAACTCCTCTTGGCGTGCGGCGAAGACCCGGAACGGGATGGCCTGAAGGACACCCCGGCCCGGGTCGCTCGCGCGTACCACGAGATGTTCGCCGGCCTGTACACCGAGCCCGACTCGGTGCTGGACCGCACCTTCGACGAGTCCCACGAAGAGCTGGTGCTGGTCACGGACATCCCGATGTTCAGCCAGTGCGTGCCCAGCAAGCAGACGGTGAACGCCGTCGGCGGCCGGAAGCGCGCGATGGACGTGCGGGTGGGTGACAAGCTCTGGACGCTCGTCGGCGGCAACGTCGAGGAGACCGAGGTCACCGAGGTCAGCTCGCATCAGACGCGCGAGCTCGTCGAAGTGACGACTTCGGTGGGCAGGTTCCAGGTCACCCCGGACCACCCCTTGGCGACTCCCGAGGGGTGGCAGGAAGCCAAGGACGTCGAGGGCTCGTTCATCGAGTGGACGCACGCGCGGAAGCTCTGCCGCGACCGGTGGCGGCCCGCCCTCGGGTACGACTTCGGTTACGTCGTCGGCACCGTGTGCGCGGACGGCACGGTCGCCGACCGGTACGTGTCCCTCGTGGTCAACGACCGCGACTACGCGAAGAAGTTCGCGGAGTGCCTGTACCGGGCGTTCGGGATCGACGCGAAGGTCGAGCCGACATCGCGGCCGTCGGGCTACTTGGGACGCGACCTGCCCGGCTTCCGTGTCCGGGTGGTTTCTTCCTTCTTGGCCGACCTGATGCGGCAGTATGTCGGTGGCGACGCGCACCACATGCGGCAGCGGTTCCCGATGGTCGTCCTCAACGACTTGTCGACCTTCAACGGGTTCCTCGACGGGTACGTCGATGGGGACGGGCATCGCAGCAAGCATTCAGCAGGTCGCATCATCGCGAGTGCCAACACGCCGTTCCTCGAGGATCTGGCGACGGTCATCGGTGCCCGGTTCACTGCCAGCACCGGTGACGCCGCGAGCCGTCTGTACGTCGCCGACAGCTGGTTCCGACGTCACGGATTCCCCCAGGACGACTACGCGACAGATCTGATCGAGTCGGAGTACGTGAAGGTCGAATCGGTCACCCCGGTGACCGCGTCGGGGACCAAGCCCTACACGGTCTACAGCTTCAAATGCGACCCGCATCCGACGTTCCTGATCGCGGGACATCTGACGCACAACTGTGAACACCACCTGGTCCCCTTCCACGGCGTCGCGCACGTCGGGTACATCCCGAACGCCGCCGGGAAGGTGACCGGGCTGTCCAAGCTGGCCCGGCTCGTCGACCTCTACTCGAAGCGCCCGCAGGTGCAGGAGCGGCTGACTTCCCAGGTCGCCGACGCCATCGTGCGGAAGCTCGAGCCGCGCGGGGTGATCGTCGTGATCGAGGCCGAGCACCTCTGCATGGCCATGCGCGGCATCCGCAAGCCCGGCGCCCGCACCACCACCTCGGCGGTGCGGGGGCAGCTGAAGACCTCGCCGTCGTCGCGGGCGGAGGCGCTCGACCTGATCAAGGCGCGCCGGTGAGCGTGGGGCTTCCCGCTCCCGGCCGGTGCGTCGTGATGGGCGTGCTGAACGTGACGCCCGATTCGTTTTCCGACGGTGGCCGCTACCTCGGGCTCGACCAGGCCCTGGAGCACGCCCGCGCGATGTGGGCGCGCGGCGCCGATCTGATCGACGTCGGCGGCGAGTCGACGCGCCCGGGTGCGGCCCGGGTGGACGCCGCAACCGAGCGGGACCGCATCCTGCCGGTGATCCGGACGCTGGCCGGCGAAGGCGTGGCGCTGTCGGTCGACACCACGCGGGCGTCCGTCGCCGCCGCGGCGCTCGAAGCCGGCGCGCACGTGATCAACGACGTCTCGGGTGGCCTGGCCGACCCGGACATGGCCCGGGTCGCGGCTGAAACCGGGGTGCCGTGGGTGCTGATGCACTGGCGCGGGCACAGCAAGGACATGCAGGCGCTGGCGTCCTACCAGGACGTCGTCGCCGACGTCCGGTCCGAGCTGCTGGCCCGGGTGGACGAAGCGCTGGCGGCCGGCGTGGCCGAGAGCGCGATCGTGCTGGATCCCGGGCTCGGGTTCGCGAAGGACGCCGAGCACGACTGGGCGTTGCTGCGCGGCCTGGACTCGGTGCTGTCCCTGGGCTTCCCGGTGCTCGTCGGCGCCTCCCGAAAACGGTTTCTCGGCCGCCTGCTGTCCGAAAAGGACGGAACGCCGAGGTCCCCGGACGGCCGCGAGGACGCGACGGCGGCGATTTCCGCCCTCGCCGCCGCGGCCGGCGCGTGGGGCGTGCGGGTGCACGAGGTCGGAGCTTCGCTGGACGCGGTCGCGGTGGCCGCGGCGTGGGGAAAGGGTTCGCCGGATGTCTGACCGGATCACGCTGACCGGCCTGCGCGTGTTCGGCCGCCACGGCGTGTTCGAGCACGAAAAGCGCGACGGCCAGGAGTTCGTCATCGACGTCACGGCATGGCTCGACCTCGGGCCCGCCGCCGCGTCGGACGACCTGACCAAGACCCTGCACTACGGCGAGCTGGCCGAGCTGGCGGCGGGCATCGTCGCGGGCGAGCCGTACGACCTCATCGAGAGCGTCGCGGGCAAGATCGCCGACGAGGTCATGCGCGACGAGCGCCTGAGCGCGATCGAGGTGACGGTCCACAAGCCCTCGGCCCCGATCCCGCTGACGTTCGACGACGTCGCGGTGACGGTCCGGCGCGCCCGATGACCCGCGCGGTCCTGTCCCTCGGCTCGAACCTCGGCGACCGGCTCGGCTACCTGAAGCTGGCCCTGGCCGCGGTCCGCCCGGCGCTGGTCGCGGTGTCGAGCGTGTACGAAACGAAGGCCTGGGGCGTCGAAGCCCAGCCGGACTTCTTGAACGCGGTCTGCGTGGTCGACGACCCGGCCCGCGACCACTGGGCCTGGCTGCGCACGGGCCAGGCGGCGGAGCAGGCAGCGGGCCGGGTCCGCGAGCTCCGTTGGGGCCCACGAACCCTGGACGTCGACGTGGTCACGGTGGACGGCGTGACGTCCGACGACCCCGAGCTGCTGCTCCCGCACCCGGGAACCCCGGACCGAGCCAGCGTGCTGGTCCCGTGGACGGAGATCGCCCCGGAGGCGGTGCTGCCAGGCCACGGCCCGATCGCGGACCTGCTGGCCGCCCGCCCCCCGGCCGAGGTGGCAACGGTCCGCCGGACAACGCTCGAACTCGCCTGAGCCGCTTAGCCGCCCACCCGCCCGCTGGCCGCCTCGGCAGCGCCAGCCAACTCCTCCCGGGCGCCGCCACGGCCTGCCCGCCGCCTTGTCTGAGCTGGCTAGCTCCGCCCGCCGGGCGCCGCCACGCCTGCCTGCCGCCTTGGCTGAGTTAGCTAACTCCGGCCCCGCCCCCGGGCGCCGTCTCGGCCTTCCCGCTGGCTTGGGTGAGCCGGTCAACTCCGCCCGCCGGATGCCGCGACGGCCTGCCGCCGACTTGGTGGAGCCGGCTGGCTCCTTCCAGCGGGCGCCGCCACGGCTTGCCCGCAGGTCTGGCTGAGCCGGTCAACTGCGCCCGCCGGGCGCCGCGACGGCCTGCCGCCGACTTGGTGGAGCCGGCTGGCTCCTTCCACCGGGCGCCGCCACGGCTTGCCCGCAGGTCTGGCTGAGCCGGTCAACTGCGCCCGCCGGGCGCCGCGACGGCCTGCCGCCGACTTGGTGGAGCCGGCTGGCTCCTTACCACCGGGCGCCGCCACGGCTTGCCCGCAGGTCTGGCTGAGCCGGTCAACTGCGCCCGCCGGGCGCCGCGACGGCCTGCCGTCGGCTTGGCTGAGCCGACTAACTCCGCCCGCCCGGTGCGCTCTCGGGCTGCCTGCCGCCTCGGCGGCGCCGGCCAACTCCGCCCCGCCCGCCTCCATTGAGCCGGCCATTGCCGCCCCGCCCGCCGGGCGCCGCCCCGCCCGCCGGGCGCCGCCCCGCCCGCCGGGCGCCGCCGCGGCCGGCGGCGCGGACGCGCCGAGCAAGTCAAGTCAAGCCCCGCCCGGCCATCGATCGCCGAGCTGCGGTTGGCGGTCGGTGACAGGATGCCGTCAGCCTCGCAGGGCCGCGACCATGAAACGGACCGCCGGCTGGGCCGTGGGGACCGGGGGCCACCCGTTGATCGTCGCGAGCAACTGCCAGTAGCGCTCCGCTCGCGGGTCGCCGCTCGTCTCGAAGCGGTCTGCCATCTCCGTGCGGAACTCCCGTGACGCCGGGTCCTGGTCCGGGCGGGCCGTCGCCGCCGCGATCTCGGACGCAAGCGTTTGCCCCGCCTCTGACGTGGGCGAATCGCCCGCCTCCACTGCCGCTTCCGCGCGGGAAACCCAGCCGGGCCAGTTCTGCTGCCACGCCTGGGCCGGCTGCTCGAACTCGCCCGCCTTGATCTGCTGGGACTGCTGCTCGCTCATGCCCCTGATCAGGGCGCGGAACGACGGGTCCTGCACCAGCTCCGCGAACTCGATCCACGCTTCCAGCTGCTCCGGCGACGGGTCGTCCGGCAGCTCCGGCTTGCCCGCGCGCATCCGCTCGTAGAACTCCTCGTTCACCTCGAGCCCGGCGACCATCTCGTCCCAGAACTCGTCCACCAGCCGCTTGCGCTCCTCGTCCGACATCGACGCGAGACGGTTCATCAGGTTCACTTCCTCCAGTTCGGAATTGCGCTTCGCCACCGCGCGCAGCACCGCCCGGCGCAGCCGCAGCCGCCGGATCTGCTCGTCCAGGGCCTCGACGTGCCGGGTCGCCAGCTCGCCGACCGTCGCCGGCCTCGCCAACGCCGCGGAGACGTCGGCTAGGCCGAGGCCCAGCTCCCGCAGCGTGCGGACCAGCTCCAGGCGGGCCATCGCCGCCGCGTCGTAGAGGCGGTAGCCGGCGTCCGTCCGCTCGGTCGGTGGCAACAGGCCTTCGTCCGAGTAGAAGCGGATGGTCTTGACCGGCAGGCCCGTCCGCTTGGCCAGCTCGCCGATGGTGAATGTCGCGGTGGTGCCCACTAGACGCATGGTGAAGTCTCCAGTCGGGGGAGAGTCAAGACTACTTCGGGGGTTCCGGGTGGCGGAGCCCCCGGCCCGGGGCGCAGCCCCGGCTGTCACAGCTCGGTACGGTTGGGTCATGCACTTCACGCGGTCCCGTGACCTGGTCGTCGCCGGGCTGCTCGGCCTGGCCGTCGGCTACCTGCTGTTCCAGATCGCCTACGGCTCGCTGCCCCAGCTGCCGCTGCTCGCCGGCGTCACCCTCGCCGTCCTGGCCGTGATCGAGGGCGTGCTCGCCTTCTCCATCCGGTCGCGGATCAAGAACGGCCGGGTCGTTGCCGCGATCGGGATCGCCCGATCGGTGGCCTTGGCCAAGGCTTCGTCACTCGCCGGAGCGTTCATGGCCGGTGCCTGGCTGGCCGCGCTCGCCTACCTTTTCCCGCGACGTGACGAACTCGTCGCCGCCGTTCTCGACACCCGGGCGGCGGTCGTCGGCGTCGCCTCCGCCGCGGCCCTGGTAGCAGCGGGTTTGTGGCTCGAACACTGCTGCCGGACCCCGCGCGACCAAGACCGGGAGCGCACCCGCGGGACGACCGGTTAGCGCTGGAATCCCACCGCTCGCTGGACCGAGTAGGTCTCGTTCGGATTACGAGCAGGTACGGTGTCAGTCATGACCGGCGTGGGTGACGACTCGCGCGGCCGCCTTCTGGGCAGGCCGTGGCTAGTCGTCGGATTCGTCCTCGCCATCGGAGCCACCCTCGCACTGGTGCTCAGCGACGATCTTCGTTATCTCCGCCTGGGGATCGTCGCGGCCCTCTGGGCTGCCCTGATCGGCGCTTTCCTCGCCGTGAAGTACCGCAAGCACGCGGCACAGAGCGAGGACGCGGTCGCCGAGGCGCAGGCTGTGTACGAGTTGGAGCTGGAACGCGAGATCGCGGCCCGGCGTGAGTACGAGCTGGAGATGGAGGCGGACAACCGCACCGCCGCCGACTCCCGCGGGCGCGAGGAGCTGGAGGCGCTGCGGGCCGAAGTGTCGGCGCTGCGCGACAGCCTCCAGTCGCTGTTCGGTGGCGAGGTGCTGCTCGAACGCGTCGCGCTGACCGCGCAGGCGACCCGGATGCGCAAGCTGTCCGACGAGAACCGGATGATCCCGGACGGCGCGCCGAAGAAGAGGCCCGCTCAGCTGATGGCCGCGAAGAAGCCGATGCCCGAGGGCGGCGAGCGGCCGACCGAGCTGATCGACCGCGTCCTCGACGAGCGCCGCCGCAAGGCGTCGAACGGCAAGCCCGCGAACGGCAAGGGCCTGGGCAAGGGCTTCGGCGGCAAGGCCGTCCCGAAGACCCCCGCGAACGTCTCGGTGCAGAGCACCCAGCAGATGGCGCGGCCGAAGCCGCTGAGCGATCGCCGCCCGCCGGTGCCGGCCGTCGACCCGGCCTTGAACGCCGCGCAGCGCGAGATGAAGGCCGCCGAGCTGCGGGCCGAGGCCGCGCGCCGCCAGGCCGAGTCGCAGCCGATGCGGCTCCCGAAGCCCGAAGAGGTCGCGAAGCAGCCTGAGCGACGTCCGGAAGCTGCCGCCGAGCCGACGCGACAGGTCCCGCGGCCCGAGCCCAAGACCGAGATCCGGCGGGTGCCGGAGCCGAAGACCGAGATCCGCCGTCCCGAGCCGCCGCCCGCGCGCCGCGCGGAGCTGTCGCGCCCGGCGATGCGGCCCGCCGAGGTGTCCCGCTCGGACATCCCGCGGGTCGAGATGTCGCGCCCCGACATCCCGCGCGTCGAGATGTCCCGGCCGGACATCCCCCGGGTGGAGATGTCGCGCCCGGACATCCCCCGCGTCGAAATGTCGCGTCCCGACATCCCGCGGGTGGAGATGTCCCGGCCGGACATCCCGCGCGTCGAGATGTCGCGGCCGGACCTGCCGCGCGTCAACCCCAAGCCGAACGGTGCCCGGCCCGAGCCGCGCAAGGCGCCCGAGCCGCCGCGTCCGGCGCCGGGCCGCCCCGCGGCGCCGCCACCCAAGCCGTCCGAGATGTCGCGGTCGGACATCCGGCCGGTCAAGGACCTCAGCGCGGCCTTCCAGAACCGCGACGACTTCGCCGAGCGGCAGCGCCCGAACCGGCCGAAGCCGCCCGAGCCGAAGCAGGCCCCGCCGATGAACAGGGACGCCGCCGCGTCGCGCACCGACCTCCCGGTCGTCCCGCCGACGACGCCGGTGCCGAGCACCGGCCCCTCGTCGCGGCAGCAGCCGTCGCGCACGGACCTGCCGCCGGTGGTCCCGCCGACGACCCCGGTCCCGGCCGCCGACGGCCGCCGCCCGTCGCGGCTGGAGCAGTTCTCGCGGGCCGACATGTCGCCGATCCTCGACGAGCCGTCGTCGCGGCACAGCGGTTCGCACCGCGCGCCGGCGGCGGCCGCCCAGGGCGAGGCGCCGATGGCGAACCCGACGCTCCCGGAGTCGGTCCGCAACTTCCAGGGCGGGTCCGGCGGGCGCCGCCGCAAGCCGGACGAGTCGCAGCAGATGCCGCCGGTCCCCGCCCCGGAGCCCACGGGAGGCGGCCGCCGCCGTCGCCCGGACGGCGAGCCCCCGGCGTGGGAGGGCATGGTCGCCGAGCGCGCGTCGATGTCCCGGCGCAACATGGCCCCGGTCGACCCGGCGGACGTCGAGCAGCAGAACGGCAACGGCCACAACGGCAACGGGCGCAACGGCCACCGGTCCGCGGAGCCACAGCCGGGCAGCGGTTCGCACGCGGCCGGCCGCTCGGTGAGCGAGCTGCTGGCGGCGAACGGCGGAACGGGCTCGACCCCGCGCCGCCGCCGACGCGCGGAGGACTGAGCCAGGCTCCAAGCGCCTCAAGGCCACATCGGGGCGCGCAGGCGGAGCAGGAGCGGCACGCCGTGGGGCGAGGTGGCGTTCCGTCTCGTGTCCGGTCTGCGTAGGGTGACCGCCTGTGAGCGGAACCCTCTCGCCCGCGACGGGACTTGATCGCGGACGGCGGCCTCGCCGGATCACCGTGCTGCTGCCGGTGTTCGGACTGATCGTGGTGGCCTTGTGCGGCCTGTTCCTGTTCGGCTTGGCCACCGCGCGGGTCGGGCCGCTCGCCGTCACCATCGGGGTGCTGGCCGCGCTCGTGCCGGTCGCCGGGGTCGTCGCCGGGTTCCTCTGGGTGGACCGGTGGGAGCCCGAGCCCGCGAAGTTCCTGCTGCTCGCCTTCGCCTGGGGCGCCTGCATCGCCACCATCACCGCGCTGCTCATCAACACCACCGCCGAGGCGGTCGGGGACGAGCTGCTCGGGTCCGGCAACGGCAACACGCTCGCCGCGCTCGTCTCGGCCCCCGTCGTCGAGGAGGCCGCCAAGGCGCTCTTCGTCGTGCTCATCGCCTGGCGCCGCTCCAGCGAGTTCGACGGCGTCGTGGACGGGGTCGTCTACGCCGGGTTCAGCGCCGCCGGGTTCGCCTTCACCGAGAACATCTACTACTTCGGCCGCGCGTTCGCCGACTACGGCTTCGGTGACGGGCACAGCCAGGGCGTCATCACGGCGTTCTTCCTGCGTGGCGTGCTCGCGCCGTTCACGCACCCGCTGTTCGCGGTGCTCACCGGCATCGGGATCGGCATCGCCGCGCGGACGACCACCAAGGCGCTCAAGATCATCGCGCCGGTCGCCGGCTACCTGGCCGCCGTCTGCCTGCACGCGCTGTGGAACAGCGCCGCGCTGCTCGGCGGGTCGAAGTTCCTCACCGTCTACTTCCTGATCATGCTGCCGCTGTTCCTCGGCGTGGTCTACCTGGTCGTCCTGCAGCGACGGCGGGAGCAGCGGATCATCGCCACCGCGCTGCCGCACATGGCGTCGGCGCGCTGGATCGCGCCGTCGGAGGTCGATCTGCTGGCCAGCCTGCCCGGCCGCCGGGCTTGGCGGCGGCAGGCGAAGCGCCAGTCCGGGAAGCAAGCCGCGAGGGCCGTCGCCGTCTACCAGGCGAGCGTCACCGAGCTCGCCTTCCTCGACCGGCGTGAGCTGCGCAGCGACGCCGACCGGCAGCGCCAGCGCGAGCTGCTGCGCACGTTGAAGTCCGCTCGCGCGGAGGCGACGCGCCTCGCCGACGAGGCCGCCCGCGGGTGACCCGGTCCGGTGAAGCTGGTCACCCGGGTTCAACGCGGCGCGCTCAATCGAGTTAGTCTCGCGCCGTTCGTCCGGTACCCGGAGCGGGACTGGAACGAGAGCAGAGGGAGTCTGCCAGCCATGAGCGTCCACAGGCGCACGCCATGATGAGGCCCGCCCGCCTCGCGGTCGGCGTCGTGTCCGCCGGCCGGGTGGGCAGTGTGCTCGGCGCCGCGCTGGCCCGGGCGGGGCACACCGTGGTGGCCGCGTCCGGCCTGTCCGCGGCGTCGCTGGCCAGGGCCGAACGCCTCCTCCCCGACGTGCCCATCCTGCCGCCCGACGAGACCGTCGGCCGGGCCGACCTGGTGCTGCTCGCCCTGCCCGACGACGCGCTGGCCGGGATGGTCCGCGGGCTCGTCGCCACGGGGTCGCTGCGGCCGGGGCAGATCGTCGTGCACACCTCCGGCGCGCAGGGCATCGACGTGCTGGCCCCCGCGGCCGAAGCCGGGGCGCTGCCGCTCGCGCTGCACCCGGTGATGACGTTCACCGGCCGCGAGGAGGACCTCGAACGGCTGGCGGCGTGCAGCATCGGCGTCACCGCGGCCGCCGACGACGAGGCGGCTTGGAACGTCGGCGAGGCGCTGGCGGTCGAGATGGGTGCCGAGCCGGTGCGCATCCCCGACTCCGCGCGAGCGCTCTACCACGCTGCGTTGACCCACGGCGCGAACCACCTGATGACGCTGGTCGCCGATTGCACGGAAGTCTTGCGGGAAGCGGGAATCGGGCATTCCGAACGCCTGGTGGCACCACTGCTTTCGGCGGCGTTGGATAATGTGCTCCGACACGGCGACCGCGCGCTCACCGGCCCGGTCGCGCGTGGCGATCTCGGCACCGTCCGCAAGCACCTCGCGGTGCTCGCGGACCGGGCGCCGGACGTGGCGCCGGCCTACCGGGCGCTGGCCAAGCGCACGGCAGCGCGTTCCGCGGCTGCCGGGCTGCTGGACACCGCGGCCGCCAAAGACCTCACCGAACTCCTCGACGATCCCGCCGAAGGGCACCAAGACCAGTGACCACACCGAAATTCAGCCGCGGCACCCTGAACGCGTTCACCTCGCCCGAGCAGATGAACCAGGTCAGCCGGGCCTTGCACGGCGTCAGCCGCAAGCTCGCGCTCGTGCCCACCATGGGCGCGCTGCACGCCGGGCACCGCGAGCTGATCCGCCGCGCGAAGCGGCTGCCGAACACCGTCGTGGCCACCTCGATCTTCGTCAACCCGCTGCAGTTCGGCGAGGGCGAGGACTTCGAGGCGTACCCGCGGCCGCTCGAGGCCGACCTGTCGGTGCTGCGCGAGGACGGCGTCGAAATCGCGTTCACCCCGAGCGCCGACGCCCTGTACGCCGAGGGCGCCACCGTGACCGTGCACCCGGGCCCGCTCGGCGACGAGCTCGAGGGCGTCGTGCGGCCCGGCCACTTCGCCGGCGTGCTGACCGTCGTCGCGAAGCTGTTCAACCTGGTGCGCCCGGACTACGCGTTCTTCGGGGAGAAGGACTACCAGCAGCTGGTGCTGATCAAGCGGATGGTCCGGGACCTGAACATCGACACGCGCGTCATCGGCGTGCCGACCGTGCGGGAGCGCGACGGGCTGGCGCTGTCCTCGCGCAACGTCTACCTGGCGCCCGAGCAGCGTGAAGACGCCATCGTCCTGTCGGCCGCCCTCACCGCGGGGGCGTTCGTCGGCCGGGACGGGGCCGACGCGGTCCTCGAGACCGCGTGGAAGACCCTCGCCGCGCGGCCGGCGGTCGAGGTGGATTACCTGGAGTTGAGGGGAACCGACCTCGGGCCCGCGCCCGTCGATGGTGAAGCACGACTGTTGATCGCTGCCCGGGTGGGGAGTACCCGGCTGATCGACAACGTTCCGGTGCTGCTCGGCAAGGCCGTCGAGCACCCGGAGCGGCTGGACGCAGGGGAATAGGAGTCCACGATGTACCGCACGATGCTCAAGTCGAAGATCCACCGCGTCACCGTGACCCAGGCCGACCTGCACTACGTCGGTTCGGTGACGGTCGACGAAGACCTGATGGAGGCCGCGGACCTGCTGCCGGGCGAACAGGTGTCCATTGTGGACGTCACCAACGGCGCCCGGCTGGAGACCTACGTCATCAAGGGTGAACGCGGCAGCGGCGTGCTCGGCATCAACGGCGCCGCGGCGCACCTGGTGCACCCGGGTGACCTGGTCATTCTCATCTCGTACGGCCAGATGGACAACGCCGAGGCCGCGACGTACGAACCGCGCGTGGTGTTCGTGGACGCGGACAACCGGATCGTCCACCGGCACAGCGACCCCGGCTACGCGCCGGAGGGTTCGGGCCTGCTGTCCGGCACGGTGACGCTGCCGGACGACGAGACGGCGATCTTCCCGGTCGCGGAGACGGCGGACGCCCGCCGCCTCGACGCGTTGCTGCACGCGGAAAGCTGACCCGCTTGCTGCTCACCGTCGACGTCGGCAACACGAACATCGTCCTGGGGCTTTGGTCCGGTCAGTCGCTCGTGGGCGATTGGCGCATGCGCACGGACGCGCGCATGACGGCCGACGAGCTGGCGTTGACGGTGCGCGGCCTGCTGGGTCCGCACGTGGATTCGGTGACGGGCATCAGCGCGCTGTCGACGGTGCCCGCGGTGCTGCGCGAACTGCGCGTGATGCTTTCGCGGTACTACGCCGGCGTGCCGAAGATCGTGGTGGAGCCGGGGGTCCGCACGGGTGTGCCGCTGCTGGTGGACAACCCGAAGGAGGTGGGCGCGGACCGGCTGGCGAACACGCTGGCCGCGCACCACCTCCACAAGGGCACGGCGTGCGTGGTGGTCGACTTCGGCACGTCGACCAACGTGGACGCGATTTCCGCGCGCGGCGAGTTCCTGGGCGGCGCGTTCGCGCCGGGCATCGAGATTTCGGTGGACGCACTGGCGTTGCGCGCTGCGGCGCTGCGGAAGGTCGAGCTGGTGCCGCCGCGGTCGGTGATCGGGAAGAACACCGTGGAGTGCCTGCAGTCGGGCATCCTGTACGGGTTCGCGGGGCAGGTGGACGGCCTGGTGAAGCGGATCGTGCGCGAGCTTTCGCCCGGCGGCGCGGAACCGGTGGCGGTGCTGGCGACGGGCGGGCTGGCACCGCTGGTGCTCGAGGAGTCGGAGACGATCACGGACCACGTGCCGGACCTGACTTTGCTCGGGCTGCGGCTGGTTTACGAGCGGAACATCCGCCCCTGACGCGCGGTTGTCCACAACTCGGGTGGGCTGTGGACAACCGGGCTGCAGTCGGGCTTTCCCGGCTTTTGGCCCGGCCCGGCGCAGCCAGAGGGTTCCGGTGGAAGCCGGCTTCACCGCGTCGGCGCCGAGTCCGGTCGCGATCCCGCGCGAACGTTCGGCCGCGACCTCGCTGCGGACCTGAAGACAGCCGTCAGCCGCGGGTCAGCCTGCGTCGCTCCAGCACGTACCCCAGCGCCGTCACCGCCAGTGCCGGAATCGCCACCTTCCCCTGCGGGAACCGGGCCGTGCCCGGCGGGTCCACGGCCCGAGACCCGGGATACGCCAGCGCCGAGATCTGCGTCAGCCAGTACAACGACGCCAGCGCGGCTCCCGCGTCGAGCCCGGCCCGAGCCGACGACGGCCGCCACAGCTGCCACAAGCTGGTGGCGCCCAGCGCCAGTCCCAGGCTCATCGTCTGCCCGTTGTGGAACTTCGCGTGCGGTCGCCAAGCCGGGTTGTACACGTGGGTCTCGTTCCAGTCGGCGCGGTACGGGCCCACCGCCGTCACCAGTGAGGTCAGCGAGATCAGGGCTCGCCCCAACGATTTCCTGCTCATCCCGCCAGTATCGAACCTCCAGCTTGATCGAGGTCAATGCAGCAGTTTCAGCCCGACCACGCCCGCCACGATCAGCGCCAGGCAGGTGATCCGCGCCGTCGTCGCCGGGTCGCCGAGGGCGAGCATGCCGTACGCCGCCGTGCCGAGCGTGCCGATGCCGACCCAGATCGCGTAACCCGTGCCCAGCGGGATTTCGCGCAGTGCGTACGCCAGGCCGCCCATGCTCAGTGCGAGCGCGAGGGCGAACACCAGCGTGGGAACCGGGCGGGAGAACCCCTTGGACGCGCCGAGCGCGGCCGCCCAGATCGTTTCGAACACGCCGGACAGGACAAGGACGAGCCAAGACATGACGAGCCTTTCGCAGTGTGGGGAACCACTGCGCCGTCTTGTCCGCACCGGGTACGACGCGCTCGTCCGGGGCCGGCCGCGGGTGCGGGGGCCACTTCCGAAGCTAGCACGCCGGAAAGCTAGCGGCGGCGGGCGCGCAGGCCCCACGTGACCAGCGGGAGGTCGAACTCACCATTCGCCGTCGCCGGGTTCGCGGCGAGGAACTCGCGAAGGCGCGTCAGGAGCGCCGACGACTCCGCCGGGTCCGAGACGATCACGAGGGAATAGGTCGCGATCGTTTCCAGGAGGCTCTCCGCGGTCCGCCGTTGCACATGGTGAAACCGTTCGTCGTCGAACGGCTCGAAGGCCGGGTGCGCCACCGCGCGCAAATCGTCGGTCGACGCCGGCTTGCGGGCGCCGTCGCGGCCCAGTTCGGTGAACTCGGCCACCCACGGCACCGATTCGTCTTCGTAGTTCCACATCGGCACCAGCACGCCACCGGGACGCAGCACGCGGCCGATCTCGGTCATCGCCGCCGGTACGTCGAACCAATGGAACGCCTGGCCGACGAATACCGCGTCGACCTCGGCGTCGGGTACCGGGATCCGTTCCGCCCGGCCGGCCAGTGACGTCGCCGACGGCACCCGGCGCGCCAGTTCGGCGCGCATTTCCGGGTCGGGTTCGACCGCGGTGACGTCGAGGCCGAGCTCGGTGAGGCCGAGGGTGAGTTTGCCCGTTCCGGCGCCGAGATCGAGCACCCGCCGCGGGGTTCCGGTGGCGCCGGAAAGGCCCCACTCGATCGCTGCCCGCGGGTAATCGGGCCGGTGCTCGGCGTACGCGGCCGCTCGGCTGCCGAAGGAAGAAGCCCGGCGGGCGCGTGTGGGATCACTCACCGGGCCAGGTTAATGGAGGGAAAGTAAAGGTAATCCGGTTGGCGTAGCGCGCGGCGGGGTTCGTACCCTATGGGCCATGACCGAAAACCCCGCTTCCACCAGCGACCCCGCCGAAGACGAACTGCCGGAGCAGATGCGGGTGCGCCGGGAGAAGCGCGACCGGATCCTCGCCGAAGGCATCGATCCCTACCCGGTCGAGGTACCCCGCACGCACTCGCTCGCCGAAGTGCGCGCGGCGCATTCCGGGTTGCCCGTCGACACCGCCACCGGGCAGCAGGTCGGCGTCACCGGCCGGGTCATGTTCCTGCGCAACACGGGCAAACTGTGCTTCGCCAGCCTCCGCGAGGGCGACGGCACCGAGCTGCAGGCGATGATCAGCCTGGCGAAGGTCGGCGAAGACGCGCTGGCCGCGTGGAAGGCCGACGTCGACCTCGGCGACCACGTGTTCGTGCAGGGTGAGGTCATCACCTCCAAGCGCGGCGAGCTCTCCGTGATGGTCGACGGCTGGCGCCTCACGTCGAAGGCGCTGCGCCCGCTGCCCAACGCGCACAAGGAACTCGCCGAGGAAACGCGGATCCGCCAGCGCTACGTCGACCTCATCATGCGCCCGCGCGCGCGGGACGTCGTGCGCACCCGCGCCGGCGTGGTCCGGTCGCTGCGGGAGTCGTTCCACCGCCGCGGGTTCACCGAGGTCGAGACGCCGATGCTGCAGACGCTGCACGGCGGCGCCGCGGCCCGCCCGTTCGTCACCCGGTCGAACGCCTTCGACATGGAGCTGTTCCTGCGCATCGCGCCGGAGCTCTACCTCAAGCGCTGCGTCGTCGGCGGCATCGAAAAGGTCTTCGAGATCAACCGCAACTTCCGGAACGAGGGCAGCGACTCTTCGCACTCGCCGGAGTTCGCGATGCTCGAGTACTACGAGGCCTACGCGACTTACGACACGAACGCCGTGATGACGCGGGAGCTGATCCAGGAGGCCGCGCAGGCCGTGCTGGACAGCCAGGTCGTCACGTTGCCCGACGGTTCGGAGTACGACCTCTCCGGCGAATGGACCACACTCGGAATGTACGAGTCGTTGTCCGATTCGCTCGGCGAAGAGGTGACGCCGGAGACGCCCGCCGCCAAACTGCACGGATTCGCGCAGGCCAGGGGCCTCGAAGTGGACCCGAAGCTCGGGCACGGGAAGCTCGTCGAGGAACTGTGGGAACACCTCGTCGGAGATCACCTGCACGCACCGACGTTTGTCCGTGATTTTCCGCTGGAGACGTCGCCATTGACGAGGCAGCACCGCTCGCGGGCCGGTGTCGCCGAGAAGTGGGACCTCTACGTGCGCGGATTCGAACTCGCCACCGGATACTCCGAGCTGGTCGATCCGGTCGTCGAACGGGAACGGCTCACCGAACAGTCGCTGCTGGCCGCGCAGGGTGATAGCGAAGCCATGCGGCTGGACGAGGATTTCCTGCGGGCCCTGGAGTACGGAATGCCGCCGAGCGGCGGCGTCGGAATGGGGATCGACCGGCTCCTCATGGCGCTGACCGGTCTGGGTATCCGGGAGACGATCCTCTTCCCGCTCGTGCGACCTGAATAACCCGCCCGTGTGAGGATAGCGGTCGGTTATCGCATAGAGATTTGCGCTGCACTCCCGGAGCGGGTACTAATGTTCTAGACAAAGTCTTCTGTCCCCGGGGCTCGCCCCGTCACCAGATCATTGAGTAAGCCCCGCAGGAGGAAACAGATGGCGCAGAAGGTGCTCGTCTCGCTGGTGGACGACCTGGACGGCAGCGAGGCCGAAGAGACCGTCGAGTTCGGTTTGGACGGCGTCAGCTACCAGATCGATCTCTCCTCGGAAAACGCCGAGGAGCTGCGGGACGCACTCGCCCAGTACGTCGAACACGCGCGGCGCGCGGGTGGCCGCAAGCGCGCCACCGTGCGTCCGGTCTCCGGCAAGGGATCGGCGCGCCCGGCCGCGGTCGACCGCGAGCAGAACCAGGCCATTCGCGCTTGGGCGCGCAAGAACGGTTACGCGGTTTCGGACCGGGGCCGGATCCCCTCCGAGGTCGTCGAGGCCTACCACAAGAAGAACTGAGGAACGTTCACGCCGGTGCGGGTGGTCGCGGGTCGCTGACCAGCGGTGACCCCCGCGCCGGTTCGACGGAATCCCTCGAAGCGGGCTTTCCAGCGGTGGCCGCCGGGCGAATTCGCCCGGCGGCTTTCTTCATGTCCGATCTCTGTCCGGTTCGGGCGCGCGAGCCGTTCGGGCGTAGTCGGCGGGCGACTGGCCGGTCACGGTCCGGAAATCGCGGATGAAGTGCGACTGGTCGCTATAGCCCAGTCGAACCGCCAGTCCGGCGTAATCCGGCTCTCCTTCCGTGACCAACCGCTGCGCAGCGTCGTTGAGCCGGTATATCCGGATCGCCCACTTGGGCGGGCAGCCGACGTGTTCGGCGAACAACCGCTGGATGGACCGGGTGGTTAGTCCAGTATCCGCGCACAGTTGCACCACCCGGGTAATTCCCGGATCACGCGCGATTGATTCCACCGTCTCGGCCGCCTGTCGCGCGGCCGGGGACAGGCGTACCGGATTTGCGATCAGCAAGTTGTCGATCGCACGGACCATTTGTGCGTCGCCGGCCGCCGCGCGCACCGATTCCGCGGCCGGGATCGCCGCCGGCCCGAAAACGTCCGTGAGCGGGACGGATCGGTCGGCGATGTCACTCACCGGGCCGTCGAGGAACGCGCGGAAGCAGCCGGGCCGGAAACGCACGCCCAAGCCCTGCACGCGGCCCGACAAGCGGTGCGAAAAGACGTCGCGCGACGGGCCGTACACGCCGGACGCGCCGGGGAAGAACGTCGCGTGCACCGAGAGGTTGGGCAATACCCGCTGCTCGTGAGGTGGTTCGCCGCGCCGGTCCCAGCGCAGGACCCAGTGGTATTCGACGAAATCCGCCAGCTCCGGGGCGGGCGGGTGTCTCGTCAGCGTGAACATCGTGCGCGCGGTGGCCTCGGCCACGATGCCGCGCGGGATCCGGTGCGCCACGATCACCACGGTAGCTGTCGCGTTCGTCCAAGACGGGGAAGCGGGCACCGGCTTGGCTCTCCGGCATGACTGCCGAGCTGCTGCGGCCCGCCGCGAGCGAATTCCTCCGGGTCGCCACCGCCGTGACCGACTTGACCGCGCCGACGCCGTGCGCCGGGTACGCCGTGCGCGGGCTGCTGAACCACCTCTTGTTCTGGGGCCCGTGGCTGCTGGCCGCGGGACGCCGCGAGGACCCGCCGCCCGGCGGCGCCGAGGCGGAGGCGGAGCTGGTCGGCGAGGACTGGCGTGCGGCGCTGGAGAAGCAGACCGAGACGCTCGTCGACGTCTTCGGCACGCCGTCGGCGTGGATCGGCCTGACGGCGCTGGGGACGACGCGGCTGCCCGCCTCGGTGGTCGGTGACATGGTGCTGGGCGAGTTCGTGCTGCACGGCTGGGACCTGGCCCGGGCGAGCGGCCAGGAGCTCGCTGTCACGCCTGAAGCGGCGACAGCGGTGTACGAGTCCGCGGCGCTGATGGGTGCGCAGGCGCGCTCGATGGGCGTCTACGGGCCCGAGGTCGAGGTGCCGGCGGCCGCGCCGGCGTTCGACCGGGCACTGGGCGCCTCGGGCCGCGACCCGTCCTGGACGCCCTGAGCCCGCGGCGAGCAGGTGCGCGGGCACCCTTCGCACTCCGACTCGGCCGGGAGCAGGTAGGAGAAGCAGCAGCTCTCGCGGCGCCGCGTCCACTCGCGGTGGCCGTCCGGGCCCTCCGCCAGGCGCAACGTCGACGCCGACGTCAGCGGCGGGTAGCGCGCGTCGAGGACCAGTGCCGCGTCGGCGACGCCCGCGCCCTCCGCTTCCGCGGTGCCGCCCTGGCGGCCCGCCCACCACAGCGAGTTCTCCAGCGCGTCGGTCGCCGCCGCCCAGAGCATCCGCTTGCCGAGCCTGCTGACCGGCGCGTACGCCTGGACGAACTGGGCGGCGTGAGCCAGGTAACGCGCTCGCAGGACGGCCGCCAGCGCGCGCTCGTCGCGCACCACGGTGGCCTCCGGGCGGGCGGAACCGGGGTCGGTGGGCAGGCAGTGGAACGCGTCACCCAGCACGGCCATGCCGTCGGGGTGCGGGCGGTCGTCGGCCAGCCGGAACGCCAGCTCCGCCGGCTTCAGCGACGGCACCCGCCGCTCGTGGTGCAGCAGCAGCGCGCCGACGTAGGCCGGCACGTGCAGGTACCACGTCATGACCCAGCTGGCCGTGGTCCGCGGCGGCGTCGCGTCGTGCTCGCGCAGCAGCCAGTCGCCGAGGAGGCCGCGCCACTCGGCGAAGTACGCGGGGGTCTCCAGCAGCTCCGAGCAGCGGATCCAGCCCGCCGGGACGTCCCGGCGCAGCTCGGTGCGCTCCTGGCGGCCGGAGACCCGCCGCAACGATGACGCGAGGCCGTCTCCGACCTCGCGTGCGTCACGGAAGGACCGCTGGTGGTTCAACCGCGGCCCTCCTCGCAGGCGTAGTGGATTAGGCGTGCCTAACCTTACAGGCAGACGGCGGCTGCGCCAATCGGGTGGCGGGGTGATCCGGCACTCCCAGGTTGCGGACTGTTCGCGGTGAGCGGACACCGCGCGGATGGCGGAATCCGGATGGCCCTCCGCACGTTGGGCTTGACGTAAAGGTGCAGGGCAGCACGAAGATGGAAGTGCCCGGGAGATGCCACGTCCGGGTGCGGAAAAGGCCACTGTCAGCCGTAGTGGTACGCCAGCGCGACGACTTGGCTACTAGAGTGGTCTCACGGTGCTGAATCCATCGCGGTGAAAGCACGATGGAAACGGGCCGCCGGCGCAGCAGTCGAGGGAGTGCACATGTTTGAGAGGTTCACCGACCGCGCGAGGCGGGTGGTCGTTCTGGCTCAAGAAGAAGCCAGGATGCTCAACCACAACTACATCGGCACCGAGCACATCCTCCTGGGTCTGATCCACGAGGGTGAGGGTGTCGCCGCCAAGGCGCTGGAGTCGCTGGGCATCGCCCTGGAGGGCGTGCGCCAGCAGGTCGAAGAGATCATCGGCCAGGGCCAGCAGGCGCCGAGCGGGCACATCCCGTTCACGCCGCGCGCCAAGAAGGTGCTGGAGCTGTCGCTGCGCGAAGCGCTGCAGCTCGGCCACAACTACATCGGCACCGAGCACATCCTGCTGGGCCTGATCCGCGAGGGCGAAGGCGTCGCCGCGCAGGTGCTGGTCAAGCTGGGTGCGGACCTCAACCGGGTCCGCCAGCAGGTGCTGCAGCTGCTCTCGGGCTACCAGGGCGGCAAGGAGTCCACCGAAACCGGTTCCGGCCGCGGTGAGGGCACCCCGTCGTCGTCGCTGGTCCTCGACCAGTTCGGCCGCAACATGACCGTGCTCGCCCGCGAGGGCAAGCTCGACCCGGTCATCGGGCGCGGCAAGGAGATCGAGCGGGTCATGCAGGTGCTGTCCCGCCGGACCAAGAACAACCCGGTGCTCATCGGCGAGCCCGGCGTCGGCAAGACCGCCGTCGTCGAAGGCCTCGCGCAGAGCATCGTCAAGGGCGAGGTGCCCGAGACGCTCAAGGACAAGCAGCTCTACACGCTGGACCTGGGCTCCCTGGTCGCCGGCTCCCGCTACCGCGGTGACTTCGAAGAGCGCCTGAAGAAGGTGCTCAAGGAGATCAAGACCCGCGGCGACATCATCCTGTTCATCGACGAGCTGCACACGCTGGTCGGGGCGGGTGCCGCCGAGGGCGCGATCGACGCGGCTTCGATCCTGAAGCCGATGCTCGCCCGCGGTGAGCTGCAGACGATCGGCGCGACCACGCTCGAGGAGTACCGCAAGTACATCGAGAAGGACGCCGCCCTCGAGCGCCGGTTCCAGCCGATCCAGGTCGGCGAGCCGTCGCTGGAGCACACGATCGAGATCCTCAAGGGCCTGCGCGACCGGTACGAGGCGCACCACCGCGTCTCGATCACCGACTCGGCGCTGGTCGCCGCCGCGACCCTGGCGGACCGGTACATCAACGACCGGTTCCTCCCGGACAAGGCGATCGACCTGATCGACGAGGCCGGCGCCCGGATGCGCATCCGCCGGATGACCGCGCCGCCGGACCTGCGCGAGTTCGACGAGAAGATCGCGAACGTCCGCCGCGACAAGGAGTCCGCGATCGACGCGCAGGACTTCGAGCGGGCCGCCCGCCTGCGTGACGAGGAGAAGACCCTCCTCGGCCAGAAGGGCGAGCGGGAGAAGCAGTGGAAGGACGGCGACCTCGACGTCGTCGCCGAGGTCGACGACGAGCAGATCGCGGAGGTGCTGGCCAACTGGACCGGCATCCCGGTGTTCAAGCTGACCGAGGAGGAGACCACCCGGCTGCTGCGCATGGAGGACGAACTCCACAAGCGCATCATCGGCCAGGAGGACGCGGTCAAGGCCGTCTCGCAGGCGATCCGCCGTACGCGTGCCGGTCTGAAGGACCCGAAGCGCCCGTCGGGCTCGTTCATCTTCGCCGGCCCGTCCGGTGTCGGTAAGACCGAGCTGTCGAAGGCGCTGGCGGCGTTCCTGTTCGGCGAGGACGACGCGCTCATCCAGATCGACATGGGCGAGTTCCACGACCGCTACACCGCTTCGCGGCTCTTCGGTGCCCCTCCGGGCTACGTGGGCTACGAAGAGGGCGGCCAGCTGACGGAGAAGGTGCGTCGCAAGCCGTTCTCGGTGGTCCTGTTCGACGAGATCGAGAAGGCGCACCAGGAGATCTACAACACGCTCCTGCAGGTGCTGGAAGACGGCCGCCTGACCGACGGTCAGGGTCGCACGGTCGACTTCAAGAACACGGTCCTCATCTTCACGTCCAACCTGGGCACGTCGGACATCTCGAAGTCCGTCTCCCTCGGGTTCGCCGGTGGCAACGACACCACGAACCGGTACGAGAAGATGAAGCAGAAGGTCAACGAGGAAATGAAGAAGCATTTCCGCCCGGAGTTCCTGAACCGGATCGATGACATCATCGTGTTCCACCAGCTGACGCAGGAACAGATCATCATGATGGTCGACCTGATGATCGGCCGCGTGGAGACGCAGCTGCGCGCCAAGGACATGGAGCTGGAGCTGACCGAGAAGGCCAAGTCCCTCCTGGCCAAGCGCGGCTTCGACCCGGTGCTGGGCGCCCGGCCGCTGCGCCGCACGATCCAGCGCGAGATCGAGGACCAGCTGTCGGAGAAGATCCTGTTCGGCGAGGTCGAGGCGGGCCAGATCATCCTGGTCGACGTCGAAGGCTGGAGCGGCAACCCGGAGGACAAGGACGACCAGGCCAAGTTCACCTTCCGCGGTGAGCGCCGGCCGTCCTCGATCCCGGACGCCCCGCCGGTCAGCATCGGCGCGGGCCACGAGGAGCAGAGCGGCGAAGCCGAAGCCGAGTGATCGGGCTTTAGCTACGACGTAGGAAGGGCGGTTCCCCTTGAGGGGGGAGCCGCCCTTTGTCGTGTCTGGCGCATTCCGGCCATAAGGTCTACATTATAGTTGCTGGATGGAGTGGGAGATCGAGCTGCACGACGAGGTCGACCGGTGGTTCGTGGACCTGTGCCGGACCGACCCGGTCTCTGCGGACCGGGTCGAAGAGGCGATCGACGTGCTCGCTCGGGAAGGTCCCGGTCTCGGGCGGCCGCTGGTCGATCGGGTGCACGGTTCGAGGCTGCACAACCTGAAAGAGCTGCGGCCGGCCTCTGCGGGCGCCAGCGAGATCAGGATCCTGTTCGCGTTCGACCCCGTCCGGCGCGCGGTGCTCCTGGTCGCCGGCGACAAGGCCGGGAACTGGAAGGGTTGGTACGACCGGAACATCCCCGTCGCGGAGCTGCGGTTTCGCGAACACCTGAGTCACGGAGCGGAGGGCTGACGCGATGAGCCGATCCTGGAAGGACGTGAAGGCGGACAAGGCCGCCATCGACCGGGACGCCGGCCGGGACGTCGGGGGTGCTCGGGCCGCCGCGCGCGAAGCCACCGAGGCGTTCGTGCTCGGGTTCCGCCTGGCTCAGCTCCGCGAGGACGCCGGCCTCAGCCAGACCGAGCTCGCCAAGCGCATGGGCGTCAGCCAGCCGAGGATCAGTCAGCTCGAGCAGGGGGACCCCGGGCAGATGGAGCTGGACACCCTGCGGCGCTACATCTCGGCTCTCGGCGGCCGGCTGCGCGTGGTCGCGGACTTCGACGACCACGACGTCACCGTCTCCGCTCCCGCGCCCGAGGCCGCGCCCGAGGCCGGGGCCTGCGCCTGAGCCGCCTCCTGAGCCCGTGAGACGATGCCCGCGGGCCTTGGGAGGGGAATCCGCGTGGATGTGCTGGCGATCGACTTCGGGACTTCCAGCACCGTCGGGGTGCTCTCCGGGGCCGGGCACGGGCCGCGGGCCGTCGAGGTCGATGGGGCCGCCACCATGGCCTCCGCTGTTTTCCTCAACGATGACGGGCTGCTCGTCGTCGGCCGGGAAGCCGAGCGGCGGGCGCGGCTGGATCCCAGCCGGTTCGAAGCCAATCCCAAGCGCCGCATCGACGAAGGCTCGCTGAGGCTCGGCGACACCGATGTCCCGGTCACCGAAGCCTTTGCCGCCGTTCTGCGGCGGATGCGGGAAGAAGCCGAACGGCTCCTGCAGCGGCCCGCCGGGCAGACGCGGATCTCGCACCCCGCCGGGTGGGGGGCCGCGCGGCAGGAGGCCATCAGGACCGCCGCCGGGAAGGCCGGGCTCGCCGATGTGCGGCTCATTCCCGAACCCGTCGCCGCCGCCGCGCACTACGCGAGTCTCGGGCACTCCGGGAACGGGCCGATCGGGGTCTACGACCTCGGGGCCGGGACCTTCGACTGCGCCGTCGTCGGGGTGAACCGCCAGGGGTTCGCCGTGCTCGCCGAGGACGGGCTGCCGGATCTCGGGAGCCTCGACATCGACCAGGCGCTGCTCGTGCACATCGGACGCGCGGTGTCGCACGCCGATCCCGCGCAGTGGCAACGGCTGCTGCGGCCCCAGACCACCGCCGAGCGGCGGGCGCGGCGGGCGCTCCTGCAAGACGTCCGCGACGCCAAGGAAAGCCTCTCCCGGCACGCGCAGACCCACGTCCCCATGCCCGAGCCGTTCGGGGACGTCCTCGTCAGCCGGGACGAGCTCGAGGCGCTCGTGCGGCCCAGCCTGCTGCGCAGCGCCGAACTGCTCGGGACGACGATCCGCCGCGCCGGGCTGAGCCCCGGGCAGCTCGCCGGGATCCACCTCGTCGGCGGCCCGAGCCGGATGCCGTTGCTGGCGGCGCTGCTCGGGCGGCAGCTCGGGGTCACGCCGACCACTCAGGACCGGCCCGAGACGGCCGTCGCCTTCGGGCTGCACCACGTTCCGCTCGACACGTCGGACCTCACGGTGCCCGCGTTCGCGCCGGTCCGGCCGCCGGTGCCGCCGCCGCGGCCCCAGCCGTGGCAGCAGCAAGTGCTCCGGCCACCGCCGCGGTACGCGCCACAACCGGAACCGCCGCGCAAGCGGTGGTGGTCGCGGTGACCGAGTCCACAGTGGAGCTTCACCAGGCTTGCTCGAACCGCATGCCCTTGCCGTAGTAGTCGTCGTCCGGCACCGGTCCGGACGGCGGGGGTGCCGCGACCGGCGCTTCCGACGACCGGTCCTTGAGCACGGTGCTGTCCGCCACGCGGGGAGCAGCGGGCGGCGCGACCGGAACCGGCGCCGGCTCGAACCGCACCCGCCAGCGCAGCCGGTCCATCAGGTAGCCGCCGCTGCCCAGCGGTGCCAGCAGCTGCCCGGTCCGCTTCGCCGACTCGCGCTGCGCGGAAACGTACGTCCGCAGCACGGCGTCCGCGATCTCGGCGGGCGACATCCCCGAGACGGCGTCGCTCAGCCGCAGCCGGGTCAGCACGCCGTCGGTGTTGACCGCCAGGGAAACCGCGCCGTCGTCGGACGTCGCCGTCGCCGACAGCGCGGACAGCTCGGCCAGCAGGGCATCGCGGTCCGGGGTGTCAGCCACCCAGCCTCCCGGCGTGCGTGGCGCCGCTGGACACCTGGCCGTCGGGCGCGATGTCGACGTTCGCGTCGCGGACGTTCTTCTCGGTCTGCCGCGAAGTGTGGTCGGTCTCGAAGTTCGACGGGTCGAAGTTCGAACCCGGGCTGACGTCCGGCGCGTCCGGGATCTTCGGCAGGTCGACGGACTCGTCGCCGATGCGGTCGGCCAACGTCCGAGCCGCGTCCTCGGCGCCGCCGCGGATCTTGCCCGCGCTTTCGGCGAAGCTCTGGTACAGGTCGAACGCGTTGTCGCCGGTGATCTCCGCCTGGTTGGCCACCACGGCGGTGATCGCGCCGCCGGCGGCGTTCCCGGCGATCAGCGCGCCGTTGGCCGCGGTGAACACCGACGCGCCCGCCACCGCGCCCGCGCCGGCGGTCGCCACGGTCAGCAAACCGGTGACCGCGCCCGCGAACGTCGCCGCCAGCACCTTCGACATCGCCGCTTCGCGCTTGCGCTCCTGCGACTTCTGGTAGTCCTCGGCCGTCTGCTTGAACGTCGAGCCGAGGTTGTTCAGGTCCTGCCGGGCCGAAGCGATCGTTTCGCGCGCCGCGACGATGTCGCTCTCCAGCACCGTGATCTTGGTTTCGACCTCGGTGAAGGCGTCGGCGAGCTCGTTGAGGTAGGCCTTGACGGCGTTCGCCGCGGAGCCGCGCCAGACGTCGAGGAACTGCCGGGCGTCGTCGAGCTTCGGCTTCGAGTCGCGCTGCAGCGCCTTCCAGACGGCGTCGTGCTTCATGATCAGGCTCTGCAGGCCCTCGGCCGACTCGTGGTCGATGTCGGCGTCGGAGAACTCGCGGTAGACGCCCGCGGTCTCGTCCTGCATCTGCTTGAACCCGGAGTCGTCGCTGCCCATGCCGAAGATCCAGTCGGTCACCCGCAGGATCTCGAGCGCGTCGAGGGCGTCGTTCGCGCCTTCCTGCAGGTCCTCCGAAATGCCCACGAGCAGTTCCGCGCGGCGGTCGTCGCCGCTCGACATCGGCTGCGCGTCAAGCCCGGAGTCGAAGTAGCCGTCCACGTCAGTTCCCCTCCAGGCCGGCCGCCGCGCGGTTGACGCGCTGCTTCGAGTCCTCGTCGGCCGTTTCGTACAGCTCCGCGACCCGCCGCAGCGCGTGGCTGGTGTCGGCGGTCGTCTGGTGCAGCTGCGCGACCAGCTTCTGGATCTTCACCAGGTGGTCGTCGTAGGCCTTCGCGACGGCCGGCATGCCGAGCGTGCGGCCGAAGGCGTTGGCCACGGGGAGCATCCCGGCGATGCCGCCGAAGAAGCCGTCACCGCCGGAGGAGACGGGGACGTCGGTGCCACGCAGGCCGTTCGACGCGGCTTCCGCGGCGTCGGCCGCGCCCTGCAGAGCACCGGCCGAATCCCGCAGGTCCTGCAGGTCGGTTTCGAATCCGATCATCGGGACATGTAAACACCGTTCGCTCGCCCGGCTGGGGGATTCGACGGCGGTGTGCCCCAGATCACGAACGGGCTGCCGTACCGCCGAACGGGGGAACCTCGTCCGTGCGCGGGGTGCTCGGCGCTCTTACCTGCATGAGCACCGCGACGAAACCCCGGCCGCCGACCGTGCGGAGGCAGCTGCGCGAGGCGAAACGCTTCTCCTGGACCGGGTTCGCCGTCACGGTCGCGGCGTCGCTGCTCGGCACGCTCGTCCCGGCCGCGATCGGCGCCGGCCCGAGCGCGACGCTGGTTTCGACGCTGGTGGTCACCGTGCTGGCGGCAGGCGGGTTCACCGCCAAGGACGGCGCCGCCCGCGGCATCAAGGCGATCGCGATCGTGCTGCTGGCCGCGGGTGCACTGGTGCTGACGGTGACCGGGGTGACCGTGCTGGACCTCGTGCGCGGCAAGCCGGCGACGTTCCCGGTGGTGCCGGACGCGGCCGCGGAGGCCAAGGTCGTCGTGCCGGAGTCGGTCGCCTGCGGCACGACCCCGGTGCGCACCACGACGACGTGCACGGTGGCGGTCCGCAGCGTCGGCGCGAGCGCGTTGCGGGTGAGCGGGATCGAGCTGGACAGCACCGACTTCGCGGTGGACGCGCGCGGCTGCGTGGACCGGGACATCGCCCCGGGCCGCCGGTGCACGCTGGTGGTCAGCTTCACGCCGGCGTGGAGCGGCGACCGGGTGGCGGACCTGACGGTGCACCACAACGTCCCGGGCCCGGCGGCGTTCGTGGAGCTGACCGGCCGCGGCGGTTAGTGCTCCGCGCCCGCGCTGACCACGAGGTCGACGGTCGTCTTCAACGCCGTGTCCGCCAGGACGTCCAGCGCGTCGGCGATCCGGTCCACGCCGAGCGACGGCGCCTGCTTGCCCGAAGCGGCGACCTGCCCGGGGCTGAACGGCACGTGCACGAACCCGCCGCGCACGCCGGGGAACTCCGTGGCCAGCAGGTGCATGAGGCCGTAGAAGACCTGGTTGCACACGTACGTCCCGGCGGTGTGGGACACCGACGCCGGCACGCCGGCCGCGCGGATCGCCGCCACGCAGGCCTTCACCGGCAGCGTCGAGAAGTAGGCCGCCGGGCCGTCCGGGACCACCGGGACGTCGACCGGCTGCGCGCCCGCGTTGTCGGGGATGCGGGCGTCGACCAGGTTGATCGCGACCCGCTCCGGCGTGACGTCGGACCGCCCGCCGGCCTGGCCGACGCACACCACGAGCGACGGCCGGTGCTCCTCGACCGCGGCGCGCAGGGCGGGCAGCGACGCCGCGAACTCGCACGGCAGCTCGACCGCGGCGACGTCGTCCCGGCGGCCGCCGAGCCGCGAAACCGCCTGCCACGAGGGGTTCACCGGCTCGCCGCCGAACGGCGCGAACCCCGTCATCAGCACCTTGGCCATCACGTCCTCCTGAATTGCCATGAGGGGCACCCCCATGGACTTTAAGTCCAGCAGGGTGCCCCTCATGGCGACAGGTCAGGCGGCGGGCTTCAGGCCGCCCGGGTACAGGTACTGGTCGGCGGGCTTGCCGGTGCCGTACACCCACGCGTCGAAGAACCCCTGGAGGTTCTTGTGCGAGACGGCTTCGGTGTACCGCTGGAACTGCTGCATGTTCGCGTTCCCGTCGCGGTGCAGCGACGGCCAGGTCTTCAGGACCCGGGAGAACGCCTGCTCACCGACGTAGTTGCGCAGCGCGTGCAGCATCACCGGGCCCTTCGAGTACACGTACGTGAACTCGTTGCCCTGTCCCATGTCGTAGAGCTTGCCGTTCCAGAACGCCGTCGACGCCTTCTTGACGTCGTCCGCGTACTGCTTGTTCAGGTCGACGCCTTCCTTGCCCTCGTCCCACAGCCACGTGGCGTAGGAGGCGAAGCACTCGTTGAGGCAGACGTCCTTCCAGTGCTCGACCGCCACCGAGTCGCCGTACCACTGGTGGGCGTTCTCGTGGACGATCGTCGGCACCGTGCCGGCCCAGCCCGCGGAGTAGATCGGCCGGCTCATCGTCTCCAGCGAGAAACCGATCTGCTCGTTGAGGAAGATGCCGCCGGCGGCGTCGATCGGGTACTTGCCGAACTTCGACTCGAGGAAGTCGAGGATCTCCGGCAGCCGCGCTTCGGCCTGCTTCGTCGTGTCGGGCACGCCAGGGGCGAACGCGCTGACGACCGGGGTGCCGTCCTTGCGGGTCTGGCGGTCGAAGGTCCACTTGTCGATCGCGACCGTCGTCATGTACGGCACGATCGGCGTCTCTTCGGCCCAGACGTGCGTGGTGCCGCCCGGCGCCTTGAAGGACGGCTTCTCGCGGCCGTTGGCGATCACGCCCCACTCGTCCGGCACGGTGATCGCCAGGTGGAACGTGGCCTTGTCGAGCGGGGTGTCGTTGACCGGGTACCAGGTGGTCGCCGACCGCGGCTCGCCGGCGACGAACGCGCCGCCCGCCTTGGCGTACTGCCAGCCGTTGTCGCCGAGCGCCGGGTCGCTGATCGGCGCGGGCACACCGTGGTAGGCGATCTTGACCTTGAAGTTCTGGCCGCGCCACAGCGCCCGCGCCGGCGTGACGACCAGTTCGTGGTCGCCGGTCCGGCTGAACTTCGCGTCCCGGCCGTCGACCTTCACCGAGTCGACGGTCAGGCCCTTGAAGTCCAGGTCGAACGAGCTGAGCGACTGGGTCGCCCGCGCGGTGATGTCCTGGTTCCCGGTGAGCTGGTGCGACGCCGGGTCGTAGGTGACCTTGAGGTTGTAGTCCGCGACGTTGTAGCCGCCGTTGCCGTCCTGCGGGTAGTAGCTGTCCCCGGCGCCGTCGCTGCCGGGCTTCGCGCCCCAGCCGTCGCCGGCCGCGGCGACGCCGGTGCCCAGGCAGAGGCTCGCGACCACGGCGGCCGCGACCACGACCGGTTTCTTCACCCTCATGAACGCTCCTGTCGGTGTCAGGTGGACCTCGCCCGCAACGTATCGCCACGAACGTGGGCACTGGGGGGCTCGCGTCGCATTTGTCCGGATAATCAGCACTTACGTCGGCCCGTCCGGCCCCGCCCGCCCCGGTGCCGTGCCGCCGTCTGGAAAGCTGGACGCATGCGCGTCGCCCTGCTGGGCCCGCTGCGTGCGGCGGAAGACGACGGCACCCCGATCGACATCGGCGGTGCCCGCCTCCGCATGCTCCTGGCCAGGCTCGCCCTGGACGCCGGGCGCGCGGTGCCGGCGGACGCGCTCGTCGACGGCCTGTGGGGCGGCGAACCGCCGTCCGACGCGGCCAACGCCCTGCAGTCGCTGGTCTCGCGGCTGCGGAAAGCCCTGCCGGTGGCGGTCGAATCCGGGCCGGGCGGCTACCGGCTGGCGGTCTCGCGCGAAGAGGTCGACGCGGAACGGTTCGAACGGCTCGCCGCCGACGGTCGCCGCGAGCTGGCCGCGGGCCGGGACGCCTACGCGGCGGAGCTGCTCGCCGAGGCACTCGGTCTCTGGCACGGCGACGCGCTCGCCGACGTCCTCGACGCGCCTTTCGCCCACGCTCCCGCGCGGCGGCTCACCGGGCTGCGGACCGAGGCCGCCGAGGACCGGTTCGAAGCCCTGATCCGGCTCGGTGAGCACGCCCGGGTCCTGGCCGACCTGACCGCCGCGGCCGAGGCCGACCCGCTGCGCGAACGGCTCGCCGGGCTGCGGATGCGGGCGCTCTGCGCGGCCGGGCGGCAGTCGGAGGCGCTGTCGGTCTACACCGGGATCCGCCGCACGCTGGCCGACCAGCTCGGCGTCGACCCGTCGGCCGAGCTGCAGGAGATCCACGTCGCCGCGCTGCGGGGCGAGCTCGCGCCGCCGGCCCCGGTGGCCGACCGGCTGCCGACCCGGCTGACGACGTTCATCGGCCGCGACGACGAGCTCAAGCTGCTGGCCGAACTGCTCGGCGGCGCCCGGCTGGTCACCTTGACCGGGCCGGGCGGGGCGGGCAAGACGCGGCTGGCCACCGAAGCGGCGTCACGGCACCCGGCGCAGCAGCGCGGCCGCGTGTGGTTCGCCGCGCTGGCCGGCGTGCGCGACCCGGACGACCTCGGCGGCGCGCTGCTGGGCGCGCTGGAGATCCGCGACATCCGCAGCACCGACACCGAGATGCGCCGCCCGCTGGACCCGCTCGACCAAGCCCTCGAGGTGCTCGGCGGCGCGGAAGCGCTGCTGGTGCTGGACAACTGCGAGCACGTCGTGGACGCCGCCGCGAGGCTGGCCGACGAGCTGCTGCAGCGCGCGCCGCGGCTGCGGATCCTGGCCACCAGCCGCGAGCCGCTCGCCATCACCGGGGAAGCGCTGTGCCCGCTCGGCCCGCTGCCGGTGCCCGCCGAACGCGCCGCGCCCGCCGAAGCCGCCGAGCTGGACTCGACGCGGTTGTTCCTCGACCGGGCCGCGGCCGTCCGCCCCGACTTCGTGCTCGACGAGTCCACTGTGGACCAGGTCGGCGAGATCTGCCGGCGGCTCGACGGGATGCCGCTGGCGCTGGAGCTGGCCGCGGCCCGGCTGCGGTCGATGACCGTGGCCCAGATCGCCGGGCGGCTCGGCGACCGGTTCCGGCTGCTCACCTCGGGCAGCCGGACGGCGCTGCCCCGGCAGCGGACGCTGCGCGCGGTGGTCGAATGGAGCTGGGACCTGCTGACCGAGGCCGAGCTGGTGCTGGCCCGGCGGCTTTCGGTGTTCGCCGGCGGGGCCGAGCTGGGTCCGGTGGAAGCCGTCTGCGCGGACGAGCTGCTGCCCGCGGCCGACGTCCCGTACGTGCTCGGCAGCCTGGTCGAAAAGTCCATTGTGGACACCGTGGACGGCGGGTTCGGTGAGCCGCGGTACCGGATGCTGGAGACGTTGCGCGCCTACGCCACCGAGCGGCTGGTCGAGTCGGGCGAGCGCGACCGGACGCGCCGCGCGATGGCCTCCTGCTACGCCGAGCTCGCGCAGCGGCTGGAACCGACGCTGCGCACCGCCGAGCAGCTGCGCGCGATCGACCAGTACGAGGCCGAGAACGCGAACATGATCGACGCCCTGCGCGGTGCGATCGAGATGTCCGATGTGGACAACGCGGTCGCGTTGCTGGACGGGATGTTCTGGTACCTGACCATCCTCGGCCAGGGTCACCGGGTCGGCGGCCTGATCCGCGAGACCCTCGACTTCGGCGACCGGCTGCCGCCCGCGGTCGGGGCGGCCTACCGGGCGCTCTTCTACCTCATGGACGCGATCCCGGTCCGGTCCGAGCAGAGCGAGATCCTCCGGCTGGTCGACGAGTGCGTGCGCACGAACGCGGTGGAGCGGTACCCCGGGCTCGCGGTGGCGCTGCCGATGCTCGCTTTCCTCGGTGGCGACCGCGAAATCGCCATCCGCGAGGTGCGCCGGGCCCAGGCGAGCGGGGACACCTGGACGCGTGCCGGGGGCCACTGGGTGGAGAGCTTCCTCCTCGACGACGCGGGCGACGTCGCGGGCGCGGACCGGGCGCGCGATCTGGCGCACACCGGGTTCGCCGAGGTCGGCGACCGCTGGGGCACCGCGATGACGTTGAGCTTCAAGGCGTACGCGCTGTCCCAGGACGGCGACAGCGCGAAGGCCATCGAGACCTACCAGGAGGGCCTGGCGCTCTCGATCGAGCTGCGGTCGTTCGAAGACGCCGTGCAGCACTGGTGGCGGCTGGCCGTGGAGCGGGCGCGCACCGGCGACTTCGAAGGGGCCTGGCGCGACCAGGAAGCCGCGGAGCGCTACGGCGAGGGCATCACGAACCTGCAGCACCGGGCGATCCTGATGTTCGGGCGGCTCGAACTGCTGCTGCGCACGGGCGAGCTGGTCGAAGCGCGGGCGCTGCTCGACCGCGTCACCGCGATGGGCGGCGACGACTGGTTCCCCGGCGGCATCGGCGACGAGTTCGTGCACGCCTTCGAGGCGCGGATCCTGCTGGCCGAGGGCCGGCCCGACGAGGCGGAACCGCACGCCGTCGTCGCGGTCCGGGCGACGAGCAAGCGCGGTGACATGCCGGACATGGCCGGCGCGGTCGAACTGCTGGCGATGATCCGCGAGCAGCAGGGCGAGCACGAGACGGCGGCCCGGGTGCTCGCTGCCTCCGCCGTCATCCGCGGGCGGCTCGACCTCGGCAGCCCCGAGGTCCGCGCGCTCATCGACGACCTGCGCGCGGTGCTGCCCGACTACGACGCGAAGTACGAAGAAGCCAGGGCCGTGTCCAAAAAGGACACGATCGCCTGGCTCCTGGCCGAACTGGACTGAAACCGGTCGTGAGTGGTCAGGCGGGTGCTGACCCGCCTGACCACTCACGACCTCCCCTGGTGCGGAACACCCCCGTGTCTCCGCGCCCTCACACCCGCCGGCGGTAGGCCCACGTGGCCAGCGGGAAGAACACCACGACGGCACCGGCCATCCAGGCCAGCGCGCCGGCCAGCGGCGCGGCGACGGCGCCGCCGTTCATCAAGCCGCGCAACGCGTTCGCCATCAGGCTGACCGGGCTGATGTCGGCCCACGCCCGCAGCCAGCCCGGCATCGTGGACGTCTGCACGAACACGTTGCTGCCGAACGTCAGCGGCATGATGAAGACGAACATCAGCGCCTGCGCCGAACCCGGCGTCTTCATCAGCATGCCGACGAACACCGAGCCCCAGCAGAAGCAGAGGCCGAACGCCAGCGCGAGCAGGATGGCCACGGCGAACTCGCCGGGGCTGGTCGCGATCCGGTAGCCCATCAGCGTCGCGACGACCATCAGCACCACCAGGCAGACCAGGTAGCGCACGACGTCGGCGAGCACGGCGCCGACCAATGGTGCCGAGCGGGCGATCGGCATGCTGCGGAAGCGGTCGAACACGCCCTTGGTGACGTCGGTGTTGAGCTGCACGCCGACGGTCAGGCAGGCCTGCAGGATGTTCATCACGATGATGCCGGGCACGACCATCTGCAGGTAGGCGTCGGTCGAGCCGGAGAGCGCGCCGCCGAACAGGTAGACGAAGATGACCAGGAAGACGATCGGCATCAACGTGACGTCGGCGAGCTGCTCGGGGTTCTTGCGGATCTTCAGGATGCCGCGCCAGGCCAGCGAAAGCGAGTGCTGGAGTCCCTTGACGGGGGTGATGTGCCGCGGCGGGGCCGGGCGGTCGAGCGCCAGCGTTGTCATGCCAGGCTCCCTTCGAGGTCGCGGGTGGTGTCCTCAGCGGACGGTTCGGCCGCGTGTCCGGTCAGCGCGAGGAACACCTCGTCGAGGCTGGGCAGCCGCAGCGCCAGCTCGTCCGCGGTGATCCCGGCTTCGTCCAGCTTGCGGACCAGGGTGGACAGCAGCACCGGGTCGCTGACCGGCGCGGTGAGCAGCCCGGTCCCGGTGTCGCGGGACGGCCGCACCCCGCTGAGGTCGGCGAGGATCCGGTCGACGGCGTCCATGTCGGACAGCTGCGTCGGGCGCACCTGCAGCGTCTGCCCGCCGACGCGGCGCTTCAGCTCGTCGGCGCGGCCGTCGGCGACGACGCGGCCGTGGTCGAACACGGTGATCTTGTCGGCCAGCTGGTCGGCTTCCTCGAGGTACTGCGTGGTCAGCAGCACCGTGGCGCCCTCGGCGACGAGGCCGCGGACGACGTCCCAGACCTCGTTGCGGGCGTGCGGGTCGAGCCCGGTGGTCGGCTCGTCGAGGTAGAGCACCTCCGGGCCGCCGACCAGGCTCGCGGCCAGGTCGATCCGCCGCCGCATGCCGCCCGAGTACGTCCGGACCGGCCGCTTGGCCGCCTTGGTCAGCTCGAACCGCTCGATCAGCTCGGCGGCCCGCTTCTTGGCGTGCGCGCGGGGCATCCCGTAGAGCCGTCCGATGAGGACCAGGTTCTCGGTGCCGTTCAGGTCCTCGTCGACCGACGCGTACTGCCCGGTCAGGCCGATCAGGCCGCGGACCCGGACCGGGTCCTTGACGACGTCGTAGCCCCCCACGGTGGCTCTCCCGCCGTCGGGTTTCATCAGGGTCGCCAGGATCCGGACGGCGGTCGTCTTGCCGGCGCCGTTCGGCCCCAGCACCCCGACGACCTTGCCGAAGGGGACTTCGAGGTCCACCCCGTCCAGCGCCTTGGTTTCCCCGAAGTGTTTGACCAGGCCCTCGGCCTGGATCGCGTGCGACATGGGCGTCCTCCTTCGCTCGTCGCGGGTTCTGGCACCACTGTGGACGGCGGCGCTGGCAGGCCGCGCACAGCGCGCTGGCAGGCGCTGGCAGCCGCTGGTGGAGATCTTGTGGAGGAGTTGCCGGTGCCCGAGCCGTCCGCGCCGGGGCTGGGCATACTCGGCGGCATGGTGGTTGCGGAAGAGACGCGGTCGCGGCGGAAGAACCCGCTGGTCACGGCCCTGCTGGTGGTACCGGTGGTGCCGTTGGCCGGGCTGGCGGCGCTGCGCCTGATCGGCTACGACGGCGACTGGTACACCCTGATCGCGCTGTCGCTGACGCCGTACGCGGCGGCCGCGGGCGTGCTCGCCGGCGGGCTGGCGCTGGCCTGCCGGCGCTGGTGGGTCGGCGGGGTCGCGCTGGTGCTGGCGATCGCGCTGGCCGTGCTCGTGGTCCCGCGCCTGTCGGCGAGCGAGCAACGCGAAGTGCACGGTAAGACACTGCGCGTGCTCTCGTCGAACCTGCTCTACGGCCAAGCGGACCCGAAGGCGATCGTCGACCTGGTGCGCGAGCAGCGGATCGACGTGCTGAACCTGGTCGAGATGACGCCGCGGGTGGTCGACGGGCTGGCCGCGGCCGGGCTGTTCCAGCTCCTGCCGAACCGGGTGCTGCACCCGGCGCCGGGCGCGTTCGGCTCGGGGATCGTGTCGCGCTTCCCGCTGAAGGAGGTCAACCTGACCGGCGACTCGACGGCCAAGCAACCGGGCGCCCAAGCCGACCTCGGCGACGGCGTGACGGCGGAGATCGTCGCCGTCCACCCGATCTCCCCGGACGTCGACACCCCGCAGTGGGAGCGCGAGATGAAGGACCTTTCCCGCGCGGCGGGCGAGCACGGCCTGCGCATCCTGGCCGGCGACTTCAACGCGACGCTGGACCACGCGGCGTTCCGCACGGTGCTGTCCCGCGGCTACAACGACGCGGCGGAGGAGCACGGCTCGGCGCTGACCCCGACGTGGCCCTCGTCGCTGCCGGTGGTGACGATCGACCACGTCGTGGTCGACAACCGCGCGGCGGTGCAGGACTACCGCGTGTTCGACGTCCCGGGCAGCGACCACCGTGCGGTGTTCGCCGAGGTGCGCCTGCCTTAGGTCAGGAGGGCTCGCGGGTTTCCAGTGCGCCGGCGCCGACGGCCCACGCCGTCAAAGGAGACGGAGGACCTCGGCCATCAGGGCATTTACGCGAGCCCTCGGCGGAAGGTCTTCCATCTCGATGAAGCTGGGTGAGCTGCCGATCTGCCGGTGCAGCACATCGTCCGCCTGTCCCCTGAACTCGGCGAGGAACTTGATGTACTTCTTGTCGCTCCTCGACCAGCTGTGGTTCGCGGCCACCGCATCGAAATTCCGCTGACCGAAAATCGGGGGGATGTGATCGAGGATGGTTCGAAGCAGCGCGTGGCAGGCGTACGGGTTCCGTTGGGCGAAGTTCTGGTTCAGCTCGCTTGTGAGTCGCAAAAGCTTGTCGAGGTCGAATGAACTGGCTTCACTTTTCGCCTTGAGTGATTCGGTGATGCGGCTGCTCACATAGTTGTTGGAGCTGTCAGGCTTCGTGTCGACTTCTGCAGTGGTCGACTCTTGTGCTGCGACTCCGATGAAGTTCGACCCCGCGTAGATCGGTCCCGAGAAATCCAGGTAGCTGATTTCTCGATCGATGGTTTCGGTTACGTGTTCGACGTACTGGCGCAGCTCTGTCATGTCTTCGTAGTCGAGGACGTGCTGGTCGATGGCGATAGCCCAGTTCGACGATTCGGTGGGAATTTCAACCCTGGTGGCGATGTTGAAGGGCTCGTGCTGCAAGATCATCGGAAGAAGAGCGATGAATTCCTCGTCGAGTCCGAAATCGGTCCTGAGTTCGGCGGCGTCGATGCGGGGGTCGATCAGTTTGACAGGGTCATTCGGCGCCTCGTGGATCTTCCTGGCGCACGCTCGCAGGAAGGACATGAAGCCGACGCCCGCATCGCTGTACTCCGGCAGGTGAAGCGTGGCAGCCATGGTCAAGAACACTTCGCTCTGTGGCTGAAGGTTGTGGCGGTCGTACCACACGGTGCTGTAGCTCGGGCCGACTATCTGCCGGGCCCCTGCAATCGGCAGGGTCTTGATGACTTCGGGGCCGCGGTACCCGAGCCGGCGCATTTCCGTTTCGACGTAGCGCCACTTGGGGCGAACTCGTCTGGAGAAGGCCGGCTCGGCGATCACGCGAAGCAGTGCTACTTGTGGCTCGGTCAGGGCTGCTGTCAGATCGGTCACGATCGCTACCTCGGTGGGCTCGGTCAACTAGTGTCCTGAGTCTTAATTTCGTGGCCAGTGTCTAGGATGCTGTGATGCCAAGCCCGAAGCTGCCGCCGCTGATGTTGAGCGATGAGGAACGCGAGACGTTGCTGCGGTGGTCGCGTCGCCGGACCACGGCGCAGGCTTTGGCACTGCGGTCGCGGATCGTGTTGCGCTGCGCGGATGGCGGCTCGAACTCGGAAGTGGGCGACGAGTTCGGGGTGAAGCGTCACACCGTGGCGAAGTGGCGGTCGCGGTTCCTCGCCGACGGGCTGGAAGGCCTCTCGGACGAACCGCGACCGGGCGCGCCGCGCACCGTCACCGACGAACGCGTGGAAGCGGTGATCGTGAAGACCCTGGAGCAGTCCCCACCTGATCAGGACACACACTGGTCGACACGGTCGATGGCCGTAGCCACCGGCATGTCGCAGTCGACGGTGTCACGGATCTGGCGGGCGTTCGGCCTCAAACCGCATCAGGTTCAGACGTGGAAGCTCTCACGAGACCCGCAGTTCGTGGAGAAAGTCAGGGACGTGGTCGGGTTGTATCTCGCCCCGCCGGACAACGCGATCGTGCTGTGCGTCGATGAGAAGTCGCAGATGCAGGCCATCGACCGGACCGCGCCCACGTTGCCGATCATGCCCACCACGCCGGCGCGGATGACCCACGACTATGTGCGCCACGGCACGACGAGCCTGTTCGCCGCGCTGAACCTGGCCACCGGGTCGGTGATCGCCCAGCATCACCGACGGCACAGGCATCAGGAGTTCCTGAAATTCCTCAAGACCATCGATGCCGCGACGCCGGGTGATCTTGAGTTGCACCTGGTCTGCGACAACTACGCCACCCACAAGACTCCGGCGATCAAGAACTGGCTGCTGCAGCATCCACGCTTCCACGTGCACTTCACCCCGACCAGCGCTTCCTGGCTCAACCTGGTCGAACGCTGGTTCGCCGAGCTGACCAACCGCAAGCTCCGCCGATCCGCCCACCGCAGCGTTACCGAACTCGAAGCCGACGTCGAGGCCTGGATCGGCGCCTGGAACGACGACCCCAAACCCTTCGTCTGGACCAAGACCGCCGACCAGATCCTCGACACCCTCGCCGCATACTGCCAACGAATTAACGACTCAAGACACTAGCTTTGCTTCCCGCTCACGAGGGCTTGCAGGGTTTCCAGTGCGCCGGCCGCGATGGAGACGCCGCGGTTGTGGCGGATCTGCGGTTCGCGCGGGTTGATCCGGATCAACGCGCCGGTCGCCGCGCTGGCCAGTTCGCTGTAGCGGCGGACCGTCGGGACCGCCTGGCCCGCGCCCAGCTCCACGACCACGAGGTCGCGCGCGGTGCGCCGCCACGCCGTCAGCTCGTCGAGCTGGGCCTGGCTGCGGTCCGGGACCCAGTCGTAGTCGCCGAACATCAGGATGTTGGGGCGGGCGAGCCCGCCGCAGCGGGGGCACGCCGGGAGGGGCGGCACCGCGCGCATGGTCTCTTCGTCGATGGCGACGTCGAGGCCGGCCGCGGGCCGGATCTCGGAGGTGCACCCGGAAAGGCACTGCAGGTGGTGGATCGAGCCGTGCGCCTCGGCGACGTGCGCGAAACCCGCCGCCTGGAACTGTCCGTCCACATTGGACGTGAAAACCCGGGTGCCGCCGGGCAGCTTCTCGCCGAACTCGAGGAGCAGCCGGAAACCCTCGTGCGGCACGGTTTCGCGGTACAGCGCCAGCCGGTGGCCGTAGAAACCCCAAGCCAGCTCGGGATCGTCGGCGAAGTGCCGCGGGTCGGCGAGCTCTTCGAACCGCAGCCCGAGCCGGGCGTACGGCGGGTACGCGCGCCAAAACCCTTCGCCGCCGCGGAAGTCCGGCAGGCCGGAGTCGACGCCCATGCCGGCGCCGGCGCAGATCAGGAGTGCGCCGGCGCCGTCGAGCAGCTCCGCCGCGCGAGCGAGCTCACTCACCCGGCTTCGAGCCGAGGACGACCTCGAATTCCAGCAGGTTCGCGCCGGTGGAAACGGGCTTGGCGCGCTCGCCGGAGTGCGCCGCCGCGGCCGGGCCGCCCTTCGCCCACGCCTGGTAGGCCTCTTCCGTCTCCCACTTCGTGTACACGAAGTAGCGCGTCTCACCGGAGACCGGGCGCAGCAGCTCGAACCCGAGGAACCCGGGCTGCTGGTCGACCGCGTGCATGCGGGCGCCGAAGCGCTTCTCCAGTTCGGGGCCGGCGCCTTCGGGGACCTCGATAGCGTTGATCTTCACGACACTCATGGCTCCAGCGTAGTTGGCTCCGCGGTGTGACCCGAGCCACTGTTGGTGTCATGGGGAGCACCGAGCGGGACCTGGCCACCGACATCGCCCGGATCGTCCGCGCCACCGCCGACGAGGTGGCGGGCGGCGCGGGCAACGAGCTGATCGACCGCGTGACCGGCCACCTGGAGGCGCCGCTGCCGGAAGTGGTGGTCGTGACGCGCAACTGGCCGATGTGGGAGCACGCCAACATCCAGCGCGGCGTCGACGCCTACCTCGCCGAGCACGGCACGGCCGTCGGCTGGTTCGGCATCGCGGGCGGCCAGCGCACGCACGAGGACCTGATCGGGATGCTCGCCACCGCGCGCAGCAAAGGGATGTACGAGCTGGGCTCGGTGGACTACACCACCACGGCGACCGGCCCGCACGACGCGACCGAAGCCGTCCAGCTGGGGCTGGTCGGCACGAGCGCGCCGGGCGGCGAGCCGGTGCTGGTGGCCATCCGCGGCGCGACCCCGCAGTGGGGCCTCGAGCAGTGCCGGCTGGAGGTCCTCTCGACGTCACGGGCGACCGCCACCGAAGTGCGCGACCGCGTCGAGCGGCTGATGGCCGAGCACGACCTCCTGCGCGGGCAGGTGCTGGCCTTCGGCACCAGCGAGCACCGCGCCAACGAACTCCTCACGTTCCTCCCGCGGCCCGCCCTGACCGACGAGGAGGTCGTGCTGCCGGAGGGCGTGCTCGACGCGATCGAGCGCCACACGGTCGGCATCGCCGAACACGGCGGCCGGCTGCCGGCGGCGGGCCAGCACCTCAAGCGCGGCCTGCTGCTGCACGGCCCGCCCGGCACCGGCAAGACGCACACGGTCCGCTACCTGATGGGCCGCCTCCCGGCCACCACGGTGATCATCCTGACCGGTACGGCGATGCGCTTCGTCGGCAAGGCCGCCGAGCTGGCCCGCCGCCTGCAGCCGAGCGTGGTCGTGCTCGAGGACGTCGACCTGATCGCCCAGGACCGCAGCTACGGCCCGCAGGTGCAGCCGCTGCTGTTCACCCTGCTCGACGCGATGGGCGGCGACGCGGACGTGACGTTCCTGCTGACGACCAACCGGGCGAGCGAGCTGGAGAAAGCGCTTGCGGACCGCCCGGGCCGGGTCGACCTGGCGGTGGAGATCCCGCTGCCGGACGCGGTGGGCCGTGAAGCGCTGCTTCGCTTGTACGGCCGCGGTTTGCGGTTGACGGCGGATCTCGCGCCGATCGTCGAGGCGACGGAAGGGGTGGTCGGGGACGAGGAGCTGACGACGGCGTTGCGGGAGATGCAGGACGCGCGGAGTGCACTGACGCGGTCGTTGCTGGGCAGCTCAGCTGCGCAGTGAGCCGGGGAAGAGGTCGGCGTCCGCGGGGAGTGTCGTGCCGTGGAACCATGCCGTGAAGAACTGGCGCAGGTCCTTGCCGCTCACCTTCGTCGCCATCGCCTCGAAGTCCGGCCACGTCGCGTTCGCGTGGCGGAAGCGGGCGGGCCACTCCTTCAGCAGCCGGCCGAACGCCGGGTCGCCGATTTCGCGGCGCAACGCGTGCAGCGCCAGGATTCCCTTGTTGTAGACACCCTCGAACTCGTGGCCCTGCCCCATCCCGACCAGCTTCTGCGACCAGAAGTCCGTGCTGCCGCGGGTGATTTCGATCGCCGCGCGGTAGCGGTCGTCCAGGCTCTGGCCCTCGCGCTCGGCCCACAGCCACTGCGCGTACGACGCGAAGCACTCGTTCAGGCAGATGTCGGACCAATCGCGCAGCGACACCGAGTCGCCGAACCACTCGTGGGCGTTCTCGTGCACCAGCGTCGGCAGGTCCGCCCACTTCGCGTACGTCGGCCGCGTCTGCGTCTCCAGCGAAAAGTGGACGTCCTCGTTCAGGAAGATGCCGCCCGCCGCCGACTGCGGGTACGGGCCGAACTCGGCGGTCAGGAAACCGAGCACCTCGGGCAGGCGGTCGCCGATCGCGCGGTGGGCCTCGGCGCCCGGGGCGTACGCCGACACCACCGGGGTGCCGTCGGGCAGGGTCGACTTGTCGACGCTGAACTTGCCGATCGCGATCGTCGTCAGGTAGCTCGCCACCGGGTTCGGCTCGGTCCAGGTGCCCGGCGGGCCCTCGCGGCCGTTCGAAATCACCGTCCAGCCGGCCGGGACGTGCGCCGTGAGCGTGAAGGTGGCCTTGTCGCGCGGGGTCTCGTTGACCGGGTACCAGAACGCCGCCGAGTGCGGCTCGCCGACCATGAACGCGCCGCCGTCGGCCGAGCGCTGCCAGCCGTTCTCGCTGCCGCCCTCGTGCGGGGTCTTCGCCGGCTCGCCGCCGTAGGTCACCCGCGTGCGGAACGTCGCGCCCGCGCGGACCGGCGACGACGGCGTGATCACCAGCTCGTGCGCCTTCTCCCGGCTGAAGCGGGCCGGCTGCCCGTCGACCTCGACGCTCCGCACGGTCAGCCCGCGCAGGTCGAGGTCGAAGCGGCTGAGGTCCTGGGTGGCCTTCGCGGTGACCGTCGTGTCGCCGTCGAGGTGGCCGCTCGGCGGGTCGTACGTGACGCCCACCTGGTAGCCGAGTGCGTCGTAGCCGCCGTTGCCGTCATCCGGGTAATACGGATCACCGGCGCCGGCCGCACCCGGGAAGGGGTGCATCGGCGGCGGCTGGGGCACGCCGGGGACGGCGTCACCGCCGCAGGCCGCGGCGAGGATCACCGCGGCGCAGACGGCGAGGGCAGCGAGTCGGCGGCGCATACGAACACCATAGGAGACGAGGCGAAGCGCAGCTTCTCGGTTGAGGTGGTGGCGGAGTGGGGATGGAAAGCGATCACTCGGTCACGTTCCGCACCAGGCCTTTTGTGGTTAGGTGGCCGCGTGCTCTGTTTCGGCGGCACCGGCGTGCCGATCGTTCTGCTCCACGGATTGATGGGCCGCGCGCGAACGTGGCGGCGGGTCGCGGAGTGGCTTCGCCCCTACGGCGCGGTGTACGGCCTCGACGCGCGTGGCCACGGCAGCGCCCCGCGCGTCGGCCCGTGGACGACCGAGCGCTTCACCGACGACGTCGCCGAAGCGCTCCGGACCCTCGACGCGGGCCCGGCCGTGCTCATCGGGCATTCGATGGGCGGCCTGCACGCGTGGACGACCGCCGCGCGCTACCCGGAGCTGGTGCGCGCGGTCGTGTCCGAGGACTTCGCGCCGGACCAGCGCGGCCGGACCGTCGAGACCTGGCGCGGGTACTTCGAGAGCTGGCCCGTGCCGTTCAAGTCGCTCGGCCACGTCCGCGAGTTCTTCGGCGACGCGGGCGAGTACTTCGCCGACTGCGTCGAGGAGCGTGAAGACGGCTACCACCTGGTCGCCGACCTGGAGGACCTCTACGTCATCGCGGCCGAGTGGGGCCGCCGCGACTACTGGGACGTCGTCGACGCCATCCGCTGCCCGCTGCTGCTGGTCGAGGGCGAGCACACGGCGATGCCGCCCGGCCAGCAGGCCGCCGTCGCGGCGCGCGTGCCGGGCGCGAAGCACCTCGTCGTGCCCGGGTCCGCGCACCTACCGCACGACGAGGCCCCGGAGACCTACCGAGGCGCGGTCGAGGCCTTCCTGAGCAGCGTCCTCGCCCGCTGAAGCCCGCACTTTCACGTGAAAGTGCGCACCTGGGGGCCGCACTTTCACGTGAAAGTGCGCTTCAGGTGCGGGACAGGTCTGCCCGCCAAGCGGCGGTCGAGCGGTCGGAGGGGACGATCAGCGGCCAGACGTCGGCGCCGAGGAAGCCGGTTTCGTCCGCCGCCTTCGCCGCGGTGCAGGTGTCCTGCTCGAGGCCGGCCCGGGCGGACAGCGCGGCCACGGCGTCCGTGGTGGACTTCCCGAAGACGCCGTCGGTCGGCACGTCGAAGCCCGACGATCGCAGGAACTGCTGCGCCAGCTGCACCTTCTTGCCGGTCGCGCCCGGCTTGAGCAGCGGCCACTCCGCCTCGGTGCGCGCGACCGAGACGCCGAGGACGCGGCCGACCGCGGTCCGCAGCTCCGGCAGCCGGTCGTAGAGCACCTGGCCGCAGCACTCGGTCGAGTTGAAGTCGCGGTGGCCCTTGATGAACTCGGGCGTGATCGAGTACTGGTGCGCGATGTAGGCGACCAGCCCGACCAGCGAGTTCCACAGCGCCGTCGTGACGTCGACCGTGCTGTAGAGGCCTTCGTTTTCGATGCCGATGCACTCGCTGTTGTGGTTGCCGACGTTGGCGCCCTGGACGTGCTGGGTGCCGCCGCGCAGGATTTCGAGGCTGCGGTGGCGGCCCTCGGTGACGTAGCCGCCGCGGCTGTTCGTGAACTGCTGGCCGGTGTCGATCCAGCCGCGCGTGTCCATGTGGAAGTTCTGGATGTCGCGCGAGATCTGGAGGGCGTGCGCCAGCGAGTAGTCGGTGTTGTTGCCCGGGTCCACCGTGTGGTGCACGACGATGTACGTCGGCCTGTGGTTCTCCACCACGATCGCGCCGCTCGCCGGCCGCGCGCCCCACTCGGACGTCGGGTGGATCGTCGGTGTCGGCACGGCCGCCGCGGCCGTCCCGGTGGTCGTCATCCCCAGTGCGCCGGCCGCGGTCGCGGTCGCCCCCGCTTTGAGCAGGGTCCGGCGGTCAACAGTGACCATGCGGAGAAAGGTAACCCCGCATCGCGCCGATGACAACTATTGACCAACTTTGGTCGTAGTGCGTCAGTGTTCACCCGGTAGTGCGAAGAGACCGTCGCGGGTTTGTTCGAGGAGACCGTCCGTCAGCAGCGAATCCAGGCAGCGGTCGCGCTGCCCGGCGTCGTGCCAGACGAGGTCCAGCCTCGCCTTCTCGACCGGTCCTTCGCTGCCGCGCAGGACGTCCAGCAGCCGCCCGCGGACCTGCCGGTCGGTGCCGGCGAACTTCTGCACGGGCTTGGCCGGGCCGGCGTACTCCGGGCGCCCGGCCAGCTGCCACGCGCATTCGTCGTAGATCGGGCAGTCGGCGCACTTCGGCGAGCGCGCGGTGCAGATCAGCGCGCCGAGCTCCATGATCGCGGCGGAGAACTTCGCGGCGGGCGCGTCCTCGGCCGGCAGCAGCGCCTCGACGTCGTTCATGTCCCGGGTGTTCGACGCGGGCCCGGCGTCCCCGGCCCCGTGCACGGCCCGCGCGACGACCCGCCGCACGTTGGTGTCGACGACGGGCGCCCGCCGCCCGTAGGCGAACGCGGCGACCGCCCGGGCGGTGTAGGCGCCGATCCCGGGCAGCGCGAGCAGGGTGTCCACATCGGACGGGACGACGTCCCCGTGGTCGCGCGCGATCACGCCGGCGGCTTCGTGCAGCCGCAGCGCGCGGCGCGGGTAGCCGAGCTTGCCCCAGGCCCGCACGACTTCGCCCTGCGACGACGCGGCCAGCGCCGAGGGCACCGGCCAGCGCGCCAGCCACTCGTGCCAGATCGGCTGCACCCGGACGACGGGGGTCTGCTGCAGCATGATTTCGCTGACCAGCACACCCCAGGCCGAGCAGTCCGGCTCGCGCCAGGGCAGGTCCCGGCCGTGCGCGGAGAACCAGTCGAGCAGTACGTCAGCGTCCACAGCCACGCCGGGAGGCTACTTCGCCTGCTTCGGCAGCTCGCGAGCGACCTCGGCGGGCGACGGCATCCCGGCGATCTCCTCGGCCAGTGCTCGGGCGGCGTCGCGGCAGGCGGCCGCCTGCCGGGCTTGCTCGGTGACGGCGTCCGCGCTCAGCTCACCGGGCAGGAGACGTACCGCGGCGCCGGCGGCGAGGAGCGCTTCGGCGTTGGCGAACTGGTCGGCGCCCTGGGGCAGGACCAGCTGCGGGACACCGGCGGCGAGCGCGCCGAGGGTGGTGCCGCTGCCGCCGTGGTGCACGACGAGGTCCGCGTGCGGCACGACCTCGGTCTGCTCCACCCACGCCCGGACGGTGACGTTGCCCGGCACCTCGCCGAGGTCCGCCGGCGGCACCCGGCCGGTGGCGACGACCACGTGCTCGCCGAGCGCGGCCAGGCCGCGGATCGCCGTGGTGAGCACCTCCGGGGTGCCGAACGCGGTGCCGAGCGTCAGGAAGATCAGCGGTCCGCCGGCCACGGGCGGCGCCGGCTCCGACAAGGGCACCGGGCGCAGGGCGATCCGCTCGGCGGTCGCGAGGAAGCCCGCGTCCTGCAGCGAAGGCGGGCAGATGTCGACGTGCACGCCACCGGACGGGCGCTCGAACCCGATGCCCTCGGGCACCAGCCTGCCGAAGCCGTGCCAGAGCGCCGGGATCCCGGCGCGCCGCGCGGCGACGCCCGCTTCCGGGACACCCCACCCGTGCACGACCAGGTCCGGCCGCAGCCGCGCCAGGTCCGGCGCCAGGTCTTCGGCGTAGATCTCGTAGAACGCGTCCGCGGGCCGGAAGGGGCCGAGCCCGAGCCGGCGCAGCGGCGCGTGGACGTGCTCGCCGGCGGCGAAGTGGACTTCGTGCCCGACGTCCCGCGCCGCGATCGCGAGCGGGACCATCGGGTACGTGTGGCCGGCCGACGCCAGACCGGCGAAAAGGACCCGCAAGGCCTACTGGACCTCGGTCAGCTTCCCGGTCTTCACGTCGTAGACGAACCCGCGCACGTTCTCCGTGTGCGGCAGGTACGCGCTGCGCCGAACCCGCTCCACGGACGTCCGGACGCTGTTCTCGACGTTGCGGAACGCCTCGACCGACCACGTCGGGCGCAGGCCGGTGTCGGTCTCCAGCTCGTCCTTGAAGTCGTCCTCGGTGACCATCGAGAGGCCGCACTCGGTGTGCTGCACGACCAGCACCTCGCGGGTGCCGAGCTTGCGCTGCGAGAGGGCCAGCGAACGGATCATGTCGTCGGTCACGACGCCGCCCGCGTTGCGGAGGACGTGCGACTCGCCCTGCAGGAGGCCGAACAGCTCGAACACCCGGATCCGGGCGTCCATGCAGGTCAGGATGGCCACCTGGAGCGAGGGCTTGGGGGACGACCGGTCACCGGGCGTCACCTCGCCGAGTTCCTGGTTGCGCTTGAGCAGTACGTCGATCGAGGTCATCGGTCACCTTCCGGCCAGTGGCCCCGCGGCGCGGGCTTGTCCACCCCATTGGACCGGGCGGTGCGCGATCGAGCAATGCAGTACGAGCAATGTCACGGGTTTCTACCCGCCGAACCAGGGCTCCTCGACCGTCCGCGGCGGCCCCGACGTGCGCCCGACGCGCAGTTCGGTGGGCAGCGTGATCACCTTCGGCGCGCTGCGCTCGGCGGAACCGAGCAGCAGGCGCCCGGCCGTCTTGCCCTTCTCGAGCACCGGCTGGTGGACCGTGGTGAGCCCGATCCGCTCGGCTTCGGCGATGCCGTCGAAGCCGGTGACGGTCAGGTCCTGCGGTACGCGCAGCCCCCGCCGTTCGGCCTCGGCCATGGCGCCGAGCGCGAGGATGTCCGAGGTGCAGATCACGGCCGTGATCTGCGGATATGCGTCCAGTAGCTGGCGTGCCGCCGACGCGCCGTCGTCCACCGTGTGGTCGAAGCGCTCGACCACCGGGACGCCGGCCCAGTCGACGCCGGCCGCCGAGAACGCCACGGCCAGGGCTTCCAGGCGGGTGCGCTGGACGTGGAAGTGCGCGCCGCTCTGGCGCGCCGGGGACACGAAGTCGTCGTTGCGCTCGCGGGCCAGCCGCATGCAGATGACGCCGACCTGCCGGTGGCCGAGGCCGACCAGGTGCTCGGCGATCTTGCCGACGGCGGCGGCGTCGTCCGGGCCGACGCGGTCGATGCCCTCGATGCTCGGCTGGTCGATGATCACCGTCGGCACCGGGCGCTCCAGCACGGCGGCCAGGCTCGGGTCGTCGTCGGGCACGGAGTAGACGACGAACCCGTCGACGCCCGCGCGGTGCACCGCGGCGACGTCCTCGCGGCCCGGGCTCGCCGGCACCAGGTGGAGGCCGACACCGGCGTCTTCGCAGGCCAGGGCCAGTCCTTCGAGCACGCCGACGGCGGCGGGGTCGCGGAAGGCGTAGGAGAGGTTCTCGGTGAGCAGCAGCCCGACGGCGCCGGCCCGGCGGGTGCGCAGGGAGCGGGCGACCGGGTCGGGCCCGGGGTAGCCGAGGCGCCGCGCGGTCTCGAGGACCCGGCGGCGCAGTTCGGGGGACAGCTGGTCCGGCCGGTTGTAGGCGTTGGACACCGTGGTCCTGGACACACCGAGCTCCGCCGCGAGCGACGCCAGCGTCGCCTGCCTCCGGGTGCGAATAGGACGTCCCATCAGCAAACCGTAACGGTTCAGATCGAATTCATGAAGAGACACCCCGCGTGGTCGATGTCTCGATCCGCATGCGCGAAGACGCATACACCAAACCGGGATCGGATGGCCAGGAAGTCATCCGGATGGGGTAAGGTGAATCTGACAACGGTTTCCATTAGCGTCTCCAGGAGTTCCGCATGAGTTCCCGCCGCACCAGGAACGTGCTCGCCGCCGCTTCGGCCCTGTCCCTCTTCGCGCTGGCCGCGTGCTCCGGCGGGACATCCGGTTCCGACGGCGGCGCGCAGTCCGGTGGCTCCGAAAAGATCAAGGTCGTCGCCTCGACGGACGTCTGGGGCAGCGTCGTCAGCGCCGTCGGCGGCGACAAGGTCGAGGTCAAGTCGGTCATCCACGACCCGTCGGCCGACCCGCACTCCTACGAGACCACCGCCGACGACGCCCTCGCGGCGAAGGACGCGAAGCTGCTCCTGTCCAACGGCGGCGGGTACGACGAGTTCTTCGACAAGCTCACCGGCCAGGCCGGGGACGCCAAGAAGCTCGTCGCGTACGACATCGCCGCGACCGGCGACGAGAACGAGCACGTCTGGTACGACCTGCCGGGCGTCGGCAAGGTCGCCGACCAGCTCGCGGCGCAGCTCGGCGAGCTCCAGCCGGCGTCGAAGCAGGCGTTCACCGACAACGCGGCCGCGTTCAAGGCGAAGGCCGGCGCGCTGGAGAAGCGCCTCGGCGAGCTGGGTGCGTCGCACCCGGGCACGAAGGTCGTCGTCACCGAGCCGGTCGCGCACTACCTGCTCGAGAGCGCGAAGCTGACCGACGCGACGCCCAAGGCGTTCTCGGACGCGGTGGAGAACGACACCGACGTCCCGGCCGGCGCGGTGAACGAGTACCAGCAGCTCATCGCCACCAAGCAGGTCAAGGCGCTGATCAACAACGCGCAGACGGTCACCCCGCTGACCCAGGACGTCGTCGGGCGGGCGAAGGCCGCCGGGATCGGCGTCGTGGACGTGACCGAGACGCTGCCGCAAGGTGTGACGGACTACATTGGCTGGATGACCGGGGAAGTGGACGCGCTGGCAGGAGCGTTGAAGTAGCCATGTCTCCTGTCTCCGACGACGTACGCCCCGCGGTCCGGGTCCGCGGGGCGGGTCTGGCGTTCGGCCCCCGGACCCTCTGGTCGGGCCTGGACCTGGTCGTCGAGCCGGGCGAGTTCCTCGCCGTCCTCGGCCCGAACGGGTCCGGCAAGAGCAGCCTGCTGAAGGCGCTGCTCGGCATGCAGGACCTCTCGGCGGGCACGGTCGAGATCGCCGGCGGCCGCCCGGGCGGCGCGAACCGCAAGATCGGCTACATCCCGCAGCAGCGCGCGATCGACGAGTCGCTGACGCTGCGCGGCGTCGACCTGGTCGGGCTGGGCCTCGACGGCCACCGCTGGGGCCCCGGCCTGTTCGGCATGGCGGCCCGGCGCCGCCTCGTCGCCGAAGCGATCGACGCGGTGGGCGCGACCCGGTACGCGAAGCAGCCGGTCGGGCGCCTGTCCGGCGGTGAGCAGCAGCGGCTGCGGGTGGCGCAGGCCCTGGTCGGCGACCCCGAGGTGCTGCTCTGCGACGAGCCGCTGCTGTCGCTCGACCTGGCGCACCAGCGCGCGATCAGCGAGCTGATCGACCGCCGCCGGCGCACGGCCGACACCGCGGTGCTGTTCGTCACGCACGAGATCAACCCGGTGCTGCCGTTCGTCGACCGCGTGCTGTACCTGGTCAACGGCTCGTTCCGGATCGGCAAGCCGGACGAGGTCATGACCACGGCCACCCTGTCCGAGCTGTACGGGACCCGCGTCGAGGTGCTGAAGGTGGGCGGGCAGATCCACATCGCGGGCGCGCAGAGCGCGTTGTGCGAGGAGGAGCCGCACCACCACGAACACGACGTCGAAGAGCAAGTGGGCTGAGTCTTGGATCTGTTCGACTTCGGCAAGACCTGGGAGCTGATCACCGAGCTGTCCGGGGTGCAGACCGCACTGGTGGCGGCGGTGATCCTCGGCCTGGTGGCCGGCGTGATGGGCCCCCTGATCGTGATGCGGCGCATGTCGTTCGCGGTGCACGGCACGTCCGAGCTGGCCTTCACCGGCGGCGCGGCGGCCCTGCTGCTCGGCATCGGCGTCGAGTACGGGGCGCTGATCGGCGCGGTGGCGGCGGCCCTGCTGCTGGGCATCCTGGGCGCGCGCGACGCGGACCGCGACTCGGTGATCGGCGTGATCCTGTCGTTCGGCCTCGGCATGGGCGTGCTGTTCCTGTCGTTCTACAAAGGACGGTCCGGGAACAAGTTCGGCATCTTGACCGGGCAGATCATCACGATCGATTCGACGAACCTGACGTTGTTCGTGGTGTCTTCGGTGGTCGTGCTCGCCGTGCTGGCGTTGGTGTACCGGCCGTTGCTGTTCGCTTCGGTGGACCGGAACGTGGCGGTGGCGCGCGGGGTGCCGGTGAAGACGCTGACCGTGGTGTTCGCCCTGCTGGTGGGCGTTTCGACGGCGCTGAGCGTGAAGGTCGTCGGATCGCTGCTGGTGGTCGCGTTGATGGTGACCCCGGCCGCGGCGGCCGCGCGCGTGACGGCGTCGCCGTGGAAGGCCACGGTGCTTTCGGTGGTGTTCGCGGAGGTGGCGGCGATCGGCGGAATCGTGCTGTCCCTGGCCCCGGGCCTGCCGGTGAGCGCGTTCGTGACGGCGATTTCGTTCCTGATCTACGTGGTGTGCCGGGTCATCGCCTGGCAGCGCGACCGCCGGACGAGGGTCCGGGCGGTCGACCCGGCCCCGGACCTCGTCGCGGCTGCCTGAGCTACTGCACCTGGAGCGTGTCGCTGATCGCGATGCTGTCCGAGTTCGGGTACCGATGGCCTGGTAGGCGGCCCGGACCCGGGTCCGGACGCACGGATTTGCAGAAGGTGCAGACACCGGACTTGTAGAAGCCGATGTTGACCTCGCCCGGCACCCAGGTGATGTCGCCGGCGTTTCCGAGTGCGACGGTGAAGTACACCTCGCGCGACACCCGCACCCGCGAACAGGCCGGTGAGCGAAAGAACGACCGCGGTGGCGAACCGTTTCAGGCGGATCGCCGCGGTCACCCGGTCAGCCGAGCATGAGCAGGACCTGCAGCTCCCCGACCACGAACCCGATCACCCCGCCGACGGCGATGAGCTTCCACTCGTCCTGCCGGAACGCGGGCCGCAGCAACCCCTCGAACTCCAGCGGCGTCAACGCCAGCATCCGCTGCTCGATCACCTTCGCGACGTCCATCGCCTCGGTCAGGTAGCCCTCGGCGTACCGGGCCGTGTCGGGCAGCTGCTCCAGCGCCTTCACCGTCGCCGCGTGCTTCATGTCCTTCAGGCGCGTGCCGCCCAGCGTCCGGGACAGGGGCATCTGCTTGTCGACCGCCTCCGACACCAGGTGCTCCACCAACGCCGCCAGGCGGTCGGCGCGCGGGCCACGCAGGACCGCGTCCAGCAGGTTCTGGACCGTCAGGACCTCGGTCGCGATCAGCTCGCCGTACTGGCGCGCCACCTCCGCGCGCCGGCGCTGGAACTTGCCCTGGAAGATCACCCGGCCGACGCGGACCGGCTCGCGGGGGACGAAGATCAGCTTGATCGCCAGCCAGTCGGTGAACAGCCCGATCGCGCCGCCGAAGACCGGCAGCACCCACGGCTCGCGCGTCAGCGCCCACACGATCGTCTGGACCAGGCCCAGCCCGAAGCCGAAGTAGATCCCCATCCGCGCGATGAACGCCATCTCCGGGCGGGACGTCTCGCGGATCAGCCGGACCAGCAGCGCCTTGTCGCGCGTCAGCCGCTGGACCGTCATGTGCTGGACGTCGAGCACCTCGTCGAGGTTCTCGCGGACGTCGTCGAGGAACTCCCGCACCATCCTCGGCGCCGACATCTGGACCTGCTTGATCAGCATTTCCTGGGCGAGCGTCGGCAGGACCTCCCACAGCCGCGGGTGGTGTTCGGCGAGCACCTCGCGCGCGATGTGGTCGACCGCGCGCAGCAGCGGTTGCTCCAGCTCGGTCGTGATGATCACCGGGTCGATCCGGTCGAGCACCTCGCGCAGGTCGAGGAGGTTCTCGGTCAGCAGCTCGGTAGCGACCGCCGCCATCCGGCCGCCGTGCTTCGGGACGACGCCCTGCCAGCCGAGCAGCGGCGGGATCCCGACGAAGTCGAGGGGCCGGAACATCATCTCGATGGCGACGCGCTTGGTGACGTACCCGATCAGCGCCGCGATGAACGGCATCGCCGCGTAGACCGGCCAGTGCGCGGCGAGGTCGTTCAGGACAGCGTCCAATCCGACCTCCTCATGCCGAGAGCGAAACCGTACCGGCTACCCGAGCAGCGCGAGCACCTGCAGCTCGCCGACGAGCCCGCCGATCACCGCGCCGACGGCGATCAGCTTCCACTCGTCCTGCCGGAACGCCGGCCGCAGCAGCTGCTCGAACTCCAGCGCGCTCAGCTTCTTCATCCGGTCGACGATCGTGTTCCGCACGTCGAGCGCGTTGATCGCGTAGTTCTCGGCGTACCGGATCGTCTCCGGGACGCGCTCCGCGGCCTTCGCCGCCGCCGTCTGCTTCATCTCCTGGAACTTCTTCGTCCCGACGGCGATGGCCACGAACGGCTTGACGACGCTGGCCTGCGCGTCGATCGTCTTCTGCACCTCGCGCGTGATCATCGCGAACAGCTTGTCGGACTTCGGCCCGCGCAGCACGGCTTCCAGCAGGTGGGGAATGGTGATGATCTCGCGCGCGATCATGTCGCCGTAGTCGGCGGCGACCTGGTCGCGGCGCTTCTGGAAGATGCCCTGCCAGGTGTAGAGGCCGAGGAACCGGCGCGGCTCGCGCGGCAGGAAGATCATCTTCAGGGCGAGCCAGTCGGTGAGCCAGCCGATGCCGAGGCCGAACAGCGGGAGCACGATCGGCGACTTCGTCAGCGCCCACACCACCAGCTGCACGCAGCCGAGGATGAACCCGAACCAGATCCCCGAGCGCGCGATGAACCGCATCTCCGGCCGCGAGATGTCGCGGATCAGCCGGTTCAGCAGCGCCTTGTCGCGGACGAGGTTCGTCACGACCATGTGCTTGAGGTCGAGGACGTCCTCGATGTTGTCGGCGATCTCCCGCATGATCTTCGTGATCGCCTTCGGCGCCTCGGCCTGGACGCGCTTGAGCAGCAGCTGCTGCGCGCCGTTCGGCAGGACCTCCCACAGCCGGGGCTGGTAGGTCTCCATCACGTCCCGGGTGACGTCCTCGACGACCCGCAGCAGCGGCTGCTCGATCTCCTTCGCCACCTGCGCCGGGTCCAGCCGGGCGAAGATCTCCTTGGGGTCGACGAGGTTCGTCGTCAGCATCTCGGTGGCGGTGGCCGCCATCCGCTCGGCGTTGGCCGGCAGCACGCCCTGCCAGCCGAAGGGTTTGACGCCGACGAACTCGAGGGGCCGGAACATCATCTCGATGGCGACGCGCTTGGTGACGTAGCCGATCAGCGCCGCGATGAACGGCATGGTGACGTACACCTGCCAGTGCGTGCCGAAGTCCACCCGCGCACGCTATCGGCCCGTGATCAGTGCAGCAGGAGCAGCACCTGGAGTTCACCCACCAGCCCACCGATGACCGCGCCGACGGCGATGAGCTTCCATTCGTCCTGCTTGAAGGCCGGCCGCAGGATCCCTTCGAACTCGATCGGCGTCAGCTGCCGCATCTTTTCGACGATCGTGTTCCGGACGTCGAGGGCGTCGGTGGCGTAGCTCTCGACGTGCTTCACCGTTTCGGGGAGGTAGGCGATGACCTTCGCCGCCGCCGCGCGCTTCATCTCCTGGTACTGCCGGCCGCCGATGGTGAGCGCGACCAGCGGCTTGGCGACGCTGGCCTGCCGGTCGACCGTGCGCTGGACCTCGCGCGTGATCATCACGAACAGCTTGTCGGCGCGCGGCCCGGTGAGCACGGCCTCCAGCACGTTCCGCACGGTGAGCACCTCGTCGGCGATCAGCGCGCCGTAGTCGGCGGCGACCTCCTGGCGCCGCTTCTGGAACATGCCCTGCCAGCGGAAGAAGCCGAAGCCGCGCGGCTCACGCGGGTAGAAGATCATCTTGAGGGCGAGCCAGTCCGTGACGAAGCCCGTGACGAAACCGAAGATCGGCATGATCAGCGGCTCCTTCGTCAGCGCCCACGCGACGAACTGGACGAGCCCGATCACGAAGCCGAACCCGATCCCGGACCGCGCGATGAACTTGAACTCGGGCGCGGCGACCTCGCGGATCAGTCGGCAGGTCAGCGACTTGTCGCGGACCATCGCGCTGATCAGCATGTCGTCGACGTCGAGGACGTCGTCGATGTTGGCCGAGACGTCCCGCACGAGCCGTTTGACGACGGCCGGCGCCTGCGCCTGGACCTGCTCGACGAGCAGCCGCTGCGCCCGCGTCGGCAGTAGTTCCCAGAGACGTGGCTGGTAGGTCTCCATGACTTCGCGGGTGACTTCTTCGACGGCCTTGAGCAGCGGCGGTTCGAGCTCTTTGACCATTTCTTCCGGATCGAGCCTGCTGAAGATCTCCTGCGGGTCGACGAGGTTGCGGGTCAGCAGGTCGACGGCGGTGGTGGCCATCCGCCGCGCGTTCGCCGGGATGACGCCCTGCCAGCCGAAGGGTTTGACGCCGACGAACTCCAGAGGCCGGAACATCATCTCGATGGCCACCCGCTTGGTCAGGTAGCCGATCAAGGCGGCGATGAGCGGCATGGTGGCGTAGACGTGCCAGTGCGCGCCGATGTCGGCGAGTATGTCCACAATGGCCTCCTCGCCGTTAACCGCTGGTCAACAAGCTCAGGATGCCAGGTGTCACCGGGGGTTCCAATATCCGTGATGCATCCGTTTGGCGGTACGTGCGGACGGTCCCCGCCTCACTAAGGTGTGCCGATGGTCGCGCCTGAGAAGCCCCAGTCCGCCCCGAAGACCACCCAGTTCGCGGTCGGTGTCCGCGGCTACAACCAGCGCCAGGTCGACGAGCGTCTCGCCGAGCTGACCAAGGAGATGCGCGAGACGTCGCGCAGCCGCGACGAAGCCGTCGCGACGTCCTCGGACCTCACGAAAGCCCTCTCGTACGCGCAGAAGGAGCTGGCCGAGACGAAGGCCGCCCTCGCCCGGATGAGCTCGAGCCCGTCCGGCGCCGGCGCGATGGCCGAGCGCGTCCGCATGATGATGCAGCTCGCGGAGGAGGAGATCGCGGACCTGCGCGCGGCGGCGGAGGCGGACGCGGCATCGACCCGCGACCAGGCGGACAAGTACGCGCACGAGACCCGCCGCACGGCCGACAAGCTGGCGAAGGACGCGGAGGAGGACCGCGCCCGGATGCTGTCGGAGGCGAAGGGCGAGATCGAGAAGCTGAACGCGGCGGCGGGTGCGAAGCGAGTCGAGCAGGCCGCGGCGGCGGAGCGAGCCCGCAAGGAAGCGGACGCGAAGGCCGAAGCCGCGGCGGCGGCCGCGCGGCAGGAGGCCGACCGGGTGGCTTCGGAGGAGCTGGCGCGGAAGAAGAAGGCCTTCGATGACGAGGTCTCGCGGAAGAAGCAGGAGACGGAGTCGGCGTTGACTGCGGCCCGGGCCCAGCAGGCGGAGGCGGACCAGAACCGGAAGCTGGCGTTGGACCTGCGGCAGAAGGTCGCGGAGCGCATCGCGGCTACGGATGTGGCGGTCCAGGAAGCGATGCGGTTGCTGGCGCCGGTGGAGGAGACTCCGTCTGGCGGGGACCGCAAGCCGACCCCGGCTCCTGCTGCGGCTCCTGCTCCTGCTGCGGCTCCGAAGGCTTCCGCCCCGGCCCCGGCCCCGGCCCCGGCTCCGGCGGCGAAGGGCTGAGCTGCGCGCGCGACCCACGAAACTTCGCGACCCGGCCCGGCGTCTCGTCGAGACGCCGGGCCCACCGCTTTTCACGCAGGCTGCTCGCTGCGGCGTGAATCCCCCGGTCGAGCAGGTCGTGATGAGCGGCGACCGCAAGTCCCCTCCGCCGGAAAGCTGAGTGGCATGTTCACGGCCTGGCCCATCGGCTTCGCGCGGGCGGTCCGTCACGGGATGAATCCCCGGTCGGGTGTGCTCCGGCCAATGGCTCGGCCCACGCCGTGGGGCGCATCACCCGGGTGGGGAGGTGGCCGAAGCTCGGGGGTGACTGGCAATCTGCACAGCAGTTGCTTGATCGCCCACGAGACGGGACCTGCGCATGATCCTCGAGACCGAGCGGGCCGCAGTCTGCGCATACGCCCGCCGGATGGTCGGTGACGGCCTCGTGGTCGGTACCTCCGGGAACGTCTCCGTGCGGGCCGGTGACCTCGTCGCCGTCACGCCGACCGGGGTTCCCTACGCGAGCATGACCCCGGGCGACGTCGCCGTCGTCGATCTCGGGGGGCAGGTGGTCGACGGGTCGCTCAAGCCGACCAGTGAACTCCCGATGCACCTGTCCGTCTACTGGGACGTGCGCGATCCCGACGGTGAGCCCGTGACCGCCGTCGTGCACACGCACTCGCCGCACGCCACCGCCGCCTCCACGCTCGTGCGGGAGCTGCCGCCGGTCCACTACATCGTCGCCACCATCGGGCCCTCGGTGCGCGTCGCGCGCTACGCCACCTACGGCACGCCCGAGCTGGCCAGCGCCGTGCTCGAAGCCCTCGACGGGCGGCGCGGGTGCCTCATGGCCAACCACGGCACCCTCACCTACGGCGACGGCCTCGAAGCCGCCTACCACCGGGCGCAGCAGCTCGAGTGGGCGTGCCGCGTGTGGCTGCTCGCGCAGAGCGCCGGCCGGCCGAGCCTGCTCCCGCCGCCCGAGGTGGCGAAGGTGGTCGACCGGCTGCGCGGCTACGGACAGGGCTGACTACGAAGCCAGCGCGTCCACGGCGTGCACCGCGTCCAGCAGCTCGACCACCGTCGGGTCGTCGACCGCCTCCTTGATGCACTGCCACAGCTGGAGGTTCGCCGTCGCCCAGCGCGAATACGTCGCGGCCGCCTCCGGGTTGTAGAAGTAGTAACCCTCGTCGTGGACGTCGCACTGCTCGCCGACGATCTTGTTCGCCAGCTCGCGCAGGCTCAGCCCGTTTTCGCGCAGGTACCGGTGGGCCAGCACCACCGGCGTCACCGGCAGCGCCTTGAACAACGTGTCCGCGTCGCTCAACGCCTGCGCCTCCAGCGAAATGTCGCGGCCGCGCGTGGCCATTTCCGCTTCGTCGACGATCTCGTCGATCCACCGCGAAACGTGCGGCGGCACCCCGCATTCGGCGAGGATTTCCAGGCGCAGGTTCCGGCCCGCGGACGCGGGCGAGTTCCGGAGCACCAGGTAGTTGACGTCGTGCACCAGCGCGGCGACTTCGACCACCGCGGGGTCGGCCCCGTTGTGGCGGGCGAAGCCGCCTGCCTTCGCGCGGACGAAACTGACGTGGTGCCAGCCGTGGAACTGCAGCCGCTCGGCGTACTGGCGGCAAAGCTGGTGGACCCTTCTTTCGACAGCACTGACGACGGCGTCGACGATCACGTGGTCGATCGTGCTTTCCTGCGTGCGCATACACCTCTCCCATCCCGGCCGTGGTGTTCAGACGGGTGGAGTAATGGTAAGCGCCGCTGACGCCGGTGTGTAGCTAGATGCGGTCCGCCAATTCCCCCAATCGGCTCTCGACCGGAACGTGACGATGGCCGATTCCGCGGGCCGGGTCGAAAGAAAGACTAAAACTGCTCACGGGGCGTGATTTGACGAGGAAAGTCATCGTCCCGGCGGCCGCTTCGGGGATCCGGTGGAATTCGTCGGCCAGCATGGTGGCGCAGGAGCCGGCCTGGCACAACGTCCGGCGGCGCAGCCGCGCGGCCGCGATCAGCCCGGTGTCGTGGTCGATCGTCGTTTCGTACCGTTCGTGAAGGTAGTCACCACGGAGAATGGTGGTGCAGAAGTGGTACCTGTGGTTGTGCACCGAATCCGCGTAGCCCTCCCGCCAGTCCTCCTGCGCCTTGTATTCGTGCAGCCAGAAGGAAAACGGGTCGGACGGCGAATCCAGCAGGCACCAGGCGAAGTGCGTGGTCGTTTCTCTGGACGAGCGCAGCACCTTCGCGGCCTGCGCGCCGGACAGCGTGCGCAGCTGGGTCCGCAGCTCTTCGCGCAGGCCGGTCTGCGTGGCCCACGGCCGGAACCAGCCGTCGACCGCGCGCCAGTCCACGGCGAGCGGGAACCCGGCCGTGCGCAGGCGCGTGGCCAGTTCGGTGAGGGGGGACAGGCGGGTGAGCAAGGTCAGCTCCCTAGCTCGGCGACTTCGGAGAACTCCGCGCGGAAGGCGTGGAACTTGGCCTCCAGCTCGCGGAACTGCTCCTCGGACAACGGGGATCCGGTGATCTTTTCGAACAGCGCCAGGAAATCCGTCCGCGTCGTCGCGGACGTGATGCGGAAGTGGCGGCCGGTCCGGGACTGCGAGACGCGCACGAATTCGGCGCGCTCCATGTTGTAGAGGAAGGAACCCTCGGTGAACCGCAGTGACCGCGGGTACAGCTTGGTGGCGCCGCGGACGTCGCTGTAGAGCGACACCCACACGCTGTCGTCGAACAGCTCGAGCCGGTCCAGCGGCGGGTCGGCGACCACGGTGATGTCGACCGACGCGCAGCGGCTGCGCGCCAGGAAGAGGCCGACGAGCCCGATCCGGATCTCTTCGTCGAGCCGGGTCTGGATCTGTTCGTAGTCGACGTCGCCCGCTTCGCGGCGCAACAGGTAGCGGGCACGCCCGCTGATCGAGGTGGCGTCGCGCGGATCGGCGATGACGGCGCGCAGTTCGCGTTCGGTGCGGGAAAGCAAGAGGCGGGCGGCGGCGTGCCGCCCGGAGAAGCCGCGGAAGAAGTACTGCCGGGTGTGGTCGAGGTCGGCCATCAGCCCGCGGTTGAACGCGGGGTCGGGGTCGGTGGTCGCCTCGAACACGTCGGTGGGGAAGAACTCCTTGTTCAGGGCGCGGTATTCGGCACTGAGGTCTTCCAGCGCGCGCCTGCTCTCTTCGATCACCGGGGTCACCAGCGCTTTCTGCGAAGCGCTGGCGGTGATCAGCGTGGTGCCGAACCCCACGATCGCGGAGATCAGGGTGCCGGTGCCCAGCGACGTCACCAGGTTCTTCCCGGTGCCGGGGTCCATCAGGCCGGCGAGCCACAGGCTGAGGCCGGCGACGACGACGAGCACTGTGAGGAGCAAGCTCGTCCTGGTCCAGAAGATCTCCTGCAGTGGGGTACGGCGGCGGGATCCGCCATCCGCGGCCACTTGCTTCACCTCCCTCGAACCACCCGAACGGACGTATGCAAATCGTGTCTGTTCGAGTGCGCGGAGTCACTTTACGCGCCTGACGGGAGGTGCGAAATAAGAAGTTCGGGGGACAGTGCGAGCCGCCGGACGTCACTCTGGGCAATAATTAACCAGATCTCCTGGTTTCCCGAAAACGCCGGGAAGCCAGGGTCAGAGCGTGGCCGGTAGGCCGTTTTCGTACCAGCCGGGGCCGGGGCGGGCGGTCATCAGGAAATCCACGACGACCGGTGCGGGCGCCGGGTGGATCTCCGGGAGATCGCGTTCGCCGCGCGCGGTGTCGACCGGCCAGGCCAGTTTCTCCTCGTCGAGCGAAAACTCCCCGCGCGCGCCCGTGCGGTTGCCGCGGGCGTCGAGACGCGACCACTTGCCGTGCAGGTACACGGCATTCAGCCCGTGCAGCGCGGAGAGCTCCTGGTAGCAGAACCCGGCCGGAATCCCTTGTGCCCGCAGCAAAGCGGCGAGCAGGTGCGCCTTCGCGTGGCAAATCCCGACGCGCTCGCGGAGCACGTCGGAAGCGCGCCAGGTGACGCGCGGGTCCGCGGCGTCGATGACGTGTTCGACGTCGTCCCGCACGAACCGGAAGGTGGCTTCGACGGAACCTTCTCCGGTGGCGCGCAAAGCGTCGGCCCGCGCCCGGATCAGCGGGTGCCGGTGATCGACGACGGCGTCGGCGACGAGGTAGTCGCTGAGCCGATCGGAGGTGGGTGAGGGACCGGGACTCATCCGGCCATCCTGACAGGTGCGGCCATTCGGGCGAGACGTGTTTTCCGTGGCGGACACGCTCCGCACCTGCCGATTACGGAACGTAGAAGTCGGGCGGGAACCCGGTCCAGCACAGTTCGGCGGGCAGGTGGCTCTGGTCGTTGTAGGTCAGCAGCGCGGCGGGGCGGGCGGGCGAGTACCGGATGACGGTGAGGGCGGCGTTGGCGTGGTTGAGCGCGAGCCACCGCCAGGGTGGCGCGTCTTGGGAGGCGCGGACGAGCCAGCCGACGAGGAAGTTGTGCGTGACGAGGACTTCGTACCTCGGTTCGGTCCCGGGCACGGGGCCGGTGAACCTGCGCTCGGCTTCGGCGGCGAGGTCTTCGTCGGCCGGGGGGAGGCTGCGGGCGAAGGCGAGGAGGACGCCGGCCGCGGTTTCGGGGAGTTCCTCGCGCTGGGGTACGTAGGGGACGAAGTCGCCGGCGGCTTCGTTCTCGTTGAGGGGGACGCCGGGGAGCTGGGCGGCGATCAGGTCGGCGGTTTGCGCGGCGCGCGGGAGGGGGCCGTGGTGGATCGCGGTGACCGGGACGTCTCGCAGCCGCCGCCCGAGGAGGACTGCTTGGCGCCGTCCGGCTTCGGTGAGTTCGCCGCTTGGGGTCGCTTCGCCGTGCCGGGTGAGGAACAGGTACCGCGTGGTCAACACGGCCTCAGGCTTTCACGTCCCGATCCTGGGGCCGGGGCGGGTAACGCGTCGCCGCGGCGCGCGACTCCTTGGTGCGCAACCTGCCGTGAGGTGGTGGTCGGAATGCCCGGAGCGGGGCACATCGAGGTGGCGGGTTGGTGTTCCACGTTGATTCGCCGTTCACAGTCGACCTCGACGGGCGGCGGTCGACCCTGCCCGAACGGTCCGAGGGCAGGTACGGGAACGACGACCGTTCGGCTTTGCTGACAGCGCCGGGCGGTCTCCGCTTCCTCCAAGACGGCCTCGAAGAGGACCTCTCCGGGCTGATCACCGAAATCGCGGGGCCGGAGTTCACGGTGTCCGGCATCCGCTTCCGCGCGGCGGGCAGCTTCGAGATCGTGGTCGGCGTCGTGGCGGCTCACGAGGTGCGCAAGAACGCGGTGGAGGTCGTGGGGACCCTGGAGAAGGTCATGGCCATCGGGCGCCGGCTGGTGCGCGGGGTGCTCGACAGCCGGGGTCTGCCATTCGGCCGCGTGGAGACCAGAATGCGGCTCCTCGTCGCCCTGGTCGCTTCGAACTTCTCGGCCGTGGTGGTGGTACTCATCGTCCTGCTGCTGCGCTGATGCCGCGCCTCAGCCCACGGGGATGAGGGTGCCTTCGGGGCCGTGGGTGGGGACGAACTGGGCCTTCAGCCTGATCGGGGCCGGGTGCGGGACCAGGACCATCGAGGCGAACGGGGTGATCGTGTGCTCGTGGCCGCTGTTCGTGTGGAGGTGGGCGCTCACGTGGACGTTGCGATCGGCGGGGATTTCGAACGTCACTGAGCCCCAGGAGACGATGTACTGGCGGCCGTCGATGCTGGCTATCGGGGCGTACGCGCGGACCGTGTGGCCCAGGTGGGGTATCTCCAGGGTGAGGAGGCGGCGGGGGCCGGTGTGGTTGTCGACGTACGGGATCACGCCGGGCACCCTGGCCAGGTCGACGGGGTCGGTCATGGGGTGGATTGTCCCATCGGCGGACGGGAAGCCAGGGACGGTCGCTAGAACTGGTAGTACAAGAACGGGCTGAACGTCCCCGTCGCGATCAGGATGGCCGCGTACAGAAGGCCCACCGTCATCACGCCGATGCGCAACGCCGTCGCCGGGCGGCTGCGGGACGACTCCAGCAGGGGGCCGGTCACCGGGTGGGCCGGCAGGAGGAAGACCGCCAGTGCCGCCAGCAGCAGGACCAGGCGCTGGTTCGTGAACGCCTGCTCCACGCCCGCTCCGATGCCCTCGAAGTCGGGGAGGAGCATGTGGCCGATCATCGACAACGCGTGGCCCAGGTCCGGTGAGCGGAAGAAGACCCAGCCGAACACCACCAGCAGCATCGTCAGGGCTCGGCGCAGGTAGCGCTTCCACGGGACCGCCGGGTCCAGGTCCAGGCCGAAGCGGCGCTCGATCACCAGCAGGGCTCCGTGGTAGCAGCCCCACACCAGGAACGTCCATTGGGCGCCGTGCCAGAAACCCGTCAGGACGAACACTATGCAGAGGTTGCGGTACGTCTGGGCCGCTCCGTTCCGGTTGCCGCCCAGGGGGATGTACACGTAGTCGCGGAACCAGCGGCTCAGGCTCATGTGCCAGCGGCGCCAGAACTCCGTGATCGTCACCGACGAGTACGGCCGCGCGAAGTTCTCCGGCAACCGGAATCCCAGCATGCGGCCGAGGCCGATCGCCATGTCCGAATAACCCGAGAAGTCGAAGAACAGCTGGAGGGTGTAGCCGATCGCGCCCAGCCACGCCGTCGCGAACGTCATCTGGTCCGGGGGGACCTTGAAGCACGCTTCCACCAACGGGCTGAGCGAGTCCGCGATGATCGTCTTCTTGCACAGGCCCAGTGCGAAGCGCGGGAAGCCCGCCGCGATGTCGTCGAGGCGGTGGGACCGCGGCTGGGGGAGCTGGTCGGCGATCTCCCGGTACCGGACGATCGGGCCGGCCACCAGCTGCGGGAACATCGCGATGTACGCGGCGAACGACACCGGGTTGCGCAGGGCCGGGCGCTCGCCGCGGTAGATGTCGACCACGTACGAGATGTGGTGGAACGTGTAGAACGAGATGCCGATCGGGACGACCAGGCTCGCGACCGGCACGCTGCCGCCGAACCAGTGCGCCACCGCCGCGATCTGCTGGGTCGCGAAACCCGCGTACTTCCAGACCAGCAGGACCGCGACGTCCAGCGACACCACCGCGATGAGGATGCGGCGCCGCCGGACGCCCTGGACGTCCCACGGGCTCGGGGCCAGCAGCGGGCCGGCCATGAAGTTCACGACCATGCAGCCCAGCAGCAGGAACACGAAGCCGCCGGCGCCGATCGTGTAGAACAGCAGGCTGCCGACCGCGATGATGCCGTTGCGCCAGCTCCGCGGGCACACCAGCACGGCGATGAGCACCGCCGGCAGGAAGTACCACAAGAAAAGTGGCGATACGAACGACATCGGGTCCCCTCGGTTTTATCCGACGGTGACCTTAACCCGACCGGGTGGTGGGGTCAGACCCGACCGGCGAGACGACGCCGTCGCGCCACCTCGGCGAGCAGCACGCCGGCCGCCACCGAAGCGTTCAGGGACTCCACGCCCGCCGCCATCGGGATCGACACCGTCGCGTCGCACGTCTCGCGGACCAGGCGGGACAGGCCCCGGCCCTCCGAGCCGAGCACGATGACCAGCGGGTCCGCCGCCAGCTCGAGCTCGTCGATGTCGACCGAGCCGTCCGCGTCCAGGCCGACCAGCATCAGGCCCTCGTTCGCCCACGACTTGAGCTGGCGCGTCAGGTTCGTCGCCACCGCGATCGGAAGCTTCGCCGCCGTGCCCGCGCTCGTGCGCCACGCCACCGCCGTCATGCCCGCGCTGCGCCGCTCCGGCAGCAGCACGCCGTGGGCACCGAACGCGGCCGCCGAGCGGATCACCGCGCCCAGGTTCCGCGGGTCGGTGACGCCGTCGAGCGCGACGAACAGGGGCACCTCGCCCGAGTTGCGGGCCACCGCCATCAGGTCGTCCGGGTGGGCGTACTCGAACGGCGGGACCTGCAGGCCCAGGCCCTGGTGCACGGCCCGGTTCGTCTTGCGGTCCAGCTCCTCGCGCGGGATCTCCAGGATCGAGATGCCCTTGTCGCCGGCCAGCCGGACGGCGTCGTTCACGCGGTCGTCGATCTCGATGTTCAGCGCGACGTACAGCGCGGTCGCGGGGACACCCGCGCGCAGCGCCTCGACCACCGGGTTGCGCCCGGCGATCAGCTCCGGCTTGTCGGCCTTCTTCTGCCGGGCCTGGTCGCGCTTGGTCGCCGCGTTGGCCTGGCGGTACGCCTTGTGCCCGGGGCGGTCTTCCGCCTTCGGGGTCGGCCCCTTGCCTTCGAGGGCCTTGCGGCGCTGACCGCCCGAGCCGACGACGGCACCCTTCTTGGTGCCCGTCTTGCGGATCGCGCCCTGGCGCCGCGAATTGCCTGCCATGGTGAAAGTTTCCTTGCGTTGCTCAGTCGGACTTGACTGTCCACTGCGGACCGTTGGGGGTGTCCTCCACCACGATGCCCGCCTGCTGGAGGCGGTCACGGGCGGCGTCCGCGCGGGCGAAGTCCTTCTCGGCCCTGGCCTGCTGGCGCTCGGCCAGCAGCCCTTCGACGAGGGAGCCCAGCGCCTCCTTGGTGGGCGTGTCGGAACCGCCCGCCTCGGACCAGCGCGCGGACAGCGGGTCGAGGCCGAGCACGTCGGTCATCGCGCGGACGGCCGCGGCGAGTTCGAGTGCCTTCGGTGTGTCGCCCGCGTCGAGAGCGGCGTTACCGTCCCGCACCGTGGTGTGCACCACGGCGAACGCCTGCGGGGTGGCGAGGTCGTCGTCGAGCGCGTTCGCGAACTCCGCGGGCAGCGTGCCGGTGGTGACCTCGCCGGACCCGGCCGCGCGGCGCAGGAACGTCTCGATCCGCCGGTAGCCCTGCGCGGCCTCGGAGACCGCGGCGTCGGAGTACTCGATGTTGGACCGGTAGTGCGGCTGCACCAGGTAGTAGCGCAGCTCGACCGCCCGGTAGCGCTCCAGCATCGCCGGGATCGTCACGGTGTTGCCCAGCGACTTCGACATCTTCTCGCCGGACATGGTCACCCACGCGTTGTGCAGCCAGTAGCGGGCGAACGGGTCGCCGACGGCGTTCGACTGGGCGCGCTCGTTTTCGTGGTGCGGGAAGATCAGGTCGATCCCGCCGCCGTGGATGTCGAACTCTGCGCCGAGGTACGCCGTGGCCATGGCCGAGCACTCGAGGTGCCAGCCCGGCCGGCCTTCGCCCCACGGCGTCGGCCACGACGGCTCACCCGGCTTGGCGCTCTTCCACAGTGTGAAGTCGCGCGGGTCCTGCTTGCCGCGGGTCGGCGTCTCGCCCTGCTGGACGTCGTCGAGGCCCTGGCGCGACAGCTCGCCGTAGTGGTCGAACGACTTCACCGAGAAGTAGACGTCGCCCTCGGTCGCGTACGCGTGCCCCTGGTCGATCAGGCGCTGCATCAGCTCGACCATCTGGGTGACGTGCCCGGTCGCGCGCGGGTTGATCGACGGCGGCAGGCAGCCGAGCTGGTCGTAGGCCTGCTCGAAGGCGCGCTCGTGCGTCGCCGCCCACTCCCACCACGGCCGGCCGGCGTCGGCGGCCTTGGTGAGGATCTTGTCGTCGATGTCGGTGACGTTGCGGACCAGCAGCACGTCCAGTCCACTGTGGACGAGCCAGCGGCGCAGGACGTCGTAGTTCAGCGCGCCGCGGACGTGCCCGATGTGCGGCATGCCCTGCACGGTGGCACCACACACGTAGATCGACGCCGTTCCGCTACGGACGGGGTGGAACTCCCGCACGCTCCGGGTCGCTGTGTCGAAAAGGTGTAGGGCCACCCTGAAAGGGTACGGGGTCGGGCGTGAGGGACCTCTCTGCCCCTCAGGCGACGCCGTGCGCGCGCAGCGCCGTGAGCAGGGCGTCCGGCCGTTCGGCCGTCGGCAGCGGGTCGACCAGCGCGAACTCGCAGCCGAGCGCGCGGGCGCCGCCGTCGGCCTCTTCGCTGTCGCCGACCATCAGGGTTTCGGTGGCCGGGACGCCGAGACCCTCGACGGCCTTGCGGAAGATCTCCAGCTCCGGCTTGACCGTTCCGACCTCGAAGGACAGCACGAATTCGTCGACGTAAGCGTCCCACCCGCGGGCGGTGAACGCGGGCCGGATGTCGAAGGCGATGTTGCTCAGCACCCCCACCTTGAGCCCCCGCTCGGACGCCGCTTTCAGCACGGCCTCGGTGTCCGGGTACGGCGTCCACTGGCTGGGATCGATGAGCCGCTCGTACAGCGCGACGGCCTCCTCGCGCCGCGGGACGCCCGACTTCTTGAGCACCTCGAGGTAGACCTTCCGGTGCAGCCCGGGGTCGCGGTCGCGGTGCTGCCAGGCGTGCAGGTGCTCGGCGTCGAGCTCGACGACCTCGCCGACCGGGGCGGTCATCCGGCGCATCAGCTCGGTCTGGGCTTCGAGGTCGAGCGGCGAGCCGGTGTGGCCGGTGATGTCGGCGAGCCAGGACTCGTCCTGTTCCAGCCGGAAAAGCGTGCCGGAGTAGTCGAACAAAACCGCCCTGATCGTCATGGTTTCCAGCCTAACGGGAGGGTCAGGCCGAATGCCCTGTGATGTGTTCGGGCACGACGCGGACCAGCACGCGCACGACCTCCGGCGGCTCGGGCGGGAAGACGTCGCCGGTGTACTTGCGGGCCAGCTCGTCGTTCAGCTCGGGCCCGCCCTCGGCGGTGACCTCGGCGCGGCCGCGGATCTCGACGTAGCTCTCGGGGTCGGCCAGGTCGAAGACGGAGAGCGACACCCGCGGGTCGCGGCGGATGTTGCGTTCCTTCCGCCGGCCCTGGACGGTCACGAAGAGCACGGTGTCGCCGTCCCGCTTGGCCCAGACGACGGAGCTCTGCGGCGAGCCGTCGGCGTTGGTGGTGGCGACGACCGGGTAGTTCCGGCCGTCGAGCAGGGCCTTGGTGGCCTCGTTGAATGTCACACCCATGGTCCGGACCCTATTTCACGTTGCCCGCGATGCGGTCGACTTTCAGCCGCACGACGACGCGTTCGACCTCGGGGCCCTCGGGCGGCGGGTCCTGGGCGAGGTACTTGTGGCTCAGCGTCTTGGGGAGCGCCTTGCCGGGGTCGGGGGTGAGTTCGGCGGTGCCGCGCAGCTGGGTGTGCCGGTACGGGTTTCCGGCGTCGGTGATCGAGACGCCGAGGCGGGGGTCGCGCCGCAGGTTGCGGACCTTGCGCCGGTCCTCGGTCGCGCTGAAGACGAGGTCGCCGTCGTCGAGCCCGACCCAGACGACGGAGGTCTGCGGGCTGCCGTCGGGATCGAGGGTGGCGACGGTGGCGAAGTTCTTGCCATCGATCAGCGCGCGGACGGCGGCCGGGAGGGTGAGGGACATATCACGCCGAACCGGCGCGGGCGGGGGCCTATTCCGGCGCTGGTTCTCGCTGGTTCCTGGTGGGGCGGGCTCGGCCGAGGTCGCGAATGACTCATTCGGGACCCCGGAGGCCGGGAATGAGTCATTCGCGACGGGCGAGGCGGGCCGGGTCGGAACCGAAGGCCGGAGCGGCGGTGCCGGATGCGGCGTGCCGGGTGGGGCGGCGCCGCGGTGCCGGGTGCGGCGGGGCGGGGACGGACTGCGCGAGTGCGCGCCAGCCGGCGCCGGGCGGCGATGGCTGGCCGCGCGGAGCCGAGGGCAGCGGGGCAGGTCGGCGATGGCTGGCCGCGCGGAGCCGAGGGCAGCGGGGCAGGTCGGAGCTGGCCGGCCGCGCGGAGCCGAGGGCGCGCTGGGCCGGGGCCAGGAGGAGTCGGGCCGGCAGAGCCGAGCGTGGGCGGAATCGGTGCGGAGCGGGGCGCTACAGCTAGTCCGCCGCCAGCAGCAGCGCCGTTGCGAAGGCTGCGATGCCCTCGCCGCGGCCCGTCAGGCCCAAGCCGTCCGATGTCGTGCCCGAGACGCTCACCGGGCCGCCCACCGCCTCCGACAGGACCTTCTGCGCTTCCTCGCGTCGCTTGCCCACCCGAGGGGCGTTGCCGACGATCTGGACCGTCGCGTTGGCGACGCGCCAGCCCGCGGCCTCGAGCAGGCCCCTGACCTCGGTGAGCATGTCCGCGCCGTGGGCGCCGTCCATGCGGGGGTCGCCCGTGCCGAAGACCGCGCCCAGGTCGCCGAGGCCCGCTGCGGACAGCAGGGCGTCGCAGAGCGCGTGGGAGGCGACGTCGCCGTCCGAGTGGCCGGCGCAGCCGTCGGCCTCCGGCCAGAGCAGCCCGGCCATCCAGCACTCGCGGCCCGGTTCGATCGGGTGGACGTCGACCCCGTTGCCGATCCTCACAGCGTCTCCTCGTTCTTCGGTGCCGCCGCGATCGCCTCGGCCAGGGAAAGTTCGAAATCGGTCGTGACGCGCATCGCGTCCGGGTGGCCCGGCACGGTCGCCGCGCCCGGGGGGACCGCCGTCGTGAAGCCGGCCGCGAGGAACGCGTCGAGCGTGAAGCCGATCGGCGTCTGGGCCGTGCGCAGGCGGGAACGGTCCTCCGTGCCGACGATCAGCGATGCGTCGTCGGTCACCTTCACCGTGTCGGCCATCGGCAGCACCGGGACGACCACTTCGGCGTCACCGACGGCGTTGATCACGTCACGCACGGTTTGCGCAGGAATGAAGGCACGCAGAGCGTCATGGAGGAGTACAACTGAGTCACGGGGAACTTCGGGCTCGACGACGGCGAAGGCCTGCCGGAGCGAGCCGGGGACGACCCGGCACGAAAGCCCTTCGAGGGCTTCGGAATACGACTTCGCACACCGCTGGGGGGCCGCCACGAGCACCGTAGAAATCTCCGGTACGTCGAGCAGCCCCCGCACGGTGTGCGTGAGTAGCGCCTCACCATGGACCGGCGTGAGAGCGAGCTCCCAGTCGGAGGCATGGTGTGCGACGGTCACGATCACGACGACGTTCATCGGTTCGCGATCGTAGAGGCAGCCACCAGCGGACTGCCTTGGGCTCAGACCGTCGCGGTTTCCAGAACTTCGTCGAGGAGGACCTCAGCCTTGTCCTCGTCGGTGCCCTCCGCGAGCGCGAGCTCGCTGACCAGAATTTGCCGCGCCTTCGCCAGCATGCGCTTCTCGCCGGCTGAAAGTCCGCGGTCCTTCTCTCGCCGCCAGAGGTCGCGCACCACTTCGGCCACCTTGTTCACATCGCCGGAGGCGAGCTTCTCGAGGTTGGCCTTGTACCGACGAGACCAGTTGGTTGGCTCTTCGGTGTGCGGAGCACGCAGAACGTCGAAGACCTTGTCCAGTCCTTCTTGCCCGACGACATCGCGTACGCCTACGATCTCGGCGTTGTCAGCGGGCACGCGAACCGTGAGATCCCCTTGCGCGACCTTGAGGACGAGGTACTTCTTTTCCTCGCCCTTGATCACGCGGGTCTCGATGGCTTCGATGAGTGCGGCACCGTGGTGCGGGTAGACGACGGTCTCTCCGACCTTGAAAACCATGTGTCCTCTGCCCCTTTCGCTGACTCCATCCTAGCACGGGCCGCCAGTGCCCACCTAGCGGGCCGGACTCGTCCTCGCAGGTCAGCGGCCTGAGCGGGGGTTGACAAACGTCGGACCCCCGTGCTCACGCAGGTAGCGGGGAAGCGTTTCGGGGGGCATCGCGAAATCCATTTTGGACGGTTGATCTTGGGCGCAACGCGGACCGGTTCGGTGCCGGAGATCGACCCCGGCTAGTCTTCGCGGGGACGAGGCCGTGAAAAGGGAAGGACTGCGACGTGAGGCTGCAGAATCGTCGCGTGCTCGGCGCGGGCGTGCTGGCGCTCGGTGCCGCGCTCGTGCTCGCCGGGTGCGGGGCCGGCCAGATCACCCAGACCGACACGCAGCAGCCCGCCGTCAACGGCACGCACGCCCAGGTCAAGACCCTTGTCCTGCGCGACGCCGCGGTCCAGTACCCGAAGTCCGGTCCCGGTTACCCGGTGGGCGCGACCCCGGCGCTGACGCTGACGATCGTGAACCAGGGCACCCAGGACGACTCGCTCGTCTCGGTCACGACCGAAGACGGCACCCAGGCCACCATCGGCGGCGCCAAGGACGTCGTCGCGGCGCACTCGCTCGTCATCGGCCCGGACGACGCCGTCGAATCGACCGACGAGGTGCAGACCTCGGCCCCGGCCGCGCCGTCCTCGTCGGGAGCGCCCTCTTCGTCGACGTCGACCGCGACCGGCAGCAGCTCGGCGACCGCGAGCCCGGGCAACCTGACCGCGACCGCCACCTCCGAGGTCCCGTCGTCCGGCCCGGCCGCGACGCCGACCGCGCCGGAGAAGGTCGGCCAGGCCACCGTCACCCTGCCCGCGCTGAAGCAGCCGCTGTGGCCGGGTCAGGTCCTCAAAGTGACCTTCGTCTTCAAGAACGCCGGGCCGGTCACCGTCGAGCTGCCCGTGGCGGCCCCGGCGCACGCCAAGGAGTAGGTCCCCGGTTTTGTCGGTGGTCGCCGCTAGCCTCGCGGGGTGAAGAAAGGGACCACCTACCGCTGCGGGAGCTGCGGGTACGAAGCGGCCAAGTGGCTCGGCCGCTGTCCGGAGTGCCAGGAATGGGGCTCGTTCGAGGAACGCGGGGTGCCGGCCAGGCCGGCCATCCAGCGCGTCGCGGCCGGGGCGCCCAGCGCACCCGCGCGGCCGATCGGCGAAGTCGACGTCGAAGCCGCGCGAGCCCGCAAGACCGGCGTCTCGGAACTCGACCGGGTGCTGGGCGGCGGCCTGGTGCCGGGCGCGGTGGTGCTGCTCGCGGGTGAGCCGGGCGTCGGCAAGTCGACGCTGCTCCTCGAGGTCGCCTACCAGTGGGCGAAGACGGTCGACCGCTCCTTGTACGTCACGGGCGAGGAGTCCGCGGGCCAGGTCCGGTTGCGCGCCGAGCGCACGGGCAACATCCACGACCGGATGTACCTCGCCGCGGAAAGCGACCTTTCGGCCATCCTCGGGCACATCGACGACGTCAAGCCGGGCGTGCTGATCGTCGACTCGGTGCAGACCATGGCTTCGCCGCAGGTCGAAGGCTCGCCAGGGGGCGTGACGCAGGTCCGGGCGGTGACGTCCGGGCTGGTCGCGGTGGCCAAGGAGCGCGGGCTGCCGGTGGTGCTGGTGGGGCACGTCACGAAAGACGGTTCGGTGGCCGGCCCGCGCGTGCTGGAGCACCTGGTGGACGTGGTGCTGCAGTTCGAGGGCGACAAGCATTCGACGCTGCGGATGCTCCGCGGCATCAAGAACCGCTTCGGCGCCTCCGACGAGATCGGCTGCTTCGAGCTGCAGGAAGAAGGCATCGTCGGCGTCCCGGACCCGTCGGGGCTGTTCCTCAGCCACACGGCGGAGCCGGTCGCGGGCACGGCGATCACGGTGTCCATGGAGGGCAAGCGGCCGCTGCTGGGCGAGGTCCAGGCGCTGGTGTCGTCGACGTCGGCACCCCAGCCGCGGCGCGCGGTCAGCGGCCTCGATTCGGCGCGGGTGGCGATGGTCCTCGCGGTGCTGGAGAAGCGCGGCGGGCTGAAGCTGGGCGACAAGGACGTCTACACGGCCACGGTCGGCGGCATGAAGATCACCGAGCCGGGCATCGACCTGGCGGTGGTGCTGGCGCTGACGTCTTCGTTCGGCGACGTCGCTTTGTCGCCACGGCTGGTGTCGGTGGGCGAAGTCGGGCTGGCGGGGGAGATCCGCCGGGTGCCGAGCGTGACCCGGCGGCTCGCGGAGGCGGCGCGGCTGGGCTTCACGCACGCCTTGGTGCCGCCGGATTCGGGGAAGCCGCCGGCGGGGATCCGGGTGCTGGAGGTGGCGAACGTCGCGGACGCGTTGAACGCGGCCAGCCACGCTCGCTGACCCCGGGCTCCGGCGGCCGCCGGGGTTCAACCGGACGTGCGGGTGATCGCGTAGGAGTACACGGTCTCCGGTGCGCCCTGGAACTGCGGCGGGATCGGTGGGGGCAGGCTCGTCGTGGCCATCGGCGGTGGCACCGCCGAGTTCGGGGTGCTCTCGATCGTGCTCGACGACGGCCCACCGTGGTTCGGCGGCAGCTCGGACGTGCTCAGCGGGATCCCGCTCGGCCGGGTGGTCGTCGTCTGCGGGGTGCCCGGGGGGAAGTCCCAGGCCAGCAGCTGCGCCGTCGCCGGGTCGAGGTACAGGTGCTGGCTCGTGTCCTTCGTTTCGAACACCGTGGCCGGGCGGCCGTCCGGGGTGTGGCCCGGCTTCGCGAAGACCCCGCTGACGTCGGTGAGCGCGTCGCGCAGGGCGAAGCGGACGTCCTTGCCGGCCAGGCCCAGTTCCAGCACCATCCGCACCATCGTGAGCGACTCCGTCGGGGTGTGGGCCCGGCCGTCGTCGGTGGAGTCGATCGTGTCGGACTTCAGGCGCTTGGCCAGCGTGGTCCGGTCGGGGACCAGCGAAGCGACCAGTGCCGCGTCGGGGCTCAACCAGTTCCGGAACGGCGTTTTCCAGTTCGGGCTGGTCGTCCCGTCCGGGCGCGGCTCGCCCGGGAACCGGCCGCCCAGGCCGTACTCGTCGGTGGGAGCCTGGTCGATCCGCGCCGCTTCGCCGTCGCGTAGGTCCTTCACCGCGCCCGTCCACATCGTGCGCCGGTGCCAGATCCCCTTCGGGTCCGCCGGGATCCACAGCTCCACCTTGCGCTGGGCGTGGAAGTGCTGCCCGTTCGCCGTTTCCGGTATCCAGCTGAGCTTCTGCGCGTAGCGGAATTCGCCCGGCTCCAGCGGGCGGTCCAGGTCGGTGAGGGTCGCCGCCGGGCGGGCCGGCTCCGGGTCCGACGGCCGCAGCGACGTCACCACCGCCAGGCCGCCCACCAGTGTGACGACCGCCGCGGCCACGGCGAGCCAGCGCCAGGTGCCGGTGCGCCGCGGCGCCGGGGCCTCGGGCGTGCCGGCCGCCGCCATCAGGGACGCGCGCGCGAAGGCCAGCCCGTCCTCGGCGTCGGCGTCGCCGTGCAGGTCGGACAGGGCCGCGTCGAGTTCGGCTTCGGACCAGATCTTCCGGACGTTGTCTTCACGCAAGGTCCTGCACCTCCTCTTCGATCGGGGCGTTCGTCCTGAGCCAGCGTCTGATCCGGTGCAATCGGGAGCGGACCGTACCCGGCGGGATGCCGAGGGCCTCGGCCACCTCCGCCGGTTCCAGCCCGGCCCACGACACGAGCAGCAGCGTGTCGCGGTCGGCCGGGCTCAGCCGGGCCAGCGCCGCGGCCAGCCGCGCCGCCCGGACCTGGGCGTCGACGCGCTCGGCGACGCGGCCGTCGTGGCCCGCGTGGCTCGTTTCGCCGGTGCGGGCCAGCCGCGCCGTGGCCTGCAGCCCGCGCAGCTCGGACCGCACGTGGTGGCGGAGCAGGTTGGTCGCGATGCCGTAGAGCCACGACCGGGCCGTGCCCAGCTCCGGCCGGTAGGTCTCGCGGCGGCGCAACGCCACCAGGAAGGTCTCGGCGACGAGGTCGTTGGCCGGTTCGGGCCCGACCCGGCGGGCGAGGTAGCGGCGCAGCTGCGGGGCGTGGGCGTCGAAGAGCCGCCCGAACGCCGGCCCGGGCTCGGGTCCGCCCAGGTCCGGGCGGTCGTGCCCCCAGAGCTCCGATCCCTCGTGGATCACCTGCATGCCCCCAGTTGCCCGCAGCGCGCGCGAGCGTTCACGGGCGAACCTACCTTCGTCGTGATCCGTTCGGGGTGGGTGAGGGACAAGCGCCCGAGTGGTCGGGATCATCCATTCGTGAGGCGTTGACCTACTGACGCCCTAACTGGGGAAGGATCGTCATGCGCAGATTCCGCCTGGGGTTCGTCACGCTCGTCGCCGCCATGGGGCTCGTCTCGCTGCCCGCGGTCGCCGACGCCAGCACCGAAGCCGTGCTGAACATCCAGTACCAGGTCCAGGAGACCGGCTACTGGTGCGGCCCGGCCGCCACCCGGATCGCGCTGTCCGCGCGCACCGGCAACCTGCCGAGCCAGGCGACGCTCGCCGCCCAGCTCGGCACGACCACCAACGGCACGGACTGGGTCGGCCAGGTCACCGGCGTGCTCAACGCCGACCTCGGCACGAGCTGGTACGAGACGAAGGAGATGCCGAACGACCCGCCGACGCAGGCCCAGCGCGACCTGCTGTGGCGGGACATCGTGCTCGACATAAACAACGGCTACCCGATCGTCGCGAACATCGTCGCGCCCGCGAACAACCACCCGCCGGGCTACCCGAACTACACGATCTACCACTACTTCACCGTGATCGGCTACGACAGCTCCGACATGACGGTCAAGATCGCCGACCCGGCGAGCTTCGGCGGGAACCAGATCTACTGGCTGAGCTTCGACCAGCTCGCGACGCTGATCCCGCCGAAGGGCTACGCCGCCTAGATCCCCAGCAGGCCCCAGTAGACGGCCCAGGGGACGAACAAGACGCCGCCGGCGAGGGGTACGCCGAGCCGTGGGGTCCGGTGCCGCCGCCACGCCACCGCCGTGCCGATGGCGGCGGCCACCGCGCCCAGTGAAAGCAGCTGCAACGCCAGCCACGCCAGTGGGCGGCCGGCGACGACCGGGCCCAGTCCCTTGCCCATGGTGACCTGGATCAGGACGTCCACGACCAGGAAGCCGAGCACGGCGAGCAGCCCGGTCGCCGACAGCCACCGCGCCGAGTTCGCCGCCGGACCCCGCCGGACGAGCGGGTACCAGGCGAACGCGCCGAGCAGGAGCACCAGCACCGCGAGCTGGAGCCAGGTCGGCTCGTACCAGTTCAACGGCGTCACCTGGACGCTCGGCCGGTCCTGCGCGGGCGGCGCGTCGGCGCTCGACGTCGACGGCGGGTGGTTGACCCACGTGCCCACCAGCTCCAGGTAGCCCGGTGCGTAACCGGGCAGCTTGTCGAAGCCGTCGGTCGTGCGCCGCAGCTGGTGCTGGGCGTCCGGGAACACCCGCAGCGTGTACCGGCCCAGGGACACCTGGAAGATCCGGACGGCTTCACCCGGCGGCGTCAGGACGTCCTTCGCGCCCCACAACCCGAGCACCGGCTGGCGCAGGCTCTTCAGCACGGCCACCGGGTCGTGGTGCGCTTCCGGGAACACGCCGCCGCCGGCGAGCTGGCGCATCATCGTCGAAGCCGCCATCCGCACGATCGAGCCGTCCATTCCCAGGCGCCGCAACTGGTTCTCGATCGCCCACGCCTGCTGCCTCGACGGCTCGACGCCGTTCGCCCCCAGTGTCACGACGAACGCGACGTCCGCCGACCGCGAGGCGGCGAGCGGTGCCACCCAGCCCCCTTCGCTCAGCCCCCAGACGCCGACTCGCGCCGGATCGACGTCCGGCCGCCTGCGCAACGCCTCGACGGCGGCGAGCGCGTCGTCCGCCAGCGTCGAGTACGAGCGTTCGAACTGGGAATAGCCTTCGGTGCGCTTGTCGTAGATGAGCGTCGCGATCCCCTGTCGCGCAAAGGCTTCCGCCTGCTCGCGGTAGTCCTCCCGGCTGTGCGCCCCCGAGCCGTGGACCATCACCAGTCCCGGCAGCTTCGACCCGCCGGGTGGTGCGACGACGGTGCCGTGCAAGGTCACCCCGCCGTTTCGAAAGTCACGTCCGCGCCTTCCGCGGCCGAAGCCGGTGGTGCCGCGGCCGTGACGGCCAGGATCACCCCGGCCAGTAGTAGAGCCCCTCTTCGCATGCGAGATCCCCTGTCATGGTCATTCCCCTGGTTCCGGGAACGCGAGCAGGCGCACGAGCACGCGCCGCGCTTCCGGTGACCGGTCGTCCTCGCTTCGCCGGTACCGGCGGAACAGCTCCATGTAGTCGTTCCAGAACCGCTGCAGTTCCTCGGCGGTGAGCCAGGTGCCGCCGCGGGCGTAGAACAGCGCGTCCGGCCAGTCGCCGGGCAGCTCTTCGCGCTTTTCCGCGAACCGGTTCAGCTTCTCGAGGTCTTCCTCGAACCCCTGGCGCTGCATGTCGTCGAACAGCACCCGGGATTCGGCGCTCTGCTCGCTGCGGCGCGGCCAGCGGATGTCCCGCGGCCGCGTCCGCCACCACCGTTCCTTGCCCCGCGCGAGCTCCGGGGCGTCCTCGACGAACCCGAACCGGGCCAGTTCCCGCAGGTGGTAGCTGGTCGCGCCGGTGTTCTCGCCCAAGGCTTTGGCGAGTTTCGTGGCGGTCGCCGGGCCCGCCGACAACACGCTGAGGATCCGGCGGCGCAGCGGGTGCGTGACGGCCTTGAGGGCGTCCGGGTCGAGCTCTTCCGGTGGTGGAGCGCTGGTCATGGCTCCACGGTAGCCGTGCAAAGGAAATTGTGCAAAGAAATCTCTGCAAATCGGCGCAGACGGGTGCCCCGTCCGAGTGTCTACTGTGGACTCACCAGATGGGGTGGTCGCTGAACTTCCTGAGCGTCTGCACGCTCGGCCGCACGTAGAACATGCCCGCCAGGAAACCCACGGTCGCGAAGGCCAGCGTCGAGAACGTCGTGAGCAGGTCCGGCGCCTGGAACTCCGGGGAGTCCGGCCACACCCGGAACACGATCGGCACCGCGAAGGACCCGAGGATCAGCACCAGCGTCAGCGCGTAGGTGAACAGCAGCGCGTGGCGGGCCGACGCCGCGCTCGCGACGACCAGGTAGTCACCCCGCAGGCACCGCCGGGACGAGAGCACCAGCACCGCGATCGCCAGCACGCCCAGCGGGGGCAGCACCGCCGCGGCCTTGCCGAGCAGCGTGGCCGGGAACGCGTGGCCGTGGACGATGCCCTGCAGGAACGTCGTGAGCCCGAACAGCAGGACCATCCCGCCGATCATCGAGGACCCGACGACCACCGACCCCCAGCGCACCCGGTCGGCGAACCGGGGCGGCAGCGGCACGAAGTCGACCTGCCCGAACGTCCCCTGCACCCAGCTCACCTCCGAATGCCGTGAAGGCCACCATAAGGAACTTGTGCTTCCTCAAGGTGGCCTTCACGGAGATTCGGACCGAAAGGGCTAACTCGCCGCCAGCAAGTTGGCGCACCGGATGAGCCCGATGTGGGAATAGGCCTGCGGGTGGTTGCCGAGGGACCGTTCCGCGATCGGGTCGTACTGCTCCGGCAGCAGGCCCGTCGGGCCGGCCGCCGCCACGATCTGGTCGAACAGCTCCTGCGCCTCGGTGCGCCGCCCGGTGAGCAGGTACGCCTCGATCAGCCACGCCGCGCAGATGTGGAAGCCGCCCTCGCCGCCCGGCAGGCCGTCGTCGCGGCGGTAACGGTACACAGTGGACCCACTGCGCAGCTCCGCCTCGATCGCGGTCACCGTGTGCTGGAAGCGCTCGTCGGCCGGGTCGATCAGCCCGGTCAGGCCGACGAACAGCGACGCCGCGTCCAGGTCCGTGCCGTCGTAGGCCGTGGTGAACGCCTGGACCTCGTCGTTCCAGCCGTGCTCGAGGACGTCGTTCTTGATCTCGTCGCGCAGCGTGGGCCACGCGCCCGGCACGCCGCGGCCGTACTGCTCGCCCAGCTTCACCGCGCGGTCGATCGTCACCCAGCACATGACCCGCGAGTAGACCCGGTGGCGCGGCACGTGCCGCTCCTCCCAGATCCCGTGGTCCGGCTCGTTCCAGCGCCGCGTGACGGCTTCCGCCATCGCGCGGACCATCTGCCAGTCCTCGTCGCGCAGGTCACCGCGCGCCGCGGCCAGGGTGCCGACCAGCTCGACGACCGGGCCGAAGACGTCCAGCTGGACCTGGTGGTTCGCCAGGTTTCCGACGCGGACCGGGCGCGAACCGGCGTACCCGGGCAGCGACTCGATCACCGCTTCGGCGCCGATCACGCTGCCCGCCAAGGTGTAGAGCGGGTGCAGCCGCTCCGGGCCGGCCAGCGTCGCGAGCACGCCGTGCAGCCAGCGCAGGTAGCCCTCGGCCTCGTCGATCGAGCCCAGGTGCACGAGCTCCCGCACGGTCATCGCGGCGTCGCGGATCCAGCAGTAGCGGTAGTCCCAGTTGCGGACGCCGCCGATCTCCTCCGGCAGCGACGACGTCGCCGCGGCGAGCACCCCGCCGGTGTCGGTGTTGACCAGGCCGCGCAGCGTCAGCGCCGAGCGCAGCACCAGGTCGGTCTGCACCTTCGGCAGCTGCAGCTTCGACGTCCACTCGCTCCAGTAGCGGCCGGCGCGGTCGCGTCGCTCCACTTCGGACAGTTCGTGCGGGCCGAGGTCCGTGGTGCCGCAGCGCAGCTCCAGCACGACCGGCTGGGTCGGCGTCGGCTGCACCAGCGCGGTCGCGGTGTCGTGCAGGCCGTCGGAGGTGATGGTCCACTCGACGCCCGGCGAATAGAGCACGAACGGCTCCGACGTGCCGAGCACGCGCACGCCGCCGTCGGTGATCTCCAGCTTCACCGGCACGCCGCCGAACTCGGGGCGCGGCGCGAACTTGACGCTCGCCACCGCCTCGCCCGAGATCACCCGGACCAGGTCCGTGCGGTGCTGCGGGCTCTCCGGCTCGAGGTAGTCGGTGACGAGCAGGCGCGACCAGCGCGTCTCGACCGTCATCGTGTTCGGCAGGTAGCGCTGGCCGAGCGGGAGGCCGTTGCGGTGCGGCTTGATGGAGAAGTGGCCGGCCCCCTCGCCGCCGAGCAGGTCGGCGAACACGGCGGGCGCGTCCGGCCCCGGGTGGCACAGCCAGGTCAGCTTCGCGTCCGGCGTGAGCAGCGCGACCGACCGCTCGTTGGCCAGCATCGACAGCCGCTCGATCGGCGGCGCGGACTCGCCGTACAGCCAGTTGCGGCGCTCTTCCAGCATGAACGCCAGCACCAGGGCGACGTCCACGGTGTCCGGCACGCGGTAGCCGGCCAGGGTCTCCCCGTCGCCGACCTTGATGCCCAGGTCCGGGCCGGAGAGGCGGGCGAAGGCCTTCTCGTCGGTGACGTCGTCGCCGAGGAAGATCGCCGCGGTGGCTCCGACCTGGTGGCGCAGGATGTCCAGCGCGCGGCCCTTGTCCGTCTGGACGACCGCGAGCTCGACGACCTCCTTGCCGTCGGTGGTCGACACGCCTTCCCACTTCGACGGTCCGGAGTGGACGGCGGCCAGCACGCGGCGCCCGGCCTCGTGCTCGGCGCGGCGCACGTGCACCGCGATGCTCGCCGGCTTGACCTCCAGCGACACCCCCGGCACGTCCAGCACCAGCTGTTCGAGCTCGGCTTCGAGCCGCCGGTGCAGCTCACGCGCCTTGTCGTCGAGGGCGTGGATGAAGCCGATGTCGAACTCCGAGCCGTGGCTGCCGACGAGGTTCACCTCGGACGGCAGCCGCGACAGCGTGGCGAGGTCGCGCAGCGCGCGGCCGGAGATGACCGCGGTGGTGGTCTCGTGCAGACCGGCGAGCGATCTGAGGGCACCGACGGACTCGGGCAGCGGGCGTGCCTCGTCCGGGTTGAGGGTGATGGGTGCCAGCGTGCCGTCGTAGTCGCACGCGACCAGCAGTCGCGGGGTACGCGCGATCTGGACGATCGCGCGCCGCAACTCGGCGGGCAGGGCCTCGGCAGTCAACACTCCTCCTCAGGAGCTCGTGCATGGTCGTTCGGGTCAGTCGACCGCTTCGGCACCCAGAGCCTGTAGGAAAGAGCGCGCCCAACGATCGACATCGTGCGTGAGGACCTGGCGACGCATGGCGCGCATCCGGCGACGGCCCTCAGCCGGGTCGAGCGTAATGGCAGCCACTAGCGCGTCCTTCACCCCGTCCAGGTCGTGGGGGTTCACGAGGAATGCGCTAGAGAGCTCGGCGGCCGCGCCGGCGAACTCGGACAGCACCAGCGCGCCGCCCAGGTCGTGCCGAGCGGCGACGTACTCCTTGCACACCAGGTTCATGCCGTCACGCAACGGAGTCACGACCATGACGTCCGCGGCGGAGAAGAACGCCGCCAGCTCCGTCCGGTCCACGGACTGGTGCAAGTAGTGCACGACCGGGTGGCCCACGCGGGCGAACTCGCCGTTGATCCGGCCGACCATCTGCTCGATCTCGCCGCGCATCCGCTGGTAGTGCTCGACGCGCTCGCGGCTCGGGGTGGCGAGCTGGACGAACGTGACGTCGTCCGGCTGCAGCCTGCCTTCGTGCAGCAGCTCGTGCAGCGCCTGCAGCCGCAGGTCGATGCCCTTGGTGTAGTCGAGCCGGTCGACGCCGAGGATGACCGTCTTGGGGTTGCCGAGGTCGCGCCGCAGCTGCGCGGCCCGCTCCTGGACGCCCTTCGTGCGGGCGAGGGTGTCGAGCCCGGCGGCGTCGATAGAGATCGGGAACGCGCCCACCCGGACGGTCCGGTCGCCGACCTGCATGGTGCCCGGCCGCGACCGCACGCCGACCGCGCCGCGCGTCGACTCGAGGCCGATCAGCTGACGGCACAGCCACAGGAAGTTCTGCGCGCCGCCGGGGCGGTGGAAGCCGACGAGGTCCGCGCCGGTCAGGCCGCGGATGATCGCCGCGCGCCACGGCATCTGCATGAACAGCTCGACCGGCGGGAACGGGATGTGCAGGAAGAAGCCGATGCGCAGGTCCGGTCTCAACTCGCGCAGCATCGCCGGCACCAGCTGCAGCTGGTAGTCCTGGATCCACACGGTCGCGCCCGGCGCGGCGACCTCGGCGCTGGCCTTCGCGAACCGCTGGTTCACCTTGACGTAGCTGTTCCACCACACGCGGTCGAACACCGGGCGCTCCACGACGTCGTGGTAGAGCGGCCAGAGGGTCGCGTTGGAGAAACCTTCGTAGTAGTCGCGGACTTCGTCGGCGCTCAACGACACCGGGTGGAGCACGAGCCCGTCGTCGTCGAACTCGTCGACGTCGACGTCCGGTACGCCCGGCCAGCCCACCCAGGCGCCCTTGCGCGAACGCAGGAACGGCTCCAGCGCGGAGACGAGCCCGCCCGGGCTGGCCGTCCAGCGGCGTTCGCCGTCCGTCGTCCGTTCCAGGTCCACCGGTAGCCGGTTCGCCACCACGACGAAATCGGCTTGGTTCCCGTGCTCCTTCGGTTCACCCACGTCGACTGCTCCTCGCGTTCTGGGTCGCGGCCCCAGAGTGAAACCCTATCGCGTGAGCGATGAACAGCCGGTGACCGCGGCGTTACTCCAAGCTTCGTTCGGTCGGTTCGAGCGGACCAGCCATGCGTGGTCCGGCGAACCGCCGCTCGAGCCTGCCCAGGCCGGTGCGCACCGGCTGGGCGAGCCATTCCCCGAGTACCACGCCCGCTGCCAGCGCAAGCCCGATTGCGACGGCCGTCATGAGCATCGAGATGTTGCCGCCCGGCTCGACCCCGATCTGGTACAGACCACGGTAGGTCGAGAGGCCGGGAAGCAGCGGAGTGATCCCGGACACGGCGACCACCAGTGGAGTAACGCCGAGTCGCCGCGCGAGCACGCCACCGCAGAACCCGACCAGCGTGGCGGCGATCGCGGACGAGCTCACGCCGTCCAGCCGCGCCACCATGAGCGAGCCGTAGACGGCGGCGCCGATGGCCCCGGCGGCCGCCGCGACCAGCATCGCGCGCATCTTGGAGTAGCTCGCGAGCGCGAAGCAGGCGGCCGCGCCGGCGCCGCCGAGGACGACCATCGGCAGCTGCAGCGCCGTCGACGTCGGCAGCTCGGGCAGCGGCGTGCGCGGCAGGCCGAGCATGACGGCGATGCGCAGGGCCAGCACGACCCCGGTGATCAGGCCGGCCGACATCAGCACGGTTTCCATCGTGCGGCCGGCGGCGGTGACGTTGTAGCCGGTGATGGCGTCCTGCACCGCCGAGACGGTGGACAGCCCGGACAGCAGCACGGTGACCGCGGCCGCGACGACGAGCGTCGGTTTGTCGGTGGTCAGCACGCCGGTGCTGAGGATGATCATCGCCGACAAGGTCGCGAACAGGCCGCCGATCACCTGCTGGAAGAAGAACGGCAGCCCGTAGCGGTTCACGAACCGCCCGATCCGGTCGATGACCCCGCTGATGACGAACGCGACGAGCGCGATGTCGGGCCCGCCGCCGAGCAGCAGCGTCACGAACGCGGCGACGCCACCCCAGGCCAGCGTCGCGGTCCAGCGCGGGTAGGGGTGCGGCGCCGAGGTGATCCGCTCGAGCTCGGTCTGCGCCTGCTCGGCCCCGATGTGCCCGCGCACGATCTTCCGCACGAGCTTCTCGGTCTCGGTCAGCCGCGTGTAGTCGAGGCTCCGGCTCCGCACGACGCGCAGCGCGGTGACGGGCGAGAGGTCGGTCCCGCGGTGGCAGGTGACGGTGATCGACGTGAAGATGACGTCGACCTCGCAGTGCGGCAGCCCGAGCGCCCCGGCGATGGCGAGGATGGTCGCGGTGACGTCGGACGCGCCGGCCCCGCTCGCCATCTGCACCTCCCCGATCCGCAGGGAGAGGTCGAGCACGAAGTTGACGGTGGTCTCGTCGGGCAGCTGCGGCCCCATGGCCTCTTCGGCCTCGACGGCGGGCAGCTCCCCGGTGGGCGCCTCGAGCACGTGCCACGGCCGGTGCTTGAGCAGGTTCGGCCGGTGGACCTTCGCCCGCTGTTCCGCCCGTTGTTCCGGCGGTTCGAGCAGGGGCCATCTGGCCGCCCTGCCCCCGTTGGTGCGCTCGTTGATCTTCATGATCCATCCACCTCCTCGCTCTGCTCCTCCCGGACCATCGACCCCGGTGTGGTGATCGTTGCAGTGGCGTTGACCACGTTCCTCCATAGTGGCCTGGAGCAGGGGATCGTGCCTCTCGGACGGATCTTGCGGACGGGCCGATACACTGGGTGCGGCGCCGCGGCGCCAGGCCGCTATAGCTCAGCTGGTAGAGCATCTGTCTTGTAAACAGAAGGTCAGGGGTTCGAGCCCCCTTGGCGGCTCCGATGTAGCGCTTTCGCCTGCCCGGTTTTCCGCGGCTAACCCCCGGAGAGCAACCGGGACTTCAGCTGCTCGAACTCGACGGGGGTGATCAACCCCCGCTCGAGCAAGCTGGAAGCGTCCTTGAGCTGGTTGATGATGGACGCGGCGCTCGGATCCGGCTCCGCTCGCTCGCCGGAGGCGGCCGGGTTGAGGACTTCGTTGATCCTGCCGAGCACCGCCGACAGGTCGATGCGAAGCCGGCCGGGTTCCGTCCGGGTGTTCAGGAAGAAGAGCTCCGAATCGGTGGTGCGCACGGAGATCTCTCCGGGGCCGGTGATTTGGAAGTTCGTGAACGTGCGGTAGGGGAAGCTGCTCAACGTCCTGAGGCTGCCGACGTTGAGGATCGTCAAGCTGTCATCCGTGAACCGCAGGTCGTAGGCCGAGTTTTCGTTCAGCTGCACGTGCGGCGAGTGGCCACCCAGGTAGATCGAACCGCCCAGTAGCTTTCGTGTCTTCTGGTCGATTTCCAAGCGGCGTTGAAGGTCGTCCGAGTGGAGCTTGAACCTGGTCGAGTTTCGCAGGACGGTGCTTCGGCACCTCTCGAACTCTTGCCGGTCCATGCCCGCGAGGGTTTCCCAGGCCTTGGCCCACCCCTGCTCGCTGACCGGGAAGTAGTCCGAAACGATCGTCTCGAAACCGAGCTTCGAGCGCCGGCCGACCACCAGGCCGGGGCCGCCCTTTTTCGGTGGTCGATCCCTGAAGAAGACGAAGTACTTGCCTTCTGTGCTGCTGTAGTTCAGGAATTGGATCAATTCCGCGATGTCCACGGCCGGGTAAGGGGGAATGGGGCTCGTCGTAACTGTGATCGCCTCCTTCGTCCGGAACTGGGTCGCAAACGGAGGTGGTCGGTGTTACGAGGTGGGCGTGGGCACTCCGCCGAACGGCCGCTACCCCTCCTCCCCGAACCGGCATAGAGTCCCGCCAGGTCCGTTCTGGGGGTCCTTGGGGGAAAACATGGCCGTGTCACGTCCGCTCGCGCTCGTCGTCGCCCTCGTGGCCGCGCTCGTTCCGGGGGTCATCGGAGTCAGCGGGGCCGCCGCGGCCGTCACGTCGCCCGCCTCCTCCTTCACCGCCGTGCAGCCGACGCGGTTCCTCGACACCGTTCGCGGCGTCGGGATCCCGGTCGGGCCGGTCGGCGCGAAGACCACCGTGACCGGCAGTGCCGCCTCGCTCGCGCCCGTCAACACCACCGCCGTCGTCGTCAACCTCTGGGTCGAGGGCCCGACCGCCGACACCGCTGTCACCGCCTTCACGCACGGGCAGGCGCGGCCGGCGCTGCCGAGCCTGCAGGTGCAGGCGGGCAAGCGGCGGTCCAACCAGGTCACCGTGCAGGTCGGGGCCGATCGGACCGTCGACTTCTACAACGAGGCCGGGTCCGCCCACCTCATCGCCAGCATCGTCGGCTACTACACGACCGACGCCGGCTCGCGGTACACGCCGGTCAGTCCCTCGCGGCTGCTGATCGACTGGCTCGGCAACGGCACCACGACGAAGCTGAGCCTGGCCGACGAGGTGCCCGCGACCGCCACCGCCGTGACGTTCGCCTTGACGCTGACCAACCCGTCCGCCGCCACCTACGCCACGGTCTTCCCGCACAGCACGCCGCGGCCGACCATGGCCAACGTCGCCGCCTACCCCGGTGGGCAGGGCACGAACCTGGTCACCGTCAAGATCGGCGCGGACCGGTCGATCGACTTCTACAACCTGGCCGGCCAGGTGGAGTCCTACGCCGACCTCGTCGGCTTCTACGCCACCGACTACGGCGCCTACTTCACCCCGGTCGCCCCGGAGCGGGTGCTGGACACCCGCAGCGGGCTCGGGACGGGGGACGGCAAGCCCAGGAAGATCGGTGCGAACAGCGACATCGCGTACCGGCTGCAGCCGTCGATCCCCTCGAACGCGCTCGCCGTCGCCCTGAACGTGACCGGCTACTCGGCCACCGCGACCACCGCCGTCACGGCGTGGGACAGCGGGAAGAGCAGCCAGCCCGACCCGGGCCTGTCCCTCGCGCCCGGGCAGACCGTCTCGGTGGCAGCCGCGCCCGTCGTGTCCGGAGTCGGCCCGGCGGTCAACGCCTCCTACGACGTCGACCGCTCGGTCTACGTCCACAACCGCGCCGGCACGGTGGACGTCACGGCCGACCTGTCCGGCTACTTCACCCTGCCGCTCGCCGACTGCTTCAACCAGTGCGTCTCGACGTGGGGCAGCTACTCGTGGCACCAGGGCACCGGGTACATCGGGACGCCGAAGACGATGGCCGGGCTGAGCGACGTCGTCGCCGTCGCCGGCTCGATCTCCCACGGGTACGCGCTGCGCATCGACGGGACCGTCCGGAGCTGGGGCCACAACTGGACCGGTGAACTGGGCAACGGCTGGTTCGGCGGGGCCTCCCGCGCGCCGGTCCCGGTCGTCGGGCTCACCTCGGTCACGGCCATCGCCGCCGGCGACGCCGAAGGGTTCGCCCGGCGCTCCGACGGCACCGTCTGGCAGTGGGGGCAGACCGTCGACGCGCCCGTGCAGGTCGCCGGCCTCACCGGCGTCACGGCCATCGCCGCCGCCCGCGACACCGCGTACGCGCTGAAGTCCGACGGCACCGTTTGGGCCTGGGGCAGCAACACCCGCGGTGAGCTGGGCACCGGCTCCACCGCGGCGAGTTCCGCCACGCCGGTGCGCGTTTCCGGCCTGAGCGGCGTCCGGACCATCAGCAGCGGCGACGGCTACAGCGCCTACGCCGTCAAGACCGACGGCACCGTGTGGGCGTGGGGCGACAACACCCACAACGAGCTCGGCACCGGCGTCGCGTGCACGACGTCGAGCTGCCTGTCCCGCACTCCGGTGCCGGTGTCCGGCCTGACCGGGGTCACCGACGTGACCGGCAACTGGTCGGGTGCGTACGCGCTGCGCAGCGACGGCACCGTCGTCGCCTGGGGCGCCAACGACCGCGGCCGGCTCGGCAACGGCGTCAGCTGCGAATTCACCGACACCAGCCCGAGCTGCACGTCGGCGGTGCCGGTCCCGGTGCGCGACCTCACCGGCGTCAAGGCGATCGGGAGCTTCGGTGGCGGCGGGTACGCCGTCAAGACCGACGGGACCGTCTGGGGCTGGGGCGACAACCACGATCTCGAACTGGGGCAGGGCGTCACCGCGTACCCGTGGTGGGCCACGGTCCCGGTGCAGGTGCCCGGGCTCGGCCACGTCAAGGCCGTCGCCGGCGGCCTGGCTCTGGGAGAGTGACCCCATGACGTCGACGCACACGCTGGAAACGCCCGGGGCCGACATCGTCTACGACGTCCACGGCTCGGGCGGACGGCCGCTGCTCATGGTCGGGCAGCCGATGGCCGCCGACGGCTTCGGCTCGCTGGCCTCGTACTTCCCCGACCGCACGGTGGTCACCTACGACCCGCGCGGGATCGGCCGCAGCGTCCGCAAGGACGGCCGCGTCGAGCACGTGCCCGACGTCCAGGCCGGTGACCTCCACGCCGTGATCCAGGCGCTCGGCGCCGGGCCGGTCGACGTGTTCGGCAGCAGCGGGGGTGCGGTCGCCGCGCTCGCGCTGGTGACGGCGCACCCGGACGACGTCGGCACGCTCGTCGCCCACGAGCCGCCGCTGACCGGGATGCTGCCCGACGCGGCCGCGGCCGAGCGGGCCGGGCAGCTGATGCGGGACGCGTACCGGGACGGCGGTTTCGGCGCGGGGATGGCGGCGTTCATGGTGCTGGCGTCGTGGAAGGGCGAGTTCACCGACGACTACTTCGCGCTCCCGCCGGCGGACCCCGCCCAGTTCGGCATGCCCGCCGAGGACGACGGCCGCCGCGACGACCCGCTGCTGTCCGACCGTTCCCTGGCGGTGACGGCTTACCGGCCGGACGTCGACGCGCTGACGGCGGCGCCGACCCGGATCGTCATCGGCGTCGGGGAAGAGTCCATCGAGGAGATGACCGGGCGCGCCGCACTCGCGACGGCCGCGGCGCTGGGCCGGGAAGCGATCGTCTTTCCCAGTCACCACGGCGGTTTCCTGGGCGGCGAACACGGTTACGCGGGGAAGCCCGAGGCGTTCGCGGCGAAGCTGAGCGAGGTGCTGGCGGGCTAGGCCCTGTCCTCAAAGCGGTGGGTGATCTGCTTTGATCCTCGGTCGTGGTGCGCAGGCATGAGCTGACTGATGAGCAGTGGCAGGTCATCCAGCTGTTGCTGCCTGTTTCAGGTGCGAAGGGGCGTCCGCGGGTGGATGACCGGCGGGTGAACAACGGGATGTTGTTCAAGGCCAAAACCGGGGTGGCGTGGCGGGATCTGCCGGAGCGCTATGGGCCGTGGAAGACGGTCCACAACCGGTTCTGGCGCTGGTCACGCACCGGCACCCTATCCGCGCTGGTGGCGAAGGTGCAGGTGCTCGCCGAGGCGATCGACGAACTCGACCGGGAAGTGTCGGTCGATTCCAGCATCGTGCGGGCGCATCAGCACGCCGCGGGCGCCCGCCGCACGACCGCATCTCACACAGGGGGTCAGCGGATCCTGCGGCGGGCACAGCGAGCCAGGTGATCATGCCATCGGCCGGTCCCGCGGCGGACTCACCACCAAGAGCCACCTGGCCTGCGACGGCCACGGACGACCGCTGTCGGTGGTGCTGACCGGCGGCAACGTCAACGACTGCACCCAGTTCACCGCAGTTATGGCGGGTGTCGAGTTCCGTCGGCCGGGGCCGGGGCCGGGCCGTCCGGCGACCCGGCCGAGCCGGGTGTTGGCGGATAAGGGCTACCCCAGCCGGGCCATCCGTTCCTACCTGCGCTGACGGCACATCCCAGCGACGTTCCCCGAACGCCGGGACCAGCAAGCCAACCGGCTACGCCGGGGCCGGGCCGGTGGTCGTCCACCGGCCTTCGACCGTGTCGCCTACAAACGCCGAAACGTTGTCGAGCGCTGCTTCGACCGCCTCAAGCAGTTCCGCGCCATCGCCATCCGCTTCGACAAGACCGCCACCTGCTATCGGAGCATGATCGACCTGGCCACCCTGCTCCTTTGGCTTTGAGGACAGGCCCTAGGCCCCGAGGTGCTCGACCAGCTTCGCGAGCTGGTCGGCGTACCGCCGCACGAATTCGGGGGACGCCGGGTCCGTCCCGGTCAGCCCCTCGGCCACGTGCGGCAGGGTCACCGGGGCCATCGCGGCCGACATCAGCAGGATGGTGAGGCACTCGGGGTCGATCCACTCCGGCAGGCTGCCCGCCTCCTTCAGCGCGGAGATCCGTTCGACCGTCCCGAGCAGACGCCGGGTGCGGGGTTCGTGGTCGGGATCCGACTCGGCGCCTTCGTACTCCAGCCCGGACCACGCCACCAGCCGCATGCCGTCGCGGCCGGTCGTGCCCTCGAGCGCGTGACGCCGGACCTGCTCCGCCAAGGGCATGTCCGGCGAGACCAGCTCGCCTTGCCGCTTGGTCCACTGCTCGGACAGCTCGCGGTACAGGCCTTCCTTGCCGTCGAAGTAGTACGAGATCAGCTGCTGGTTCACCCCGGCGCGCGTCGCGATCGCCGCGATCCGCGCGCCCGCGTAGCCCTTCGCCGCGAACTCCGCGCCCGCCGCCTCGAGGATCAGGCGGCGGGTGCGTTCCGGATCCCGTTGCCGCTCCTGGGGCTTCGGCGAACGGCGCGGCTTCGAGGCGGTCACGCCGCGACTATACGTCAACCGGCTGCTTGACTCTGTTCGCCGAAAGGATGAGGGCGAGGACCAGCACGCCGGCGCTGACCGCGAGCGCGCCCGCCGTCGCCGACGCCGATCCGCCGTCGAGCCGGGCGAAGAACACCGTGCCGGACAACGCGATCCCGGTCGCCGTGCCGAGCTGGACGGTGGTGTTGACGACGCCGGACGCCGCGCCCGCTCGTCCGGGCGGGACTTCCGCCATCGACGCGGCGAACAGCGCGTTGAGCACCGCGCCCATTCCGAGCCCGACGGCGATCACCGGCAGCAGCAGGGCCCAGCCGGGCAACGCGGGATCCGTTACCAGGAAGGCGATCGCGACGAGCCCGGCCAGCAGCACCCCCACGGCACCCGCGGTGAAGGCCCGGCCGAGGCGGGGCGCCAGGCGCATCGCGAGGACGTTGCCCGCGACGATGCCGAGCGTCGACGGCGCGAACGTCAACGCCGCTTCCCACGGCGAAAACCCGAGTCCCAGCTGCAGGTGCAGGGTCAGGACGAAGAACACGCCGGTCGCCGTGGTGACGCAGAACAGCACCGCTTGCCCGCCGGCGAGGTGCCGCAGCAGGTCGGGCGGGACCAGCGGTTCGCCGCCGCGGCGGAACTGGAACCGCTGGTGCAGCGCGAAAACCCCGAACAGCGGGACGGCCGCCACGAGCAGCGCGACCGTCCACATCGGCCAGCCGAGCTCGCGGCCCTGCACCAGCGGGTAGAACAAGGCGCACAAGGCCGCGGTCAGCAGCGCGAGGCCCACCGGGTCCATGCGGTGCCGCCGGAAGCCCGGCCGGTCCGCCATCGTGCCCAGCGCGCCGAGCAGCGCGAGGACGCCGATGGGCACGTTCACCAGGAAGATCGCCCGCCAGCCGGTGCCGAACAGGTCCGCTTCGGTCAGCGCGCCGCCCAGCAGCGGCCCGGCGAGCCCGCCGAGCGGGAACGCCGCCGCGTACCAGGTCATCGCCTTCGGCCGCTCCCGCTCGTCGAATTCCGCGTGGACGAACGACAGGACCTGCGGCACCATCAGCCCGGAGCCGACGCCCTGCACCACCCGCGCGGCGATCAGCACACCGGCGTGCCCGGCGAGGCCCGCGACCAGCGAGGCGGCGGTGAACACGAGCATGCCGCCCACGAACACCTTCTTCGTCCCGTGCCGGTCGCCGAGCCGTCCGCCGGTGATCAGCGTGAGCGCGAACCCGAGCGCGTAACCGGCCGAAATCCACTGCAGCGCGGCCTCGCCGGTGCCGAGCTCGCGCCGGATCGTCGGCAGGGCGACCGCCACGATCTGGTTGTCGATCATGTCCACCAGGACGGCGAGCACGGCGACCGCCAGTGCCCACCACCTGAGTGCGTGCTTGTCCACGTCGTCCCCCGTCCGTCTCGGTGGTACCGATAATCAGGTAGAAGTACGACTGTGTCAACCATCTGTTTGATTAGTGACGAGAGTGGTGAAGCGGCTGATCGGGCGGGTGCGTGCCATGATCGGGCATGGCCACCCTTCGCGACGCCCGCGAGCCGGAGCTCAACAGCGGGATCCTGCCCGGGAACGTGCGCGCCGACGACTGGATCATGCTCATCCTCGCCGCCGGGTCGGTCGGGTTGCTGGGGTTCATGGTGCTGAGCCCGCCGGCGCGGGACGCCGGGCTGGTGATCTTCTACGTCGACTGCGGGATCTGCGGGGTGTTCCTCCTCGAATTCCTGTGGCGGTGGCGGAAACGCCGGTGGGCCAAGAAGTTCCTGGTGCGCAACTGGTACGAGCTGTTCGCGATGATCCCGGTCGCGCACCCCGCGATGGTCGCGCACAAGTTCGTCACCGTCGTGCTGCTGCTGATCCGGATCGGACGGGCCGCGGACCGGGCCGTCGGGGAGCAGTTCACCTACCGGCTCGTCGACAAGCTGTCCGAGCCGATCGTGAAGGCCATCAAGAAACCCGTGACCATCGCGGTGCTCGACGAGGTCGTCAAGGTGCTGGAAACCGGGAACTACCCGGAAAACCTCGCCAAGTCGCTCGGCGCCAACAAGGAGGAGCTGCGCGCGATCATCACCGAGAAGATCGCCGCCGACCCGCAGCTCGGGAAGCTCAAGCGGCTGCCGTTCCACGACGAGATCGTGCGCGCGTGCGTCGACACCTCGTTCCGCGTGCTGCTCGAAGTCCTGCTCGACCCGCGGATCGACGACTTCTTCTCCGCCGTCGTGCGCGACAACCGCGAGCAGATCCGCCAAGCCGTGCAGCTCGGGCTCAACGACCTGGACGACGCCGAGAAGGAGCAGTCCCTGCCCGTGCGCACCCAGCACACGGCCGCGCTCGAATACGACCGCCTGCACCCGAAGTCACGGCCGTAGCCGCACGTACTCCCCGAGCCGGGCGGCCGCGTCGAGCATGGCCAGGCCCCGCTGCGTGAGCTTTTCCCGCCAGCCGGCCAAAGCGCGGGCCAGCGAGTCGGTGCCGCCGGCCGTGCGGACCTGCTCGACCACCGTCGCGATGTGCGCCAGCGGATAGCCGCCGCGGCGCAGGAGGTGGGCCAGTTCGGCGTCGCGGACGTCGGCCGCCCCGAAAACGCGGTAGCCGGTGGCGCGGTTCCGGACCGGGACGAGGATGCCCGCGCGCTCCCACGCCCGAACGGTCGCCGCGGTCACGCCGAGCCGGTGCGCCAGCTCGCCGATGGACCACCCGGTTCCGGCCGGCAGGTCATGGGGGTGCCCCTCCGGCACCAGGTGGTCGACCGCCTGCCGGACCGCGGCGAGGGTTTCGCGGTCGCGCGACAGCAGCGCGTGGCCGCGGTCGACGAGCGTCAGGGCCCGGTCGAGGTCGTCGTCGTGGACGGCGTGCATGATCCCGCCCGCCGTCGCGTGCCCGTACGCCCGGACCAGCGCCAGGAACGCCCGCAGCGCGGCCGCGTGCACCTCCGTGTAAACCCGGTAGCCGCTCTCGGTGCGCGACGCGGGCGGGAGAAAACCGTCCCGCTCGTAGTTGCGGACCGCCTGCGTGGAAAGGCCGTGCTCGCGGGCCAGGTCAGCAGGTCTCAACCGGGTGTTCAAGGATACGATTCAACCACATGGACATCACCGACTGCACGGCCGGCTTGCTCGCGATCGGCGAGCCGACCCACTTCGAACCGGCCTTCGCGCGGATCCGCAACGAGCTCTTCGCGCGGCTCGCCGAGCACGGGTTCCGGTCCATCGTGCTGGAGACCGACCGCGTCGCCGCGCTCGACGGCGGGTTCTCCCACGGCTTCGGTGAGCTGGACGCCAACCAGCAGCTGCTCGCCTGGCTGCGCGAGTACAACGAGACCGCCGACGAGCCGCTGACCTGCCACGGCTTCGACGCCCCGACGGAGATGTTCAGCGCGCCCAGCCCACGCACCTACCTGGAGCACGCCCGCGACTACCTCGGCCTGGACGTCGACATCGCGACCCTGACCGGCGACGACGAACGGTGGAGCCGCGCCGAAGCGATCCTCGACCCGGCCGCGTCACCGGGTGCGACGCCCGAGGCCCGCGAGCTGCGCGTCATCGCGGACGACCTCCTCACGGCCCTCGACGCCCGCGTCGAAACGGCTTCGCGCCGCGCGAGGATCCACGCCGCCGCCGGGCTCGACCTGCTGCGCTACCACGCGGCGTCGGCTCGACCGGGCGACCGGGAGACGAGGATCGCGCGGCTCGCGGGCGCCCGCGCGGTGATCATGGCCCGGAACCTCCTGGACATCCACGCCTCGGAGCCCGGCCGGACCCTGGTGTTCGCGCACAACAGCCACCTGGGGTCCGGCGCGGGCGAGATCGTCGCGTCGCGGCTCGGCGGCCGGTACGCGTTCGTCGCCGGCAGCCTCGGCCACAGCGAGGCCCTCGGTCTCGGCGAGCCGGCCGCGGACACCTACGAAGGCGTGCTGCAACGCGGCACCGACACCTGGCGGCTGACCGCCGAGATCCCGGCCGGGCGCACCCGCGACGACGCCGACCGGCGCTACGCGCCGCTCACCCGGGAACTGCTCGAGCGGGCCGACGCCGTGCTGCACGTCGCCTGAACGCACGGCGGCCCCGCACCCGGGCCGGGATGCGGGGCCGCCGATCACCCGTGCCTACGGGTAGTTCACCACGTTGACCGGCACCGTGCCCGAAGGCGTGACGCCGCCCGCGTCGTTGATCACGTGCGTGATCGTGCCGCGGTAGTTGAGCGAAACCGTCAGCAGGTCGTGGAACCGCACGCCGCTGGTGTTCGGCACCTCGAACGCGTGGTAGCTGGACACCGCCGGGTTCGTGTCGAAGAAGCAGTAACTCCCGAGACCCCAGGCCTCGTGGGAAGTCACGTTCGCCCCGACCTTGTACGCGGCGTACCCGGCGACCCCCGAAGGCGCGTTCCACGACGCCTGGTTCGGGACGTCGTAGGGCATCTCGTTCTGGAAGAAGATCGTCTTCCCGCCCTGGCCGTTCCAGATCACCTGGTACTTCTGGTAGTGCTCGACGAACAGGCCGGTGGCCAGCACGTTCGCGCCGTTCACCACGAGCCCCGTGTCGGCCGTGTTCGTGTTCCAGCCGTACGTGCCCGCGTTGCCGTGGTCGGCGCGCCACGCCCAGATGTGGTCGATGATCGTGTTGGCGCTGTTGACGATCAGGCTGTTCGTCGCCTTGCCGGCGATCGCGCCGCCGATCCGGAAGAACACGTCCTGGACCGTCGTCGGGTTCGAAGCGTGCGACGCCGACGAGCCGGACTGCCCGACCGTGAGCAGCGCCTGCGAGTTCGTCGTGCCCGCGTCGAAGAGCAGGCCCTTGAGCCGCACGCCGTCCACATCGGACACCTGCATCGCGTTGACGCCGTTGTCGGGCACCAGCGTCGGGTAGCCGATGCCGAGGATGGTCGTGTTCGCCTTGGTCACGTTGAGCGTCTGGTTGAGGTGGTAGACGCCCGGCGTGAAGAACAGGTTGCAGCCCGCGGCGAGCGCGTTGTTGATCGACGAGGCCGTGTCACCGGACTTGACGACGTAGAACTGGCTCATCGGCGCCGAAGTGCCGGGCGTGCTGCCGTTCGCCCAGCTCGGGCCGGAAGCGTTGGTGCGCAGGGAAGGCAGGAACACGCGGTACTTGCCGCTGCCGTCGACGTAGAGGTAGGGCACGTCCCGCGAGACCGGGGTCGTGGCCAGCGTGGTCTCCGGCGGGTTCGGGAACGTGTTCGCCGGCGCGCCGCTGGTGCCGGAGAAGACCATGTTCCAGACGCCGCCGGCCCAGCTGCCGAGCTGCGAGTCGCGGGTGTACCACTGCTGCTGCGAAACCGACGCGGCCTGGCCGGCCACCTTGGTGTCGGCGATGTAGCCGCCGCTGGCGAAACCGTAGCTCGCCGGGTACAGCTGCAGCCCGCCGCGGACGTCCATCCGGCGGAACGGCGCGGCCTGCGCGACGGCCCAGCGTTCCTGGCCACCGGACGGGTTGACCGCCATGTTCTCCGCCGAGCGCCAGAAGTTCTGCAGCGCGACGCCGTTGTCGGAGGCGTTGAAGGCGTCGACGGTGACGTCGCCGTTGATCAGGACGTCACCCGGGTTCTGGCCGAGGCCGGCCACCGAGGTGTAGAACCCGACGTTGTCGTGCACGCCCGAGTACGTGCCGGGCTTGAAGAGGTGGGCGACGCGCCGGTCCGCCATCTGCGCGGTCAGCGTGTCCTTCTGGTTGTTGAAGTCGGTGTCGAGCTGCGCCTGGATCGTCGCCGCGGACATGCCCGGGTCGAAGATCCGCACGTTCGGCCCGAAGTTCGGGGTGTCGGACTGCGTGGGGCAGCCGGCCTGGGTGCCGATCGTGTAGGTCGCGCTCGACACCGGGGACGTCGTCGAGCCGGACTTGAGCGCGATCGCGTTGACCGTGCGGGAGTTCGGGACGCTGATCGGTCCGCTGTAGAGCGTCGAGGACGCGGTCGGCGTCGAACCGTCCACCGTGTACCGGATGGTCGCGCCGGCGGTGGCGCTGCTGATCGTCACCGTCTGGGCGGCCGAGTACGTGCCGCCGGGCGGGCTGAACGTCGGCGCCGCGACCGTCGTCGAGCTGCCGCCGACGGTGTAGGAGAAGTGCGGGGTGTCGTACTGCGGCCCGCTCTTCTCGTAGGTGAACCAGTAGTCGAGCGTGTTCCCGGTGCTCAGCCCGCTGACGGTGGTCCGCCAGGTGCCGGAGCCGTTGACCATCCGCACGTTCTGCTGGCCGACGCCCGGGACGCCGGTGTAGTGCACGTCCACGTACACCGCGGGGGTCGTCGGGGTGAAGTTGAGCTGCAGCTGCGTCGAACTCAACTGGGTGACGCTCTGGGTGTAGTCGTCGGCCGCGAAGGCGGCGGGGGCGCTGAGCCCGGCCGCCACCAGCAGTGCCGAGGCGACGAGCGCGAGCCTCGGGCCGCGTCGTCGAAGCTTGTCCAAGGTCCGGTTCACGCCGTGACACCTCCGCCGTTGGGGATCCACGAGGCATTTGTTGTGAGTCACAACAAAGTAGCTCCCGGCTACCGGCACTTTGGTCACGTTTACGTAACACTTGTCTGGACCAATACGCGAACGGGTGAAGCGGTTCGTAGCTCTTTGCCCGATTGACCGCGCGGTGGGCGAATGACTGAACCGAGAAACATCCTTCTGCCGGGTGACCTCGGTCGAGTGACATGCGACGATCCCGTGCCACACCTCGTCCTCTACCGAGGAGTAGGCAATGGCGCCTCCACGGTTGCTCCGATCCCTCGTCGTCCTCTCCCTCGTCGCGGCCCCACTGGTGGTGGCCACCTCGACCGCCGAAGCCGTCCCGCTGCAGAGCGGTGGCGTCGTCGACTTCGGCTGTGCCACCTCGGGCAAGTTCCACTGCCTCGGCAAGTCGATCCGGTCACCGAAGGGCTCCGGCCCACTGCTGAATTCCACCCCGGTCGGCTACGGGCCGGCCGAAATCCAAGCCGCGTACAACCTCGGCGGGCTGCACGCGAACGGCAGGACAGTGGCCATTGTGGACGCTCAGGACGCGCCGACGGCCGAAGCCGACTTGGCCAAGTTCCGTTCCGCGCGCGGGCTTTCGCCGTGCACGACGGCCAACGGCTGCTTCAAGAAGGTCAACCAGAACGGCGCGGCGAGCCCGCTGCCCGCGCCCGACTACGGCTGGGCGATGGAGATCAGCCTCGACCTCGACGCGGTGTCGGCGACCTGCCCGGACTGCAACATCCTCTTGGTGGAAGCGAATTCCCCGGACACCGACCCGCTGATGACGGCGGTCGACACCGCGGCGGCGACGCCGGGCGTGGTGGCGATCTCCAACAGCTACGGCGGCACCGAGGATTCGACGATCCTCGCCGCGGACGCCCACCTGAACCACCCGGGCATCGCGGTCACGGCGTCCTCGGGCGACTCCGGCTACGGCGTCAGCTGGCCGGCTTCGTCGCCGTACGTCACGGCGGTGGGCGGCACGACCCTGAAGAAGTCCACGACGACCGCCCGCGGCTGGACGGAGACGACGTGGAAGGGCAGCGGCTCCGGGTGTTCCGCGCTGGAGGCGAAACCGGCGTGGCAGCACGACACGGGGTGTGCGAAGAGGACGGTCGCGGACGTCTCGGCGGTGGCGGACCCGGCCACCGGGCTCGGCGTCTACGACACGTACAACAGCTGCGGCAGCTCGTCGTTCTGCGACCTGCTGCTGTCACTGGGCCTCGCCCAGGGCGCGGACGGCTGGATCCAGGTCGGCGGCACGAGCTTGTCGTCCCCGGTGATCGCGAGCGTGTACGCGCTGGCGGGGAACTCCGTGACGTCGGGGTCGTACCCGTACGCGCACACCGACGGATTGTACGACGTGACGTCGGGCTCCAACGGCAGTTGCGGCGGGACGTACCTGTGCACGGCGGGCACCGGCTACGACGGGCCGACGGGGTTGGGCACGCCGCACGGGACGTCAGGGTTCTGAGCGCCGGAGCGGCTTTCCGAGCCCCGCGGTCAGTTCGGCGTCGATCCGCGTGCGGAGGTCGCCGAACACGCAGATCGTCTCCTCCCACGGGTGCCCGAAGGTGCCCAGGCGGAGATCGCGGGTTAGGTAGCTGTGGTAGTCCCCGCCCGGGAAGGCGGAGCCGGGCCGGCGTGGTCCGGCTCCGCCGACCCGGGCGGGGTCGAAGCGGTAACCGGCGTGGTGCCAGTCGAGCCAGTACAGCTCTTCGCCGTCCACAACGGACTCGCGGAGTCCCTTGTAGATGGTGGCGAGGAACCGGTCGACGGCGGCGTCCTCGGCGTCGCCGACGTACCAGGTCGCCGAGTTCGCCGGTTCGGTGATCCCGGGGAACTCCCTGGTGTCGGGCCGGAACGCGAACCGCTCGCGGAAGCGGGCCCAGATGTCGTCGTGCTCGGGCTCGGAAAACAGGCGACGGACCGGCCGGGTCCGCGCCGGTTCGCCGGGCGAGGGCCGGTGGTAGCGGGTGACGGTGGTGATCTCGCGCAGCCCGGCCGCCTCGAAGGCTTCGCGCAGCGCACCCGTGGCTTCGGCGAGCAGGAACCGCGCGTCCGGGCTGTTCCAGGCGTGCCCGGCGAGCGTGCCGGCGAACCCCGGGTCGGTCACCCCGCCCACGACCACGAACTCGCCGGCCGCTTCGAGCCAGGCGGCCCGGTCGCCGTCGAGCAGGACTTCGGCCGCCCGGTCCAGGTGGGCCGAGTCGGCGAGGAACTCCGCGAACGGACGGCGGTGCGGGCCGGTGCCGCCGGCCAGCTCGGCGACGCGCTGAAGCGAGAGCCAGTCGGCCTTGACACCGGGGATCGGGGCGGTGTCCGTCCCGATCGGACGGACGAGGACCGCGCGTTCCGGCTCCGCGGTGAACCCCGCCGCGCGCAGCAACTCGGGCAGCGCGTCGCCGTCGTGGCGGTACACCGGCCACACCACCGGCTCGTTCCGGCGGGCGAAGGCCTCGACCTGGCGGGCGACCAGCGCGCCGAGGCCGTCGTCCGGGAGCGGGCCGTGGTCCACCTCGCCGTGGGTGCCGTAGTGGGTGCGCACGACCGCGCCGTCGCGCTCGATCACCGCACCGACCGGTGGGAGCGTGGGCACGCGGCCGCGCAGCTGGGCGTCGAACGAGGTCAGCACACTGTCCATTGTCCACGGACGGGTGACCTTTGCGTGCGAGGTCCCGGTGCGGGGTAAGGATGACTGCATGCTGGACACCGAGCTGCTGTCGCGAGCGCCGTCGAGGGCGCTCGACGTTCTCACCCCGCTCGGGGACGTGCGGTTCGCCGTCCGCGTGGGTGGCTGGGACGTGCCGGCCAGACCGGAGCTGACCTGGGGCCTCGGGTCCGGTGCGCGGCTGTGCCGGTGGCGGCACCGGTCCGTGCGGCTCGACGTGCTTTCCGGGACCACCCGGCCCGAGCAGCCCGGCGTCACCCGCGAAACCGTCATCTTCCGCGTGCTGGCCAGGGAAGCGCTCAGCGAGTTCGTCGTCCAGGCCGAGCTCGCCGATCCGCCGCCGGACGCTGCCGGTGCGGAAGGCGCTTTCACCGTCGGGGCCGCCGACGCCGTGGTGAGCGTCGGCGGCCCCGACGTCGAGGCGCTGCGCCGTTGTTCCCTCGAGGGGCGGCACGTGCCGCCGTACTGGTCGGGGCGGCTGGCCGCCGACGCCGTCGAGCTCGACGGGGCGCGGCTCACCTGGCAGCTGCCCGGCGTCGAGCGCGGGGACTACGCCGAGCTGTGGGCGTCCGTCGCCTGGAGCGAAGCGGACGGGGACCCGGGCCGCGCCGTCGACATCGACCCGGCCCGGGTGCTGCGCGAGCTGACCCGGTGACACCCGGTCCGGATCCGGTGCCCCGGCCCGGTCGTTGCCGATCCGGATCGCGGTGGCGCCCGAGGTCGGCGTCACCGGGGCCGAAGTGGTGTACGGGGTGCTGTTCCCCGCGTCGCTGAGCGGATCACCGGACGTGTCACATCTTCGGGGCGCGGTACGTCAAGGTGGTGACGCACGCGAAAGGACCGCCCCGTGAACGACGATTTCCTGGCTCGGAGCTTCGAGACCCACCGCGACCACCTGCGGGCCGTCGCCTACCGGATGCTGGGCTCGCTGAGCGAAGCCGAGGACGCCGTCCAGGAGTCGTGGCTGCGGTTGAGCCGGAGCGACGGCGCCGCCGTCGAGAACCTGGGCGGCTGGCTGACCACGGTCGTCGGCCGCGTCTGCCTCGACATGCTGCGGTCGCGCAAGGCGCGGCGCGAGGAGCCGTGGGACGCGCTGGTGCCGGACCCGATCGTCAGCCGCGACGACGACGGCCCCGAGCACGAGGTGCTGATGGCGGACTCGGTCGGGCTGGCGCTGCTGGTCGTGCTGGACACGCTCACCCCGGGCGAGCGGCTGGCGTTCGTGCTGCGGGACATGTTCGCGATGCCGTTCGAGGAGATCGCCCCGATCGTCGGCCGGTCCGAAGCGGCGACCCGGCAGCTCGCCAGCCGCGCCCGCCGCCGGGTGCAGGGCGCGCCGGTGGCGCCGGACCCGGACCTGGCCCGCCAGCGCGAAGTGGTCGACGCCTTCCTGGCCGCGGCCCGCGGCGGCGACTTCGACGCACTGGTCTCGGTCCTGGACCCGGAGGTCGTCCTACGCGCCGACCGCGGCGCGGCCCACGGCGGTTCGGACGAGGTCCGCGGCGCGGCGGCGGTGGCCAACCAGGCCCTGACGTTCTCCCGCCTCGGCGCAGGCGGCGGCGTGGTCCGCCGGGCTTTGGTCAACGGCGCGGCGGGCGTGGTGGCGACCCGCGACGGACGGCCGTTCTCGGTGCTCGGCTTCACGGTGGCCGGCGGGCGGATCGTGGAGATCGACATTCTTGCGGACCTCGAGCGGCTGGAGCGCTTGGATCTGGCGGTGCTGGACTGACGGTGGTGTCTTGAATGAGTCGTTCAGGTCTTCGGAGGTCCTGGATGACTCATTCAAGACCTGGGGCGAGCGGGTGCGGTCGGGTGCCGGTGGGGCGCCTCTTGTCGAGATGCCGATGGCCGCCGGGGCACAGGGCCGCTGGGGCATGGGTGTTCCGCCGCCGCCCGCGCTGCCGCTGCGCCGCCCGCACTGCTGCTGTCTGTCGCGCAGCCGCTGCACCACTGCCGCCGCCCGCGCTGCTGCCATGCCGCGCGCCGCCACCGCTGCCCGCGCAGCTGCTGCTGCCGCCACCGCCGCCCGCGTTGGTGCCGCGCCGCCGCTGCTGCTGCGCCGCCGCTGCCGCACCGCTGCGCAGCTGCCGCGCAGCGGCGGCTGCCCGCGCGCTGCTGCTGCCGCTGCGCCGCCGGCGTGCCGCTGCGCGGCCCGTGCCGCTGCGCTCGCGCTGCTGCCGCGCCGCCACCGCCGCATCCGCGCCGCCGCCGCTGCGCCGCTGCCGCGCCGCTGCCGCTGCCGCGCCGCTGCCGCTGCCGCGCCGCTGCCGCTGCCGCGCCGCTGCCGCTGCCGCTGCCGCGCCGCTGCCGCTGCCGCTGCCGCTGCCGCTGCCGCGCCGCTGCCGCTGCCGCGCCGCTGCCGCTGCCGCCCGCGCCGCCGCGGCGCCGCTGCCGCCCGCGCTGCTGCTGCGCCGCCGCCACATCCGCGCCGCCGCCGCGCGCTGCCGCTGCGGCCGCACCGCTGCTGCGCCGCCCGCGCCACCGCAGCTCAGCCGCGGCGCGCCGGTCACAGGTCCGTGACCACCGCGCCGTTCTCGTCGGTCACCAGCGCCACTCCGGCTGCGCCGTCGAAGTGGAGGTAGCGGTGTCTGCCGTTCGCGTGGCGGCGGACCGCGCCCGCCACCACCGCCACCAGCTCGCCGTCCTCGATGGCGTACAGCTCGTCCGGGGTCAGGACTTCGTGGATGCGTGTGCCGTCCGTGACCAGGGTTCGGACGCGGCGGCCCGTGTGGTCGTAGCCGTACAGGGCGTTGACGCCGTCGTCGCCGTGGACGCCTCGGAGGTGGTCGAACGCGTCGCGGATTTCCGTGCCGCACAACGGTTGCGGGTCCGGGGCCGGGCCGAGTTCGCGGGTCCAGGTGGCGCCCGGGCCGCTCACCACGTGGCTGGTGCCGGTCCACGCCTCGCTCACGCCGTTCGCGTAGTGGACCGCCGTGCGGTGGCCGCGCAGGTCGTAGTGCACCGCGTCGACGAAGCCGGGCACGCTCACCAGCCTGCCGACCTCGTCGTACTGGTGGTGGACCGTCAGCCGGCCGTCGCCGGCGTCCGGGTAGACCACCTTCGCCGGGCGGCCGTCCGCGCGGCGCGTCACGTCGAGGCGGTACTCGACGGCCACGTGCGCGGGCCGCCAGCGCTTCTCGGCCGGGTTGCCGAGTGCGTCGTAGCCGAACAGCGTCACGCCCGACTCGTCGGCCACGCGCACCAGCCGCCCGCAGCTGTGCGGGCCGGCGCCGAGCGGGACCGGGAGCCCGCCGTCGTGGTGGGTGAACGTGATGAGCGGGGTGCCGTGCGGGTCGTCGACCAGCACCGCCGCCGGCCGGCCGGCGGCGTCGTGGACGCGGAACACCGTGTGCCCGTCCGGTGTCCGCGTCTCCACCGGGTTGCCCGCCGCGTCCCGCACCAGCACGACGCCGTCGTCGCTCCGCAGTTCCCGCCCGAGCAGGTCGCAAAGGCCACCTTCAAGTTCCTCGCGGGGGCCTTCACGACCGGCGAGCGGGCGGCCGAGCGCGTCGTAGCGGAACTGCTCCGGCGGGGGCGGCCGATCGCCGTCGCGGAACGACCGGCTCGTCCGGCGCAGGAACCCGCGCGCGCAGTACTCGTGGCGCTCGTCGACGACGTCGCCGAGCAGTTCGGCGTGCCGCCGCTCCAGCAGCCGGCCGGCGCCGTCGCGCACCTCGGTCCTCAGCAGCACTTCCGCCTCGCCGGACACCGCGCGCTGCTCGGTCGTGACCCGCGCCGGACCGCGGAGGTCGTAGCGGTACCGGATGGTCGGCAGCTCCGCCGAATCACCCGGCCGGACGACGGTTTCGGGGCGCCCCAACGGGTCGTGGGTCACCGTGGTCACCGCGCCCGCCGGGTCGACGAGCTCGCGCACCCGCGCGGTCCGGACGTCGTGGCGCGTGATCGTCACGTTCCCGAGCGGATCCGTGGCCACCTCGGGGAAGCAGCGGTCGGCCGAATACCGCACTTCGCCGGTGTGCCCGAGCGGGTCGGTCGTGGCGGTGCGCAGCCCGGTGACGGTGTCGAGCCGCCCGTGGAACGTCGTGATCCACCAGCCGTCCTCGCCCGGACGGCGGTGGTAGCCGTGGTGGCGCAGGTCCGGCGGCACCGGGCCGTAGACGTCGGCGACGAGGGCGTCGGTGAGCACCAGCTCCTCCCGCGCGGTGCACAGCCCGTGCGCGCCGGCCCGGCCGTCGGGGTTCTCGTCATAGCGGAACAGCCGGTCGGACAACACCTTCCCGCTACCGTCCACGGTGCGGACCCGCGCGGGCAGTGCCGCGAAGCGGCCGTCGGGGTCGGTCGCGTACGTCGTGCGGGTGTCGCGCACGACGGGCCCGCGGCCGGCCCGCTCGACCGTTTCGACCACCCGGGCCGGGTTCCCGGCGGCGTCGAGGTCGGTCTCGGTCGTGGTGACCGAAACCGGGTCCGGGCGCCGCTCGAACTCGCTCACGACCGAACGCGTCCACTGTGGACGGCGCAGGTGCACCACCCGGCGGTACGGCCGGTCCTGCTCGGGGGAGCCGTCGAGGCCGTAGGTCTCTTCCTTGGCCAGCCGGCCGTCGTCGCCGAACCAGCGCACGGTCCGCAGCGTGGGCGCGTGCTCGTCGCCGAGCTCGTCCTGGACGACCCGGCCGAACACCGGCAGCCGGCAGTCGTGGTAGTCGAACTCGGTCACGCCCACGTGCCCGGTGGCCGTTTCGCGGCGGGAAACGCGCCGGACCACCGGGATCGTTTCCACCGTCGTGTACTCGATTTCGGTGCGCAGCCCGATGCCGTTGTCGATCTCGCTGAGCCGGCCGGTGCGGGGAAGGTCCTCGAACGAGAAGTACGGCACGGTGTCGTCGGCGTCGAGCAGCGAAACGCCACCGCCGGAGCGGGCCTTCGCGGCGAGCTGGACCCGGTGCGGCACCGGGGTTTCCACCTGGGCGTAGGCCAGCCGCAGCACCGGGGCGGCGGCTTCGGCGCCCCGCGCGTCGAACCCGGTCAGCGCCACCGACGTCAGCAGCGAAGCGCCGGTGACGTCGTCGGGGTCGTAGCCGAGGGTCCACCGCCGGACGAGCGGCCGCGGGTCGGTGGGCACCCGCAGGTCGATCCGCGCGCAGCGCAACGCCGTCGTGACGAGGGTGCCGCCGCGGCCCCAGCGCAGCACGTCCGGCCGCGGCTCGTACGCGAAGTCCACTTCGTACGGTCCGTAGCCGACGCGGGCGAGGTAGGCCTGGCCGCTGTGGTGGGCCCAGCCGAACGTCGCCGTCGTGCCCAGCGCGTCCTCGGTCCGGTCGAGGTACCAGCCGTCGCCGCCGGCCGGGCCGAGGAAGTGCCGGGTGCCCGACCGGGTGGTCAGCACGAAGCCGTCGCCCTGGCGGGTGAGCCGGCCCGCCGTCCCGGACCGCGCGTGGCCGTCGGTCTTGCGCACGTGCGGCAGCGGCAGCGCGAACCCGCCGCCGAACGGGCCGTTGGGCGCGCCGGTCGTGTAGCGCAGCGCCAGCGCCGGGGCGCTGCCGCCGGGACCGGGCGGCAGGTCGAGCGGCACCGCGAACCGCCCGCCGCCGGTGGCCGGGTCCGGGGTGAACGTCCCGCCCCCACCCCGGACCGGTGCCGGCGCGGTCGCCTCCCGCGTGCTCGACCGGAGCACAACCATGGTGATCTCCCCGCATGGATCCGTGACTTCCGCAGGGCCAAGTGGGTGAGCCGGGCGCGCCAGATACGTCGTCACCCGTTTGCCGTCGTCGTTACCCATTCGAGATCTCCGTGTCGTATCCCAGTGGCGGCCCACGGGTCTTTCCCGGGTGCCATCAGTGATCAATGGCGGAGGGTGGACCCGATGGTCGTCAAGTTCGTCCGGGACGAGGGCGCGGAAGTTGCGGCGGAGGACGCGAGCACGCTGAACGAGCTCCCGACCCCGCCGAGGCAATTGCTCGACCGGCACGGCGCACGCGTGCTGGACCCGGCGACCGCGGTCGTCGCCGCCGGGCAGCCGGTGCCGCGCACGACGGTGTACCGGCCCGGCACGTTCCTCCTGCCCAACCGGTACCTGCGCGACCCGGAGGCGCTGGCCGCGATCAACCGCGTGCTCGCGCGCATCGGCATCTACGCGACCCCGGCCGACGGCGGCGGTGACGACCAGGGGTACGGCCGCGTCCGGGAGCTCGCCGACGTGCCCGTCCGCGCGCTGCTGCGGGTCCGCGAGGACTCCGACCCGGTCGTCGTCGACTGCTGGAAGGCGCTGCAGCTGCTGCGGGCCGCGGCTTCGGGCGAGAAGCCCGAAATCGACCCCGAAATCGTCAAGGAGATGTCCGTCGAGCACCTGCTCTTCACGTCGCCGGTGTTCGGCGGGGTGCCGTGGGAGACCAGCGGCCTCGGCGGCACGCCCTGGGAGACCAGCGGGTTCGGCGCGGGCAGCTCGTACGGGCGCACCCACGGCGCGAACCGGATCCCGGTGACGCTGGCCGCCGAACCGCCGTACCGCAGCCGCAAGCCCGCGCACCGGCGGCCGGTGATCGCCGTGCTCGACACCGGCATCGGCCCGCACCCGTGGTTCGGGCTGGCCGACCGCTCCGGGCCGCCGTCGCCCGGCTCCGGGCTCGCCGTCGCACCCGACATCCAGGCCGCGATCCTGCAGGCCGAGGTCGACTCCGGGAGCACCCTGCCGACCCAGCTGCTCGCCGACTACTGGGACGCGCCGACGACCGGCCAGCCGCTGATCGGCGACATCGACACCGACACCGGGCACGGCCTGTTCATCGCCGGCATCATCCGGCAGGCCTGCCCCGAAGCCGACACGCTCGCGATCCGCGTCGTGCACAGCGACGGCGTCGCGTACGAGGGCGACGTGCTGCTCGCGCTGCACCTGCTCGCCGACCGCGTCCGGAACGCGCAGGCGGACAACCGGCCCGAGGACCTGGTCGACATCGTCTCGATCTCGATGGGCTACTACGTCGAGGACCCGGCGGACGTCGCGTTCACCGGCCAGTTCGGCTCGGTCATCGCCGAGCTGCTCGGGCTCGGCGTGCTGGTCGTCGCGGCCGCGGGCAACGACGCCACGACCCGCCGCTTCTACCCGGCCGCCTTCGCCGACCAGCCGCTCGGGCCCGGCTGCGGCCCGCAGGTGATCAGCGTCGGCGCGCTCAACCCCGACGTCACCACCAGCAAGGCGCTGTTCTCGAACGAAGGCCCGTGGGTGCGCTGCTGGGCGACCGGCGCCGGCGTCGTCAGCACCTACCCGACCGACGTCCGCGGCACCGCGGCCGCCGACCACCAGGTGCCCGAGCTCGGCCGCAACTCCTTCGACCCCGACGACTACAGCGCCGGCTTCGCGGTCTGGGACGGCACGTCGTTCGCCGCGCCGCTCGCCGCCGCCGAGATCGGCAATGCCCTGCTGCACCACGCCGGAGACCTGGCCACGGTCGACCGCGAAACGGTCGTCAAGCGGGCCTGGTCCGCGCTGGGTTCGCTGTGAACGTGGCCAAAACGGACCACAGCCGGGTGGCGGCACTGTTCGACGCAGCGCGGGAGGGCGACCGCGCGGCGCTGGACGAACTGGTTTCCCTGCTCACGCCCCTGCTCTGGCAGGTGGCGCGCGATCAGGGGTTGGACGCCGACCAGGCGGGCGACGTCGTGCAGACGACGTGGCTGCGCCTGCTCGGCTCGTTCACGGAGATTCGCTCGCCGGTCGCGCTGACCGGCTGGCTGATCACCGTGACCAAACGGGAGGCCTGGCGGACTGGGGAAAAGCGCCAGGTCGAACGGCCGCTTCCGGAGCTGCCGGAGCGGCTGACCGGAGCGGCACCGGCACCCGAGGAGGGGGTGCTGCGTGAAGACCAGCGCGTGCGGCTTTGGCGCGCGGTCGACAACCTGCCCGAACGCTGCCGCAGCCTGCTGCGGATCGTGGCGTTCGTGCACCGGCCGGACTACGCCGAAGTCGGCGCCCGGCTGGGAATGCCGAGGGGGAGTATCGGCCCGACCAGGGGACGTTGCCTCGCGCGCCTGCGCGAGCAGCTACTCGCCAACGGCGAAGGAGATTGGCTGTGACCACCGTCGAACCACCAGGCGCGAACGAGCCGTTGGACGAGCTCGACTTCCGGCTCCTCGCCGGCGTGCGCGAGCTGTGGGAAGACGCCGACCCGATGCCCGCCACGCTGGTGGAGCAGATCCGCTTCGCCATCGCGCTGGAGGACGTCGACCTGGAAGTGATGCGCATCCGCGAGCAGGAGGGCTTCGCCGTCACGCGAAGCGCCGCCGAGCAGGGGCGGCTCATCACTTTCGACAGCGAGAGCCTGACGATCATGGTGAACGTGAGTCCCGAAGCGGCGGGCACGATCCGCTTGGACGGGTGGCTGACCCCGCCCGCCGAGCACCCGATCGAGGTCCGCACGGCGAACGGCCCCTTGACGACCACGTCGGACGCCGAGGGGCGCTTCGCGGTCAACGGGGTGCCGCACGGGATGGTGCAGGTGCTGGTGCGCACGCTCGGCAGGTCGAGGACGGTGAGCACGCCGGCCATCGAACTCTGAGCCCCGCCCGCCCCGTCCGCCCGCCCGCCGGACGTCATGAACGGGTCGTTCACCGCGTCTGGCGTCATGAACGACTCGTTCATGTCGTCAGGGGCGGGGGTCGGCCGGTGTCGGCGAGGAGCCTGGCGTCGCTCGGCCCGGCATGCCCCGTCCCGCACCCGGCCCGCCCGCCGGACGTCATGAACGGGTCGTTCACCGCGTCTGGCGTCATGAACGACTCGTTCATGTCATCCGCGGCCCGGATACCGCGCTGTGACGTGAAAATCTGCCCTCCCGGCGAGAGCTCCCGGATCGCCCAGGGCCGGAGGTACGATCCGGGGCGTCCTTCTCGGCCGAGGGGGACCGCCCCGGCCGGAAGGGCAGCCCGTGGTCGCGTCGCCGAAGGCGGAAGACCGGGTGCGCGACCTGCATCGGCGTGCGGTCGCGGCGACCAACGACGGCCAGCCCGTGGTCGGTGGGCGCCTGATCCGTTCCGCCGCACGGCTTCTGGGGCTGCCCGCGACCGCGCCGCCGCCCGGGTGGCCGGCCTGGCCCGACCTCGCCACGCGCGTGCTCGGCACGTACGCGGCCGTCGAAACCGCGCTGGGCAACAGCGCGCGCGGCCTCGCCCTGCTCGACGAGGCCGACGTCCTCGTCTCCGACGCCGGGCGCGGGATCCTGCGCCAGCAACGCGGTCTGGTGTTCATCCTCATCGGACGGATGGACGAGGCGCTCACCTGCTTCGACGAGGCGATCCCGCTGCTGCGGCAGGCCGGCGAGTTCGTCGTGCTCGCCCGGACGCTGCTCAACCGCGCGATGCTGCACCAGTACGCCGGTCGCGTGCGGCTCGCGCTCGCCGACCTCGACCAGTGCGAGCAGATCGGCGCCGGCCAGCCCGAAGAAGAAGGCCTGGCCAGGATCTTCGCGAAGGCCGCGCACGGCCGCGGGCAGGCTCGGGTGCTGACCGGCGACATCCCGGGCGCGCTGCGCGACTTCGACGCGGCGAGCGGGTTCTACGCCGAGCAGAGCGTCGGGATGCTGCCCGTGCTGGCCGTCGACAAGGCGCGGGCGCTGCTCGCCGCCGGGGTGCCGCAGGAAGCCGCCGCCGAACTGGACGCCGCGCTCGAACAGTTCCCGCGGCTGCGGATGAACCAGGAGCACGCCGAAGCCGAGCTCACGCGCGCGTTGGCCACGCTCGCGAGCGGCGACCCGGCGACCGCGCGCAGCTGGGCCGGGCGCGCGGAACGGCGGTTTCGCCGCCGGGGCAACGAAACCTGGGCCGCGGTCGCGCAGCTGACCGCGCTGCGCGCGGACTTCGCGGCCGGACGGCGGATCGCCCGCGTCGCCGTGGAAGCGACCGCGCTCGCCGGCCGGCTCACCGGGCTGGGCCTGCGCAACGACGCCGAAATCGCGGGGCTGCTGGCCGCACGGGCGCGGATCGCGCTCGGCGACCTCGACGGCGCCCGCGCCGGCATCGCACCCCGCGACCGCCGGACCGCTCCGCTGGAAAACCGGCTCGTCCGGCGGCTCGCGCTGGCCGAACTCGGCGCCGCGACCGGCCACCGGCGCGTGACGTTCGCGAACGCGCGGGCCGGGCTCGCCCAGCTGCAGCGGCACCGCAGCCGCTTCGGCAGCGTCGACCTGCAGACCGCGACGACGTCGCTGGGCAAGGAACTCGCCGACGCCGGTCTCGCCGCCGCGCTCGCCCAGCGGTCGCCGGGGGTGGTGTTCCGCTGGCTCGACCGCTCGCGCGCGCAGGCGTTCCGGTTCCGGCCGGTGCGCCCGCCCGCGCACCCCGAGACCGTGGACGCCGTCGCCGAGCTGCGGTACCTCTCGATGCAGATCCGCGCGGGCGAGCTGTCCGGGAAGCCGGACGCGCAGGCCGTGAAGCGCTGCGCCGCGCTGGAACGCGAAATCCGCGCCAAGGGCTGGCAGGCCGAGGGCACCGACGTGGACCACCCCGAGGCGAAGCTGCGCGAGATCGGCGACGAGCTGGCCGCCACCGGCAGCGCGATGGTCTGCTTCCTCGCCGACCACGGTTCGCTGTGCGCGCAGGTGATCGCCGACCACCGGGTCGCGCTGGTCGAGCTCGGCCCGGCCTCGGCCGTCGCGGAGCCGGTCGCGCGGCTGCACAGCGACCTCGACGCGTTGTGCGGGCGCCAGCTGCCGCCGCAGCTGGACCGGGTCATCCGCCGGTCGGTGCGGACGCAGGTCACCGCGCTGGACGCGATCCTGCTGGCGCCGCTGGCCGCCCGGCTCGGCGACCTCGACGTCGTCGTCGTGCCGACCGGGGCGCTGTCGGCGATCCCGTGGGGGCTGCTGCCGACGGTGCGCGGCCGGCCGGTGACGGTCACGCCGTCGTCGTCGGCCTGGTTCGACGCGGGCCGCCGTCCGCGCCGCGCGGACGGGGCGCCGCTGCTGGTCGCGGGCTCGGACCTGACCCACGCGGACACCGAGATCTCGTCGCTGGCGCCGCTGTACCCGGAGGCGGAGGTGCTGACCGGCCCGGACGCGACGGTCGCGGCGACGCTCAAGGCGTTCGACGGCTGCCGGCTCGCCCACTTCGCCGCGCACGGCCACCACGAGCAGGAGAACGTGCTGTTCTCCCGGCTCAACCTCGCCGACGGGCCGCTGATGGCCTACGACGTCCAGCAGCTCGCGACGGCGCCGGAGCAGGTGGTGCTGTCGTCGTGCGACGTCGGCCAGACCGTGGTCCGCGCGGGTGACGAGGTCCTCGGCTTCACGGCGGCGCTGCTCTACGGCGGCAGCCGCACGGTGGTCTCGAGCGTGGCGCGGGTCGACGACCGGACCGCGGGCGGGGTGATGCTGGCGTTCCACCGCGCACTGGCGGCCGGGACGCCGCCGGCACGGGCGCTGGCGGACGCGGCCACGGCCGAACCGCTGATGCCGTTCGTCTGTTTCGGTCGCAGCTGACTCCCTTTCCGACGTCCGGTGATCTTGAAGGTTGCTTTCGGGTGATCGATCGCATCGCGGCGCATCCCCGAGGGGGCGGTGGGCATCTTTCCCAGTGAGTCCAGTCGATCACGGAACAAGGGAGGATGACCATGAAGCGAGCTGGTACCGCGCTGATCGTCGGGGGTCTGGCGGCCGGTGGGCTGCTGCTGGCCGGCGGGGCGGCGAACGCCATGCCGAGCGACCACCCGTGCGGCGCGTCGGACGTGACCGTGACCGTGGCCCCGGACCCGTCGAACGCGGCCGGGCACGAGGCTTATGTGCTCACCTACACGGCGGCGTCGCCGACCACGAACTGCAAGCTCGAGGGCGCGCCGACCGCGGTGGGCTTCCTCGCCGGCGGGCAGCGGCTGCCGATCGCGGTGACGACGGACGCCTCCGAGGCGGTCCCGGTGAACCTGCGCGACGGGCACCCGGCGGTGTCCCGGATCGTCCAGCGCTCGGCCGCGGCGCCTGCGGCCGCCGAGTTCGTCACGTTCGACCTGCCGACCGGGCCGTACGGCCAGCCGGTGAGCGTCGCGTGGCCGGCGGGGGCGCCGGTGAAGGGCGAGACCGTCCAGGTCACGCCGGTCGGCAACTGACGTCCGGGAGGGGATTTCCGATGAAGCGCATCTTGCTGGGGATCGGCACGGCGGCGGGGGCCTTCGTGCTGGCGGCGTGCGGGACGTCCACGGCGGCCCCGGCGCCCGCAGCAGGCTCCGGGTCCGGGTCCGGCTCCGCGAACGGCGCGGCGGCGGCTCCGGCGGGCGGCGGGGTGGCCGCGGCGTCGACCGCGACGCCCCGGTGCACCACGGCCGACCTGGAGGTCCTGCTGGGCAAGCCGGCCGAGAAGAACGACGCGCCGGGCCAGTACGACCTCCCGCTGACCTACCGGAACACGACGGACCACACGTGCGGTCTGTACGGCGTCCCGGGCGTCGACCTGGCCGGCCCGGACGACCCGGCGTTCGGCCCGGTGTACCACCTGACGCGCGTCGACAACGGCGTGAAGTACAACGAGGTCACCCCGGGGACGACGGCGTCGGCGACGATCACGGTGGTGAAGCCGGCGGACGGCGAGCCGACGTGGACGCCGTCGAGGCTGAACACGATCCCGCCCGGGTCGACGAAGGCGCTGACCGCGGACTGGCCGGCCGGCCTGCCGGTCCTCCGCCAGGACGCGGCGACCCACCCGGGTTCGTACGTGAACGGCATCCTCGCCGACCCGGCCTGACGGCCGTCTCGTCACTCGATCGGGTGATGCCTGGAGCCGCGCGTCATTCCTGGCGTGCGGCTCCCTCTTCCTCACTGCGGCGGTAACCGGCCGGCACGCCCCCCGACTGGCCGGTTACCGCTGCGAGTTCCCTACTCACAGTGGAACCGCACCCTCGGAGACCCGGGACGACCGCGCGGCGGCTTACCTTCGGAAGCTGTGACGGTCGAACAGTGGGAGTCGGTGCGCGCAGCCCTGCCGGACGTCGGCGGCCGGTTCGCGGATCTGGTGGCGAGCGTGCCGGACGCGCACGCGAACTCGCTCGGCGAGTGGTCGATCGCCGAAACGGCGTCGCACGTGGGCATGATCGCGCTGATGTACACGGCGATGATCCGCGGCGACGGCGGCCCGCTCCCGTTGCCGGGCCTCGAAGACCCGATCGATTCGGCGAGCATCGACACGATCGGCCGGATGAACGAGCTCGCCCTCGAGCTCTACCCGGAACGCGACCCGGCCCGCCTGGCCGAGCGCCTGCGCGCGGACATCGCCGAGGTCCTGCTGGTCAGCGCGGACCTCGACCCGGAGAAGCCGGTCTGGTGGCTGGGCGGTTCGCGCGTCCCGGTGGCGGGCGTCCTCGCGCACCTGGTCAACGAGATGCTCCTGCACGGCCTCGACATCGCCCGCGCCCTCCGGCGGCCGTGGCCGATCCCGGCGCGGTACGAGGCGATGTTCCTGGAGCTGTTCCTGTTCGGCATGGTCCGCAACGACATGGGCAGCCTGCTCGACGACGCGACGCCGTCCGCGCGCCGCATCGCGGTCGAATTCCGGTCGGCGTACACGAAGCCGGGCGTACTGGCGCTGCAGCACGGGAAGCTGCGCTTCGAGGAACCGGACGGCACGGCGGACGTCCGCCTGCGCTTCGACCCGGCGGTGCTGGTCCCGATGATGTTCGGCCGGATTTCCCGGCCCAGAGCGGTCTTGACGGGCGGCGTCCGGATCGGCGGGCGGCGGCCGTGGCTGCTCCCGGCGTTCCTGCGGACGGTGCGGATGCCTTAGCGGAGCACGTCGAAGATCAGGTGGGTGGCGTTCGGCGTCTCGGCCACCGCGGTGCGCTTCAGCCGGACGTGCTCGCCGGGCGGGCCGTCGAAGAGCCGGACGCCGTGGCCGAAGAGCAGCGGGATCACGTGCAGGCGGAGCTCGTCGACCAGCCCGGCGCTCAGGAACTGCCGTAGCGTCGTGCCCCCGCCCATGACGACGACGTTGTCCGCGCCGGCCGCGGCTTTCGCCTGCTCCAGCGCGTTCTCGACACCTTCGGTGACGAACGTGAACGTCGTCGGGCCCTTCACGACCGGTTCGTGCGGCCGGTTCGTGACGACGTAGACCGGCTTCTCGAAGGTGCCGTCGTCGCCCCAGGTGTCGACGCCGACTTCGAACATCGTCCGGCCGAGCACGAACGCGCCGGTGCCTTCGAACAGCTTCGCCGCGACTTCGCCGTCGGCGTCGGTGCCCTCGAACAGCCACTCGTGCAGCAGGCCGCCGTCCTCGCCGAGCCGGTGTTCGGCACTGGATCCCGGCCCGGCCACGATCCCGTCGGCCGACACGCTGATTTCCGCGATGACTCTCCCCATGGGCGGTCACCCTGCCAGCGGATCAGGTGGAAGACCAGCCGTCGCCCCACTCGGCGTCGCGGGCCGCGCGGTACCTCGGGCCCTGCTTCTTCGAGACCGCGACACCCGGCTTCAAGCCGTCGCCGGTGCACAGGTCGAGCGCGACCCAGCCCTTGTGCTTCTTCGGGTGCCGGATGATCCGCGCGTCCGGGCGCTCCGGCGTGAACCGCGCCGCGACGACGTACGCGAACTTCTCGTCCTCGAACCCGAGTGTCGCGGCCTTCAACCGCCGGTGCAGGCCCGACCGCGGGAGGCGCGCGGCGAAGTGGCACCAGTCCTTGCCGGGCTCGATCGGGCAGGCGGCGTCGTGCGGGCAGGGCGCGACGACGTGCAGCCCGAGGTCGATCAGCTCGGCGCGGGCGGCGCGGATCCGCTCGTAGCCCGCCGGGGTGCCCGGCTCGATCAGCGCGACCGCTTCCGCCTTCGCCGCCAGCCAGCGCACGACGTCCGGGCGGGTGGCTCCCGGGAGTTCGCCCAGCACGTAGGAGAGCGTGACGAGGTCCGCTTCCGGCGCCGGGGCGGCCGGGTCGACGAACCCACGCCGCCACTCCGCGTTCCGGACCGGCGCCTGGAGCGCGTTCGCGGCCAGCCGCTTCCCGAGCCCGATCGCGCCGGCGACCTGCTCCACGACGGCGCACTTCGCCAGCGACGGCCACACGGCCGCGGCCGCCCACACCGCCGCCCCGGTACCCCCGCCGACGTCGACCTGCGTACGCGGCTCGAAGCCCGGAGCGCGCGAAGCGGCTTCGGCGAGCACAGCGTGTACGGCGGCGTAGGTGGCCGGCATCCGGTAGCCGGCGTACGCGGCGACGTCGACTTCAGAGGCCAGGATCGGCGAGGTCGCCGCGTCACCTTGGCGGTAGCGCGCGCTGAGCCGGTCGACGGACTGGCTCAGCCGGCCCACGGGGTGCCTGGCCAGCTCTTCGTCGAGCGCGGAGGAGAGATCGTCGGGGAGTACCGCCACGACGGCAGGTTAGCCGGGCTCTCACCAGGGTTTGGCGTCGCGGTCGCGCGCCCAGCGCCAGGCGAGCGCCGGGCCCCGCCGGAGCAGCTGCCCGGCTCGCCGCAGCGGGCGCGGGCGCCGCGGCTCGTCTTCGGTGGCCCGCCAGATCTTCGCCGCGCGCGGGTACCGCCGCCGGACGTTGCCCAGGGACGTGTCCCACACCGGGAAGCCGGGCTTGGGCGGCCGGTCGCCCCCGGCCGGGAGCCGGACGATGTAGCGGCGCTGTCCTTTGCGATCCATGTGCCCACCCCTCGGCGGGAACCGTCCCCGCGTCCGAATCATCCCCCGAGGCGACCCTGAGCTGCTAGTTTTCCGGCGCCAAAACTTTTTTGCCGGAGCTGTCGATCCGGGGCCGTGCCGTTCGACGCGTGGGCAAGACCGACCGAGAGGAGACCGCGATGCGGTTCATGGTGATCGTCAAGCAGAACGAAGAGTCCGAGGCGGGCAAGGGCCCGAGTGCGGAACTGCTCGCCGAAATGGGCAAGTTCAACGAGGAGATGGTCAAGGCCGGCATCCTGCTCGCCGGTGAAGGCCTCACGCCGAGCTCGCAGGGGGCGCGCGTGGTGTTCTCCGGCAGCGAGGACCCCAAGGTCGTCGACGGCCCGTTCGCCGAGACCAAGGAGCTCGTCGGCGGCTTCTGGATCCTGCAGTGCCGCGACCGCGAAGAGTGCATCGAGTGGATCAAGCGGATGCCCAACCCCGACGGCCAGGCCGGCGAGGTCGAGATCCGGCGCGTCGCCGAGGCGTCCGACTTCGAGAACATGACGCCCGAGGTCGAGGAGCTGGAAGGGCGGCTGCGCGCGCAGAGCGCCCAGGAGTCGTGATGCGGTTCCTCGTGATGGTCAAGGCCACCGCCGACACCGAGGCGGCCGGGTACCAGCCCACGGCCGAGGAACTGACCGAAATGACGAAGTTCAACGCCCGGCTGCTGGACGAAGGCCGGATCGAGCTGGCCGAGGGGCTCACCTCCAGCGCCGAGGGCGTCCGCGTCCTCTTCGCGGGGGACGCCGAGCCGAAGGTCATCGACGGGCCGTTCGCGGAGACGAAGGAGCTGATCGCCGGGTTCTGGGTGCTGAACGGCGAGTCGCTCGAAGACGTCGTCGCGCTGATGAAGCAGGCGCCCAACCCGAATCCCGAGGTGAAGAGCGGCGTGATGGAGATCCGCCCGATCGCCGAGTAGTGGGTTGCACCGCGGCCGATCACCCTGTCTGATGGCCGGGTGACGGTTGCGGACACCCGGAGCACGGTCGAAACGGTCTGGCGCATCGAGTCGCCGCGGCTCATCGCGGGGCTGGCCCGGATGGCCCGTGGCGACGTCGGTCTCGCCGAAGAGCTGGCGCAGGACGCGCTGGTCGCGGCGCTGGAGCAGTGGCCGGGGTCCGGCGTGCCGCGCAACCCCGGCGCGTGGCTGATGACCATCGCCAAGCGCCGCGCGGTCGACCAGTTCCGCCGCAACGAGCGGTACGCGGAGAAGCTCGAAGAGGTCGGCCGCGGCCAGCAGCTCGGCGAGGGCGTGCTGCCGGACTTCGACGCGGCCCTCGACGACCACATCGAGGACGACGTCCTCCGGCTGCTGTTCGTCGCCTGCCACCCGGTGCTGAACACGCAGGCAAGGGTCGCGCTGACGTTGCGCATGCTCGGCGGCCTGACGACCGACGAGATCGCGCGCGCGTTCCTGGTCCGCGAATCGACGATCGCCCAGCGGATCGTCCGCGCGAAGAAGGCGCTGGCGGCGGCGAAGGTCCCGTTCGAGGTCCCGGAGGGCGACGAGCGCGTCGCCCGCCTGTCGTCCGTGCTCGAGGTCCTCTACCTGGTGTTCAACGAGGGCTACTCGGCCACCCGCGGCGACGACTGGATGCGCCCGGCGCTGTGCGAGGAGGCGATGCGCCTCGGCCGCGTGCTCGCCGCGCTCATGCCGGGCGAGTCCGAGGTCCACGGCCTGGTCGCGCTGATGGAGCTGCAGGCGTCCCGCGCGAAGGCCCGCACCAAGCCCGACGGCGAGCCGGTGCTGCTGCTCGACCAGGACCGTTCCCGCTGGGACCGGTTCCTGATCCAGCACGGCCTGGCGGCGCTGGCCCTGTCGGAGCAGATCGCCGAAGGGGCGTACGGGCCGTACTCCGCGCAGGCGGCGATCGCGGCCTGCCACGCCCGCGCCCGGACCCCGGAGGCGACGGACTGGGCGCGGATCGCGGCGTTGTACGAAGGCCTCGGCAAGCTCCAGCCGTCGCCGGTGATCGAGCTGAACCGCGGGGTCGCGGTGGCGATGGCGCACGGGCCGGAAGCGGGACTGGCGGTGGTGGACGCGGTCGCGGCGGACGAGGCGCTGAAGGACTACCACCTGCTGCCGAGCGTCCGCGGCGACCTGCTGGAGAAGCTCGGCCGGCTGGAAGAGGCGGAGGGCGAGTTCCGCCGGGCGGCGGAGATGACGGAGAACGCCCGCGAGCGCGAGCTGCTCCTCAACCGCGCGAAGGCCGTCGGCGCTTAGCGGCGCTCGCCTCGCTGCTGCCGGGCTTCCGGGACGTACGCAGTGCGTTGGTCGCGGGCTACATGTGGTTCTGTGCCGGGTGGTTGCTGGTGGGGCACTACCACCCTCCGGCGGCTGACCGTGGACGACCTCGACGAGCGGCCGCGCGGTCCGCTATCGGTCTTCCGGCCGGTGACCAGTCGCGTGGTAGCGCGGGTGCGCAGCCGGATCCGGTCGGACTACCGGCAGCTCCAGGAGAAGACCACTTCCGATAACACGCCGCGCGGTGAAGACCGCCACGAAGTCGATCGTCTCACCATCGATGCGCTGCGCGAAGTGCTGCATATGTCGCCACGGTTGATCACCGCGAAGCCCGAATTGCATCGAAGCAGTCGTATCGGGAGTGGTCGGCGTCGCTGACATCTACCTTTTCGGCCAGGCGCGCGCTTTGTTCCGGGAGGCGCACAGCATGATCGGGCACAGCGTCGCGGACGGCACGATCAGCTCCGCGGCGATGGGTGACCGGACCTAGCGGCCCCGCCACGAAAGCGGCGACAACGTCAACGCCGCTTCCGCGATCTTCTTCGCCGTTGCCGTCTTCAGCCCCTTCGTCGCCGACGCGATCCACTCGTCCACCGGGCGCACGCCGATATCGCGGTACTCCAGGGCCTGCAGCAGCATCTCCAGCTTGTCCGCGTCCTTCGCGCACAACGCTTCCGCCGTCGCACGGCTCTCGTACTCGTCCACCGCCTCGCGCACCAGCTCGCGCGACTTCTTCGGCAGCGCGGCCGTCTGGTCGGCGGTGATCTCGCGCGGTTCCGGCTTGCGCAGGTACTCCACCGCCGTCAGCGGGAGGTCGCCCGTGCGCGTCTCCTGCGTGTCGTGCCACAGCGCGAGGAACGCCGCCCGCTCCGGGGACGCGCCTTCTTCCGCCGCGAGCAGCGCCGCCAGCTGGGCCGCGCGGAGGCTGTGCTCGCCGACCGACTCGGGGTCGCGCACACCCGCGTGCCACCAGCCCGACCGCCGGATCCGCTTCAGGAGGCCGAGCTCGTACCCGAACGAGGCCAGCGCTTCAGAGGTCATGCCGCCCAGCCTAGGGCGACGGGATCATCGCCGTCAGGATCGTCGCCTGCAGGAGGGAGATCACGCCGACCACGGCCGTCAGCAGCAGGGACCAGAGGAACGTCTGCCGCAGCAGCGAGCCCTCCTTGCCGCTCTGGCCGATCGCCGTCGCGCCGATCGACAGGTTCTGCGGGGAGATCATCTTGCCCATCACGCCGCCGGACGTGTTGGTCGCGCCGGCCAGGATCGGGTTCAGGTTCAGCTGCTGCGCCGAGATCACCTGCATCGGGCCGAACAGGCTGTTCGTCGACGCGTCCGAGCCGGTCAGGAACACGCCCAGCCAGCCGATGTAGGCGGAGAACAGCGGGAAGACCGCGCCGGTCGTCGCCAGGGCCAGGCCCAGCGTCTGCGTCGCGCCCGAGTAGTTCATCACGAACGCGATGGCCAGGATCATGAAGATCGTCGCGAGCGCCCAGCGCATCTGGACCAGCGTCCGCCGGTACGTCTCGAGCAGCAGCTTCGGCCGCGCGCCCATCGCGAAGCCGGCGATGACCGCCGCGATCAGCGCCACCGTGCCGGGTGAGAACAGGAAGTCCACCGTGAACGTCGCCGCGTAGGGCGCGTTCTTCGCCGTGATCGGCGGGTGCTGGATGACGTGGTTGTGCAGGCCCGGCCAGGCGAAGATCCAGTCCGCCTTGTGCAGCAGCTTCGTCAGGTCCAGCCAGGTGGGCAGGTTCTTGAAGATCGTGCCGATCCGCGACAGGAAGATCGCGAGGATCAGGATGATGTAGGGCATCCACGCGTGGAGCGCGCGCCGGTCGGATTTTTCGGCGGTCGAGACAGCGCTTTCTTCACCTTCGAACCGCCACACCGCCGCGGGCTGCCAGAACCGCGTCAGCACCCAGAGCGCGGCCATCGCGGTGAGCGCGGCGAGGACGTCGACGAGGCTGGCGCTGATGTAGTTGGACGCGACGAACTGCATGGCGGCGAAAGCGAACCCGGCGGTCAGCACGGCCGGCCACACCTCGAGCATGCGCTTCCAGCCGGCCAGGACGACGACGAGGAACGCCGGGATGATCAGCGCCAGCACCGGAACCTGCCGCCCGACCATGGCCGAGAACAGCTCGGTGGCCTGGTCCTGCTTGAGGTGCATGATCGGCGCGGTCAGCCTGCCGAGCACGATCAGCGGGTTGCCGAGCCCGCCGAACGCGACCGGCGCGGTGTTCGCGAGCAACGCCAGCACAACGGCCTTCACCGGCGGAAACCCGAGCGCGGCCATCATCGCCGCGGTGATCGCGATCGGCGACCCACCACCCGCGACGCCTTCGAGGAGCGCGCCGAAGGCGAACGCGATCAGAAGGGCCTGGAGCCGCCGGTCTTCGCTGAACCCGGCGAGCACCCGCTTGATCGAGTCGAACCGGCCGGTCGCCACCGTGACGTTGTGGAAGTACACGGCGTGGAACGCGATCCAGGCCACCGACCAGATCCCGAACAGCACACCCATCGCGGCGGAGTCGAACGCCAGTGCGGCCGGCATCCGGTACAGCAGAAGGGCGACGCCGAGCGCGGTGACCAGCGCGAGCGCGGCCGAGAGGTGCGCGGAGAAGCGGACGACGCCGAGCGCGACGAGCAGCACGACGATCGGCAGCGCGGCGAGCAGCGCGGACACCCACAGCCCACCCGCCGGCTGGTAGTCCTGGATCCAGGTCACGGTCGGCTCCTTCGCCGGGTGCGGGGACAGCGGGGTGGGGATCGGTGGCCGAGCGCCGGAGGTTGGGTCGGGCGGCTGCGGGTTGGCCGAGCAGGGGTGGCGTTCGGGCGGGCGGCCGCGGGTGGGGCCGGCCGTGGGCTGGTGGGGTTGGGGCCGCGGCCGTGGTGGTGCGGGCCATGCGGCTGTGGGTTGGCCGAGTCGCGGGGTTGGGGCCGGGTGGCTGTGGGTTGGCCGAGGCGCGGGATTGGGGTCGGGTGGCTGCGGCCGCGGCGTTGCGGGCCGGGTGGCTGTGGGCTGGCCGAGTCGCGGGATTGGGGTCGGGTGGCTGAGGCCGTGGAGTTGCGGGTTGGCCGAGTCGTCGGGGTCGGGATCGGGTGGCTGCGGGTGAGGCGGTGTCGTGGGCCGGGCGGCTGCGGGTTGGCCGAGCCGTGGCGGGCCGCGCGGGTCGGGGTGGGCCGCGAGACGGGGCCGGGCGCCGCGACCGCGAGTGGGTCAGGCGGGGCGGCTCCGGACGAAACCCAACCTCAGCGACAGCGCCGCAGCCGTGCCGGCCACCGATGCGCCCAGCTCGTCCAAGCGCCGCAGCACCCGCGGTGCCGGTCCCGCGATGCTGATCGCCGCGATCGGCCTGCCGGAGTGGTCGCGGACCGCGGCCGCCACGCACCCGACGTCCGGCTCGTTCTCCACCTCGTCGATCGCCCAGCCGCGCCGGCTCGTGCGCGCGAGCTCGTCCAGGAGCCGGTGGGGGTCGATGATCGTCTTCAGCGTCAGCGAATCCAGCTTCATCCGGCGGACGCGCTCGGCGCGGTCGACCTCCGGCAGCGCGGCGAGCCACGCCTTCCCGAGCGACGTCGCGTGCTGCGGGCGGCGCGTGCCGAGGCGGCAGGCGAGCGTCACCGCGCTGGCGCTGCGTTCGGTGGCGACGTAGACCATCGTGTCGTTGTCCGGCACCGCTAGGTACGTCGTCTCACCCGAGCGCTCCGCGAGCGACGCGAGGTAGCGCGGCGCGCACCGGTGCAGGTCGGTCGCCGCCATCGCGCGGGCGCCGAGCTCGACCAGCCGCGTCCCCAGCCGCACGCGGCCGGTGATCTGGTCGGCTTCGAGGTATTCGAGGTTCTTCAAGGTGCCGACGATCCGGTACGCGGCACTGCGGGAAAGCCCCAGTTGCCGCGCGATCGCATTGGTGGAAATCTCCTGGTGCCGGCCCACGTGCTCCAGCACCGCGAGTCCGCGTTCGAGAGTTCCGCTGTTCTCCAGCCCGCGCTCCGGTCCCACGTTGCCCTCCGTTGGACGTTCCCGGTTTCCGCTCAGCGGCAAGGCTTTCCGCTGGGTGGGTTTGGACGGTAACACCTCCGATGTATGTACGGAAGATCTTGAAACGCTTCAGGATAAACGCAGTTACTTGTGCACGCTAATTGGTACAACCTCCGATGGTTAAGTTTCCTACCTATGGCGGTTGCGGGCCTCTGAACAGGCCGGATCGACAACTTCGACAACGTTGTCGTTCAGGTCCGTGAATGCGCATTCACGAGCCTGAACCGCGCCGGTCGGCGGGGAAAAGTCACGAACGCCCGGAAAGGTCGACGGCCGCCCGGACGTCGGCCATGGCCTGCCGCGCGGATTCGCCGAAGTCGCCGCCGGCGCTCCAGTGTTCGTGGGCGAGCTTCATCGCGAGCGCGCCCAGTTCCGCGGCGACGCACGCCGTCAGCTCCGGGACGCCACGCCGTCTCAGCGCGTCGGCCAGCGTCGCCGTGAGGGTCAGGCCCTTCAGGGCTTCGCGCTCCCGCAGTTCCGGGTTGGCGTCGATCACCGCCCGCCGGAGCGCGCCGAACTCGCGGCGCTCCGGCGTGAAGACCTCGCGGCCGACCGCGGCCACGGCGTCCGTCACCACGTCGAGCGGGCTGGCGGTTTCCGGTGCCGCGGCGACCGCTCCGGCGAGCAGGCCGGCCAGCGTGCCGCCGCCGAAGAGCACTTCGCGCTTGTCCTGGAAGTGCCGGAAGAAGGTGCTCTTCGTCAATCCGGCGCGCTCGGCGATGTCGATCACCGTCGTGTCCTCGTAGCCGCGCTCGGCGAACAGTTCCAGCGCGGCTTTGCTCAGCCGCTCCGGGGCGTTCGGTTGCCAGCGGGCCATGGGACCACTTTACGGCACTTGGTCCCGTCATCGGTGTACGGTGATGGGACCAAGTCTCATCACTGCCGCTGGAGGTCCCCGTGAGCCGAGCCGTCGTCTACGAAGAGTTCGGTGGTCCCGAAGTCCTGGAGCTGCGCGAGGTGCCGGAACCGCACGCCGGCCCGGGCGAAGTGCGCGTCCGCGTCACCGCGGCCGGGCTGAACCCGATGGACTGGGGCCTCGCCGCCCGGCCCGAAGCCGCGGCGCAGTTCGGCATCACGCTGCCGTCGGGCTTCGGGTACGACTTCGCCGGCGTGGTCGACGAGGTCGGGCCCGGCGCCACCGGGTTCGCCCTCGGCGACCGCGTCCACGGCGGCGCGCTCGGCCGGGCCGTCGCCGACTTCGTCGTCATCGAGGTGCCCGGTTCGCTCTTCCCGACGCCGGACGGGATCGGCGACGAAGTGGCGAGCACGCTCCCGGTGGCCGGCTCCTCGGCGGCCGCGGCGCTGGCGGCGATCGGGCTGCGGTCCGGCGACACCGTCCTGATCGGCGGGGCCGCCGGCGGCGTCGGCATCTTCGCCGTCCAGCTCGCGAAGCTCGCCGGTGCCCGGGTGATCGGGACGGCGTCGGAGAGCACGTTCGGCTTCCTGCGCGAGCTCGGCGCCGAGCCGGTCACCTACGGCCCCGGGCTGGCGGACCGCGTCCGGGCGCTCGGCGTGACCGCGGCGACGGACCTGTTCGGCACCGAGACGGCCGAGGCCGCGCTGGCCATCGGCGTCCCGCCCGAGCGGATCTCCACGATCGCCGCCGGCCCCACCCCGCCCGGCGGCGTGCGGGCGACCGGGGGCGCCGACGCGGAACCGGGCGAGCTCGCGAGGATCACCACGGCGATCGTCGACGGGCAGCTCACCGTGCCGATCGCCGCGGTCTTCCCGGTCGAGAAGATCCGCGACGCCGTCGCCCTGCAGGCCGGCCGGCACGTGCACGGCAAGGTCGTCGTCACGCTCTGACGCGAGACGCGGGCCACGGACTCAGGAAACTCACAGCGCCCGCGGGGCACCATCCGCACCGATGACCGTCCGAAACCCCTTCCGCACCCGTGCGTCCGTGGCCGCCGGCCGGCTGACCGCTTGGCTGTCCCGCAGTTCGGGGCTCGGCCGCGGCGGCATGATCGGCGGCCGCGTCACGCTCGCCCTCGACCCGCGGGCACTGGGCCGGCTCGGCCGGGAGCGGACCGTCGTGGTGGTCACCGGCACGAACGGCAAGACGACGACGTCGCTCATGCTCACCCGCGCGCTCGAAGCGCTGGCCGAGGTCGCCGCCAACACGGACGGCTCGAACATGCCCGACGGCGTCCTCGCCGCGCTGGCCGCCCGCCCGGACGCGCCGTACGCGGTCCTCGAAGTCGACGAGGCCCACGTGCCGTGGGTGGCGGAGCAGCTCCAGCCCGCCGTGCTCGTGCTGCTGAACCTCAGCCGCGACCAGCTCGACCGCGTCGGCGAGGTCCGCGCCACCGAACGCGACCTGCGGGCGGCGCTGGCGGAGCTGCCGGGCACGGTGGTCGTCGCGAACTGCGACGACGTCCTCGTGACGTCCGCCGCGACGGCGGCCGCGCGGCCGGTGTGGGTGAGCACCGGGCGGCGCTGGACCGGCGACTCGACGGCGTGCCCGCGCTGCGACGGCCTGGTCGGGTTCCGCGGCAAGGACTGGAGCTGCGGCTGCGGGCTGGCTCGTCCGGAACCCGGCTGGACCCTCGACGGCGACCTCGTCCGCACGCCCGGCGGCCGCGAGGTCGACCTCGACCTGCGGCTGCCGGGGGACGCGAACCGGGCGAACGCGGCGCTCGCGCTGGCCGCGGCGCACCGGCTCGGCGTGCCGCCGCACACCGCGGCCGCCCGGCTGCGGACGATCACCGACATCGGCGGCCGCTACCGCACGATCCGCCGTTCGCGGCACTCCGTGCGGCTGATGCTGGCGAAGAACCCGGCCGGCTGGGTCGAAACGCTGCGCGTGCTGGACGAGGACACGCCGGTGATCGTCGCGGTGAACGCGCAGGAAGCGGACGGGCGCGACCTGTCCTGGCTGTGGGACGTGCACTTCGAGCGGCTGCGCGGGCGTCAGGTGGTGGTCACCGGCGAGCGCGGCGCCGACCTCGCCGTCAGGCTCTGCTACGCCGAAGTCGCGCACTGGATCGAGCCGGACCCGGTGGCCGCGATCGACGGCCTCCCGCCCGGCGCCGTCGAGCTGGTCGCCAACTACACGGCGTTCCGCGACCTGGTCGGGCGGCTGCCCGGTGGCTGAGTCGGTCGTCCACATCGGACTGTTGCTGCCGGAGGTGCTCGGCACCTACGGCGACACCGGCAACGCGCAGGTGCTCTGCCGCCGGCTGCGGTGGCGCGGGTTCGACGCCGAGGTCGTCCCGGTCGGGCTGGGCGAGCCGGTACCGTCCACTTTGGACCTGTACCTGCTCGGCGGCGGCGAGGACGGCGCCCAGGCGCTGGCCGCCGCGCACCTGCGCAGGCACTGGCGGACGCGCTCGAGCGGCGCGGTGGTCTTCGGCGTCTGCGCGGGCCTGCAGGTGCTCGGCACCCGCTTCCGCGGCCTCGACGGCGTCGAGCACGACGGCCTCGGCCTCCTCGACGTCACCACGGAACCCGGCGAGCGGCGCGCGGTGGCGGAGCTGGTGGCGTCGTCGTCGGGGCTGCTGCCCGAGCCGCTCACGGGCTTCGAGAACCACCTGGGCGTGAGCAAGCTCGGCGCGGACAGCGAGCCGCTCGGCACGGTGCTGCGCGGCACGGGCAACGGCGACGGGACCGAGGGCGCGGTGACGGACCGGGTGGTGGGGACGTACCTGCACGGCCCGGCCCTGGCCCGCAACCCGGCGCTGGCGGACCTGCTGCTGAGCTGGGTGGCGGGGCACCCGATGCCCCCGCTGGAGCTCCCGGAGGTCGACCGCCTGCGCACGGAACGCCTGACAGCCACCCGCCGACGCCGATGACCGCGGTGCCCCCAGTCCCGCTCACGACCGGCGGCGACCCGCGGTGGACGTGACCGCGGGGGAACCGCGGGTGGCCGCCCTTCGCGGTTACGCTGCGTTGGTGAAGCTGGGCAGGGTGATCGCCGCGACCGGGGTTCGGATGCGGACCACCGCGGTGGCGGTGCTCGCGCTCGCGCTGGCCATCGCGGCCGCCGGGGTGGTCGTCGTGCTGCTGCTGGAGGAGTCGCTCGACCGCAGCGTCACCGAGAGTGCGCGCAGCACCGGCCGCCAGGTCGCCATCCAGCTCGTCCGCGAAGGCGCGCGCGACCTCAGCGCGAGCGACGTCGCCAGCACCGGGGACACCGAAGCCGTCACCCAGGTCCTCGACGCGCGGGGCGTGCCGATCGCGAGCGACCCCGCCATCGTCGGGCACCCGCCGCTGACCGCCGCCCGGCCGGTCGTCGGGCGCGAGACCATCGAGACGCTGCCGCTCGGGCTCAACGGCGACAGCGACGACTACCGCGTCGTCTCGCAGGAGGTGAACGGGCCGGGCGGGCCGTTCACCGTCATCTCCGCGCGGTCGCTGGAGCCGGTGACCGAGGCGTCCACGCGCCTCACGTTGCTGCTCGGCCTGATCGCCGTGCCGCTGCTCGCGATCTCCGGCCTCGCCGTCTACCGCGCGGTCGGCTCGGCGCTGCGGCCGGTCGAGCGGATGCGCCGGACCGTCGCGGAGATCTCGACGCGCGACCTCGCCGCGCGCGTGCCGCTGCCGCCCGGCGGGGACGAGGTGCACCGGCTGGCCGTCACGCTCAACGAAATGCTCGGGCGGCTGGCGTCCGCTCAGGCCGCGCAACGCCGGTTCGTCGCCGACGCCAGTCACGAGCTGCGGTCGCCGCTGTCGACGATCAGCACCGCGCTCGACGTCTCCGGGCGGCACCCGGAGAGCACCGGCGACCTGGTGCCGGTGATCGCCCGCGAAACCGCGCGGCTGCGCGAGCTCGTCGACGACCTGCTCATGCTCGCCCGCACCGACGACGCCACCGACCGGCCGCAGCGCACCGAGGTCGACCTCGACGACATCGTCCGCGCCGAAGCCGAGCGGGTCCGCGGCGAAGGCGCGCTCGACGTCGAGGTCCGCGCCGGGCCGGCGAAGGTGCACGGCAGCGAGGCCCAGCTGCGCCGCGCGGTGCGGAACCTGGTCGACAACGCCCGCGGGCACGCGCGGTCGCGCATCCGCGTCAGCAGCTCGGTGCGCGGCGACCTCGCCGTCGTCGAGGTGAGCGACGACGGGCCCGGCGTCGGGGAAGCCGACCGGGAACGGATCTTCGAGCGGTTCGTCCGCCTCGACGCGTCGCGGCAGCGCGGGCACGGCGGCACCGGGCTGGGCCTGCCGATCGTGGCCGGCATCGCGGCCCGCCACGGCGGCCGGGCGCGCTACGCCGACCCCGGCGAACCGGGTGCGCGGTTCGTCATCGAGCTGCCGGTGATCGCCGTGCCGAAGGAGGAGTAGTGCGCCTGCTGATCGTGGAGGACGAGCGCGAGTTCGCGGAGACGCTGCGGCGCGGGCTGGTCGCCGAAGGCTTCACCACCGACGTCGCCCACACCGGCCGGGAAGGGCTCTGGCGGGCGACCGAGCACGTGTACGACGTCGTCGTGCTGGACATCATGCTGCCCGAGCTGTCCGGCTACGAGGTGCTCAAACGCTTGCGGGCGGCGGAAAACTGGACGCCGGTGCTGATGCTCACGGCCAAGGACGGCGAGTACGACGAAGCCGACGCGTTCGACCTCGGCGCCGACGACTACCTGTCGAAGCCGTTTTCCTTCGTCGTGCTCATCGCGCGGCTGCGGGCGTTGCTGCGCCGTGGCGCGCCGGCCCGCCCGGCCGTGCTGGAGGCGGGCGACCTGCGGCTCGACCCGTCCGCGCGCACCGTCCACAGGGGACAGCAGCGGATCGAGCTGACCGCGCGGGAGTTCGGGCTGCTGGAGTTCCTGTTGCGGCGCCCGGGAACCGCGCTGACGAAGAACGAGATCCTCAACCACGTCTGGGACGCCCACTACGACGGCGACGAGAACGTCGTCGAGGTCTACATCGGCTACCTGCGGCGCAAGATCGACACGCCGTTCGGCACCCGCACCATCGAGACGGTCCGGGGCGTCGGGTACCGGCTCGTGGACGTTACTCGATCGTAACCTCGCGGGCCGATTCCGCGCATTGGTTCCGCTGGGTGTCCCGGCGCTGCGCCATTTGTCCTTGCGAGTTGCCGCATCCCGCCCATTCGTTCGCGCGAACCGGTGAAAAATACCGTCCCGCAACGCTTCTCCTGGGAGTTGTGCCCGTTGCTACGGTGGGCACCCGACCGCGACCCAGGAAAGCGATGAGTGAATCGCCAGAGCCGTTCCTTGCGTCAAACAACAATATTTCGGAGTGCGCCGGGAAATCCGTTTCCCGGTTGCGCGCCGCTGATGCGCCGACGGCGGCTGGTCCGTGCTCGTGGACGTCGTCGAACTGGCCCGGATCCCGGATTCCACCAGTGTGATGGCCACCTACCGGGTGGACATCGACGGGACGGGTGAGCTCGGCGCGTGCGAGTGGCTGCGGCGCTTAACCCGTGGCGCCACCGATTTGTGAAAGGAGAGGTGACACGATTGGCCGCTTCGTCCGATTCGCTGGCGGACGTTCTGGAACGCGTACTCGACAAGGGGGTGGTGATAGCCGGCGACATCGGGGTCAGTGTCGTCGACGTCGAATTGCCGACCCTGCGGATCCGGCTCTTCTTCGCGCCCAACGCCGCCCGCGCCGAACTCGGGAAAACCGGCACCGAGCCGTTGCTGCCCGAAAGGGAAGAACCGCGGTGAGCACCTCGAACTGGCTGTGCGCGTACGCGATCACGCGCAACCGCCCCGCGCTGGACATCGGGGGATCGCCGCGGTTGATCGGCTACCGCGACCTCGGGGTCGTCGTCGCCGAGGCGGCCCTGGCGCGCTTCGACCGCATCGACACGCTCGACCCGGTCGACGGCGCGCTCGCCGAACCGGCCCGCGAGCACGACGCCGTGGTGCGCGCGGTGTTCCGTCACGAACCCGTGCTGCCCCTGCGGTTCGGCACCGTCCTGGACGGCGAGGCGGCGGCCGTCCGGCTCCTCGAAGCCGGCTACGAGCAGGCACGCACCTGCCTCGACGAGGTCGACGGGCACCGCGAGTGGGGTGTCCGTGTCCGGCACGCCGAGCCCGCCGCGTCCAGCCGCCCGGACGCCACGGGCCTGACCGGGACGCGGTACCTGGTCCGGCGCCGCGAACGGCTCAAGGCGATCCAGCGGGGCCGCGAGGAGGTGCTGGCGGCCACCGGCCGGCTCGGGAAGGCGCTGCGCCGCCACGCCTCCGACAGCATCGGGCGCGCGCGGCCGCACGGGGTGCTGGCCAACACGGCCTACCTCGTGGAAACCGGCCGGGAAGCGGCGTTCCACGCGGAGTTCGAGTGGTTCGCCCGCGAGCTGCGCGCGGTGGGCGCGACGGTCGAGACGTCCGGGCCGTGGCCGCCGTACTCGTTCACCGACGTCGAGCTGGGGGCCGCGGGTGGCTGACGCGGAAGTCGTGCGCCTGAGCGCGGAATCGCCCGCCGAAGCCGTCGCCGACCTGCTCGACCGGGTCGTCCACCGCGGCGCGGTCGTCACCGGGGACGTGATCATCTCACTCGCCGGTATCGACCTGATCCGCCTCGACCTGCGGCTGCTGCTCGGGCTCGAGGAGGCGCCGGGATGAACGAACCCCGCCGACGC